>NZ_POSP01000003.1:0-638029 GCF_002885975.1 Paucibacter aquatile | reverse complement strand
GGTCCGGTCAGAACGCCGGCCTGAGGCGCCAGAAGCCAGGGCCAGATTCGCTGTGCGGACGCATTTCCTTTTGAGGGGATCCAATTGAACAAGTCTGATCTGATCGAGCACATCGCCGTGCAGGCCGACATCTCCAAAGCTGCTGCCGGCCGTGCGCTGGAAGCGGTCATCGGTGGTGTCAAGGCGACGCTGAAGAAGAACGGTTCCGTTTCTCTGGTAGGCTTCGGCACCTTCAGCGTGACCAAGCGCGCTGCGCGTGCAGGGCGCAACCCCCGCACCGGCGATGCGATCAAGATCAAGTCTGCCAAAGTGCCGAAGTTCCGGCCCGGCAAGGCGCTCAAAGACGCGGTCAACTGAAGTTCGGCGTCAGCCCCGTTTGGAAGTTTTGAGTAAGTTGTAGTTGTTGGTTGATCCGGTTTCCCGGGTGCTTAGCTCAGTTGGTAGAGCGTCGCCTTTACACGGCGCAGGTCGGCGGTTCGAGCCCGTCAGCACCCACCAGTATTGCCCCAGTCCGACACTCTGTCTGGACGTGGGCCTTGGCTAGAAGAAGGCCATCCCACGCAAAGGCGAACTCCGGTTCGCCTTTGTCGTGTCTGCATGTCTGAGGTTTCGATGTTTGATTTCGTCCGTAAGCACAACCGCCTGTTTCAGCTGCTCCTGCTGATCCTCATCCTCCCGTCATTCGCCCTGGTCGGGATTGAGGGCTATACCAGCTTCATGGATGGTGCCAACAAGAGCGTGGCCACAGTCGCCGGTCAAAAGATCACCCAGGCCGAATGGGATGCCGCCCAGCGCGAGCAAGCCGATCGCCTGCGCCGCCAGATGCCCAATCTGGACCCCAAGCTGCTGGACTCACCGGAAGCCCGCCGCGAGGCCCTGGATGGCCTGGTGCGCGAGCGTGTGCTGCAAGCGGCTGCCAAGGACCAGCATCTCTTCGTCAGTGACGAGCGCCTGCAGGCCATGTTCATGAACGATCCTCAGTTCGCTTTCCTGCGCAACCCGGACGGCAGCCTCAACAAGTCGCTGCTGGCTGCCCAGGGCATGAGCTCGCAGATGTTCGTCGAACGTCTGCGTCAAGACCTGACCCTCCGCCAGGTGTCTGCAGGCCTGGCCAACTCGAGCCTGGCCAGCAGCGCCAATGCGGGCGTGGCATTTGATGCCTTGCTGCAGCAGCGTGAAGTGCAGTTGCAGCGATTCAAGGCCCAGGACTACGCTGCGGCCATCTCGCCCAGCGACGCCGAGTTGGAGGCCTTCTACAAGGATCCGAAGAACGCCCAGCAGTTCCAGGTGGCGGAGAACGCTCAGATCCAGTACCTGGTGCTGGATCTGGAGGCACTCAAGTCCGATGTCAGCTTCACTGAAGAAGACCTGCGCAAGTACTACAGCGAGAACGCCTCGCGTTACACCGTGGCCGAGGAACGTCGCGCCAGCCACATCCTGATCAAGACCGACAAGGACGGCAAGCCGGACGAGCGCGCGAAGGCCAAGGCCAAGGCGGAAGACCTGCTGGCGCAAGCGCGCAAGAACCCGGCTCAGTTCGCCGATCTGGCGCGCAAGAATTCGCAGGACGAGGGCTCGGCTGCCAATGGCGGCGATCTCGATTTCTTCGGCCGCGGCGCCATGGTCAAGCCGTTCGAAGACGCCGCATACGCACTCAAGCAGGGAGAGATCAGCCCTCTGGTCGAGTCCGAGTTTGGCTACCACATCATTCAGCTGACCGGCGTGCGAGGCGGTGAAAAGAAGAGCTTCGAGTCGCTGCGCGCAGAGATCGAGGCCGAGGTACGCAAGCAGCTGGCGCAAAAGCGCTTCACTGAAGTGGCTGAGCAGTTCAGCAACAGCGTCTACGAGCAGGCCGACAGCCTGCAGCCCGTGGCCGACAAGCTCAAGCTCAATGTGCTGAACGCCACCGTGCAGCGCAAGCCCGCGCCTGGCGCGACCGGGCCTTTGGCTTCGGTGAAGTTGCTGGAAGCCGTGTTCAGCGACGACTCGCTGCGCAACAAGCGCAACACCGAAGCTGTTGAGGCCGCCCCGAATCAGTTGGTTGCTGCCCGCGTGGTGCAGCACAACCCGGCGCACCTGCTGCCGCTGGCGCAGGTGAAGGACACGGTCAAGACCCAACTGATTCGCCAGCTGGCCACGGCACAAGCCGTCAAGGCGGGCACGGCCCGCGTCGCCGAGCTGCAAAAGGCCGGTGCCGCGGATGCTGCCGGGCTGGAGGCGCCGGTGCTGGTGTCGCGTGCGCTGCCGCGTGATCTGCCGCGCAAGGTGCTGGAAGGGATTCTGTCGGCCGATGCCAGCAAGTTGCCCGCCGTGGTTGGCATCGACGGCGGTGATGGCAGCTATGTGCTGGCCCGCATCAACAAGGTGGTGGCCCGCGATCCGGCTGTGGTGGATGTCAAGCGCGCCGCCACGCAGTACGCCCAAGCCTGGTCGGCTGTGGAAGCGCAAGCCTATTCCAATGCACTGAAGACCCGCTACAAAGCCGTGGTCAAGGCCCCTGCAGCCGCGGCCTCGGCAGCCCAGTAAGGCAATCCGATCCAGTCCTCCCACCCCACGATCGCGGGCGGCTGGATTGGACACCCGTTTCAATGAGACGCTTGCCCTCGCAGCGCTTCAGGTTGATATGGACACCGGGTTCTTTCGTGGCTCAGCAGATTTTTCATCAAGACTTGCGCTGATCACAAAATCCGGTCTATAATCTTTGTCTCGACGGTGGTTGTAGCTCAGTTGGTAGAGTCCAGGATTGTGATTC
Source organism: Paucibacter aquatile (assembly GCF_002885975.1). Taxonomy (NCBI): domain Bacteria; kingdom Pseudomonadati; phylum Pseudomonadota; class Betaproteobacteria; order Burkholderiales; family Sphaerotilaceae; genus Roseateles; species Kinneretia aquatilis. Next base: position 635,277 of record NZ_POSP01000003.1, on the reverse strand, counting down.
CTGTTGTCGTGGGTTCGAGTCCCATCAGCCACCCCAAAACATGAAAACCCTCAGGCGAAAGCTTGAGGGTTTTTTCGTTTCTGGGCTTGCCGACACGGGTTGATCCATCTCTTGCCTCAACCCGGGGCCTCAACCCGAGCATGCGCGGCCGTTTCAGCGTTCAGGTCTGCGCCGGCGCATCCAGCGTCTGAGCAGGCCCGCAGCCACGGCGAGCAGTAGCAAGGCGCCCAGCAGCCGTGCCCCGTCGGCGGCATTGGCCTCGTGCCAGGCTTGAATCAGTGCATCCATGAAAAAGGCCAGGACCAGCGTGGCCGGCAGCATGCCGAGCAGGGTGCCGAGCAGCATGTCGCGAAGTCGGATGTGGCTGGCTCCGGCCACCATATTGACCAAGGCGAAAGGGGCAATCGGCAGCCACCGAATCAGGATCACGGCCATCAGGCCGCGCGCGGCCAGTGCCTGGCTGATCGCCTGCAGCCGCGGGCCGGCCAGTTCTCGCAAGGCGGCGTGCCCCAGGCCATGGCCGATGCTGTGGCTCAGCCCCGACGCCAGCACGCCCGCTGTCAAGGTACAGGTCATGCCCAGGGCCGGGCCCAGGGCCGCCAGTGCCAGCACGGTCATCAGCATCAGGGGCACGGCCAACACCAGAGCCATTGTCATCACGCCGATCACCCCCAACGGCCCCAGGGCCTGGCCCAGGGCTTGCAGGCGCGGCAGCAGGGTTTGCGCTTGCAAGGCTTCTCGCCCATCGCCATGGGCCCAGATCAGGCTCAGGCTGAGCAACAGCGCCAGCAGGAGCCAGAGCATGCGCAGGCGCCGGCGCAGGCGAGATCGGTCCGTGCGGTGGTTGGAACCACCCGGCGTCGTGTCGTGGCCCGGCGGTGCAGGGGAATGAGGCGTCATGCGTCCTCAGTGTGCCCCATGAACTGTGACAAGGCGCGGGCCAGATCATCGACATGGGCGGGCTCGAAGATCGAGCCGTGGGTGCCTGCGATCTGGCGGCGTTGCAGCTGATGCGGCATCAGCCGCTGCCAGCCCTGGAACAGCATGCGCTGCCAGCGCGCCAATCCGGCTGACTGCAGCAGCAGCACGGGCCCGTCGAACGCCTGACAGCGATGGCCACGCAGCGCCTGTACCTGGCTGACCAGACCGGGGTCGCTGAACATCGCGCCCAGGCGCCGGCCGTTGAGGCTGAGGTCTTGCACGTGCAGCTTGCGCACCAGCCAGCCCAGGGTGCGCCAGGAGGCGGTGCCGCCCAGCACGGCCTCGGGGTGGATGCTGTCCAGCAGGATCAGTCCGTCCGGCGGCAGCTCTTGCTTCTGAAGCAGCGCGGCCGTGGCCAGGGCCGTGACGCCGCCCACGGAAAAGCCAGCCAGCCAGCAAGGCAGGGGCGTCTCACGCACTGCTGCCATCGCTTCGGCATAGAGCTGGGCCAGTTCTTCGAGGCTGCGCTTGCGGTGGTCCAGGGGCGGTTGCAGCATGAAGAGTTGCAGCCCGACTGGCAGCGCATCGGCCAGCTGCTGCAGGCGCAGCACATCGCCGTGGCCGGATGCGGCCACAAAGAGCTGGGCCCGCACCGGTTCGCTCGCCGAGTGGCCCGGTCCGCGGGCCGGCAGCGCACGCAGCAAGCCTGGTTGGCGCGGCGGTCGGCGAAGGGCGCGGGCCAAGCTGGCAATGCTGGGATGCTCCTGCATCAGCTGCAGCGGCAGGCGGCGGCCCAGCTCGTCCTCCAGGCTGGCCAGAATGCCGAGTGCGGCCAGTGAGTCCCCACCCAGCGCGAAGAAGTCCGCGTCCAGATCGAGATGCTGGCCTAGGGCGGCAGCTGCCTGGGCGGCGGCCGGCAGGGCTTCGCTCCAGAGGCTCAGCAGACGCTGCTCCATGCCGGGTTGCGGCGGCCGGAGTTGGCCCGTGCTTGGGCATGCGGGGCTTCGATCACTGGCCTGCGGCTGAGGCAAGGCGCTGGTGAGCAACTTGCCCTGGGCATTGACCGGCAATTCCGGCAGCAGCGTGATGCCACTGGGCCGCATGGCCTCGGGCAGCCTCAGGCGCAGGCCGGCCCACAGTGCGGGCAGGTGATCATCTCGGAGCTCGGGCCCGGCCAGCCAGGCGTGCAGATGGGCAGGGCCGGGCTCTTGCAGCAGTTGCACCACGGCTTGCTGTACCAGGGGCAAGTGCAGGCAGGCGGCTTCCACGTCTCCGAGCTCGATGCGCTGCCCGCGCAGCTTGACCTGGCGGTCCAGTCGGCCGCCAAAGTGGAGCAGACCCTGGGGGTCGAGCCAGCCTCGGTCGCCGCTTCGATACAGGCGGGCGCCGGTCTGTTCGGGTAGGAAGGGGTCGGGCACGAAGTGTTGGGCGTCCAGCTCGGGGCGCCCCAGATAACCGCGAGCCAGCGCGGACCCGCCGATGTAGATTTCACCGCTGACGCCGAAGGGCATGGGCTGGAGTAGGGTGTCCAGCACATGGATGCGCGTGTCATCGACTGGGCGACCCAGGGGCACGTCAGTCGCTTGAATACCTGAGGATGCTTCATCCCCATCGGGCGGCTGGGCCGAGGGTTCGCAGGGCCAGGCAGTGCTGAAGATGCAGGCCTCGGTGGGGCCGTAGAGGTTGTAGAGCTGGGCACTGCAGAGCGACTGGAATCGCCGCAGCAATTCGGGGGAAAGCAACTCACCGCCGCAGCAGGCCACACGCAGTCTGGGTGCGGGCAGGCCTTGACGCTGGGCCTGTGCCCAGGCCTCGACCAGGCCCGCGAGCGTGCTGGGCACAAAAGCGCCGAAGGTGGCGCCATGTCGGGCCATTTGCTCGGCCAGTCGGCGTGGATGCAAACGCCCAGGTGGGGGGAGGGCGATGCTGGCCCCCAGGCTCAGCGGCAGCAGCAGCTCGATCAGGGCCGGGTCAAAGCCGTGGTGCGTGCCCTGGATCGAACGATCCTGCGGCGTGATCTGCCAGCGACGAGCCAGCCAGGCCAGGCGCCGGCTCAAGGCCGCGTGTTCAACCATCACGCCCTTGGGCCGCCCGGTGGAGCCCGAGGTGAAGAGCACATAGGCCAGGTCCTCGGGGCGGGCCACATCGTGGCTCGGGGCGTCGCCAGCGAGCTCGTCGGCTTCGTTGTCCCTCGCCTCGGGCAAAGGCAGGGGCAGACGAAGGCAGCGCGAGCCCAGCCCCGGCAGTTCGGCCAGGGCTTCGACGCCTGATGGGCTGACGGCGTCCAGCAGCAGGGCCTGTGCGCCGCTGTCCATCAGCACGCCGCTCAGGCGGGCGACCGGGGCTTGCGGGTCCAGGGGTAGAAAGGCGGCGCCTGCCAGGCCGATGCCCAGCAATGCCACCACCAGCTCGGGTGAACGCTCCATGGCCAATGCCACCACCTGCTCACGCGCGACGCCCAGGGCGCGGAGCTGTCGCGCCAGCGCTTCGCCGCGTAGCAGCAGCTCGCCATAACTCATGGTCTCCGTGCCAGCCGCGCCATCCCAGACCAAGGCGCAGGCCTGGGGCTGCAAGCCGGCCTGATGGCAGAACTGGTGCAGCCAGGGCTGCGGGGCCTCCTGTGACGCCAGGTCTTTGTGCAGGCCGTGAATCAGGGCCCAGTGCTCTTCTTCGGGCAGCAGGCTCACAGCGTCCAGCGGGCACTCGGGATATTCGCTCAGGTGCCGCGCCACATGCCAGATTCGGCGCGCCATCAGAGCGGCCTCTGCAGCCTCGAAGCAGTCGCCGCTGGCCTCCAACACCAGGGCGGGTGCGGCGCCTCCATCGAACTCGCACAGGGTCAGCGCGAGGGGGAAGCGCGCGCGGCCACTGAAGAGTTGGCGGGAGTCCTCCAGCCGCGCTTCGCCAAAGGGCAGTCGGTAGTCTTGACGTTCGAAAGACAGCAGCAACTCCAGCATCTCGCCCTGGCCCGGCAGGTGCAATCCTGGCAAGGCATGGGCGAGTTCGCTCAGCGGGTAGCGCGCATGGCGCAATGCGGCTTGCATCTGGGCGCTCGCTTGCTGCATCAGGCCGCCGGCAGTGCCGGCGCGTTCGAGGTCCAGGCGCAGGCATTGCAGGCCGGTGAACATGCCGGGCGTGTGGCGGAAGCGCTGGCCGCTGCGGTTCAAGCTGGGTACACCGACCAGCACCTGGCTTTGGCCGCTGAGCCGGCCGAAGTACAGCGCCAGGGCCGCCAGCAAGACATTGAAGCTGCTCAAGCCCTCGGCGCGAGCGCGCTGCTCCAGCGCGGCATAGGGCGCCTGCTCCAGGCTCAGCTGGATCAGATGAGCAGCCGGCAACTGGGCGGGTCCTGGTGGCGCGTGAGCGATGCGCCGTCGTTCTACCAGGGGCTTGCGGCCGGGCGCAGCCAGCGGTGCCAGTTCGCGTTGCCAATAGCCAGCATCGCGCTCGAACAAGGCCGATTGCCGATAGCGCTGCGAGTCCTCGATGAAGGCGATGTAGCTGGCGCCGACGCTGCAATCGTCATTGCTGCCCGTGCAGGCGGTGCTCTCGTCATCCCTCGAGCCCAGGTCTTGGTAGATCGTGCTCCAGGCCAGCATGAGCTGGGTGGTGCCCCAGCCATCCATCACCAGGTGGTGGAATTGGATGCTCAGGCCGTGCAGGGTGGCATGGGCGCGCAGCAGGATGAAGCGCCAGGGCGGCTGTTCACCGAGCTCAAACGGCTCGGCCATGCGGGCATTCCAGTGCCGGGCCATGGCGGCTTCGGCTTCGGCTTCGGCGTCACTGGATTCCTGGAGCTCGATCACCTCCAGCCGGGCCGGGTGCGTGGCCAGCAGCAGCTGTTGGCCGTCGCTGCGAGGCACCAGGCGCAAGGCTTCGTGCCGGTCCACCAGCAGCTGCAGCGAGGCCTGCAGGCGGGCGATGTTCAGAGGGCCGCGCAGCACGGCGCCGCCGCCGATATTGAGATGGCTGCTGCCCGGCCAGGCCCGCTGATCGAGCCAGACTTCGCGCTGGCTCAGCGAGAGTGGCAGCAGGCGGCTCAGGCGCGGTGATTGGCTCAGGTCTGCGGGGGGCGGCAGGCGGCCGCTGGCGCGCGGTGCCGCATCGGGCGCCGCAGGGAGGGCCAGGTCGCCGGCGCTCAGTCCCTGGGCTTCAAATTGAGCAGCTGTGTGCGATCCCATTGTTCGATGTGTTCCATCGCGTGGCGGTAGCCCAGCTCGGCGATCTCGGAGCCCTGGCTGTAGGCCATGAGCGGGTACTTCGCCACCGGTGGCTCGAGGTAATGGTCGGCCTGGGCCCGGGCGCGCTGACGCTGGCCCAGGCTGCCGATGTGGCCGGCGCTGTAGAGGATGTCGGCAATTCCGGGGGCGGCTGGAGCCCCGGGGCGCAGCCAGCGCTTCAGCACCTGCCAGTTGTTCAGCCGCTGCAGGCCCTGGTCGGCACGCAGGTTCTCGCGCACATCGACATCGACGGCAATGATGCTGCCGTTGCCGCGGCGCCGCTCGAGCGGCGTGCCCAGGCGCATGCGCATGGCCTGCACCGGCACGTTGTCGAGGATGGCGCCGTCCACCAGCAGGGCGCCGCCCTGCAGCACCGGTGGGAACAGGCCGGCCGGCGAATTGCTGGCCAGCACGGCGCGCCAGATCGGGCCTTGGTCCAGGGTGCTGGTGTTGCCCTCGCTGAGGTTGCAGGCGGCAGCGAAGAAGGGCAGCCAGAGCTGTTCGATCAGGCGCTCGCCGAACAGGCGGCGCAGGTCGCGCTCGACCCGTCGGCCAGCCACCAGGGACACCAGGGGCAGGGTCAGGCGCTCACCGCCGGCGGCGAAGCGCCGCGTCTGCGCCAGGATCTGGTCCAGGCTGTGACCGCAAGCGTACTGCGCGGCGATCAGGGCGCCCATGCTGTTGCCGGCGATCAGGTCCACCGGCAGCGCATGCTCATGCAGGGCGCGCAGCACACCCAGATGGGCAAAGCCGCGCGCGCCGCCGCCGCCCAGCACCAGGCCCAGGGCACTGCCGGTGAGAAAGCGGGCCAGGCGCTGGGTATCGCCCAGTCGGGCGCGGCGCAGGGGATAGATGCGCTCCAGCTCGCGGCCTTGCAGCCAGGGTGTGGGCAGCACGGGCTGGGCCTCGTGGGCGTCGTGCAGCAGCACGAGATGCTGCCGTTTCAAGGCGGCGCTGCCGTCCTCGGCCAGCAACTGTCGCTCGGCAACGCTGGGCGTGGCTGGGGCATGGGCGCCGCTGAGCAGGATCAGCTGATCGGCCTGGCGCAGGGCAAAGCGGGTCCAGGGAAGGGCGCTGGCCGCGCCGGCATCCTGTGTGAGGTTGCCCGGGATGCAGGCCGCCTGGTAGACGATGAAGTCGTGCTCGTCTTCGAGATGCGCGAGGGCTTCGCGCGCCATCGGCTGGCCGTTGAGCAGCAGCTGGGCGGGCTCGCCGGGGTGTGCCGCCTGCTGGCGCACATGGGCGGCGCGGCCTTGCAGGCTCAGGCAGCGGCACAGGTCTTCGGCCAGGGCGGTGGCGCAGCCGTCCGATTCCAGCGCCGGCTGCAGGGGCAGCAGGGCAAAGGTCTGGGCCATGCGCTGGTGGCTGGGGGCGTCATGCTGCGGGCGCAGGCGTTCGTAGACGGCCTGCACAAAGACCTGACACAGCTCGCCGGGGTGGCGCAGCAACAAAGCCTCGTAGGCGCTGCGGCTGAGCACGGCCAGGCGCGAGTCGCGCACGGCGGTCACGTCCTGGGCGCGCGGCTGCTGCAGGATCAGGCCCAACTCGCCAATGCTCTGGCCAGGCTGGATCTGGTTGTAGAGCAGCAGCTGCCCGTTCGGGCCGCGCCGGGTCACGCGCAGGCCGCCGCTGATGACGAAGATGATGGAGTCGGAGTCCTCGCCTTCGCGCAGCAGGGTCTCGCCGCCGCGCACCAGGCATTCCTGCATGGCCTCGGCCAGCTCGTCGATGATGGCGGGGCTGAGCGCGCCGAACACTGGGCTGGCCCGCAACATGGCCACCACCTTGGCCAGGCTGGCCTCGCTGTGGATGTGTTCGGGCAGGAACTCCATCGGCCCAGTCTAGCGGCCGACCCGCCGACCGTGTGGGTAGAAAAGCCAAAGAAAAAGCCCGCGCGTCGGGAGACGCGCGGGCTGAGTTTGGCAGCGTTCAAGGCGCTGCGCCGGGGAGTGTCCGGGGAAGGATCAGTTGCTGGTGCCCATGGCGCCGGCCAGGGCTTGCACAGCCTCTTCCAGCTTGGCCTTGCCCAGGGCCTTGCACTGTTCAGGTGTGGCATTGGGAGCGGCGCCGAAGGTGGTGGCGCTCTTGGCCGGCTTGAACAGCAACTCCTTGCCCTTGCGCGGCACGACGACGGCACGGGCGGTGATCACGCAGGTTTTTTGCGCCATATCGATGCCGCCCTCCACCTGGCTCAGGAAGCCCCAGGCCTTGGCCGGGAACAGCTTGACCGTGGCCGGGGTGATGCTCTTCAACCAGATGGCTTCGGCCGAGGCTTGATCCATCAGATTGGCGGTCGATTGGTCGTCGATCACGTACTTGGCCGGGGCGGCAAATGCGGCGGCAGCGGCGCAAGGCAGGATCAGGGCGGCGATCAGCTGGTTCAGTTTCATGGGTTTCCTTCGAGACATGCTTGTTGTTGCTTTGGCAGCGCGCAGTGGCGACCTCACGCCATGCGTGCGCAGGCCCGGCAGTGTGGGGGCTGCATTGGGCTTTGAGCCTCAGGGTTTACACGGGATCATGGCCAGAGATTCGTGAACGGCGCCTTCGGCCTCAGGCAAGCAAGGCGCTGCTGATCTTGAAGGTCAGCCAGGCCGCCAGGTAAGCCAGGCCGAAGAGGTAGGCCAGCATCAGCGCAGGTGTCTTGTAGCCACCGGTCTCACGCCGGGCGGCGGCCAGGGTGGCGATGCACTGCGGCGCAAAGACAAACCAGGCCAGCAGGGCCAGCGCCGTGGGCAGGCTCCAGCTCTGTGCGATCAGCGGACTCAAGGCCTCGGCTGCATCGGCGCCGCCGCTGGACAGGGCGTAGACCGTGCCCAGGGCGCTGATCACCACCTCGCGCGCGGCCATGCCCGGCACCAGGGCCAGGCAGATCTGCCAGTTGAAGCCCAGAGGCTCGAACAGCGGCGCGAGGCCGCGGCCCAGCATGCCGGCCAGGCTGTAGACGATGGCCGGCTCGCTGGCGCCTTCGGGCGCGTCAGGAAAGCTGGCCAGCAGCCAGAGCAGCAGCGTCAGCACCATGATGATGCCGCCGACCCGGCGCACAAAGATCACCGCACGCTGCCACAGACCCAGGGCGATATTGCGCGGATGCGGCCAGTGGTAAGCCGGCAGCTCCATCATCAGCGGTCGCACCTGCCCGCCGCTTTGGGTGAAACGCTTGAGCAGCCAGGCCACGCACAGGGCGCCGAGGATGCCGGCCAGGTAGAGCCCGAACAGCACCAGGCCCTGCAGCTGCAAACCCCAGGCCAACTGCCGCGCCGGGATGAAGGCGCCGATCAAGAGGGCGTAGACCGGCAGCCGGGCCGAGCAGGTCATCAGCGGCGCGATCAGGATGGTGACCCAGCGGTCGCGCGGGTTGGCGATGCTGCGCGTGGCCATGATGCCGGGGATGGCGCAGGCAAAGCTGGACAGCAAGGGGATGAAGCTGCGGCCCGAGAGGCCGACGCTGCCCATCAAACGGTCCAGCAAAAACGCCGCGCGCGGCAGGTAGCCGCTTTCTTCCAGGATCAGGATGAAGAAGAACAGGATCAGGATCTGCGGCAGAAAGACCAGCACGCCGCCGACACCGGCGATCAGCCCGTCCACCAGCAGGCTGCGCAGCCAGCCTTCGGGCAGGGCGCCGCCGACCCACTCGCCCAATGCGGCCATGCCGTCCTTGATCAGATCCATGGGCCCGGTGGCCCAGGCAAACACGGCCTGGAAGAGCAGGAAGAGCACGACCGCCAGGATCAGCGGGCCGGCCACCGGATGCAGCAACACGCGGTCGAGGCGGTCGCTGGGCAGCTCGGGCAGCTCTTGATCCAGTTGCAGTCGCTGCAGGATCTGTTTGATGCGTTCGTGGTCGCCGTCTGCTGCGCCGTCCGCCGCGCTGTCGGGCAGGGCAGTTGGCACCCAGCCCGCTTTGTCGTCCAGCAGGGCTTTCAGCTCGGCCACGCCTTCGCCTGCCGTGGCCACGGTGCGCAACACGGGCACGCCCAGCTCGCGCGACAGCGCTTCCGTGTCGATGGCCAGGCCGCGCTTGGCGGCCAGATCGGCCATATTGAGCAGCACCACGCAGGGAAGGCCCAGACGCTGTACCCCCAGCACCAGGCGCAGGGTGCGGCGCAGATTGGTGGCGTCGAGCACACAGACCACCAGATCGGGGCGCTTCTCGCCGCGCGCACGGCCGGCCAGCACATCGCAGGTGACGCGCTCATCGGGCGAGCGCGGGTTCAGGCTGTAGGTGCCGGGCAGGTCGAGCAGGCGCAGGGCGCGGCCGGCGGCGCTGAGCAGGCGGCCCTCTTTGCGCTCGACGGTGACGCCGGCGTAGTTGGCCACTTTTTGCTGGCTGCCGGTCAGTCGGTTGAAAAGGGCGGTCTTGCCGCAGTTCGGGTTGCCCACCAGGGCCAGCAGGGGCCCGCCCCGGTGCACATGGATGACGGCCTCAGTCATGCGCCGCCTCCCGTCCTTGAGGGGCTTGCACCTGGATGCAGGCCGCCTCGGCACGGCGCAGGGCAAAGGTGGACTGGCCGATGCGCACCACCAGCGGGTCGCCGCCGGGCAGGCCGCGGCTGAGGATCTTGACCGCCTCGCCGGGCAGGAAACCGATTTCGGCCAACCAGTCGGCCCATTCCGGCGCGTGGGCAGGCGCTCGCACGGCGAGCACCTGCATCGCCTGACCCAGGTCGAGCTGCGCCAAGGTGGCTGTGTTGCCGGCCCTGGGCTTGGCGTCGTCGATAGCGGTGTTGTGAGTCACGGGCGCACTCGCCACGGCGGGCAGGGCGCTGGAGGCACTGAGATCGGTCATGCGAGGCGTGTTGCGTTGTCGGTCAAGGGTGGAGAAGCCTCGCTGCTTCGCCTGTTGCTGTTCTGGCGGGCTTTTGTGCCCTTCAGATCATGCTGTCGAGTGCAATCGAGAATTATTCTCATTGTAGGCTTCGATGGACAGCTCAGATGCCGCGTGGGTTTGCGCTGCCTCAGTCTGGGGTGAATTGGGGTTGCAGCCAGAGCCAGAGCCGGAGCCGGCAGAGTGGATCGCGGGGTGCATCGAGGCCCGAGCGCGCCGTGGGCCGTGCGGTGCCGCGGACTTGTGCACGGGCGCGCGAGGTGCCAGCGAGCCTGCAGCCATTTCCGTGCTGAAAAAGCGCCCACCCGAGTGGGTGTCCCTGCCTAGCGCTGCAGTTGCGCAAATGCATAAAATGGGGCGCGCAAACGTTTAGCGTTTTCCTTTATCAGCCGATACACTGAGTTTTCTTACAATCAGCGCCCGATGTCGACTACCGTCTGGCGTTCGTAAATAGACGGGGGCAAACTGCCCGAAGCCCCACCCCGCGCTGCCGGCCGCCCCAGATGGCCCCGGCGGCGTTCTTTCACCGATGTGCCTGCCCATTCCTGCTGCCATGATCGCAACACCTTCGTTTGTTCGTGCCGCCGTGACTCTTGCGCTGTCTGCCCTGTCCCTGCCGGCGCTGGCCCAGGCCGGGCAACCCGCCGTCATCTTTGACATGGGTGGCAAGTTCGACAAGAGCTTCAATGAATCGGCCTACCGCGGTGTCGAGCGCTGGAAGAAGGAAACCGGCAAGCCTTATCTCGAGTTCGAGATCAGCAACGACACCCAGCGCGTGCAGGCCATCCGCCGCATGGCCGAGCGTGGCGCCAGCCCCATCATCAGCATCGGCTTTGCCCAGGCATCGGCCCTGCAGCAGGTGGCCAAGGACTTCCCCAAGACTCAGTTCGCCATCATCGACTCGGTGGTCAACGCGCCCAATGTGCAGTCGGTGGTGTTCAAGGAACACGAGGGCAGCTACCTGGTCGGCGCCATGGCCGCGCTGACCAGCAAGACCGGCAAGGTCAGCTTTGTCGGCGGCATGGACATCCCCCTGATCCGCAAGTTCCAGTGCGGCTTCGAGCAAGGCGTGAAAGCGACCAACCCCAAGGCCGAGGTCTTCTCCAATATGACCGGCACCACCTCCAGCGCCTGGAACGACCCGACGCGCGGCGGTGAGCTGGCCAAGTCGCAATTTGCCAAGGGCTCGGACATCGTCTTCGCTGCGGCAGGCGGTACCGGCTCGGGCGTCTACCAGGCGGCCAAGGACGCCGGCAAGCTGGCCATCGGTGTGGACAGCAACCAGAACCATCTGCAGCCCGGCACCATGCTGACCTCCATGGTCAAGAACGTGGACGTGGCCGTGTACAACGTGCTCAAGGGCTGGAAGGCCGGCGTCTCGGTGCTGGGCCTGAAGGAAGGCGGCGTCGAGTACGCACTGGATCAACACAACAGCAAGCTGATCAGCCCCGCGCTCAAGACCAAGGTGGAAGCCATCAAGGCCGACATCGTGGCCGGCAAGATCAAGGTGGCCGATTACATGGCCGACAACGCCTGCAAGTACTGAGCGCCCGAGCTGCGCCATTCCCAGCGATATTCAGCGCCACTCCGCGACATCCATCCATGACGACCCAGAGCAAGGGCACCGTGCCCGCGGACGGTGCCCCGCCGGCCGTCGAGTTGCGAGACATCTCCAAGCGCTTCGGCGCCGTGCAGGCCAACCGTGAGGTCAGCCTGAGCGTGCGCGCCGGCACCGTGCACGGCCTGGTCGGCGAGAACGGCGCCGGCAAGAGCACGCTGATGGCCATCCTCTACGGCTACTACCAGGCCGACAGCGGCAGCATCGCCATCGCCGGCCGCCCGGTGCAGATCAAGGACTCGCAGCAGGCGATTGAGCTGGGCATCGGCATGGTCCACCAGCACTTCATGCTGGTCGACACCCTGAGCTGCCTCGACAACGTGATGCTGGGCGCCGAGCCGGCCTTCTTCCTCAATGCCGCCAAGCGCAAGGTCCGCAGCCAGTTGCAGGCCTTGATGGCCGAAACAGGCCTGCATGTGCATCTGGACGCTCTGGTCGGCGAGCTGCCGGTGGGCGAGCTGCAGCGCCTGGAGATCCTCAAGGCCCTGTACCGCGGCGCCAAGATCCTGATCCTGGATGAGCCCACCGCGGTGCTGACCCCGCAGGAAACCCTGCAGCTCTTCGAGACCCTGCGCCGCCTGCGCGAGCGCGGCACCACCATCCTCCTGATCACCCACAAGCTCAAGGAAGTGATGGCGCTGTGCGATGCCGTCACCGTGATGCGTGCGGGTCAGGTCGTGCAGACCAAGTCGATCACAGAAACCAGCCCCGAAGACCTGGCCCAGGCCATGGTGGGCCGCAAGGTTCATCTGGGCCGGCCCGAGCAGGCCGCCGCCCACGACGCCGCGGCACCGCTGCGCCTGCGGGTGCAGGGCCTGAGCCTGACTGCCGGCCAGGCCGTGCCCTTGCTGCAAGACATCGGCCTGCAGCTGCGCGCTGGCGAGATCGTCGGCGTGGCCGGCGTGTCGGGCAATGGCCAGACCGAGTTGCTGGAAGTGCTCAGCGGCATGCGTGCGCCGGAGGCTGGCCAGCTGGAACTCGGTGGGCGCCGCTTCGACGCTGCGTCGGGCCCGTGGCTGGAGCCGCGCAGCGCGCGCGAGTGCCGCCTGGCCCATGTGCCGGAAGACCGCCATGCCTGCGGCATGGTGATGAGCTTCCCGGCCTGGGAAACCGCGGTGCTGGGCTATCAAGACCTGCCTCTGTACCGCAGCGGCCCGCTGGGTGCGGCCATGAACCACGAGCGCATGAAGTCCGAGGCCGCGGCCATGGCCGAGCGCTTTGATGTGCGCCCGCGCGACATGAACATCGGCTCCAGCAAGTTCTCGGGCGGCAACCAGCAAAAGCTGGTGCTGGCGCGCGAAATCGGCCAGGCGCCCACGGTGCTGCTGGTCGGCCAGCCGACGCGCGGCGTCGACATCGGCGCCATCGAGTTCATCCACCAGCAGCTGCGCGCCTTGCGCGATGCCGGCTGTGCGGTGCTGGTCGTCAGCAGCGAGCTGGACGAGATCCTGGCCCTGTCCGACCGTGTCATCGTCATGAACGGCGGCCGCATCACCGGTGAGCTGGACATCGCCGAGTGCACCGAAACCCGCCTGGGCCTGCTGATGGCAGCCACCGCGAAAGAAGAAACGAACGCTGCGGCGTTGCAACAAGCATGAGTGCATCTTCATCTTCATCGAGCAGCGCCTTGCCGCGCTGGATCGACTTGGGCCTCTTGCCCTTGTGGAACCTGGCCGTGGCCCTGGGCGTGGCCGGCCTGGTGGTGCTGGCGATTGGCCAGAGCCCCATGCATGCGCTGAGCGTGCTGCTGCAGGGCTCGCTCGGCAGCCTGCGCGGCCTGGGCTACACCCTGTACTACACGACCACCTTCATCTTCACCGGCCTGGCCGTGGCCGTGGCCATCCACGGCGGCTTGTTCAATATCGGCGGGGAAGGGCAGGCCACGTTTGGCGGCCTGGGCGTGGGCCTGCTGGCCCTGGCCCTGGGCGCGCATCTGCCGGCCGCGGTGCTGCTGCCGCTGCTGGTGATCGCCGCGGCGGTGTTCGGCATGGTCTGGGCCTTGATCCCCGGCTGGCTGCAGGCCTGGCGCGGCAGCCACATCGTCATCACCACCATCATGTTCAACTTCCTGGCCGCCAGCCTGAACGTGTATCTGCTGGTCAACTGGCTGCGTCCGGCCGGCAGCATGGCGGTGGAGAGTGCGGACTTTGCCGAGTCGGCACGCATGCCGGCCCTGCATCAGCTGGCGGCGCTGTTCGGTGTCGAGATGCCATCCTCGCCGCTGAACCTGAGCCTGCTGCTGGCCTTGCTGGCTTGCGTCTTCGTCTGGTGGTTTTTGTGGAAGAGCGCGGCCGGCTATGCCTTGCGCGCCGTCGGCAGCGCGCCGCGCGCCGCGCATTACGCCGGCATCCGCCCCAAGTACCAGGTGCTGGTGGCCATGGGCCTGGCCGGCGCGCTGGCCGGTCTGGTGGCGGTCAATGAGATTTCCGGCGTGCAGGGCAAGCTGACCCTGGACTTCGTCGCCGGTGCCGGCTTCACCGGCATCGCCGTGTCACTGATGGGCCGCAACCATCCGGTCGGCATCGTCCTGGCTTCGCTGCTGTTCGGCGTGCTGTATCAGGGCGGCGTGGAAGTGTCTTTCGAGCTGCCGGGCTTCAGCCGCGAGATGGTGGTCACGGCCCAGGGCCTGATCGTGCTGTTCGCTGGCGCCATGGCGACCGTGAGCCTGCCGCTGTTCGTCAAGCTGCACGGCTGGCTGTCTGGAAAAAACAAGGGCGTTGCGAAGGAGCTGGCTCATGGATGAGATCCTGATCGGCTCGATGCTGGCCTCGACCCTGCGGGTCACCACGCCGCTGCTGCTCTGCGCCCTGGCGGGCTTGATCAGCGAGCGCTCGGGCGTGATCGACATCGGCCTGGAAGGCAAGATGTTGTTCGCGGCCTTTGCTGCTGCGGCGGCCGCCAGTGCCAGCCATTCCACCGGCATGGGCCTGGCGGCGGCCATCGCCGTGGCCTGCGCCATGTCGCTGATCCACGGCTTTGCCTGCGTCACCCACCGCGGTGATCAGGTGGTGTCGGGTGTGGCGCTCAATATGGTGGCGGCGGGCCTGACCGTGGTGCTGGGCATCGCCTGGTTCGCCCAGGGTGGCCAGACCCCGCCGATCACGGCCGATGTGCGCCTGACCGGCCTGATCCCCGGCTGGAGCGAGCCCGAGGCGGCCGTGGCGGCCCTAGGCCCCTGGCTGGGCGCCATCGTCGGCCACGGCCTGCTCAGCCACAACCTGCTGGTCTACCTTGCTTTCTTCCTGGTGGCCGGGGTCTGGTTCTTCCTCGAGCGCACCAAGCCGGGCCTGCGCCTGCGCGCGGTTGGCGAGAACCCGGCCATGGTGGACGCGGCCGGTGTGTCCGTGCCGCGGCTGCGTTATGCCGCGTTGATGCTCAACGGCCTGCTCTGCGGTTTGGCCGGCGCCTACCTGACCCTGGCGCAGAACGCCTCCTTCTCGCCGAACATGACGGCCGGCCGCGGCTACATCGCCTTGGCCGCCATGATCTTCGGCAAGTGGAAGCCCCTGCCCACGCTGGCCGCCTGCCTGCTGTTCGGCTTCCTCGACGCCCTGGCCATCCGCATGCAGGGCGCGGTGATCCCCGGTGTCGGCGAAGTGCCGGTGCAGCTGATCCAGGCCTTGCCTTATTTGCTGACCGTGATCCTGCTGGCCGGCTTCATCGGCCAGGCCCTGGCGCCCAAGGCGCTGGGCCGGCCCTACCTCAAAGAACGCTGAGCACACGCGTGAACGCTCTCAAGAACGCTCTCACACCGGATCTGGTGCAGCGCCTGCTGGCCGCCTCGCTGGGCGCGCGCCAGCATTCGCATTCGCCGTACTCCGGCTATGCCGTGGGTGCCGCCGTGCTCGATGAGCAGGGCCGCATCCATGCCGGCTGCAATATCGAAAACGCCGCCTACCCGCAAGGCTGGTGCGCCGAGGCCTCGGCCTTGACCGCCATGATCATGGCCGGCGGTCGCCGTGTCAGCGCGGTGCTGGTCACCGGCCCCGGTCCGGACATCATCACGCCCTGCGGTGGCTGCCGCCAGAAGCTGCGCGAGTTCGCCGACCCGGAGCTGATCATCATCGCAGCCGACCCGGGCGGCATCCGCCAGCAGTGGACGCTGGAACAGCTGCTGCCTTTCAGTTTCGGCCCCGAGCATCTGAAGCTCTGAGCCATCGCAACAATTCCCAGGAGGAACCTCATCATGATCGACCACAAGACCCTCAATCCCGCCATCGCCCAGACCGCCGAAAAGCTCAAGACCTTGTTCGGCGCAGCCCCGGCCGTGGCCGTGGTGCTGGGCTCGGGCTGGGCCGGCGCGGTCAGCCTGGTGCAGAACGCCAAGCACCTGGCCTACACCGAGCTGCCGGCTTTCCCGCAGCCCAAGGTGGAAGGTCATGTCAATGAGATCGTGGTCGGCACCATCGGCGAGCAGGCCGTGGTGATGCTTCGTGGCCGCGCCCACACCTACGAGAGCGGCGATTGCACCGGCATGGCCGGCGCCCTGCGCAGCCTCAAGGCCTGGGGTGTCAAGGTGCTGCTGCAGACCAATGCCTCGGGGTCCATCCGCAGCCACATGCCGGCCGGCAGCCTGATGTTGATCAGCGACCACATCAACGCACCGCAGCGCTCGCCCCTGGTCGGCGAGCCCGGCAGCGAGCGCTTTGTCGACATGAGCACCGCCTACGACCTGGAGCTGCGTCAGCACGCCAAGGGCGTGGCCAAGGCCCAGAACCTGATGCTGGGTGAGGGCGTCTATTGCTGGGCCCTGGGCCCGCAGTTCGAGACCCCGGCCGAGATCCGCATGTTCGCCGCCTGGGGCGCCGACGCCGTGGGCATGAGCACCGTGCCGGAAACCATCCTGGCCCGCCACGCCGGCCTGCGCGTCATGGGCCTGGCCCTGATGACCAATATGGCTGCCGGCTTGTCCGATGAAGCCCTGACCCATGCCCTGACCCTGCAGCAGGCCCAGCAGTCCGGCGAGCGCGCGGCGCAGTTCCTGGGCGCCGTGGTGGCCGGCATGGCCGATCTGGCCTCGCTGAAAGACTGAGCGCCCTCCCATGGCCTCTTTGGAACTGAAAGAAAACGCAGCGCGCCTGGCGCTGCAATGCCTGGACCTGACCAGCCTCAACGACGCCGACACGGCCGAGGACATCGCCGCCCTGTGCAGGCGCGCTCAGACGCCCTACGGCCCGGTGGCGGCCGTCTGCGTCTGGCCGCGTTTCGTGGCGCAAGCGCGCGCGGCCTTGCCGGCCGAGATCAAGGTGGCGGCCGTGGCCAACTTCCCGGACGGCGCCCTCGATCTGTCACGCGCCCTGGCCGATGTGCAGGCGATTGCCACGGCCGGCGGCGATGAAGTCGATGTGGTCCTGCCGTATCGCGCCCTGATGGCCGGTCAACGCAGCGAGTGCGCCGAGTTCCTGGCCGAGGTGCGCCATGCCAGCCGGCCGCTGACGCTCAAAGTCATCATCGAGAGCGGTGAGCTCAAGACCCCCGAGCTGATCGCGGATGCGGCCCGCCTGGCCTTGATGGCCGGCGCCGACTTCGTCAAGACCAGCACCGGCAAGACCGCGGTCTCGGCCACGCCGCTGGCCGCCCGCCACATCCTCAGCGAGATCGCCGGCAGCGGCCTGGTCTCGGCCGGTTTCAAGGCCTCGGGTGGCATTCGCACGGTGACTGACGCCCAGGTTTATCTGGAGTTGGCGGCCGACAAGCTCGGCGCCGCGGCGCTGAACCCGCGCCGTTTGCGCTTCGGCGCCAGCGGCCTGCTGGGCGATATCGAAGCCGTGCTGTCTGGCACTGCCGCGCCCGCCAGCACCGCCAGTTACTGAGCGCAGCGGCCGTGTGGGCCCAGGAGATCATTCGCGCCAAGCGCGATGGCGCGGCGCTGTCCGAAGCGCAGATCCAGAGCATGGTGCGCGGCCTGGTCGATGGCAGCTGGAGCGAGGGCCAGATCGCGGCCCTGGCCATGGCCGTCCTCTGGCGCGGCATGAGCCGGGCTGAGTGCGTGGCCCTGACTCGGGCCATGCGGGACTCGGGCCGCCAGATGCACTGGCGCGATCTGCCTGGCCCGGTGTTGGACAAGCATTCCAGTGGCGGCGTGGGCGACAAGATCAGCCTGATGCTGGCGCCTCTGGTGGCCGCCTGTGGCGGCTTTGTGCCCATGATCTCGGGCCGTGGCCTCGGCCACACGGGAGGCACGCTGGACAAGCTGGAGGCCATCCCCGGCTTTTGCGCCACGCCCGAGGCCGCGCTCTTCGAGCGCATCGTGCGCGAGGTCGGCTGCGCCATCATCGGCCAGACGGCCGACCTGGCCCCGGCCGATGGTCGCTTCTATGCCGTGCGCGACATCAGCGCCACGGTGGAGAGCGTGCCCCTGATCACCGCCAGCATCCTGTCCAAGAAGCTGGCCGCCGGTCTGCAAGGCCTGGTCATGGACGTGAAATGCGGCAACGGCGCCTTTGCCGACTCGCCCTGGATGGCCCAGGAGCTGGCCCACAGCATCGTCGGCGTGGCCGCCGGTGCCGGCCTGCCGACCCGGGCCCTGATCACCGACATGAACGAGGTGCTGGGCCAGACCGTGGGCAACAGCCTCGAGTTGCTGGAGGCCATGAAGTACCTGCGTGGCGAGGCGCGCGAACCGCGCCTGCATGCCCTGACCCTGGCCCTGGCCGGCGAGATGCTGCAGCTGGGTGGCTTGGCGGTCAACGCTGCGGATGCGGAAGCCAAGTTGCAAGCCGCCCTGGACAGCGGCGCCGCGGCCGAAAAGTTTGCACAGTTGGTGGCGGCCCAAGGTGGGCCGGCCGATCTGCTGGAGCGGCCCGATCGCTACCTGGCCGCCGCGCCGGTGCAGCGCCTGGTCTGTGCGCCGCGCGCGGGCCGTTTGAGCGCGATGCAGACGCGCGAGATCGGCCTTGCCGTGGTTGAACTGGGGGGAGGGCGGCGCCAGGCGGGCGACCGCATCGATGTGCGCGTGGGCCTCTCGGATGTCTTGCCCTTGGGCACCGTGTTCGAGGTCGGCCAGCCTTTCGCGATGGTCCATGCGGCTGACGATCCTGCAGCCGAGCGCGCCGCGGCTGCCGTGCTGGCGGCCTGCGATTTCAGCGAGCCTGAGGCGCCTTGGAGCCCCGCAGACCTGATTCAGGCCCGTGTCGGCTAGACTTCACGCCCCGTGGATCCGCCTGCATCCACCTGACCACTGCTGTACCTCTGCCATGCCTGATATCGACGACGCCACGCCCGCTCCCGCCACGCCCGACAGCCCGGATGGCGCCTCGCCCCGCCGCGGCATCAAGAGCTTTGTGGTGCGCGCTGGCCGCATGGGTTCGGGCCAGGTCAAGGCCCTGGCCGAGCTGGGCCCCAAGTTCGTGCTGCCCTTCCAGGCGGGCCAGCGCCTGGACACCGCGGCCGTGTTCGGGCGAGAAGCACCGGTGGTGTTCGAGATCGGTTTCGGCATGGGTGATGCCACCGCCAAGATCGCCGAGACCCTGGCCGACCATGACTTCATCGGCTGCGAGGTGCATGAGCCCGGCGTCGGCGCCCTGCTCAAGCACATCGAGGAAAAGCAGCTCGGCAATATCCGCATCTTCCAGCACGACGCCGTCGAAGTGCTGGAACAGATGATTGCCCCGGCCTCGCTGGCTGGCGTGCACATCTACTTCCCCGACCCCTGGCACAAGAAGCGCCACAACAAGCGCCGCCTGATCCAGCCTGAGTTCGTGGCCAAGCTGGTCCAGCACATCCGTCCCGGCGGATATCTGCACTGCGCCACCGACTGGGAACCCTATGCCCAGCAGATGCTGGAGGTGCTGGGCGCCGAGCCGCTCCTGGAAAACACGGCCGCCGGCTACGCGGAAAAGCCCAGTTATCGCCCGCTGACCAAGTTCGAGAACCGCGGCCTCAAGCTGGGCCACGGGGTGTGGGATCTGGTGTTCCGCCGCCGCCCGCTGGCCTGAGCAGGCTGGCCCCGGCCAGCAGCACCAGGCCCAGGGCCAAGGGCAGGGTGGCGATGAAGCCGGCATGCTTGAAGCCCAAGGCGCCGATCAAGCCACCGACAAAGAAGGCCAGCACCAGGCTCAGGTGGATGCGCAGGCGTTGCCGGTTGGCCATCACGCGTGCTTGAATGAGCCCGGCCGGCGCCCGGTTCCAGTAGAGCAAACGCCCAAGCTCCAGGCCCAGATCGGTCAGCAGGCCGGTGACATGGGTGGTGCGGATCTCGGCATGCGAGATCTTGGTGATCAGGGCGTTCTGCAAGCCCATCACAAAGCACAGCAGCACGGCAGTCAGCGAGACACGCAGGATCTGGTGCGGCAGCAGCTGGCTGCCGATCAGGCCGAACACCAGCAGCAGCGCCGCCTCCAGCAAGAGCGTCGGCACATAGGCCCAGCGCGGCCGGTGGCGCAGGCCGTAATTGACCAACAGCGCCGTACTGGCCGCGCCCATCACAAAAGCCGCCACCGCCAGCAGGGCGCTGAAGGCCAGACCGAACTGGCCCAGGGCGATGTGGTCGGTGCTGGCCGAGATCAGGCCGGTCATGTGCGAGGTGTACTGACCCACGGCCAGAAAGCCGCCGGCATTGAGCGCACCGGCCACAAAGGCCAGGCCGGCGCCCAGGTGCAGATTGCTGCGCGCGCTGCGTTCCGGCGCGGTCAGCTGAGCGAGGTAGTCCACGGGCATAGGCCCTGAGCATAAGGGCTGGCACGCCGAAGCCTGCGGCACAGCTGCTAGAGTGCCGCCCATGTCTGAATCCACATCTCTGGCCGGCCGCCACATCTTGCTGGCCCTGTCCGGCGGCATCGCCTGCTACAAGAGCGCCGAGCTGACCCGGCTCCTGACCAAGGCCGGTGCCACGGTCCAGGTGCTGATGAGCGAAGCGGCCGAGCACTTCATCACCGCCGTCACCATGCAGGCCCTGTCGGGCCGCACGGTGGCCACCAGCCAATGGGACGCGCGCGAGCCCAACAATATGGCCCACATCAATCTGAGCCGCGAGGCCGATCTGATGCTGATCGCCCCGGCCAGCGCCGACTGCATCGCCAAGCTGGTGCAAGGCCGGGCCGATGATTTGCTGAGCCTCACCGCCCTGGCGCGGCCCAGCGATCGCTGCCCGCTGCTGGTGGCGCCGGCCATGAACCGCGAGATGTGGGCCCACCCGGCCACGCAGCGCAATATCGCCCAGCTGCGCGCCGACGGCGGCATCGTGCTCGGCCCGGGCAACGGCGAGCAGGCCTGCGGTGAAACCGGCGATGGCCGCATGCTGGAAGCGGCCGAGTTGCTGGACGAGCTGATCGCGTTCTTCCAGCCCAAGCTCCTGGCGGGCCGCAAGCTCCTGATCACGGCCGGCCCGACCTTCGAAGCCCTGGACCCGGTGCGCGGCATCACCAACCTCTCCAGCGGCAAGATGGGTTTTGCGATCGCGCGCGCGGCTGCCGAGGCGGGCGCCGCGGTCACCCTGGTGGCCGGCCCGGTGCACCTGCCCACGCCGCGCCATGTGCGCCGCATCGATGTGCAAAGCGCGCAGCAGATGTTCGATGCCGTGCTGCCCTTGGCTGCACAGCATGAGCTCTTTGTCGCCACCGCGGCTGTGGCCGATTGGCGGCCGCTGGCGGCCAGCGCGCACAAGATCAAGAAAGACCCGAGCCAGGGCAATCGCCCGCCGGCTTTCGAGATGACTGAAAACCCCGACATCCTGGCGTCGGTCGCGGCCCTGCCGGCCGGCCAGCGCCCGCGCCTGTGTGTGGGCTTTGCTGCGGAGAGCCAGGATCTGGCCCGCCACGGCCGCGACAAGCTGCTGCGCAAAAAGGTGGAGCTCGTCGTCGGCAATATCGGCCCGGCCACCTTCGGCCGCGATGACAACGCCTTGCTCTTGATCGATGCCGAGGGCGAGCGGGAGCTGCCCCGTGCCGACAAGCTCAGCCTGGCCCGTCAGCTGGTGGCCGAGATTGCCCGCCGCGTCTGACCGCCTTCTTCGTTTTCTTTTCCGATTCCCATGACCACCACCACCGTCGATCTCAAAGTCCTGGACCCCCGCATGGCGGAGCAGGTGCCCAGCTATGCCACGCCCGGCAGTGCCGGCCTGGACCTGCGCGCCTGCCTCGATGCGCCCATCACGCTGGCGCCGGGCCAGACCACCCTCATCCCCACCGGCCTAGCCATCCACATCGGTGACCCGGGTCTTGCGGCCATCATCCTGCCGCGCTCGGGCCTGGGCCACAAACACGGCATCGTGCTCGGCAATCTGGTTGGCCTGATCGATTCCGACTACCAGGGCCAGCTCATGGTCAGCTGCTGGAACCGGGGTCAGAGTGAGTTTGTCATCCAGCCTTTCGAGCGCATCGCCCAGTTGGTCTTGGTGCCCGTGGTTCAGGCCGCCTTCCGCCGCGTCGAGGAGTTTGGCGACGCCAGCAGCCGGGGCGAGGGCGGTTTCGGCTCGACCGGCAAGCACTGAGCTCGCGGCCCGCCTGGAGGCGGAGCGCGCGGGCTGTCGGCGCTGCGCCACATCGGCTGCTGCCTGCGCCGGAGGGCGTTTTTCCTGCGCCGGTTTGGCCCTGCATCAAATGATGCGGCTTCTCTGCCCTGTTCGGCGCATTGCGGATGGCTGAAAAGCCTTACACCTGCGATAGTTGAAACATCGGTGGGACAGCCGACACAAAGGAGATGCAGATGGCAACACAGCCGCAAGCCGCAGCCGAGGGCGCCAGCGATGTGATCGCGGCCCGCATGCGCGCCCTGATGGTGCGTGCCCCCGTGGCCGCGGGCTTCGTCAAGAACGGTCAGTTCGAGGTGGTCAGTGAGCAGTTCAACCACCTCTTCGGACATGGCGACGAGACCGATCTCGCCGGTCAGGGCACGCGCAGCGTGCAAGTGTCCGATGCCTCTCATCAGTCGCTGCAGGAGCGCACGCATGCGGCTTTTGTCGGCGGCAAGCCCCTGGACGATGAGATCGAGTTCGTGCGTCGCGACGGCAGCCGTTTCTGGGGCCGCCTGCAGGCGACGCCGGTGCATTGGGACCAGCCGGGCGGCGAGTCGCTCTGGATCGTCGATGACGTCACCGTCGCGCGTCAGCAGCGCATGCAGCCGACCTGGACGGCCAAGCACGATGTGCTGACCGAGCTGGCCAATCGCCGCGAGTTTGAGCGCCGCCTGACCGAGCATGTGGGCAGCCGCCGCCATGAGCCGGTCTCGGTGCTGTGGATCGACATCGACAAGTTCGGCGAGGTCGTGGCCGGCATGGGCGCCGAGGTGGGCGACCATTTCCTCTACGGCCTGGGCCAGCTCCTGATCACCAAGGTGCGTGCGTCCGACCTGGTGGCTCGTCTGGAAGATGACCACTTTGCCGTGCTGCTGCCCAATTGTGATCAGCACTATGCCGAGATCGTGGCCGAGAAGATGCGCGCCGGCATCGCCGCCTACCGCCTGCGCTGGGGCCTGCACCGCACCCGCGTCAAGGCCTGCCTGGGCGTGGTGCAGCTGCAAGCCTCGCTCGAATCCGTGGACGCCGTCCTGGGCGCCGCTGCCCTGGCCTGCACCGAAGCCAAGGCCGCCGGCGGTGACAGCGTGCGGGTCTTCATCTCTGCAGGGGCGTTTGAGGAACTGGCCGGCTGAGCCCGACCTGGGACCCCGTTCCGACAGCCCGCCGGCCCGGCCGACGGGCTTTTTTGTGCCCATTCGCTGAGAGCCTCAGGGCTGGCGTGAGGAAATAGCCAGAAAAACGCATTCTTTTCTAAAGTTCAGCGCGCGGCTGCCGATCTCGTCGGGACAATCCTGGCCTGCACCAGTAGTTTCGGAGCGTTGCTGCCATGTCCATCGGTCTGTCCACCGCCCTGTCCGGCATCTCGGCCGCCAACGAGCGCTTGCGCGCGTCGGCCCAGAGCACGGTCAGCAATGCGTCGGCCGATTTCCGCCGACAGCAGCTGCAGGCACAGCAGGCGGATGCGCAACAGGCCCAGCAGGGCAATCAGGCGTTGCGCCAGGTGCCGGCGACCGGCCCTTCGGCCGAGGCCGACCTGATCACGCAGAAATCGGCGACCTACGCCTTTGTCGCCAATCTGCGCGTGCTGCAGACCCAGCTGCGTGCCAGCGGCACGATGCTGGACATCCATGCCTGATTCACACCAGGTTCAGGCCTGATTCCAGGCGCCCGTGCCACACGGCTGCACTCAGCGCAGCGGCAGCCTCAGGCGCACCCAGGTGCCGCGGCCGAGCTCGCTGTCGATGCGGATCTGGCCTTGCATCAACTCTTCGACCACGGTGCGCACCACGCTCAAGCCGAGCCCTGCGCCCTCGCTGCCCAGGCGGCCGCTGAAGAACGGGTCAAAGATGCGCGGCAAGGCTTCGGCCGGGATGCCGCAGCCGTTGTCTTCCAGGCTGAGGCTCAGCGCCTCCCCATCGGCGCTGTCGTCCCGACGCAGCCGCAGCTGAATCCGAGCGGGAGCCGCCGCAACACTGCGGTCCTTCAGCCCATGGTCGACGGCGTTGTCCAGCAGCTCCTGCACCACATTGTGCAAAGACTGCATGGGCCCGAACATGGGCATGGCCGCGGGCAGATCGGCCGCCAGATCAATGCCCGCCGCCTGGCAACGTGCCTGGTTCAGCTCGATCAGGCGATGCATCAGGGCGCTGGCGTCGAAGTCCTGTGCCATCTCCTGCTCGCTGTCCAGCGACAGGGCTTTCAGGCGCTGGATCAGCTGACTGGCGCTTTCCAGCGAGCGGTCCACCAGGGAGGAGCATTGCTGCAGCGAGCTGGCGGTCTCGCTGAGCGCCTGACGGCGCAGCTGGCCCGCCTGCAGCCATTGCTCCAGCTCCTGCGCACGGTCGCGGATCACCGAGGCGCCCATGCGCGCATTGCCCAGCGGCGTGTTCAGCTCATGCGCCATGCCCACCACCATGCGGCCCAGAGCCAGCTGTTTTTCCTGCTGCATGACGGTGCGCAAGGCCTCCTCCAGCGAGGCGGTGCGGGCCAGCACACGCGCCTCCAGCTCTTCATTGGCCTGCTGCAGGGCGGCTTCGGCCGCACGGCGAATGCTGGCCTCGGCTTGCAGCCGGCTGAGGGTCTGCTGCAGCTCGGCATTGCGAGCGGCCAGCGACTGTTCCAGCTGGCCGCCGTGGCGCGCCAGCTGCTCGTTTTCCAGGCGCACGCGCTGCAGCTGGAACACATCGTCGACCGCACGCGACAGGGTGCCGGCCACGGCTTGCAGACGCAGGCGCTGAAAGCTCAGCAGGCGCTGGCTGCAGCGCAGGGCGGAGCTGCTGTCACCGGCTGCTTCGCCGAAGCGAACGATGGTGCGCAGCAGGTATTCGTGAACAAAGCGCAGCCCATCGCCGGCCTCGGCCAGCTCGGCCTCGAGGTCCAGCAAGGCCTGCCAGCGGGGCGCATCTGGATGCTCGCGCCAGGCCAGCAGGGTCTGGCTCAGCTGCAGGGCCTGGCGCGCCCCGGCGATCTGGCGCCAGACGCTGCCGGCGCCTGTGCGCAGCAGGCGCTCGATATGGGGCCGCGCATCGGCGGTGTCGCCCGCCAGCAGCTCGATGTAGGCCAGATTGAGCGAGGACAGATGAACAT
Organism: Paucibacter aquatile; assembly: GCF_002885975.1. Taxonomy (NCBI): domain Bacteria; kingdom Pseudomonadati; phylum Pseudomonadota; class Betaproteobacteria; order Burkholderiales; family Sphaerotilaceae; genus Roseateles; species Kinneretia aquatilis. Next base: position 610,153 of record NZ_POSP01000003.1, on the reverse strand, counting down.
CTTCCTGCAGGCCATGCTGCTGGGCCAGTTGCAGTGCATCCAGGTGATGGGCGCGGCAGCGCAGCCAGAGCGGGTGCCCTGGCGGCGCGAGCTGCTCATCGGCCAGCACAAAGCAGGCGGTGGCGCAGTAGTTGAGGATGCGATGCACCGTGCCCGGCCGCATCTGCGCGCGGCGGGCCAGCAGGGCGTCGCTGTTCTTGATCAGCTCCTCATACATGCCCGCCTGGGCCATGATGCGGCCTCGCACCGCCTGTAGCTGATCGCTGAGGTTCTGCGACTGTGCGCGTTGACTCAGCTGCAGGGCGCGTTCCAGGCTCGACAGTGCCGCATGGTGCAGGCGCAGCCGGGTTTGCAGTTCGGCCAGGGGAAAGAGGGTCAGCACCTCGACCAGTGGATCGTCCACGAGCGCGGCGGCCTGCTGGCACAGCTCGTAGGCCTCCTGCAGCAAGAGTGCGTCACCGCGGCTGGCTTCGGATTGCAGATGCAGGCTCAGATGCAGGGCGCGGGCCAGCAGCTGGTCGCCTGGCTCGCTGATCTGGGGCAACAAGGACTCCAGCAGCGGGGCGGCCCGGTCCAGATCCATCTCGCTCATCCAGGTCTGGGCTTGCAGCAGCTGCTCCCGGACCGGGCCTGGTAGCGAACCCTTCGGCGCCGCGGAGGATTCAGGGGCTTCAGGGTCAGGTCTTGACGGCGACGGCGACTTTGACTGCACGAGGGCGAACTCCGGCGGGGACCGGCCTCCCGACCGGGGTCAGCTGAATCCGCTGGTCTGTGCCAGGCTGGAGGCCTCTCGTCCGTCAGGCGGAGACAGGTTGGAGTGGATTGTGGGGCCGCCGGACCGGCTTTGTCAGCCCCGCATCTGGGTTGTGTGGGCTCAGGGTTGCAGGCGATACCAGGCCGAGCCATCGGGCAGACGCTCGATCAGCACGATGCCGGCCGTGTCCGCGCGCTTCAGATGCTCGGCCCCGGCGGCGCCGCTGCGGAACTTCAGTTGCACGCCGGGCACGGGCAGCAGGCGCCAGGCTGGCAGCGCTTGGGCGCCCGCCGTATCCGCTGGCAGCCGACCCAAGCCGCTGAGGTAGGCGGCCACGGCCTCGCGGTTCTCATCGGGGGCGTCGATGACGACCTTGCTGGCGTTCAGGCCCGGGAAGCCGCCGCCGCCGCTGGCGCGGTAGTGGTTGGTGATCACCAGGAAGTCCGCCTGGTCCTCGATCGGCCGGCCCTGGTAGCGCAGATCGCCGATGCGTCGCGCCTGGGGCTGGAGCAGCTTGCCCTCGGCGCTGTAGCGAGCCGGCTGGCGCACATTGATGGTGTAGCTCAGGCCGGGGCGGCCGTCTGCCAGAGGCGCAGCGTAGAGGCTGTCGAAGTTGTAGGCGCGGAAGTCGTCGTCCAGCAACTCCTGCTCGGCCGGGCCTGCCGCGTCGATCTGGCGGAACTGGCCGGCCGACATTTCCAGCCATTCGCGCAGCTCGGCGCCAGTGACCTTGAGCACCTTGATCTGGTTGGGATAGAGGTAGAGGTCGGCCACATGTTTGGCGGCGAGCGGGCCGGGCGGGATGTCGGTGTAGAAGTTCCAGCCCTGGCGGCCGCCGGCTTTGAAGGGCGCGGCCGCCGAGAGCAGGGGCAGGCCTTCCAGTGCCGTGCCCTGCACCGCACGCTCCAGATAGGCCAGCTGGGCGCGGGCCACCAGGTCCACGGCCAGGCTGGGCTGCACCTGCGAGAAGTAGCTGTGGATGGCGACCTCGCTGTGGGCCACCGGCGCGCGCAGGGCCTGCAGCGTGTCGGCGTGTTCGCGGGCGATCACATGGGCCACCATGGGATCGGCCTTCACCAGGGCGCGGCGGCTGGCGCGGTCGAGGATGGGCCGCAGCTCGGCCCGGCTGTGCTGCACCGTCCAGCGGCGGCCCTGGCGTTGCAGTTCCAGGTCCACCACGGCCAGGTGGTCGCCCCAGCGGCCGGGCATGGCGGCCGGCACGCCGTGGATGCGGCCTTGCACCAGGTCTACGCCGGGGTAGCCGGCGAATTGGGCGCTGGGGAACTCGGCATGGGCATGGCCGAAGAGCAGGGCGTCGATGCCGGGCACGCGGGCCAGCTCGGCCACGGTGTTCTCGGCCAGATGCCCTTGCTCGGTTTTCTCAAAGCCCGAGTGGGCCAGGGCCACCACCAGATCGGCGCCTTGCGCGCGCATGCGCGGCACCAGGGCGCGGGCGGTTTCGACGATGTCGCGCGCCTCGACCCGGCCCTGCAGATGTCGGCGATCCCATTGCATGATTTGCGGCGGCACAAAGCCGATCACGCCGATCTTCAGCGTCTGCGTCCGGCCGGCCTCATCCTTGAACTGGCGCTGCAGAAGCACATAGGGCGTGAAGGCATGTTGCAAACGGCCTTGCACGCCGCGCTCCATGACGTTGGCGCTGACGTAGGGGAAGCTGGCGCCGGCCAGGGCCTGGCGCAAGAAGGGCAGGCCGTAGTTGAACTCGTGGTTGCCGACATTGGCGGCATCCACGCCCAGCAGGTTCAGCACCTTGTAGGCCGGGTGGGTGTCGCCCTCGCGCAGGGGCTGGATGCGGGCCACCAGATCGCCGAGCGGGTTGCCCTGCAGCAGATCGCCGTTGTCAAACAGCAGGTGGTTGGGCGCTTCAGACCGGGCGCGCTGAATCAGGGTGATGGTCTTGGCCAGGCCGTAGTCATCGGTCTCGCGGTCCTGGTAGTAGTCGTAGTTCAGCAGATTCATGTGCAGATCGCTGGTCTGCAGCAGGCGCAGCTTGAGCGTGGCTGGCTTGGATGGCGTGGCTGGCGCGGCTTGCAGAGGGCCACTCCAGGCCAGGCCGAGGGCAACGAAGGAGGACAGGGCGAGGGAGGCGATGCGGCGCATGGGCAAGAGGGGGAGGCTGCGGGAGGGCTGGAGGGCAAGACGGCGAGAGGGCAGGGCGCATGCTAGCCCCTCCGGACCGCGATCCAGGGTTAGTTCTAGGGTTAACTGCCCGGGGCCGACCCGGCAATCCGCTACGCTGGAGCCCGGAGCTGCTGCCTGAACGGTGGGGCTCTTGAGAGGAGCTTGAGACCTGCCGCCACCCTTGGCAGGGCCAGAGCGCCTGACCCTGTCGACAACAAAGCCTTGGCGCGTGATCCGCGCAGGAGTGCCGTATGAGTCCTATCCCCCCGCCGGGCCAGCTGGATCCGCTGCCGCCCGCGTCTGACGCAGCAGCTGCTGCGCCAACCCCCGCCTACGAGGGCCTGCGCCTGCATGTGCCCGAGCCCACCGGTCGCCCCGGTTGCCACACCGATTTCTCCTACCTCCACCTCTCGCCGGCCGGCGCCGTGCGCAAGCCCGAGCTTGATGTGGCGGCGGTGGACACGGCAGACCTGGCCTACAGCCTGATCCGCGTGCTCGACGAAGACGGCGTGGCCCGTGGCCCCTGGGCGCCTGAGCTGAGCCCCGAGCAACTGCTGCGCGGCCTGCGCACCATGCTCAAGACCCGGGTCTTCGACAGCCGCATGCTGATCGCCCAGCGCCAGAAAAAGCTCAGTTTCTACATGCAGAGCCTGGGCGAAGAGGCCATCGGCAGCGCGCACGCCATGGCCTTGCGCGATGGGGATATGTGCTTCCCCACCTACCGCCAGCAAAGCTTGCTGCTGGGGCGCGACGATGTGCCCATGGTGGAGCTGATCTGCCAGCTCCTGTCCAACGAGCGCGACCCGCTCAAGGGCCGCCAGCTGCCGGTGATGTATTCGATCAAGAAGGCCGGCTTCTTCACCATCAGCGGCAATCTGGCCACGCAGTTCATCCAGGCCGTGGGCTGGGGCATGGCCTCGGCCATCAAGGGCGACACCAAGATCGCCTCGGGCTGGATCGGCGATGGCGCCACCGCCGAGTCTGATTTCCACACCGCGCTGACCTTCGCCCATGTCTACCGCGCGCCGGTGATCCTCAATGTGGTGAACAACCAGTGGGCGATTTCGACCTTCCAGGCGATTGCCGGCGGCGAGGGCACGACCTTTGCCGCGCGCGGCAGCGGTTGCGGCATCGCCTCGCTGCGGGTGGACGGCAATGACTTCCTGGCGGTCTACGCGGTTTCGCAGTGGGCAGCCGAGCGTGCCCGGCGCAATCTGGGCCCGACCCTGATCGAATGGGTCACCTACCGCGCCGGCCCGCACTCGACCTCGGACGACCCGAGCAAATACCGCCCGGCCGACGAATGGCAGCGCTTCCCCTTGGGCGACCCGATCGCGCGCCTGAAGCGCCATCTGATCGACCGCGGTCTCTGGAGCGAGGCCCAGCATGAAGCTTTGCAGAAAGAGCTGGAAGCCGAGGTCATTGCCGCGCAGAAAGAGGCCGAGCGTTACGGCACCCTGGCCGATGGCCACATCCCCAGCATCGAGTCCATGTTCACCGATGTCTACAAAGACATGCCCGCGCATTTGAAAGATCAACTGGCGCAGGCGCGCCACTACGGAGGTCGGCCATGAGCGGCAAACCGGAAGCACAGATGGAAGCGCAGCTGGCGCTGGCAGCCGAATCCGCCGAGGCCAGCCAGGCCCGCCTGCACATGACCATGATCCAGGCCCTGCGCTCGGCCATGGACGTGATGCTGGAGCGCGACCCCGATGTGGTCATCTTCGGCCAGGACGTGGGTTACTTTGGCGGCGTATTCCGCTGCACCGACGGCCTGCAGGCCAAGTACGGCAAGCAGCGCGTCTTTGATGCGCCGATCTCCGAAGGCGGCATCGTCGGCGTGGCCGTGGGCATGGGGGCTTATGGCCTGCGCCCCGTGGCCGAGATCCAGTTCGCCGACTACTTCTACCCGGCCTCGGATCAGATCGTCTCGGAAGCGGCACGCCTGCGCTACCGCTCGGCCGGTGACTTCACCGCGCCCTTGACCATCCGCATGCCCTGCGGCGGCGGCATTTATGGCGGCCAGACGCACAGCCAAAGCCCGGAGGCGCTGTTCACCCATGTCTGCGGCCTGCGCACCGTCATGCCGTCCAACCCGTATGACGCCAAGGGCTTGCTGATCGCCGCCATCGAGTGCGACGACCCCGTTATTTTTCTGGAGCCCAAGCGCCTCTACAACGGCCCCTTCGATGGCCACCACGACCGGCCGTCGACGCCCTGGTCAGCCCACCCGCTGGGCTTGGTGCCGCAAGGCCACTACAGCCTGCCGCTGGACCAGGCGGCGGTGTTCCGCCCCGGGGCCGACATCACGGTGCTGACCTACGGCACCATGGTCTGGGTGGCCGAAGCGGCAGCGCGCGAGACCGGCATCGATGCCGAGATCATCGACCTGCGCTGCATCTGGCCGCTGGATCTGGACACCATCATCGCCTCGGTCAAGAAGACCGGCCGCTGCGTGGTGCTGCATGAAGCCACACGCACCAGCGGCTTTGGCGCCGAGCTGGTGGCCCTGGTGCAAGAGCATTGCTTCTACCACCTCGAGGTGCCGGTGGAGCGCGTCAGCGGCTGGGACACGCCGTATCCGCATGCCCAGGAATGGGATTACTTTCCGGGCCCGGCCCGCGTCGCTGCGGCCCTGCAGCGCGCCATGGAGAAATGAAGATGAGCAGCGAACATGTGATCAAGATGCCCGATATCGGCGAAGGCATCGTCGAAGTGGAAGTGGTGGCCTGGCGCGTGCAGGCCGGCGACCAGGTCAGCGAAGACCAGATTCTGGCCGATGTGATGACCGACAAGGCCACGGTGGAGATTCCCTCGCCCGTGAAAGGCCGTGTGCTGGCGCTGGGTGGCGAGGTGGGCGAGTTGATGCGGGTGGGCTCGGCCCTGATCCGCATCGAGGTGGAGGGTGAGGCTGGTGTTTCCGCACCTGCGGCTCCTCTTGCTGCACCGGCACCCGTTTCTGTGGCGGTGGCGCCGGCTCCCGTGCCAGCCCCGGCACCTTCGCCAACTCCCGTCGCGCCACCTGCCGTGGCCGCTCATGCCCCGCAGGACCTGGGCCTGAGCCTGGCCGACAAGCCCATCGCCTCGCCCTCGCTGCGCCGCCGCGCCTGGGAGCTGGGTGTGGACCTGGCCCAGGTGCGCGGCACGGGTCTCGGTGGCCGCATCATGCAGGCCGACCTGGATGCGTTTGTCGCCAGCCATGGCAGCCAGCTGCGTCCGCCTGCGCCTGCTGCCGCGCCTGCTTCGGTTGCGGCTGCAACTGCAGCTACAGCTGCACCGGCCAGTGCTCCGCGCCTGCCCCGCTCGGGCTCGCGCGGCGATGGCGTCGAAGCCATCCGCATCGTCGGCCTGCGCCGCAAGATCGCCGAGAAGATGCAGGACGCGAAACGCCGCATCCCGCATTTCAGCTATGTCGAAGAGGTCGATGTCACCGAGCTGGAAGCGCTGCGCCTCAAGCTCAATACCCAGTACGGCGCCAGCCGCGGCAAGCTGACCTTGTTGCCCCTGCTGGCCCGGGCGATTGTGCGCACGCTGCCGGATTTCCCGCAGATCAATGCGCGCCTGGACGACGAGGCGGGCGTGATCAACCGCTTCGACGCGGTCCATCTGGGCGTGGCCGCGCAAACGCCGGCTGGGCTGATGGTGCCGGTGCTGCGCCATGCCGAGAGCCATGATTTGTGGAGCTGTGCCGCCGAGATTCGGCGTTTGGCCGAAGCCGCCCGCAGCGGCCGTGCCACCCGCGACGAGCTCAGCGGCTCCACCATCACCATCTCCAGCCTGGGCGCACTCGGCGGCATCGTCACCACCCCGGTGATCAACAGCCCCGAGGTCGCCATCGTCGGCGTCAACCGCATCGTCGAGCGGCCCATGATCCGCAACGGCCAGGTGGTGGCGCGGCAGATGATGAACCTGTCCTCCTCCTTCGACCACCGCGTGGTCGATGGTCAGGATGCGGCCGAGTTCATCCAGGCCCTGCGCGGCCTGATGGAATCGCCGGCCTTGCTCTTCATCGACTGAGGCAGCGCCAGAGCTGGACGGGGGCGGCGCAGCAAGCGACCGCCCCTTTTCATTTCAGGGCTGGCTTGCCTGCCCCCACCGCTGCACATAGGCGGGCGCCGGCTCCCGGTTGTCCGCCGCTGCCTGCGGCGCTGCTTGCACCCGGCGCAAGGGCAACACGCCGGTCCACACGGGCAAATGCAAGTCTTCCTCGTCGTCCTGCGGCGGGCCGCTGCGGACCTTGCAAGCGGCTTCATCCAGTGGGATGCGCAACACGGTGGTGGCGGCGAATTCCTTGTCACTGCCGCGCCGGGCCTCGTGCTCGCGGCCGGGGGCGATCTTGTGCATGAAGTGGTCCAGGCTCGCGCGCTTTTGGGCTTCGTCGCGGACCGCTTCGAACTGACCGTAGATCATGCAGGCGCGGTAGTTCATCGAATGGTTGAAGGCCGAGCGGGCCAGCACCAGGCCGTCCAGCAGGGTGAGGGTGACGCAGGCTTGCGTCTCGGGGCGCAGCAGGGTCTTGACCATGCGGCCGCCGTTGGAGCCGTGGATGTAGAGGTGTTCGCCCTCGCGCCAGCAGGCCATGGGGATGCAATGGCTGCCGCGTTCGTCGGCAAAGGCGATGTGACACAGATAGGCGGCGTCGACGATGGCGTGCACAGTCTCGCGCTCGTAGCGGGCGTTCTCGGCCACGCGGCGCACGCGCGTGCGCTCGCTGGGGGCGGTGGCGGGGCTGGCAGGGATGGGGTTCATGGAGGTTTCGAGAAATGCGGTTCTAAGGATGAGGGAAAGCCGGCGCGCGCAGAAATTTCAGTGCGCAATGTAGTGAGGCAGTGGTTCTAGGAGAAGATCCACAAGTTATCAATTCTTTGGAACCACAAAACTGCCATGGATCACGCGCTCCTGATCAACCGCTTTGCGGCCGAGCAAGGCCAGCCCGGCTGGTCGCGCCAGCGCCTGCTGCACGAGGCCTTGCGCCACACAATTCGCAGCGGCAGCCTGCCGCCCGGCAGCCGCTTGCTGGCCAGCCGCGCCCTGGCGGCCGAGCTGGGCTGGGCGCGCAACACGGTGATCTATGCCTACGAGCAACTGGCCAGCGAGGGTTGGATCAGCGCCGGCCGGCGCGGCACGGTGGTGAATGCGCGGCCGGCTTCGGTGCTGGCGGGGGTGAGCAGGGCCGCGGGGACTGGGGCGATGGCCGCGCGAGAAATTTCACCGTCGGTGCCTGAGCGCGCTGCTTTGTCCCGGCGCAGCGCGGGCCTGGCTTGCTTGCCTGTCGCTGCGGACCTGGCCGCGGCCTTTGCACCTGGTGTGCCCGCGCTGGATGCGTTTCCGCTTGATCTGTGGCGGCGCCTGATGATGCGGGCCTGGCGTTCGCTGGCCGGCAGCCAGCTCAACTACGGACCGCCGGCCGGCGAACTGGCCTTGCGCGAAGCGATTGCCGCGCATCTGCGTGCCTCGCGGGCGGTGCGTTGCAGCGCCGAACAGGTCTTCATCACCGATGGCACGCAGGCCAGCCTGGACCTGTGTGCGCGCGCCTTTGCCGATGCCGGCGACAAGGTATGGATCGAAAGTCCTGGCTATGGCGGCGCGCTCACCGCGTTCCGCGCCGCCCAGCTGCACGCCATCGGCATCGGGGTCGATGCCCAAGGGTTGGCGCCCCGACCTCAGGATTGGCGGCAGCATCGCCCCAAGCTCATTTATGTCACGCCCTCGCACCAATACCCTTGCGGTGCGGTGATGAGCCTGGAGCGGCGGCTGGCCTTGCTGGATCAAGCGCGTCGATGCGGTGCCCTCATCATCGAAGATGACTACGACAGTGAGTTCCGCTATGACGGCCCGCCGTTGGCGGCCCTGCAGGGATTGAGTCCTGAGGTCGGCGCCCCGGAGGTTTCACTCAGCGATGCGCCCGTGCTTTACCTCGGTACCTTCAGCAAGACTTTGTTTCCGGGCTTGCGCATCGGCTTCATGGTGGTGCCCTCGGCCCTGGTCAGGTCGCTGCATGAGCTCCTGGCCCGTTCGGCGCCGCGCGGTCGGGCTGCCGAGCAATTGGCCCTGGCCGAGTTTCTGCGCGAAGGCCACTTCGGCCTGCATCTGCGGCGCATGCGCCGCCTCTACCAGCAGCGGCGCGACGCTCTGATTGCCGTCTTGCAGCATCAGCTCTCAGACCTGGCGACCGTGCAGGGTGCTTCGGCCGGCATGCATCTGGCGCTGTGTTTCGATCCCGCTTTGGCCCTGGACGACCAGGCCATCAGCGCGGCGGCATTGCGCGCCGGCATCGTCGCGCCGGCTTTGAGTCAGCACCTGTGTGGCCGGCGCAGCAGTGCCTGGTCCGGCTTGATGCTCGGTTATGCCCAGGTGCCAGCGGAGCAGATGGCCGGCAAGGTGGCGCGTCTCGCCGCCGTGATTCGCACTGAACTGCGCTGAACTGCGCAGAGCGAGCTCAAGGCGGAAGCGGCGTGCTGGTGGCGAGCGGGCGTGGCGCTTGTTGATCGAGCGTTTGTATGGCGTCGACGAGGTCCAGGCCTTGCATCTGGCTCAGCCATTGCTCAAACCATGGCTTGTGCGAGGCGCCGACGATGCTTAGCACTCTGGCGCCGGGCCGCTCGCGAAAGGTCTCGCGGATGTTGGCGACCATGCGCAGATTGCGTACTTCCCAGCCCCCCACCCACATCTGTGGATAGCGTCGCGGTGAAGCGGCAGTCATGGGGCCGACGATATTCGCGCGCGCCAGTGCGCGCAGGTACTCGGGGCGGTTGATGAAACGGTAGAGCGGCAACAGGTCGCTGCCGCGTTTGAGTGGCGCCAGGCTGCGCTCCTCCTCGCGCTTCAAAAGGTCGCCCTCTGATTTCCAGGCGGCTTCCAGCTCGGTCACAAAGGCTTTCGTGTCGTCGAGCTTGAGCCTGTCGCCGGTGTGATCGTCGGTGGGGTGGACGCGCTGCAGGCCCAGGCGTGCCGCCAGCCGCGCGGCGATCTGTATCGACTCATTGGGCCGCTGGACGAGGCGTTGCAATTGCCCGACCAGGGCTTCGTTCAAGCCGTCTCCTGCATGCTGTTGCGCTTGTGTCAGCTGCAGCCATTGGGCCGCGGCCGAAGCGCTTTCTTTCGCGGCCAGGAACAAAGCGGCGAGGCGGCGTCGCTGCGCGGCGCTGGGCGTGGCGGGCCAGTTCTTGAGTGTGCGTTCGACTTCGGCCAGTGCGGCTGGAATGTCCAGGCCGGTGGCCGCCTGCGCTTCGGCCGGGCGCTTGCAGTAGTCCTCGCCGTACTTGGCCGGGTGGCGCAAAGCCAGATCGCACGCTTCGCCCGACTCGTCCTCGACGGTGATGATCTCGGGCTTGAACCCGGCCAGACGTTCCAGCAGGCTGTCGAGCGAGCCGGGTTTGAAGTCCTGGCCCATCTCCTGCAGATGGACGGTGCCCAGCACCAGAACCTGCGATCGCGGCCCTGTCATGCCTTGATCCAGATCCTTGAGCAAGGCAAGCGGGGTGCCAGCCTGCAGCGGCGGGCTGACGCTGAGCATGGTGCTTACGAAGATCGTCGAGAGTCCCGAGGTCCAGGCAGAAGGGGCGGAGGGTCGCATGGGCAGATTGCAGCAAGGCAGGCAGTGAACGTGGCGCCATTCTTTGGACTCGTTCTCTGGCGGGCCAGCACCATCCGACGGAGTGCGCGAGCGGTGGTCCCAACGGCACCGCAACATGAAAAAAGGCCCGCCGAAGCGGGCCTTTCATGGCGGGGCTGTGCCCTGGCTTAGGCGCAGCTGGTGCTGCTGACGGCCTTGGCTGCGTCTGCGTACTCCTCGATCTGGTCGAAGTTCATGTACTTGTAGATCGAGGCGCCGTCCTTGTTCACCACGCCCATGGCCTCGTGATATTCGGCTACGGTCGGGATCTTGCCCAGCTTGGAGGCAATCGCTGCCAGCTCGGCCGAGGCCAGGAACACATTGGTGTTCTTGCCCAGGCGGTTGGGGAAGTTGCGGGTCGAGGTGGAGACCACGGTCGCGCCTTCACGCACCTGCGCCTGGTTGCCCATGCACAGCGAGCAGCCCGGCATTTCGGTGCGCGCACCGGCGGTGCCGAAGGCCGCGTAATGGCCTTCCTTGATCAGCTCGCTCTGGTCCATCTTGGTCGGCGGGGCGACCCACAGCTTGACCGGGATGTCGCGCTGGCCGCCCAGCAGCTTGGCCGCAGCGCGGAAGTGGCCGATATTGGTCATGCAGGAGCCGATGAAGGCTTCATCAATCTTGGTGCCGGCCACGTCGGACAGGGTCTTGGCATCGTCCGGATCGTTGGGGCAGCAGAGGATGGGTTCCTTGATGTCGGCCAGATCGATCTCGATGACGGCCGCGTACTCGGCGTCCTTGTCGGCTTCCAGCAGATTGGGGTTGGCCAGCCAGGCTTCGACCTTCTCGATGCGGCGCTGCAGGGTGCGGGCGTCGGCATAGCCATCATTGATCATGTTCTTCATCAGCACGATATTGCTGGTGAGGTATTCCTTGATCGGCTCGGGGTTCAGCTTGACCGTGCAACCGGCGGCGCTGCGCTCGGCCGAGGCGTCGCTCAGCTCAAAGGCTTGTTCGACCTTCAGATCGGGCAGGCCTTCGATTTCCAGGATGCGGCCCGAGAACACGTTCTTCTTGCCGGCCTTGGCCACGGTCAGCAGACCGGCCTTGATGGCGTACAGCGGAATCGCATGCACCAGATCGCGCAGGGTGATGCCGGGCTGCATCTGGCCCTTGAAGCGCACCAGCACCGATTCGGGCATGTCCAGCGGCATCACGCCGGTGGCGGCGCCGAAGGCCACCAGGCCCGAGCCGGCCGGGAAGGAGATGCCGATCGGGAAGCGGGTGTGCGAGTCGCCGCCGGTGCCGACGGTGTCGGGCAGCAGCAGGCGGTTCAGCCAGCTGTGGATCACGCCGTCGCCGGGACGCAGGGCCACGCCGCCGCGGTTGGAGATGAAGGCGGGCAGCTCGCGGTGGGTCTTCACGTCCACCGGCTTCGGATAGGCCGCGGTGTGGCAGAACGATTGCATCACCAGATCGGCGCTGAAGCCCAGGCAGGCCAGGTCCTTCAGCTCGTCGCGAGTCATCGGGCCGGTGGTGTCTTGCGAGCCGACCGTGGTCATCTTGGGTTCGCAGTAGGTACCGGGGCGCACGCCCTGGCCTTCCGGCAGGCCGACAGCGCGGCCGACCATCTTCTGCGCCAGGGTGAAGCCGGCGTTCGTGGCAGCCGGTGCGGCCGGCAGGCGGAACAGGGTGGCGGCGGGCAGGCCCAGGAACTCACGCGCCTTGGCGGTCAGCGAGCGGCCGATGATCAGGTTGATGCGGCCGCCGGCGCGCACTTCGTCGAACAGCACATCGCTCTTGAGCTTGAACTCGGCGACGGTGGCGCCGTCCTTCACGATCTTGCCTTCGTACGGGAGGATGTCGATGACATCGCCCATCTCCAGCTTGGACACGTCCACTTCAATCGGCAGGGAGCCCGAGTCTTCCTGGGTGTTGAAGAAGATGGGGGCGATCTTGCCGCCCAGGGTCACGCCGCCGAAGCGCTTGTTCGGCACAAAGGGGATGTCCTGGCCGGTGGCCCAGATCACGCTGTTGGTGGCGGACTTGCGCGAAGAGCCGGTGCCGACCACATCGCCCACGTAGGCGACCAGATGGCCCTTCTTCTTCAGGTCCTCGATGAACTGCATCGGGCCGCGCTTGCCGTCTTCCTCGGGCTTGAAGGCCGCATCGGGGCGGGTGTTCTTCAGCATGGCCAGGTAGTGCAGCGGGATGTCCGGGCGGCTCCAGGCGTCGGGGGCGGGCGACAGGTCGTCGGTGTTGGTCTCGCCGGGCACCTTGAAGACGGTGACGGTGATCTTCTTCTCGACCTCGGGGCGGCTGGTGAACCACTCGCCCTCGGCCCAGCTCTGGATCACGTCCTTGGCCTGGGCATTGCCGGCCTTGGCTTTTTCGGCCACGTCGTGGAAGAAGTCGAACATCAGCAGCGTCTTCTTCAGCGCGGCGGCGGCGGTGGCGGCCACGCTGGCGTCATCCAGCAGGTCGATCAGGGGCTTGACGTTGTAGCCGCCGACCATGGTGCCCAGCAGCTCGGTGGCCTTGGTCTTGGAGATCAGGTCGACTGCCAGGTCACCGTGCGCCACGGCGGCCAGGAAGCTGGCTTTGGCCTTGGCGGCATCGTCCACGCCCGGGGGCACGCGGTGGGTCAGCAGGTCCAGCAGGAACTCGCCTTCGCCGGCGGGAGGGTTCTTGATCAGCTCGATCAGCTCGGCCGTCTGCTTGGCATCCAGGGGCAGGGGCGGGATGCCCAGCGCGGCGCGCTCGGCGGTGTGTTGGCGATAGGCTTGCAGCATGATGAGCTCTCCAGGTGTTGCGAGGGGTGTGAGGGTGCGACCGCGTCAGGTGGCCTTGGGCGTGATGACCTTGAGGCCCTTGAAGTAGTCACGGAAGAAGGTCTCGTCGTGGGTGATCAAGGCATTGCATTGCAGCAAGGCATGAGCGCCCACGATGAAATCGGGAACGGTGCGTTGGCGCAGGCCGCCGCGGCTGCGGTAGCGGCGCTGCATCTCGCCGGCGCGGATGGCGGCTTTTTGCTCGACGGCGTGAAAGCTGATGCCCATGTCTTCCAGGGCCTGCATGGCCTGGTCGCCGTCTTGCAGCGAAGAGCAGATTTCCGACACCACCACATCGCAGACCACCACCGGGCCCAGGGACAGGGCGTCGCGCAGCGCAGCCTCGGCCAGGTCGGCGCGCTCGCTGTCGCTGAGCAGGTCGACGAGGACGGAGGAGTCGATGGCGATCATGGGGTGCTGGCGCTTGGCTGGGCGGCGGGAAGATCGCGGGGCTTACTGATCGAGCGGGTCGCCGGGGGCGCGGCCGCGCACGGCGCGCATGGCTTCATCGACCGAAGCAAAACCGTCCAGCTTGAACTTGCCGCGGGCGCGTGAGATGGCGTCGTCGACGTTTTTGCGCAGGATGATGCGGCCGCCTTCGAGCTCGACCTTGAGGATGGTGCCCTTGGTCAGGCCCAGTGCATCACGCACGGCCTTGGGCAGGGTGATCTGCCCGCGCTCAGCGACGGTGGCTTCCATGGGCTGCTCCGCAGTATGCGTTTGAAAGTATGTATTGATTATACGTACTTGCTGAGCCGGCCGGCAAGCAAAGCGCCGGCCGCCGCGGCATGGAGTATGGCAAGAAATCAAGGCCATGCCCGCACATGATGCGGTCCGGCAGGGGCGAAAAAAAGGCAGCCGAAGCTGCCTTTTCTCTTGCGCGGTGAACCTTGAATCAGACCGGCTTGACCAGCTTGGAGCGGGCCCAGGCGTCGGCCGCGCGGCCCGGGGTCGTGCCCTCGGCCTTGACGCGTTCCAGCAGTTCGGCGACGCGCTCGCCGATGCGGCTGACTTCGGCCATCACGGCCGACTCTTCGCCTTCATTGCGGTACTCGCGCGCCACGCTGATGATGCCGCCGGCATTGACCAGGTAGTCGGGCAGGTAGCAGATGCCGCGCTGTTGCAGGGTGTCGCCGTCTTCCACGGTGGCCAGCTGGTTGTTGGCGGCGCCGGCGATCAGCTGGGCGCGGATGGTGGGGATGCTGCTGGCGTTCAGCGATGCGCCCAGGGCGCAAGGCGCCAGCACGTCGACATCGGCCGACAGGATCTCATGGATGCCCACGGCGGTGGCGCCCAGCTGTTCTTGCGCGCGGGCCACCTTGGCGGCGTCCACATCGGCCACCACCAGCTTGGCGCCGGCCTTGTGCAGGAACTCGGCCAGGTGCCAGCCCACGGCGCCCAGGCCTTGCAGGGCCACGCGCACGCCGTCCAGCGAGCTGCGCTTCAGGTGCAGGCGCACGCCGGCTTCGATCGAGACGAACACGCCCCAGGCGGTCTTGGGGCTCGGGTCGCCACCGAAGGCACCGGCGCGCGGGATGCCGCTGACGAATTGCGTGTGGGCCTGCATGCCCAGCATGTCGGCCGTGGTGGTGCCCACGTCTTCGGCGGTGATGTAGGCGCCTTGCAGCGATTGCACGGCGCGGCCGAAGGCAGCGAACAGGGCGGGGCGGTCGAAATCGCCGGCCGGCTTGATGATCACGGCCTTACCGCCGCCGAAGGGCAGGTCGGCCAGGGCGTTCTTCAGGCTCATGCCTTGCGAGAGGCGCAACGCGTCGTTCAGCGCGGCCAGCTCGTTGTCATAGGTCCAGAAACGGCAGCCACCGAAGGCCGGGCCGCGGGCGGTGCTGTGCACGGCCAGGATGGCCTTCAGGCCGGTTTCGGCGTCTGCGGCCAGCAGCACGCGCTCATGCGGCTTTTGATCGGGCAGGCCGAACAGCGAAGAGGGGATGGAGGCGGCCGGAGCAGCGGCAATCGCGCGGGCGAGATCGTTCATGGTGGTAGGCACTCGTGATGCAGACAAAGTTCGCAGGGCCCGCCGGACAAGCAGGCCCCAAAAAGAAGCGCTCGCTTGTGGCGAACGCAGCCGCACAGTGTACGTGCTGGCGCGATTCTGCCCCTGGCCGGCCCGGCGAGGCAGCGGTCAGACTTCGCGCTTTGTCGAGTGAGTGTTCCGGCTGGTCAGACTCAAGCCGAGGCCTGGAAACCGCCGCGGCGCAGGGTCAGCACCAAGGTGTCGCGGTGGCCATGCTCAGCCGTGGGCTGGATGGGCGTGGTTTCGTGGATCACGCGTTCGTCATCCAGTAGCAGCAGGGTCCAGGGCTCGTTCATGGTGAAGCGCTGGCCTTGTGGGCCATGGGCTTCAAACACGCGCGACTCGCCGCCCTTGATGCCCTGCCGGTCGATCAGAAACACGGCCACGAAATCGACGCCGTCGCGGTGAGCGCCCTCGGGCGTGGGGCGGCCGATGCCGTCGGTGGTGTCGATGCGGAACTGGTGCGCTTCGATGTACCAGGCCTGCTCGCCCTTGTGCCGCGAGGCGATGCCAGCCAGGCCCAGCAGCAGCTGGCGCCAGGCGGGCAGGGCCACGGCGGCCTCGGCCATGGGCTCGAACCAGCGTTCGATGCCGCCATGCAAGGCGTTGTAGTCCAGCGGCTGCCAATGCGCGCGGTGCGGCGCCTGGCTCAGCCGATTGCCCTCCGCGACGAAGCAGCCGTGGCGGCGGTAGCGGTAACGGCCGCCGTCGCGCAGGTAGGCGTCGGGCGGCAGGTCGTTCCAGAAGGGGCTGAGCGCGGCCAGGTCCTGGGCTGAGAGCTGCAGGCAGTCCGGCAGGCTGGCGGGGGCCAGCACGGCCGCCCCCTGGCTGCGCAGCTGCGCTTCAAATTCAGCGGCGGGAACGTAGGGGGGCGTGAACATCGCGGCGGGGTCTCAATCGATGCGGGAGTTGGACTTCAAGCTTGCTTGTCGGCTTCGGAGGTGAAGGAGTCGGCGTAGAACTCTTCCGCGGGCAGGCTTGCCTTGGCCGTGAAATCGGCGCGTGCCGAGTCCACCATGATGGGCGCTCCGCAAGCGTACACCTGGTGGCCGGACAGATCGGGCAGGTCGGCCAGCACCGCCTGGTGGACGAAGCCGCAGCGGCCGGTCCAGCCGTCTTCGGCCTTGGGCTCGGACAGCACGGGCACATAAGTCAGGTTGGGCATCTGGGCCGCGGCCTGCGCGGCCCAGTCGTGCAGGTAGAGATCGGCCTTGCTGCGGCAGCCCCAGTACAAGACGGCCGGGCGGGTGCTGCCCAGGTGCTGCATGCGCTCGATGATGGCCTTGATGGGCGCAAAACCGGTGCCGCTGGCCAGCAGCACGATGGGCTTGTCGCTGTCCTCGCGCAGGAAGAAGCTGCCGAAGGGGCCTTCCATACGCAGGATGTCTTTTTCCTTCATCTCGCTGAAGACATGGTCGGTGAACTTGCCACCGGGCATGTGGCGGATGTGCAGCTCCACCGCGGCCGGCGTGCCCAGGTTGTGAGGCGCGTTGGCCATGGAGTAGCTGCGGCGCGCGCCATCTCGCAAGATGAACTCCACATACTGGCCGGCGTGGAACTGGAAGTTCTGCGTGGCCGGCAGTTGCAGGCGGATCACGGCCACATCGCTGCTGGGCTTGCTCAGGCTCATCACGCGGCTGGGCAGCTTGAGCACGGGGAACTGGCCGGCGCCCGGCACGGCGCGCGCTTCCAGGGTGCAGTCGGTCTGCGGCGTGGCGCAGCAGGTCAGCACCATGCCGGCCGCTTCTTCCTCGGGGGTGAGGGTCTTGGGCTGGTGGGCGCCGTGGATCACCCGGCCTTCCAGCAGGCGGCTCTTGCAGGAGCCGCAAGCGCCGTCCTTGCAGCCATAGGGCAGGCCGACGCCGGCGCGGATGGCGGCGCTGAGCATGGTTTCATCGCGTTCCACGGAAAAGACGCGGCCGCTGGGCTGGACGGTGACCTGGAAGTTCATGTTGGATGCAAAAAGGCGAGGGCTGGAGGATCAATCGAGAATGGCCGGCGCGGCCAGAAAGCGAATTCGGCCCGGGGATGCCGGGCCGTACACTGTGCCGCCATTTTGCCTGAGCCGGATTCCATGCCCTTCAGCCCCGCTTCATGTCCCTCTGCTCAGTCTGCTTGCTCTGATCGCCCTGCGCGCCCCGCTCGCCGCCTGGGCCGGCCGCGGCTCTTGATCGTGGGCTGTGGCGATGTCGGCATGCGGGTGCTGGGCCTGCTGGCCGGGCGTTGGCAGGTGCGGGCCTTGAGTTCCAGCCCGGGCCGCTTCGCCGAGCTGCGTGCGGCCGGCGCCCAGCCGGTGCTGGGCAATCTGGACGACGCGGCTTCTCTGGCCGGCCTGGCCGGCTGGGCCGATGCCGTGCTGCATCTGGCGCCGCCTCCGGGCCAGGGTGAGCGGGATCTGCGCACGCTGAACCTTTTGCGCGCGCTGGCGCGTCGCTCCACGCCGGCGCATCTGGTCTATGCCAGCACGACCGGGGTGTACGGCGATTGCGGCGGGGCGCGTTTCGATGAGTCGCGCCCGGTGGCGCCGCGCAGCGATCGGGCCCGCCGGCGCGTCGATGCCGAGCGCCTGCTGCGCGGCTTCGGCCCGACTTTTGGCTGCCGGGTGACGATTCTGCGGGTGCCGGGCATCTATGCCGGCAACCGGGTCGGCGGCCATCCGCGCGAGCGGCTGCAGCGGGGCTCGCCGGTGCTGCGGCGCGAGGACGATGTCTACACCAACCACATCCATGCCGACGATCTGGCTCGCGCCTGCCTGCGCGCGCTCTGGCGCGGGGCGCCGCAGCGGGTGCTCCACGTTTGCGATGACAGTGAACACTTGATGGGCGACTACTTCGACCTGGCGGCTGATCTGTGCGGCCTGAGCCGGCCGCCGCGCATCAGCCGTGAAGAGGCGCAGCAGCAGATGTCTGCGATGCAGCTGAGCTTCATGAGCGAATCGCGGCGCTTGAGCAACTGCCGCCTGAAAACCGAGCTGGGTTTGAAGCTGCGCTACCCGCGGCCCGAGGACGGCCTGCTGGCCTGAACCCGATTCAATCGATCAGCGGCGGCGCGCCGTGCGCCAGTAGCGGATCAGGAGGTAGGCACCCAGCATGCCGCCCAGGTGGGCGAAGTGGGCCACGCCGCTGTTGTTGTTCAGGCCCAGGATCAGCTCCAGTGTGCCGAAGATGGCGACGAAGTATTTGGCCTTCATCGGAATCGGCGGGAACAAGGGCACGATGATGCGGTCCGGGAACAGCATGCCGAAGGACAGCAGCAGGCCGAACAGCGCGCCCGAGGCGCCCACGGTCGGCGCGAAGGAGCCGAGCAAGAAGGTGACGATCAGCTGCACCGCAGCGGCGCTGATGGTGCTGGCCACCAGGATCTGGGTGTAGCGCTTGGCGCCCCAGACGCGCTCCAGCTCGGAGCCGAACATCCACAGACCCAGCATATTGAAGAACAGGTGGAACTCGCCGCCGTGCAAAAAGGCGTAGGTCAGCGGTTGCCAGGGCAGGAAGTTGCCCGTCATCAGGGGCCAGAGCTCGAAAGGTTCCTTGAGGCCGGGAACCAGATAGAACAGGCAGTACAGGCCCACGCAGGCCAGCATGAAGGCTTTGGTCACCGGAGGAATCGGGGGCATGAGTTCGCGAAGTTGGTGGGTGGGCGCGCAGGGCTGTTCACCGCCCCTGCCTTTCGGCGCAGTGTAAGCGCTGCCGATGACTGCATCGGGCCACTGGAGTCGGGGATCTGGGCGTTACGTTCATCGGCCTGTGCAAGTGGGGTGGAAGTGCGCAGGAGTTCGCACCACGCTGTCTGGTCGTCACGTCGATGTGAAGAGCCATGATGAAGGGCCCAGACGCAAAAAAGCCACCTCGAGGGTGGCTTGATGCAGGCTGGCACGGGGTGCCTTTTGTTTTTCAGCGGCTGCACCTTGCGGGGCATGGAGGATCACCTTGAGTGGTGCCCAGGGCCGGACTCGAACCGGCACACCTTGCGGCGGGGGATTTTGAGTCCCCTGCGTCTACCGATTTCGCCACCTGGGCATGCATCGCACGGTAGTGTCGCTGCTGAAGCCCATCATTATGCCATGAAAATTTCGGCCTCCGAAACGTCCTTCAACTTTGGCTGCGAGAATGTTTGATATGAGCAGCCCCAACCGCAAACATTACGCCAGCCTTGAAGAGCTGATCGGCAACACGCCCCTGGTCCGTCTGCAGCGCCTGCTGGCGCCGGAGCTGGCCGCGCGCGGTAACGTCATCCTCGGCAAACTGGAGGGTAACAACCCGGCCGGCTCGGTCAAGGACCGGCCCGCCATCAGCATGATCCGGCGCGCCGAAGAGCGCGGCGAGGTCAAGCCCGGCGACACCCTGATCGAGGCCACCTCGGGCAACACCGGCATCGCCCTGGCCATGGCTGCGGCCATTCGCGGCTATCGCATGGTGCTGATCATGCCGGAGGACCTGTCCATCGAGCGGGCCCAGACCATGAAGGCCTTCGGCGCCGAGCTGATCCTGACGCCGCGTTCCGGCGGCATGGAATACGCCCGCGATCTGGCCGAGCAGATGCAGCGCGATGGCAAGGGCCGGGTGCTCGACCAGTTCGCCAACGGCGACAACCCGCGCGTGCACTACGAGACCACGGGCCCGGAGATCTGGCGCGACACCGAAGGCCAGATCACCCATTTCGTCAGCGCCATGGGCACGACCGGCACCATCACCGGCACCTCGCGCTACCTGAAAGAGCAGAACCCGGCAGTGCGCATCATCGGCGCCCAGCCCTCCGAAGGCTCGCGCATCCCCGGCATTCGCAAATGGCCCGAGGCCTACCTGCCCAAGATCTACCGCCCCGAGGCGGTGGACGAGCTGATGCTGGTCAGTCAGGCCGATGCCGAGGACATGGCGCGCCGCCTGGCCAGCCAGGAAGGCCTGTTCGCCGGCATCTCCGCGGCCGGTGCCTGCTGGGTGGCGCTGCAGCTGGCGCGCACGGTGGAGAACGCCACCATCGTCTTCATCGTCTGCGATCGCGGCGACCGCTATCTCTCCACGGGTGTGTTCCCGGCATGAGCCAGGATGCTGCGCAGACCTTTCGCTTCTGCCCGCTGTGTGCGTCCGGGCTGGAGATGCGCAGCGAGCCGGAAGACAGCGGCCCGACCACGCGCTTGCGCTGCAGCGCCTGCAGCTTCACGCACTGGAACAACCCGACGCCGGTGCTGGCCGCGGTGGTCGAATGTGTGGACCGCGAGGGTCAGGTCTTGCTGGCCCGCAACGCCGCCTGGACCGAGCGCTTTTTCGGCCTGATCACCGGCTTCATGGAAGCGGGTGAATCGCCCGAGGCCGGTGTCAGCCGCGAGGTGCTGGAGGAAACCGGTCTGCAAGTTGAAGGGCTGAGCCTGCTTGGCGTCTGGGACTTCCAGCGCAAGAACCAGCTGCTCGTGGCTTACCACGTGCGGGCTCGCGGCGAGATCCGCCTGTCGCCCGAGCTGGCCGAATACAAGTTGATCGCGCCCGAGCGCCTGCGCTGCTGGCGCGGCGGTACCGGTCAGGCCCTGGCGACCTGGCTGCGCAGCAAGGGCCTGGAGCCACAGTGGATGGATTGAACCTGCGGCAACAGGGGGCAAGCCCGGGTGCTGATCGGGCCCTGCGCGGGGCACTCGCCACCTAAAATGCAGCGCAAACGAGGATCTCCATGGACGCCCACAAAGAAATCGACACCCGCGGCCTGAACTGCCCCCTGCCCATCCTCAAGGCCAAGAAAGCCTTGGCCGAGATGGAGAGCGGGCAGTTGCTCAAGGTGGTGGCCACCGACCCCGGTTCCATGCGCGACTTCCAGGCCTTTGCTCGGCAGACCGGCAACGAACTGGTGCAGCAAAGCAGCCAGGGCGAGGAATACATCCACGTGCTCAAGCGCCGCTGATCAAGCGCCGTTGATTCAGCGCTCGACCTTGCCCTGCGGCGCGCTGCCTGCCGCGTTTTCGTACACCCAGTGCTGAAACAAAGGCGCCAGGTCGCGTCGGCTTTGAGCCTGCATGGCCTGCTGGAAATCGGCCGCTCGTACACTGCGACCCGCATGGACTTGTGTGTAGTGGCGCAGACCAGCCCAGAATTCCTGCTCGCCCATGTGTTCGAGCAGCGCGACCATGAAGAGCGCACCTTTGCTGTAGTGGATGGCGCGTTTGAGGCTCAGGCTGGGGTAGTCACCCGGCCAGCTCAGCGGTCTGTCGAAGCCGGCGTCGCGCGCGCGCTGCATGCCTCTGTGCATCAGGCCCAGTTCGCGCTGGTAGGCAGCCTCACCCCAGCGGTGTCGCTTCCAGGCGGCGGTCATGAAGGTGGTGATGCCTTCGTTGAGCCAGAAATCACGCCACTCCGCGCAACTGAGCAGATTGCCCCACCACTGGTGGGCCATCTCGTGCGCAATCACCCAGTCTTCTTGCGGTGTTTCCAGAATCGGGTCCAGCATGCGACGCCCAATCAAGGCATAGCTGCTGGCTTCCTGTGCCGCGCCGCCCGGTAGCAACAGCTGGCTGTACACCGGCTGGGGCAGAGCGATGCCCGCTTTCTCGCTGAAGAAGGCCAGCATGGCGGCGCTCGGTGCGAACTTGGCTCGCAAGGTCTCTGTGTCATCGCTGACACCCAGAAAGGCCAGCTCGGGTTGCCCTGTGACACCTGAGTCCATTTGCACGCGGCTGAACCGGCCAGCGGCAAAACCCAGGGTGTAGAGCGGGTAGGGCAGGTCTTGCTGCCAACGCTGCGCGTGCCCCAAGCTGGGCATGCGGCGGCCACTGGCCAGGCTGTCGTAGCCCTCGGGCAGCTCGAGGCTGATCTGGATACTCGCGCGGCTGAGGTCTGTCCCGGCACAAGGCAGCCACTGGCAGCTGTGGAAGGCGGTGTAGACATGCTCCGGGCCGAACATCAGCCCCTCGCCGGCTTGGGCGCGGTAGCGGATGCTCAAGCTCAGCTGCGACTGCTTGGCCGCATGGGCGGGCAGGTCGATCTGCCACCCGTCTTCCGGCCCATCCAGTCGCCTCAAGCGCAAGACCTGACCCGCGAGGCGTGCGGCCGTGATGTCCAGCCGGGGCGAGCGCAGCTGCACGCTGTTCTGCGCCTGGGCTGGGCTTTGCTGCGTCAGCTCGATTTGCGCCTCGCCCTCCAGGGTTTGACGCGCGAAATCAGGTCGCAAGCTCAGGGCGTAGTGCTGGCCCAGCCAGTCCGCACGCCCGGCGCTCGCAAGCAGGGCGAGCAGGCAAGCCATCCCGTACCGGCGCCATATGCGGCCCGGCTCAGTTGCGCGCATGCGTGACCCGGTATTCAGAGACGCCGGGAATCTCCATCACACGGTTGGCGAAGCGGGTCAGGGTTTCGCTGCGGAAATTGCGGCGTGCCGTGCAGACGAAGCGCCATTCCTCTCGCCCGCTGCTGGATTCGATGCTCAGCGAGCCCGGTGCGAAGCGAAAGCCCAGATGGTCGGCAAAGGCCGCCAGCTCGTCCTGGCGGAACAGCCGCCCCGGCTCACCACGCAACATCACGGCAATCGCCGGATGCGAGGGCAGGGTGTTTTCCAGCTTGGCGCCCCACATCATCAGGCTGGCGCAGAGCAGGGTCAGCATGATGGCAGCGAAATAGAAGCCCATGCCCACCAGGATGCCGATCGAGGAAGCCGCCCAAAGCGATGCGGCCGTGGTCAGGCCGCTGATGTTCATGCCTTCCTTCATGATCACGCCGGCGCACAGGAAGCCGATGCCGGTGACCACGCCCTGGATCACGCGCGTCGGGTCGGCCGAGGGCGGCAGCACGCCGCCGGCCTGCAAGCCGCCGAACCACTGCTGCGGATAGGCCAGCAGGATGATGACGGCGGCCGAGGCCATGCAGACCAGGGCATAGGTGCGCATGCCGGCTGCGCGGCCGTGATAGGCCCGCTCATAGCCCAACACCAGGCCCAGAATCATGGCGCCCAGCAGGTGCAGCAGCATCAGCACATTGGCCTGCCACTGGGTGGCGGTCCAATAGCGCAGCAGGTGGTCGAGGTCGAGCAAGCTCATCAGCAATCTCCGCGATTTGTCTCTGAAAAGGCCAGGCTCCCTGGCGCGATGCTAGCCCCGCGCGTGCGGGCCTCAGCCAAGAAAAAAGGTCCCGAAGGACCTTTTTCCATGCGCCGTGGTGCGGCTCAGACAGCCAGCAATTCCACCTGGAACAGCAGGGTGGCATTGGGCGGGATCACGCCGCCGGCGCCGCGGGCGCCATAGCCCAGCTCGGCCGGGATCACCAGCATGCGGGTGCCGCCGATCTTCATGCCTTGCACGCCTTCGTCCCAGCCGCGGATCACTTCGCCGCCGGCCAGGTGGAAGCGGAACGGGTCGCCGCGGTCCTTGCTGGAATCGAACTTCTTGCCCTTGTTGCCGTTCTTGTACAGCCAGCCGGTGTAGTGCACGGTGACGCGCTGGCCGGCCTTGGCTTCGGCGCCGTCGCCGACCACGGTGTCTTCGAATTGCAGACCGCTGGGCAGGGCGGTCAGGTTGAGCGAGATCGCCTCTTCACCGCCGGCCAGGGCCAGCAGCTCGACCTCGAACATCAGGGTGGCATTGGGCGGGATCACGCCGCCGGCGCCGCGCGCGCCGTAGCCCAGCTCGGGCGGGATCACCAGCACGCGGGTGCCGCCGATCTTCATGCCTTGCACGCCTTCGTCCCAGCCGCGGATCACCATGCCGCCGTCGAGCTCGAACTTGAAGGGGTCGCGGCGGTCCTTGCTGGAATCGAACTTGGCGCCCTTGACCCAGTTGCCGTCGGCGTCCTTGCTGTAGAGCCAGCCGGTGTAGTGGACGGTGACATCGTGGCCGGACTTGGCCACGGCGCCTTCGCCGACCACGGTGTCTTCAAACTGCAGGCCGCTGGGGGTGGTGTTCATGAATGGGTCCTTCAAAAAGCGGATTCGTCGCCCGGCTGCGCAAGCGGGAGTGCCGGTGCAAGAGGGGATGGCGACGAAGAGGCGGGCATCATGCCATCAAAAGCGCGCCAGCCCTGCACGGCGCTGGCCAGGAACTCGCTGACCGAAGCGCCGGCCAGCTCGGCCGGCAGGCCCAGCGCCGCGGCCGCCTCACGCAGGGCCCGCAGTGCATCGGCCGGCGTGTCCAGCGCCAGGGCGGCCGCGCCATTCTGTTTGGACAGCTTTTCGCCATGGGCGCCCAGCACCAGGGGCGTGTGCAGATAGCGCGGCGTGGGCAGGCCGAGCAGCTGTTGCAGTCGGATCTGGCGCGGTGTGTTGTCGGCCAGATCTTCGCCGCGCACCACATCGCTGATGCCTTGCTCGGCATCGTCCACCACCACGGCCAGTTGGTAAGCCCAGAGACCATCGGCACGGCGCAGCACGAAGTCGCCCACGGCCAGGGTCAGGTCTTGCGTCTGTGCGCCCAGGCGGCGGTCCTGCCAGTCGATCTGCAGCGAGGCCTCGTTCTGCAGGCCGGCCGTGCTGCGCAGGCGCCAGGCGCGTGGGGGGCGGCCCTGGGTGCCGGCGCGGCAGCTGCCGGGGTAGACCAGCTCGCCGTGGCGCTCAAGCGTGCCGCCGCGGGCCAGCAGGGCCGCGGCAATCTCCTTGCGTGAGCAGGCGCAGCCGTAAGCCCAGCCTTGAGCCTGCAGGCGCATGAGCGCCGCCTGGTAGAGCGCGCCGCGCTGCGATTGCCGCGCGGGCGGTTCGTCGGGGTGCAGGCCGCAACGGGCCAACTGATCGAGGATGAAGCGGTCGGCGCCAGGCGGGCAGCGCGGACCGTCCACATCTTCGATGCGCAGCAGCCAGCGGCCGCGCTGGGCCCGGGCATCGAGCCAGCTGGCCAGGGCCGCGACCAGGGAGCCGGCATGCAGCGGGCCGGTGGGTGAGGGGGCGAAGCGGCCGACATAGCCGCCGGATACCGTGGTGCTCGGCATCAGAGCAACAGCCCCTCGTGCTGCTCCAGCAGGGCGCGGCGGGTGGCGCTGCTTTGCAGCTGGCTCAGCCACCAGGCCAGGGCGCGGGCCGGCGGCTGGCCGTTGTCACGCCAGGCGTAGTGCATGGGCACGACGCGCGGCTCCTGATCGCTGGGTTTGTGCACCAGGCGGCCGGCCTCGATCTGACGGCGCACCATGGGCGTGGGCAGGGAGCCGCAGCCCAGGCCGCGCATCAGCGCCTCCAGCTTGGCCGCCATCGAGGGCATGGTCAGCACCTCCTGACCCGGCAGCACGCCCACGGTGCGCGGGGCCAGGCTGCGGGCCGTGTCGGCCACGGCGATGATGCGGTGCTGGGCGATCTGCGCGGCGCTCAGCGGCGTCGGCGCGCTGGCCAGCGCGTGGTGCGGGGCGACGCAGAGAATCATCTCCATATCGCCGAGCAGCTCGCATTTGAAGCCGGCGCTGGGCGGCTGGGTCGAGGTGCCGATGGCCAGATCGGCCTGGCCCGACATCAGCGCCTCCCAGGTGCCCACCATCACCTCCACGCGCAGCTTGAGCCGCGTTGGCGGGGCCTGGCCGGCTTCGTCGCGCAGCTGGTAGAAGGCCTCCATCAGGTCAAAGATGGCGCGGCGGGCGATGGCGTCGTCGATGGCAATCGTCAGCTCGCTTTCCCAGCCGGTGGCGATGCGGCGCACGCGGTTGGCCACGGCGTCCATCTCCTGCAGGAGGCGCCGGCCTTCGAACAGCAGCTCCTGGCCGGCGGCGGTCAGCTCGGCCTGGCGGCTGCGGCGGTCGAAGAGCAGCACATCGAGTGCTTCTTCGAGCTGGCGCACGCTGTAGGTCAGGGCCGAGGGCACACGCCCCATCTCCCGGGCTGCGGCGGCAAAGCTGCCGGTGCGGGCGATGGTGTCCATCATGGCCAGGGCTTCGGGGGTCAGGGCACGGCGTTTGTCGAGGGGGTTGGGCATGCCTTCATCTTATTTGAATGATGGCTTCAAGTGCCCAGCGCCCAGCTCAGGAGCAAGGCTTCTACAGTGTGTCCATGCCGCGCCGATGGCGCGCCCCAACAGGAGAAAGACATGCTTGAACTGATCAAATCGTCTGAACGCGGCTTTGCCGACCATGGCTGGCTGAAGTCGTTCCACAGCTTTTCTTTCGCCGATTACTACGACCCCAGCCGCATGGGTTTTGGCGATCTGCGCGTGATCAACGAAGACCGCATCGCCGCCGGCACCGGCTTCGGCACCCATGGTCACCGCGACATGGAAATCATCAGTTATGTGCTCTCGGGCGAGCTGGCCCACCAGGACAGCATGGGCAATGGCGCCCCTGGTGGCAGCGGCCACGACGGCGTGATCCGCCCCGGCGATGTGCAGCGCATGAGCGCCGGCAGCGGCGTGCGCCACAGCGAGTTCAACCATGCCGAGGGCCAGAGCACGCATTTTCTGCAGATCTGGATCGAACCCAACCAGCGCGGTGTGGCGCCCAGCTACGAGCAGCGGCATTTCGCGACCGAGGAGAAGCGCGGCCGCCTGCGCCTGGTGGCCTCGGGCGAGGCCGGTGCGGATGCGGTTTTCATCCACGCCAATGCCCAGCTCTATGCCGGCTTGTTTGATGGGCCTGAGCAGGCCGAGCTGCCGCTGCAGCCGGGGCGTATCGCCTATGTGCACCTGATCCGCGGCAGCTTGAACGTCAACGGCCAGAGCCTGCAGGGCGGCGACGCGCTGCAGCTGCGCGGTGAAGACGCCGTGCGCCTGGCGCAAGGGCAGGACGCCGAGGTGCTGGTCTTCGATCTGGCGCCCTGACCCTGCGTTGGCGGCGCGCGTGCCCATGCGTTTTTTCGGCGATGCGCGCCCGCCAATGCCTCTAAAGTCGAGGCCATGAAGACCTTGTTTTCCGCCCTGTCCCTGCTGCCGCTGATCGATTGGTTGGCGCTGTTCGTGTTCTTTGCCGGCTGGATCGGCTATGCCGTGTTTGCCAAGCGCCAGTCGCAGTTCCATGGCTCGCTGCTGGCCGCCACCAACCGCGAGCGCACGCGCTGGATGATGCAGGTCACCTACCGCGAGGTGCGGGTGATCGACGGGGTGGTGGTGCAGAACCTGTCCACCAGCCCGTCCTTCTTTGCCTCGACCACCATCCTGATCATCGGCGGCCTGCTGGCCGTGCTGGGCGCGGGCGACAAGGCCACCGAGCTGGTGCGCGAGTTGCCGTTTGCGGCCCGCACCTCGGACCTGGTGTTCGAGATGAAGCTGGTGCTGCTGACGGCCATCTTCGTCTACGCCTTTTTCCGCTTCACCTGGAGCATGCGCCAGTACACCTTTGGCGCCCTGCTGGTGGGCGCGGCGCCCGAGGCCGAGCAGTTCGAAAAAGGCGGGCTGTCGCGCGAGGCATTCGCCCAGCGCGCCGGACGGGTCATGGGCCTGGCGGCCGAGACCTTCAACGATGGCCTGCGCGCCTACTATCTGAGCTTCGCGGCCATCGCTTGGTTCTTCTCACCCCTGGCCCTGATGGGCGCGACGGTGGGCGTGATCTATGTGCTCTACCAGCGCGAGTTCCACTCGGACGTGCTGGAGGTGCTGCGCGATGAAGCCTCGGGCGCCTGAGCGCCCCGGGCTGTCTTACTTCAAACCGCCGCTGAGGAACTGCTGCAGGCGCTGGCTGTTGGGCTTGCTCAGCACCTCGCGCGGGTTGCCTTCTTCCTCGACCTTGCCCTGGTGCAGGAACAAGGTGTAGTTGGACACCTCGCGGGCAAAACCCATCTCGTGGGTCACCACAATCATGGTGCGCCCTTCGGCGGCCAGATCGCGCATGACCTTGAGCACCTCGCCGACCAGCTCTGGGTCGAGGGCCGAGGTCGGTTCGTCGAACAGCATCACCTCGGGCTCGACCGCCAGGGCGCGGGCGATGGCCACGCGTTGCTGCTCGCCGCCCGAGAGCTGGGCCGGGTAGACATCCTTGCGGTGCGAGACGCCCACGCGGGCCAGCAAGGCCTCGGCCTTGGCGATGGCCTCGGCCTTGGGCACGCCCAGCACATGGACCGGCGCTTCGATCACGTTCTCCAGCACCGTGCGATGGGCCCAGAGGTTGAAGTTCTGGAACACCATGGCCAGGCGCGCGCGCCAGAGCTGCAGCTGCTTGGCATCGGCCGCCTTGAGGCTGCCGTCGCGGTCGCGCACCAGCTTGAGCTCTTCGCCTCGCAGGGACAGGCGGCCCTCGTAGGGCTGCTCCAGCAGGTTCAGGCAGCGCAGAAAGGTGCTCTTGCCGGAACCGGAGGAACCGATCAGGGTGATCACATCGCCCTTTTTGGCGGACAGGGACACGCCCTTCAGCACCTCACGTTCGCCGTAGCGCTTGTGCAGGTTGTCGACGATGAGGCTGGCGGTCTGGGTATCGGGCACGGTGGACATCTCGGGGAGTTTCTTGGTTCTCAGGCGCCCAGCAGCTTGCCGGTGCGCAGGGCCTGCAGGCCGGCCACCTTGGCCACGCGCATGCCGGCCGGCGCGAAGCGCACGAAATCGCGTGCGAAGAACAGGCCGTCCACCGGGCTCTTGAGCTCGGTCACGGCATTGCTGATCGGGTCGATCACATGGGCCAGCACATCGCCGGCCGCCACGGTCTCGCCAGGCTCGCGCAAAAAGGTCAGGGCGCCCGCCACCGGGGCCTTGATCGGCATGCTGCCGGCCAGCGGGCGGGCGTCGCCCACGGCCTCGGGCAGGGCGGGCTTGTCGCCGCTGATCAGGCCGCGGTAGATCAGGAAATCGATGATGTTCTGCGCATCGGCCTCGGCCAGGGCATGTTCGACGTCGGCCGCGCCGCGCAGCTCGACGGTGACCGACAGGCAGGCCTGCTTGATCGGGAATTGGCCCTCGAAGCGCTTCGCCCATTTCCACCAAGTCTGCGAGCAGGCTTCGTCGAAGGGCGAATCGCCGCTCTCCTGGGCCAGCAGGGTCACGCGCGAGCGTATGAAACGGGCCAGCATCTCGCACTCGGGCCAGCAAGGCGTCTCGGTGTAGAGGTGCATCACGGCCTGGGCGTCGCAGTGCAGGTCGAGCACGATGTCGGCGTCGCAGCTCAGGCTCATCAGGGTGCGGCGCAGGGACTGCAGTTCCGTGTCCACCGGCGCGGCGGCCACGGCTTTTTTCAGCTCGCGGCGCAGCACACGGGTGTTGTGGTCGGCGTCCTGGCTCAGCTGGCTTTCCGCCGCCTGGGCCGTGGCCTCGATCTGGTCGGGGTAGTGGCGGTTGAAGTTCTCGCCCGTGGTGGTCTCGAAGCGACCCATGTGCATGTACAGCATCTGCTGCGACAGGCCGATGGGGTTGGCCATGGGCACCAGGATCACCTCGCCGGTGATGCGGCCGGCGGCCTGCAGCACATCGAGCTTCTTGCGCAGGTGGTGGGCGACCAGCATGCCGGGCAGCTCATCGGCATGGAGCGAGGCCTGGATGTAGGCCTTCTGGCCGATGCGCTCGCCAGCCGGCTGGCCGTAGTGGATGGAGATCAGCTCGCGCTGCGTGCCCGGGGCCGGGGAAATCAGGGGATGGGTCTGGATCTGCATGGGAAGGCGTCGTCGGGTTCGGGGGTCAGCGCGGCATCAGGGGTTTGAGCCAGCGCGCCTCGGCCTTGTGGAACAGGGCCACCAGGCTCAGGGTCATCAGGAAGTAGAAGACCGCGGCGGTGATGAAGGCCTCGAAGGGGATGTAGTAGGTCGAGTTGACCTGGCGCGCCGCGCCGGTCAGGTCCATGATGGTGACGATGCTGGCCAGCGAGGTGCCGTGAAGCATGAAGATCGCCTCATTGCTGTAGGCCGGCAGCGAGCGGCGCAGGGCCGAGGGCAGGACGATGCGGCGGAACATTACCCAGCGGCTCATGCCCAGCGACTTGGCCGCTTCGATTTCACCGGCGGGCAGGGCACGGATGCTGCCGGCGATGATCTCGGTGGTGTAGGCGCCGGTGTTGAGCACAAAGCTCAGGCAGGCGCAGAACCAGGCCGAGCTCAGCCAGGGCCAGGCAAAGCTCTCGCGCACCGCCTCGAACTGAGCCAGGCCGTAATAGATCAAAAACAGCTGCACCAGCATGGGTGTGCCGCGGAACACATAGGTGTAGAGCCAGATCACACGCGAGATCCAGCTGTTCTGCAAGCTGCGCAGCACACCCAGGGGCACGGCGATCAGCAGGCCCAGCAGCAGTGAAATCACCAGCAGTTCAAAGGTGGCCAGAGCGCCGCTGAAGTAGAGCGGCAGGTTTTCTTGAATCGCTTCCAGGTTCACAGCGTCCCCTTGCGCACACCGATGGAGAAGCGCTTTTCCAGCCAGCTGAAGATCAGCTCCGAGAGGCTGGTGAAACTCAGGTAGATCAGGGCCACGGCTAGGTAGAAGACAAAGGGCTCGCGGGTCGAGCCGGCCGCTTGCTGGCCTCGCGTCATCAGGTCGGACAGGCCGATCACCGAGACGATGGCGGTGCTCTTGATCAGCACCAGCCAGTTGTTGGACAGGCCCGGCAGGGCATGGCGGAACATCTGCGGCAGGGTGATGCGCCAGGCGATCTGCCAGCCGCTCAGGCCGTAGGCCAGGCCAGCCTCGCGCTGCCCCGGCGGCACGGCCAGGAAGGCGCCGCGGAAGGCCTCGGTCAGGTAGGCGCCGAAGATGAAACCGATGGTCAGCACCCCGGCGACATAGGGGTTGATGTCGATGTATTCCTCATGGCCCAGCCTGAGGGCGATCTCGTTCACGGCCACTTGGCCGCCGTAGAAGATCAGCAGCATCAGCACCAGATCGGGCACGCCGCGGATCAGCGTGGTGTAGAGGTAGGCCAGACCGCGTGCGAAGCGGAACTTGGAGAGCTTGGCGATGGCGCCCAGCAAACCCAGGGCCATGGCCATCGCCAAAGAGGCCAGGGCCACGCTCAGCGTGACCCCGGCTCCCTCCAGCAGGCTGTTCAGAAAGCCATGCAGGAACATCGAAAACGTCGCCTTTTACTTCGGGCTTACTTCTTGGGGGCGATGTCGTACGAGAAGTACTTGTCGTTGAGCTTCTTGAAGGTGCCGTTGGCGGCCACGGCGGCAATCGCGTCGTTGAACTTCTTGCCCAGGGTGGCGGCATCGGCCTTGCGCATGCCCACGCCCGAGCCCACGCCGAAGTACTTCACATCGTCATAGCTGGGGCCGACGAAGGCGAAACCCTTGCCTTCGGGCTTGGCCAGGAAACCTTGGTCGATGGCGACCAGGTCGGCCAGGGTCAGGTCGATGCGGCCCGACTTCAGGTCCAGGAAGGCCTGGTCTTGCGAGGCGTAGCGCACGATCTGGCTTTGCTTGAAGGTGGCGTCCACGAACTTTTCATGGATGGTGGCGCGCTGCACACCGATCTTCTTGCCCTTGAGGCCAGCGGGCGAGACGTCCAGCTTGGCGTCGGCCTTGGCGGCGAAGCGGGCCGGGGTGTTGTAGTAGGCGTTGGAGAAGGCGATGGTCTTCTTGCGCTCGTCGGTGATGGAGACCGAGGCGATGATGGCGTCGACCTTGCGCGCTTGCAGGGCGGGGATCAGGCCGTCGAAGTCTTGCTGCACCAGGGTGCACTCGGCCTTGATTTCGGCGCAGTAGGCCAGGGCCAGGTCGATCTCGAAGCCTTTGAGCTTGCCGTCGGCACCCACTTCAGAGAAGGGGGGGTAGGCGCCTTCCACACCGATGCGGATCTTTTTCCAGTCCGGGGCTTGGGCTTGGGCGGCGAACGAGCCACAAGCCAGGGCGATGAAGGTGCTCAGGGCAATCAGTTGGCGTTTTTGCATGGCCTCTCCTAGAGGGTTCAAAAAGGGAAGGGTTGATCTTGCATTGCTTCGCATCGCTTGCTACCTAGGGTTTGAGCGTATGCAAGAACTCGAGCACCGGCTTTAGCGAGGCGGCGGGGTCTTCTTCCTGGGGCACATGGCCCAGGCCCGGCAGCAGCACCAGGCGGCTGCCAGCGATGTCGCGTGCGAAGGCCTGGCCGTCGCTGGGGGGCAGCAGGCGGTCGCGTTCGCCCCACAGAATCAAGGTGGGCAGGCGCAGCTTCGGGATCAGGTCAGCCTGCTCGCCACCGCCCCACTGGGCCAGGCGCTGGCGCAGGGCGGTGCGATTGCCGGCCCGCAGCGTCAGCTCAAAGTAACGATCCACCAGCGGAGCGTTGACCCGCTCGGGCTGGCCGTAGACCTGGCGCAGGCTGAACTCGACCAGCTTGCGCGGCAGCAGGTGGTCACTCAGCGGCCCGATCAGGGGCAGGGCGCTGACCCGCCAGGCCAGCGGCACATCGCGCGGTGCCAAGGGGTAGCCGGCGGCATCCACCAGGATCAGGGCGCCCACCCGCTGCGGCTGTGCGGCCGCGAACTGCCAGGCGATCTGCCCGCCCAGGGAATTGCCGCCGAGGATGACGCGCTCGAGCTTCAGGTGGTCGAGCAGGGCCGCGAGGAACTTCTGATAGGCCGCGTCGCGGTAGTCGCCGCTGGGGCTGGGGCCGCTGAGGCCGAAGCCCGGCAGGTCCACGCTGATGACGCGGCGCTCGCGGCTGAGCGCCTTCACCCAGCCCTCCCAGGTGTGCAGGCTGCTGCTGGTGCCATGCAGCAGCACGATGGGTGTCGGGTCGGCGGCCGGGCCCTGGTCGCGGAGGTGGATGGGCTGGCCGCCCAGCTCGATGAAGTCCGAGGGCGGTGGCGCCCATTGCGGCACCAGGCTTTCCAGGCTGCGGTCGGGCGCCTTGCTGGCGCCAAAGAGCAGGGCGGCGATGAACAGCAGGGCGCCGAACACACGCAGGCCCCAGGCCGCCAGGCGCTGTGCAGTGCTTGGGGTCGGTGCCAGCTCGGCAGGGCCAGGTGTTCGAAGGCTCATGCCTTTTCAGCTGCTGGCCGGTGCGCGGTGGGCCTCGCTGGCCGGGCGCTGGATTTCGGTGGCCGGCTCCAGCGCGGCGCCCAGGGCCTCGCGCTGGTCGAAGACAAAGCAGCTGCCCTGGTAATGCGGGCCGCCGGTTTCCTCAAAGTACTTGAGGATGCCGCCTTCGAGCTGATAGACCGGGCCGTCCAGGTCTTGCTGCTGCAGATAGATGGCGGCCTTCTCGCAGCGGATGCCGCCGGTGCAAAAGCTGACCACGGTCTTGCCCATCAGCTCCTCGCGGTGCGCCTGCACGGCCTCGGGGAACTCGCTGAACTTGCTGATGCGCCAGTCGATCGCGCCCTCGAAGGTGCCGTAATCCACCTCGAAAGCATTGCGCGTGTCCAGGGTCACCACCGGCCGGCCTTCGTCGTCATGGCCCTGGTCCAGCCAGCGGGCCAGGGTGGCGGCGGGCAGGGCCGGCGCACGCGCCTGCTGATCCGGGCGGATGGTCGGGTGGTTCATGCGGATGATCTCCGGCTTCACCTTGACCAGCAGCTTCTTGAAGGGCACCGCCGCGCTCCAGCTTTCCTTGGGGGCCAGGTCGGCAAAGCGCGCGTCCTGGCGCAGGGCGTTCACCCAGGCGTGAACGGCTTCGCCCGGGCCGGCCAGAAAGAGATTGATGCCTTCTTCCGCCAGCAGCACCGTGCCCTTGAGATTCAGGGCCAGGGCCCGCTCTTGCAGCTGATCGCGCAGCGCGGCACAGTCCGGCAGCGGCACGAACTTGTAGGACGAGATGTTGAGGACGGGCAGGGCGTGGGCGTTCGGCATGGTCGTGAGATTGTAGGCAGGGGTCAAAGCGGCCTCAGGCCCGGGGCGTCGGTGTTCCAATCACGCCATGGACACCTCTTTGCAGAATTTCGAGAACCGCCTGGTCGATCTGGAGATCAAGGCTTCGTTCACCGAAGACCTGGTCGAGCAACTCAACCAGGTGATCGTGCGGCAGCAACAGCAGATCGACGCGCTGACCCGCGAAGTGCTGGCCTTGCGCGAGCGCCCGGCGGCCGATGCCGGCGGGCCGGCCTTTCGCAGCTTGCGCGACGAACTGCCGCCTCATTACTGAGGCGGCGCGCGGCCCGGTCGGGCTCAGTGCAGCGGTTCGCCGTCCGGCGCGCCGGCCATGCCGACGCTGAACACCGCCTCGCCCAGGCTGCCGGCCTCGATTTCCTCGGCCGTGGCCTCGCGCACATCGCGCACCTTGATGTACATGCGCAGGCCCACGCCGGCCAGCGGGTGGTTGCCGTCCAGCACCACGTGTTCGGGGTAGGTTTCGGTCACGGTGAAGATCAGGCCGTCGGGCATGTCTTCGGTGACGGCACCTTCGGGCAGGCCTTCGATCTGCATGCCCGCTTCCACGCCATCGGGGAAGAGGCTGCGGGATTCAAAGCAGACCAGGTTGGAGTCGTAATCGCCGAAGGCGTGCTCGGGCTCCAGGGCCACAGCCGCTTCAAAGCCGGTTTCCTGACCGGCCAGGGCTTCTTCGACCTTGGCGAAGAGATCGCTGCCGCCGTAGAAAAACTCCAGCGGCTCGGCCAGTTCGTCGATCAGCTGACCTTGGGCGTCTTCGAGTCTCCAGCTCAGGGAGACCACACAGGGGGCGGAAATTTGCATGGCCGAATTGTCCCACAAGGGTTTGCCCGGCCTCAGCCCTGGGGCCGGGCGAAGCGCAGCAGGGCCTGGCAGCCCGGTCCGTCGCTGCGCGGCAGCAGTTGCAAGCTGCCCTGGTGGCATTCGGCAATCTGGCGGGCGAGCACCAGGCCGATGCCGCTGCCCTGGGGTTTGGTCGTGTAGTAGGGCACAAAGAGATTGGCCGGGTTGGCCAGGCCGCAGCCGCGGTCCAGCAGGCTGATCTGCAGCGGCTCGGCCTGCAGGCGCAGCTTCAGGCGCAACAGCAGCGGCGCGCCGCCGGCCTCGATGCCGTTTTTCAGCAGATTGATGAAGAGCTGCTCCAGCAGCCCCGGGTCGCCGTAGAAGTCCAGCGCAGCGTCGGGCGAGATGCCGTCGAATTCCAGCGTCAGCTGGGCCTGGGGCAGCAAGGCCGGCAGGCGGCGCAGCAGGGCCAGCAGGTCAAAGCGCTGCATGCGCGGCTCCAGGGGCCGAGCCAGCTGGGCGTGACGGCGCACGAAATCGGCCAGATGGCGGGCGCGCTCCTCGATCAGGCCCAGGGCTTCGGCCTGCTCGGCGCGCCAGTCGTCCGGGGGCAGGTGCGCGCCCGGGCTCAGGGCGTCCAGGCGCCGCCGCAAGGTGTCGCTGAGGCTGGCAATCGGCGCCAGCGAGTTGTTGACCTCGTGGCTGAGCACACGCAGCAGGCGCTGCCAGGCCTGCAGCTCCTCGCTGCGCAAAACCTGTTTCAGATCGCTGACGAAGAGCAGGCGGCGCGTCTGCCCCTCGACCTCGTAGCGATGCTGGCGCAGCCGCCACAGGCCGGCGGCGCCGGGGAAAACCTGCTCGCGCAAGGCCTCGGGGTCGGCGCGCAAGAGCTCGTCCAGGCCCAGCTCGGCGGCGCTGCGGCCCAGGGCATGTTCGCGCGCGCGCCGCAGCAGGCCCAAGGCACTGGGGTTGGCCAGTTGCAGGCGCTCCTGGGCATCGAAGGCAAACACCGCCACATCCAGGGTCTGCAGCACGTTCTCGGCCAGGCGCTCGGCGGCCAGGGATTGCAGGCGCTGCTGGTGCAGGCTGTCGACCAGGGCATTGAGCTGGGTGGCCAGCGCGTCGGGCTCCACCGATCCGCCCTGCAGGCGCAGGCGCTGGTTGTAGTCGCCGCTGGCCATGGCCTCGATCACATGGCCGAGCAGGCGCCGCTGGTGCTCGGCCCGCGCATGCAGCCAGGCGGCGGTGCCCAGCCAGCCCAGGCTGCACAGGGTGATGCAGAGCAGCTTGGGATAGATCAGCCAGGGCTGCTGCCAGACCAGCAGGCAGGCCAGAGCCCAGGCCGGTGCGCCGCCCAGCAGGGCCGCGCGGCGCAGCCGGCCGGCAAAGCCGCGGTCGACCGCCAGGGCCAGCCCAGGCTTGGCGGGCTCGTTCGCAGCGCTCACAGCTGGTACTTTTCCAGGCGGCGGTAGAAGGCCGAGCGGCTCAGGCCCAGGGCCTGCGCGGCGTGCAGGGCATTGCCGCCGTGGCGACGCAGGGCAGTGCGGATCAGCAGCTTTTCAGCCTCCTCCAGCGTCAGCTCGGCCGGCAACGCGGTGTGCGCCGGAACCGTCGCGGCGGCGGCGCTCAAGCCCAGGTCGGCCGGCGTGATCTGCTCGGCCGGCGCCAGCAGGCTGACGCGCTCCATGCAATGGGCCAGCTCGCGCACATTGCCCGGCCAGGCATGCGCCAGCAAGGCGGCCTGAGCCGCATCGCCCAAGCGTTTGGCCGGCCGCTGGTAGCGCCGGGCGCAGTCCGTCAGGTAGTGAGTGGCCAGCTCGAGGATGTCCGCCCCGCGCTCGCGCAGCGGCGGCAGGGTCAGCTGCACGCTGTTGATCCGGTAGAGCAGGTCGCGGCGGAACAGGCCCTGCTCGACCATGGCGTCCAGATCGGCATTGCTGGCCGCGATCAGGCGCACGTTGGCGCGGCGCGGGCGGGCCGAGCCCAGGCGCTCGAACTGCCCGCCCTCCAGCACCTGCAGCAGCTTGGCCTGCTGGGCCAGCGGGATGTTGCCGATCTCGTCCAGAAACAAGGTGCCGCCATCGGCCAGCTCGAAGCGGCCGATGCGAGCCTGGCGCGCGTCGGTGAAAGCGCCTTTCTCGTGGCCGAACATCTCGCTCTCAAACAAGCTCTCGGGGATGGCGCCCATATTGACGCTGATGAAGGGCCCGGCCGCGCGCGCCGATTGGCGGTGGATGGCCTGGGCCAACTGGCTCTTGCCGCTGCCGTTCTCGCCCCGGATCAGCAGGTTCACATCGGCCGGAGCCACGGCCGCCACCTGGGCCATCAAGGCCTGCATGGGCGCCGAGCGGCCGATCCAGGGGCGCTCGCCACCCTGGGCCTGCAAGAGCGCGTTCTCGGCCGCCAGGCGTTGGGCGCGGCGCTGGCTCTCGCCCAGCGCCAGCTGGGTGCGGACGATGCCGGCCAGGCGGGTGTTGTCCCAGGGCTTCTCGATGAAATCGTTGGCGCCGCCCTGCAAGGCCTGCACCACCAGGGGCACGCTGCCCCAGGCCGTCATGGCGACGATGGGCAGCTGGGCATCGAGGGCACGCGCCCGTGCGATCAGGTCCAGGCCTTCCTGGCCCGAGGTGGTGTCGCGGGCGTAGTTGAGGTCGGCCAACAGCAGGCCGTACTCGGCCGACCCCAGCAACGCCAGGGCCTGCTCGGGCGACTCGGCCAGCTCACAGCGCCAGCCTTCGCTCTTGAGGAGCAGCCGCAGCGCGCTGCGCACGGCCGCATCGTCGTCGACGACCAAGAGCGGCAGACTGAAATCGGGCAAGGCACTCATCGGGGCGGCGGAGTCATGGCCGCGGCATTCTCGCCCAGGCTCATGGGCTGTTCAGGGCGGCGGTGGGCGATTGTCGCAAGGCCCGGCGCGCCGGCAGCCAGGTCGAGAACAGCACCAGGCTCGAGATCAGCGTGCCCACGAGCAGCACGCCCAAGCCCAGCGGCAGGCTGCTGCCCAGCTCGCCGCTCAGGGCCAGGGCGCCGCCGGTCAGGCCCAGGGGCAGGGCCAGGGCCAGCAGACTCAGGGCCTGGCCCAGCAGCATGCGCATCAGCTGTCCGTCGCTGGCGCCCACGGCCCGGCGCACGCCGATCTCCTGGCCGCGCAGCTGCACCGCGCGGCTGGTCACGCCGTAGATGCCGCTGATGGCCAGGCCCAGGGTCAGCAGGCCGAGGATCAGGTACATGGCGGCCGCCACGTCCTCGCCGCCATGGGCGATGCGCTGGCGTTCCTCGGCGCTGACCACCTGCTCCAGCGCCAGGGACGGGTCGGCCTGGGCCACGGCACGGGCCAGCAGCTCGCGGCTGGCGGCGTTGTCCGGCACGCCGACCAGGGCGATGCCCATGTCTGCAGGCGCGCCGGGCGTCGCCTGGCTGATCGGCAGGTAGAAATTGGCTGCGCGCAGGCCGCGCTCACGGCCGATGCCTTGCAGCACATGCGGGATCACGCCGACCACGGTGATCCAGGGACCGATGCGCTTCTGGGTCTGGCCCTCGACGATGGCAAAGCGCTTGCCCAGCGGGTCCTGGCCAGGCCAATGCTGCTGGGCAAAGTTCTGGTTGATCACCGCCACCTTGAGGCTGTCGGCGCGGTCCTGCGGGCCGAATTCGCGCCCGGCCAGCAGTTTCACTTCCATGGCATCGAAGAAGCCCGCATTGATGCGGTAGTTGCCCCCCTCGGGGTACTGGCCGTCTTGCACCGTCATGCCTTCGGGCAGGATTTCGTCCGTGTCGATCATGCCGCCGCCAGGCAGGCTGGTGGACAGCGCCACACGGGCCTGGGCACTGGCAGCGGCTTCGTCCAAGCGGGCTTGCAGGCGGTTCCACAGGGCCGCGCGTGCCGCTTGCACCGCCTCGCCACTGCCCTGGTATTCGGCCGTGCGCAGGGTCAGGCGGGCGGTCAGCACGCCTTCCATGCGGGCGCCGGTGCCGGCGTTCAGGCGCTGGTGCACCGTGTAGGTCTGCAGGCCGGAGGCCAGCAGCAGCAGGCTGGACAGGGCGATCTGCACCCAGACCAGGCCGCGGGCAAAGCGGCTGCTGGTGCGGCCCTGGCTGCCGCGGCCGTCACGCAGCGCGCTGTTCAGGTCCACGGCCGAGGCGCGCCAGGCTGGCAGCAGGCCGGTGGCCAGGGCCGTCAGCAGGCTCACGCCCAAGCCGACCAGCACGGCTTGCGGCCGCATGGTGAAGTGGATCCAGAAGGGCAGTCGGCCGTCGGCCGTGGCCATCACGGCCTGCTGGGTGGCCTCCAGGGCCCAGGCGCTGAAGAACAG
The DNA here is from genome assembly GCF_002885975.1 of Paucibacter aquatile. Taxonomy (NCBI): domain Bacteria; kingdom Pseudomonadati; phylum Pseudomonadota; class Betaproteobacteria; order Burkholderiales; family Sphaerotilaceae; genus Roseateles; species Kinneretia aquatilis. Next base: position 571,161 of record NZ_POSP01000003.1, on the reverse strand, counting down.
GCCCAGGCCGGCGGCGGCCAAGCAGAGCAGCCAGGTCTCGGTCAGCATCTGCATCACCAGGCGGCCGCGTGGCGCACCCAGGGCGGCGCGCACGGCCAGTTCCTGCCGCCGCTCGTTGGCGCGCGCCAGCAGCAGATTGGCGGTGTTGATGCAGACCAGGGCCAACAGCAGCGCGGCGGCGCCGGCCAGGCCCAGCAAGATCATGTCGACATCGGGCAGGCCCCAGGCGGCATAGGGCAGGGCCAGGGCGCCGACGCGGCGGTTGTTGGCGGGGAACTGTGTTGCCAGGTTCTGGGCCACCTGATGCAGCTCGGCGCTGGCCTGCTCGCGGCTGGCGCCGGGGCGTAGCCGGCCCAGGGCCATCACATGCTGGGGCGTGCCCATGGAGTAGCCCTCGCCGCGGCTGAGCGTGCCGGCCGGGGGCTGGAAGGGCAGCCAGAGTTCCTGGGTCATGGGGAAGCGCAGGCGGCCGGGCAGCACGCCGACGATCTCCGTGTCCACGCCGTTGATCTTGAGCCGGCTGCCGACGATGGCGGGGTCGGCGCCGAGAAAGCGCCGCCAGAGATCGGCGCCGATCACAGCCACTGGCGCAGCGCCGGGCTCACTGTCGCCGGGCAGCAGGCCGCGGCCGAGCTCGGGCCGGGCGGCTTCGCCGAGCCAGAGCCAGATACCGGCCGACACGCGCGCGGCCGCGAAATTGGCCGGGTACTGGCGCTGGCCACCGAGGGTGACGGTGTCGGTCTGCAGGGGCAGCAAGGCCTCCAGGCTGGGCGTCTGGCGCTGGTACTCGAGCAGGTCGAGGTAATGCACGCTCTTGGCCTGGCTGCGCTCGCCGTCGCGGCTGGCCTCCACGGCGACCAGGCGCTCGGGTTCGGGAAAGGGCAGGTCTCCGGCCGTGAAACTGAAATAGATGCCGGCTGCAAAGATCGCGAAGCCCAGGCCGCAGCTCAGGGTCAGCAGGCTCAGCAAGGCATGGCCGGGATGGCGCAGCAGGGCTTGCACGCTGTGGCGAAGATCGTCCCGCATCACAGGGCCTCCGCCAGGGCGGGCTGGCCGCCTGCCGCCCGCGCCTGGCCGGAGTGCAGGGCCGCGGTGGGCAGGTCGGCCACCACGCGGCCGTCGAACAAGGCCACGGTGCGCTGGGCCAGGGCGGCGTAGCGCGGGTCATGGGTGACCATGCACAGCGTGGCGCCGCCGGCGTGGACCTTCTGCAGCAGCGCCATCACCAACTCGGCATTGCGCGAATCGAGGTTGCCGGTGGGTTCGTCCGCCAGGATCAGGCGGGGCTGGCCGACCAGGGCGCGGGCAATGGCCACGCGCTGCTGCTGGCCGCCGGAGAGCTGGGCGGGATGGTGTCGGGCGCGGTGCGCCATGTCCACCTGGGCCAGGGCCTCGGCGACCCGAGCGCGGCGCTCGGCGCGGCTCATCTCGCTGCGGTAGCTCAGCGGCAGGGCGATGTTGTCCTCCACGCTCAAGTCGCTGATCAGATTGAAGGCCTGAAAGACAAAACCAATCTGGCGGTTGCGCAGCAGGGCGCGGGCGCGCGGGTCCAGCTGATCAACCCGCTGGCCGTTCAGCTCGTAGCTGCCGCTGCTGGGGCTGTCGAGCAGGCCCAGGATGGACAGCAGGCTGGACTTGCCGCAGCCCGAGGGCCCGCTGACGGCCAGGAACTCGCCGCAGCGCACCACCAGGCTGACCTCGTCGAGGGCGCGGGTTTCCAGCTCGTCGCTGAGAAAGCTCTTCTGAATGCCCTGCAGGCGGATCAAAGGTGCCGTCTCGGCGGCGGTGTTTGGGGAACGGTTCGGATTCATGGGCTGCTTCCTCTCTGCCTCGTGGCGGTGAATATAGGGCTGAAAAAAAGGGCGGCGCTTCAGCGCAGGCGCACGCGCTCGCTCAGGCGCCAGCTGCTGGTGTCGGAGACGACGATGCGGTCGCCGGGCTGCAGGCCGCTCTGGATGACGATGCGGCCGACCGAGGCCGGGCCGTACTGCACATGCACCCGCTCGGCCAGGTCTTCCCCGATCAGGCGGTAGACCTGGGCCTGGCTCATGGCCTGGCTGAACACGGGGCGCTGCACCTGCACGGCGTCGCTGAGGCGGCTCAGGGTGATGCTGCCGTCGATGCTGAGGTCGGGGCGGGCGCCGCGCGGCAGTGGATCGAGCAGGCGCAGGTCCACCTTGAGCAGGCTGTTGCTGACCTTGGGCGCCACCCGGCTGACCACGGCGCGCAGCAGGCCCTCGCGCCCGCCGCTGCGCAGATCGATCTGGGCGCTTTGGCCCACGGCGATGTCGCGCGCCTGGGCTTCCTGCACCTGAATTTCTGCGTACAGGGCGTCGGCCCGGGCCAACTTGGCCAGCAAGGCACCGGCCACCACGCTCTGGCCGGCTTGCAGTGTCAGCTCCTGCACCACGCCGTCTGCGGGCGCACGCACCTGCAGGGCCTCGACCAGCTCCAAATCGCGCTGCCAGGCCTTGTGCAGGCGCGCCAGCGCCGCGCGCTTGGCCTCCAGCTGGGCCTGCATGGCCGCGCGCTGCCGCTGCAGCAGTTCGCGCTCCAGCTGCAGGGTCTGGCCGGCTTGTTCGACGCTGAAGCGGCTGCGCTGGAATGCCAGCTTGGAGACCATGCCGTCCTTGAGCAGCTCTTGATCCGCCTGCCATTGCAGCTCGGCACTGCGGGCGCCGAACTCGGCACGCTGCACCGCCGCTTGGGCGTTCATGACCTGACTGTCCAGGCTGGCCTGCAAGGCCTTGAGCTCGGCCTCGGCCTGCTCCAGCTGCCAGCGGCTTTCCTGGGCGCGCTGCTGCAGCTGCGGGTTGCTGAGCAGCAGCAGCAGCTCGCCCTGGCGCAAGCTGCTGCCGGCCTGCGCGTGCAGGCGCTCGACACGCGCCTCGCTCTGTGCGGTGATCCAGCGCGGATCGCTGGACACCAGCACGCCGCTGCCGCGCACATCCAGGGCCAGGGGTCCGCGCTCGACCGCGGCGAACTGCAGGCCGCGGGCCGAGACCGTCAGCTCGATCGGCGCGGCGCGCAGGCGCAGGGCCAGCAGGCCGCCGGCCAGGCCCAGCAGCACCAGCAGGGCCAGGCCCAGAAAGGCCGGCCGGCTGGCGCGGCGCCGCCATCGCTGGGCGGGGGTGAGGGTTCTTTGCAAGTCCATGCACCGAGTGATTGCAGGAGCCGTGCCAGCTGGCCTTCCTCACCCGTTTGGTGCGCGTGAGCCCTGTTCATGGGGCTTGGCTGCGCGCGCAGCCGGAAGGATCCAGCTCCAGGCTTTGCGAAATCGGGACCCTGGGCGAGGGGTTCGTCCCATTCCCGGGACGAGGGCGCGCCGGCCACAGGCGACAATGCCGGCATGAACATCCAAGCCAAACTTCCGCTGCTGGGCGGCCTCAGCCCCGAACAATTCATGCGTCGCCACTGGCAGAAGAAGCCGCTGCTGGTCCGCCAGGCGCTGCCGGGCATCCGCCCGCCGGCCTCGCGCAGCGAGCTGGCCGCGCTGGCCGCCAGCGAGGATGTGGAGTCGCGCCTGGTCTCGCAGTTCAATGGCAAGTGGGCGCTCAAGCAAGGCCCGGTGGCCAAGCTGCCGCCCTTCAGCAAGCCGGGTTGGACCCTGCTGGTCCAGGGCCTGGATCTGCATGTGCAGGCGGCGCATGACTTGCTGGCCCAATTCCGCTTCGTGCCCGAGGCGCGCCTGGATGACTTGATGATTTCCTACGCCAGCGATGGCGGCGGCGTCGGCCCGCATTTCGATTCCTACGATGTCTTTCTGATCCAGATTCATGGTCAGCGTCGCTGGCGCATCGGCCGTCAGGGCGTGGCGACCACCGGTGCGCTGCGCGAAGGCGTGCCGGTCAAGCTGCTGGCCGACTTTGAGCCAGAAGAAGAGTTCGTGCTGGAAGCCGGGGACATGCTCTACCTGCCGCCTGGCTGGGCCCACGACGGCATTGCCATCGGCGAGTGCATGACCTGCTCGGTGGGCTTCCGCACGCCCTGGCGTGCCGAGCTGGCGCGCGAGTTGCTGCAGCGCTTGATGGACGATGACTCCAAGAGTTATGCCAACCGCATGTACGCCGATCCCAAGCAGCCGGCCACCGAGGCGCCGGGCTTGGTGCCTCAGCAGCTGCTGGATTTTTCCCGCGATGCTGTGGAGCGCGCGCTGCGCGAACCCCTGGCCCTGGAGCGTGCCTTGGGCGAGGCGCTGACCGAGCCCAAGCCGCGCGTCTGGTTCGAGCCGGGCGAGCCGCTGCCCGCGGGCGCCGGCGCGCGCCTGGACCGGCGCAGCCGCATGATGTACGACGCGGCCCATGTCTTCATCAACGGCGAGTCCTTCCGCGCCGGTGGCCGTGATGCCCGCTTGATGCGTGCCTTCGCCGACCAGCGCGAGCTCAGCGCCAAGCAGCTGGGCCAGCTTTCGGCCGATGCGCGCGAGCTGCTGGATCTGTGGGCCGAGGATGGCTGGGTGCGGGCCGCGAGTTCAGGTGGCCATGCGGAGGCTTGATTGGCAACGTCGCCCGCTTCAGAGCTGCAAGCCGGTGAATTCACCGGCCGGGCCGAGTTTCAGCAGGCCTTGCGGCTCGCGATCGAGCAAGCCTGCGCGCAGGGCTGCACCGAGCTCGGCGCCTTCGATCCGGATTTCGGCGTTTGGCCCTGGTCAGAGGTTGGGCTGCTGGACCTGCTGAGCGACTGGGTTCGGGCCGCACCCGCCAGCCGCCGCCTGCATTTGCTGGCGCCTCAGTTCGACGGTGTGCGGCGTGCCCATCCGCGATTTGTCGCTTGGCGTGGGCGTTATGGCCATGCGGTGCAGGCTCGGGTCTTCGAGCTGGAGGCCATGGCGGCGGTCGGGCCAGGTGGGCCGGCGGCGCTGTTCTGGGCTCGTTCACCCGCGACTCAGATCACGCTGCGCTTGATGAGTACGCGCAACTGGCGCGGCAGTGTGTCTTTCGAGGCCTCGGAATTTGTGCGATGGAAGGATTGGTTTGACGTGATCGCACAACATTCTTACGAAAGCTTTGCATCGACCACCCTGGGCCTGTAAAAGATGCCAAAAGCAATGGCTATAATTAAGGGCTAGGTGAAGAAAGCGCTCGAGGTTTTCCTTGCCTTGTCATGCCGAAGTTTCCGATGCCGCGGCGCTGAAAAGCGAAGGCGACATTGAGTGGCTTCAAAAAATTACCGGTAATTGCATCTTCGTTTAACGAATTTTGAGGACAAGTATGAACAAGTCGATCCTGTTGGCTGCTGTGCTGGCTGCTGTTGCTCTGACCGCTTGCGGCAAGAAGGAAGAAGCCGCTCCCGTGGCCGCTCCCGCTGTGGAAGCTTCGGCTCCTGCTTCGGCTCCCGCCATGGAAGCTTCGGCTCCCGCTGCTGACGCTTCGGCTCCTGCCGCTGCTGACGCTGCTTCGGCTGCTGCCAGCAAGTAATCGGTCTCCGAGTACTTGAAAGAACCGCCCGGCCGCAAGGCTCGGCGGTTTTTTTACGTCTGTCGTTTTGGAAAAAGGCAGTCTCCTAGACTGTGATCCAGTCCAGGCCCTCGGCTTGTGAGGCCACGGGAACGTCTTCGGGGCGGCAGCCGCGCACCGCCGCCACCGCGGCGGCAGCCAGGTCGGGGCGGTTGTTGCGCTCGCTCAGATGGGCGGCGGCGACCGGGCCGAGCTTTGGGTGCAGCAGTGCACTCAGCAACTCGGCACTGGCCTCGTTGGAGAGGTGGCCGTGGGTGCCGAGGATGCGGCGTTTGAGGCTGGCCGGATAGTTGGAGGCGCGCAGCAGCGCCTCGTCGTGGTTGCATTCGAGCAGCAGGGCGTCCAGGCCTTGCAGCGCGTGGATCACGCTGGCGCAGACATGGCCGAGGTCGGTGAGCACACCCAGATGCTTCAAACCGTCGTTGCAGCGCAATTGCAGCGGCTCCTCGGCATCGTGTGGCACGGCAAAGGGCTGCAGCTGCAGGTCGCCCAGTTCCAGGGTGTCGCCGCTGCGGGTGAAGTGCAGCAGCTTGCGCTCAAAGCCGGCCAGATCGGCGGCGCGGCGCTCAATCGCGCTCCAGGTGCCGCGGCTGGTCCAGATCGGGATGCGGTGGGCTTGTGCCAGCTTGATCACGCAGCCGGCATGGTCGCCATGCTCGTGGGTGATGAAGACGGCGCTCAAGGCCTCGGGTGCGCTGCCGGCGCGCAGCAGGCGCCGGTTCAGCTCGTGCAAGCTGAAGCCGCAGTCCACCAGGATTTGCGTCTGGGTGATGCCCTGGCTGGCTTCGATCAGCGTGGCATTGCCGCCGCTGCCGCTGCCCAAGCTGCAAAAACGCATGCCTTGATCGCTCCGTGTTTGGCTTGAAAGAGCTCAGCTCAGAAAAAACGCCGCCCACCCGATGGGGCGGCGGCGCTCATGCCGAGGAGCCGGGTGGCTCGGATCAGCGCAGATCGTCCATCAGCAGATTGAGGATGCGCTTGGCGATCTCGTTGGTCTGCTGCTGGCCCTTGTCGTCCAGCACGGTGACGGTCGACTTCTCGCCTTCCGACTTGACCGACACGCGGTAGCGGGTGGCCGTGGTGGCCTTGTCGCCGCTGAACAGGCGTTCGAAGAAGTTGGGCTCTTCCTTGCCGGCCTGGTTCGGGTCGGCATAGCGCAGGAAGAACAGGCCGAGCTTGCGGTCGCGGTCTTCCACGGTGAAGCCATGGCGATCCAGCGACTGGCCCACGCGGCGCCAGGCGCGCTCGAAGCCCTCGTTGACGGCGATGGCATCCGGCACTTCCGACAGCGGGCGACCGGCGGCGATGACGGCGGTCGGCGCGGCGTTCTTGCCCGGGGCGGCAGCCGGCACATCGGCCACGGCGGCCTTGGCCAACTCTTCCTTGGCGCCCAGCTTGAGCATCAGGCGGGACAGCAACTCGGCTTCCAGCTGCGGGTCGCTGGGGCGAGGTTGCCAGGCGGTGTTGTCTTTCTGCGGGCCCGTATAGACCTCGATCATGCCGCGGTGGCTGATGAAGATCTCGGTGCCTTTGCCGTCGGCCGTGCGCTCGATGCGGGTGCGGAACATATCGCGTTCACCGGTCGAGTACAGGCCGTCGAAGACCTTGCCGATGGTGGAGCGGATGATGTCCTGCGGCAGCTTGGCGCGGTTTTCGTTCCAGTTGGTTTCCATGACGCCGACTTCGGCGGCGTCCTTGGTCAGCTCGAAGCCGCGTTGTTGCCAGAACTCGCGCAGCTGGGGCCAGAGTTGCTCGGGCGTCAGCGAGCTGCGCAGCCAGCGGGTGTCGGCGTTGCGCTCGAGGCGCAGATCACCGATCGCGTTCAGAGCCACGGTGTTGGCCGGGCTCAGGCCGCTGGTGCTGACCTTGGGGGCGGCATTGGCTTGCTGCAAGGCATTGGCGCTGACCGAGCCGCTGGCGTTGCCGCTGCGGCTGTCACGGGCCAGCTGAGTCAGGTCCGGCGGCACGTCCAGGCCGGCAGTCTGGCGGGCGTTGGCGCGGTAATCGACCTTGTCCGAGGAAAAGATGCCGTCCGTCGTGCTGCAGGCGGCCAGCGAACCCAGCATGAGCAGGCAGGCCAGGCGCACCGGAGTGGCCGAGGAAGAAACAAAAGAGGAGGAACGAGTCACGCTAGACATCTCCGGGGGACAAGGGAGCGATGGTTGAACCCTGCGAGCCGGCCCCGAGGGGCGGATGGCGTGCAAAGCTGGTGCGGATTAGAGCAGACTGGAAACGGTGATCAAGGCAAATCGCGCGCCGCGTCGGTTCAGAACAGGCCGGCTTCGCGCATGGCGGCGCCAACCTGGGCCTGACCGGCTTCGGTCAGCGGCACGATGGGCAGGCGCAGCTGGTTCTTGATGCGGCCCAGCTGCGACAGCGCCCACTTGGCGGCCGAGGGGCTGGGTTCGCAGAACAAATGCTTGTGCAGGCTCAGCAGCTGGAAGTGGATGCGGCGGGCCTCAGCGATATTGCCGGCCAGGGCCGCCTTGCACAGCTCGTGCATGGCGCGCGGTGCCACATTGGCGGTCACGCTGACATTGCCGCTGCCGCCCAGCAGCATCAGGGCGATGGCCGTGCCGTCGTCGCCCGAGTAGATGTGGAAACCCTTGGGGGCGGCCTTGATCAGCTGGGCTGCGCGCTCGATATTGCCGGTCGCTTCCTTGACGCCGAAGACGCCGGGCAGGCTGGCGCAGCGCAAGGTGGTCTCGGGGGCCATATCGGCCACGGTGCGGCCGGGCACGTTGTACAACATCATGGGGATGTCGACGGCCTCGGCGATGGCCTTGTAATGCTGGTAGATGCCTTCTTGCGAGGGCTTGTTGTAGTAGGGCACGACCGACAGGGTGCAGTCGGCGCCGACTTCCTTGGCGAAACGGCTCAGCTCGATCGCTTCCGAGGTGCTGTTGGCGCCGGTGCCGGCCATGATGGGCACGCGGCCACGGGCATGCTCGACGGCCGCCTGGATGATCTGGCGGTTTTCTTCCATGCTGACCGTGGGGGACTCGCCGGTCGTGCCGACGACGCAGATGCAGTCGGTGCCTTCGGTGATGTGCCAGTCGATCAGGCCGCGCAGGGCCGGGTAGTCAACGCTGCCGTCTTCTTGCATCGGCGTCACGAGCGCAACGATGCTGCCAACAATCGGGTTCATGGAGGAATGTCCTATGTGATGCGGTGGATTCTACTCAGCGGCGCGTGTGCGCTCGGGGCCGGGCGACTCAATCGAGTGCATAGGCCTGAAAAACAGTGCCCGCAGTGGCGCTCGGCGCTTCGCAAACAGCGGCAACGCGCTGGACATAGCGCGGGTTGACGCCCTCGCGGCCTTTTTCGAAGCCATCTTCAAACGCGACGATGCGCAAGCCCTGGCACAGGCTCAGCAGTTCACCGGGCTGAAGCAGAAAATCCGGCCGCGCCGGACGGCCGATGGTGTGCTGGCCGAGGGCAAAGGTTTCGTAGATCAGCCAACCACCTGGCGCCACGGCCTCGCGGATTTGCTGGAACAGCGGCCGCCACAGGTAGTTGCTGACCAGCACCAGGTCGAACTGCCGGCCGCTCAGCGGCCAGGGGCCGTTCTCGATGTCGGCGCAGATCAGCTCTGCTGCCAGGCCTTCAGAGGCGGCGAGTGCCGCTGCATCCCGGTCGACGCCGCAGACCTTCATGCCTTGGGCGGCCAGATAGTGCAGGTGGCGGCCGGAGCCGCAGGCCAGATCCAGGGCCGTGGCACCGGCGCGTTGCGCTTGCGCCCAGCGGCGCAGCCAGGGGGAGACTTCAGCACCCATGCTCAAAAGCAGGCCCAGAGCTGTTCGGACAACTGCACCATCAGCGCCGGCTGTAGGTAGGCCAGAAACACCAGGCCCAGCACCAGCAGGATCAGCGCCCAGCGCAGCGCCGGCTTGATCTTGGCGGAAAGCTGGCTCGGACTCATGCGGCTTGGGGGCGCGGCTCGCCGCGCGAGATCGGGCCTTCACGCACCGGCAGGTTCACCAGGGCTGCGGCCACGCCCAGGGCCACGGCCAGCCACCAGACCATGTCGTAGCTGCCCGTGCTGTCGTAGAGTTTGCCGCCCAGCCAGACGCCCAGGAAGCTGCCCACCTGGTGGCTCAGGAATACGAAACCGCTGAGCATGGACATGTGCTGCACGCCGAAGATCTGCGCCAGCACCGCATTGGTCGGCGGCACGGTCGACAGCCACAGCACGCCCATCACCGCCGAGAAGAGGTAGACCGACGTCGGCGTCAGTGGCGTGAGCAGGAAGGTGACGATGGCCACCGAGCGCAGGCCGTAGATGGCCGAGAGCAGGTAGCGCTTGGGATAGCGCTGGCCCAGCACGCCGGCCCCGTAGGTGCCAAACACATTGAAGAGGCCGATCAGTGCCAGGGCATAAGTGGCCACCTGGGGCGACAGGCCCTGGTCCTTGAGGTAGCTGGGCATGTGCACGCCGATGAACACGACTTGGAAGCCGCAGACGAAATAGCCGGCCATCAAAAGCTGGAAGCTGCGGTAGCCGAAAGCCTCGCGCAAGGCTTGAACGATGCTCTGCGAATGGCTGTGCACCGGCTTAACGACCTGCGGCTCACGCAGGCCCAGGGCCAGGGGCAGGATGATCAGGGCAGCGCAGGCGAGGATAAAGAGCGCGTTCTGCCAGCCGGTCGAGGCAATCAGCCAGTTTTCCACCGGCACCATCAGGAATTGGCCGAAGGAGCCCGCAGCCGCTGCCACGCCCATGGCCCAGGAACGCTTGTCGGCCGGCACATTGCGGCCGATCACGCCGTAGATCACCGCGTAGGTGGTGCCCGATTGGGCAATGCCGATCAAAAGCCCCGCGCTGCCGGTGAAGGCCAGACCCGAAGTCGACAGTGCCATCAGCACCAGGCCCAGGGCGTAAAGCAGGCCACCCACGGCCAGCACGCGGAACGGGCCGAAGCGGTCGGCCAGCATGCCGGTGAAGGGCCCGGCCACGCCCCAGGCGATGTTCTGCACGGCCAGAGCGAAGGCAAAGGTCTCGCGCGTCCAGCCCCGGTCCATGGTGATGGGTTGCAGCCACAGGCCGAAGCCGTGGCGTATGCCCATGGACAGGGTCACGATCATGGCGCCGCAGAGCAGCACCTGGAACATGGACAGTCGCGGCGCGGCCGGTGACGTGATGCTGGCGTTCATCCGTGGACTTTAACCAAAGCAGCCCACCCTGCGGGGCCTGGGGTCAGCCGGCGCCCAGCACCCGTCCTTGACGCACCCGCATCTGGATCTTGCTCAGCGCGTCCAGATCCTGGATCGGGTTGGCGGGCAGCAGCAGGAAGCTGGCTTCGCAGCCCGGTTCGAAGCAACCCAGGCGGCGCTTGGGAAAGAGCACATGGGGCGTGGTGATGGTGGCCATCTTGAGCAGCTGCGGGCGGCCGATCACGCCCAGACGGTCCAGGTTGCGCAGCTCGCCCAGCACGGAGCCATGGAACAGATCCGAGCCGATCAGCAAAGGCACGCCGGCCGCCTGCAGGGTGCGCAGATTGTCGGCCTGCTGGGCGCGCACCTTGGTCAGCTGCTCGGGCGACATGCGGAACAGCTCGCTGGCCGCGGTGGCGGTGATGACGGCCACCTTGCGGCGGGCGGCCTCGGCGGCCATCTCGGGGCTGATGCGGTAGGTCTCGGCGCCCGTGCCTTCGAAGAAGTAGAGGCCCGGCAGACGGGCGATCCAGTGTGCGCCGGCCTGCACGGCGATATTGAAATCGGCGGCGGTGTCGGCCTGGGCGATCACCAGCAGGCGGTCTTGCAAGGCTTTTTTGGCGATGGCGGCCGGCAGTTCGGGCTTCAGGCCCAGGCGGCCGAACTGCTTGGGGTCGGCGTGGAGCTCGGGGCTCTCCGAGCGGCTCAGCATGAGCTTCAAGGCCTCACTCTTGCGCGCCTGCACCAGGGGCCATTTCTTTTCGACCTGTTCCAGGCTGTCCATGACCAGCACGGTTTTATCGATGTGGTCCTCGGGCTTGGGTTTGGGGCCCGGTGAATTCGGGTCCTCGGCCAGCAGCTGGGCCAGGGGCTGCCCGTCAGACGAGGTGATGCAGGCCGTCACAAACACCAGCTCGGGCCCGGCCGCCTGCGCGCCCGCGGCGGCCAAGGGGCGCACGGCCCCGGCGCCCTTGGGCTCGGCGCATTGCATCAGGGCGTAGAACACGCCGTCGCGCAGATAGCCTTGGCCGTAGCGGCCCCAGGCCCAGGCATTTTGCAGGTTGTGGTTGTGGGCGTCGGCCAGGGGCGGGATCAGGAACTGACCCTTGAGGTTCATGCGCCGTTGGGCTTTTTTGATCTTCTGGCTGGTGAATTTGCCGTCTTTGACGTAGAGGGTGCCGCTGCGAAAGCCCTGGCCGTCGAACCACTCGGCGTTCTTCAGCTCCATGGTCACCGAGGCGCCGGGGCGCAGCTCGTCGGCGATGGGCGGCTGGGCCGAGCTGGGTGCGGCAAAGAGTGCGAGAGCCAGGGCGGCCGCGCCGGCGCCGGCCGGGCGAGGCAGGGGGCGGGGAGAAGCGAAGAACAAGGCGAGGGCAAATGCGGGCATAGGCCGGGCATGGTAGCGAGTTTGAGAGTGCACACCTCAAGCCCGTTTTGCTGGGCGCCTCCCAGGCAAACCCTAGAATCCGCCCCCATGGCCACCAAAGCTTCCTCCTCCTCCACCCCCAATTCCCCCTCCGCCACGCCCGGCAGCTATGGCGAGGGCTCGATCCGCGTGCTCAAAGGCCTGGAGCCGGTCAAGCAGCGCCCGGGCATGTACACCCGGACCGACAACCCCCTGCACACCATCCAGGAGGTCATTGACAACGCGGCCGACGAGGCCCTGGCCGGTTTCGGCAAGCGCATCGACCTGATCCAGCACAGCGACGGCTCCATCTCCATCGCCGACGACGGCCGCGGCATCCCCTTCGGCCTGCACCCCGAAGAGGGCGTGCCCGTGGTCGAGATCGTCTTCACCCGCCTGCATGCCGGCGGCAAGTTCGACAAGGGCTCGGGCGGCGCCTACAGCTTCTCGGGCGGCCTGCACGGCGTCGGCGTCAGCGTCACGAATGCCTTGGCCAAGCGCCTGGAGGTGACGGTCTGGCGCGGCGGCGAAGTGGCCAGCCTGGCCTTCGAGAATGGCGATGTGGTCGAGCCGGTCACGACCCGCAAAGCCGAGCGCGGCGACCGCAAGCAGGGCACGACGGTGCGCGTCTGGCCCGATGCGAAGTATTTCGAAAGCGCCGAGCTGCCCAAGAACGAGCTGGTCCATCTGCTGCGCAGCAAGGCCGTGCTGATGCCGGGCGTCATCGTCACGCTGACGAATGAGAAAACCGGCGATGTGCAGACCTGGTCCTACAAGGGCGGCTTGCGCGACTACCTGCAGCAGACCCTGACGGCCGATCCGCTGATCCCGCTGTTCGAAGGCGAGCAGTACGCCGGCCGCAGCGAGACCGAGAACTTCGCCGAAGGCGAGGGCGCTGCCTGGTGCGTGGCCTTCACCGAAGAAGGCCAGACCATGCGGGAGAGCTATGTCAACCTGATCCCCACGGTGGCCGGCGGCACGCATGAATCGGGTTTGAAAGACGGCCTGTTCGGCGCCATCAAGAGCTTCATCGAGCTGCACAGCCTGCTGCCCAAGGGCGTCAAGCTGATGCCGGACGATGTGTTCTCGCGTGCCTCCTTCGTGCTCTCGGCCAAGGTGCTGGACCCGCAGTTCCAGGGCCAGACCAAGGAGCGCCTGAACAGCCGCGATGCGCTGCGCCTGGTGTCCACCTATGTGAAGCCGGGCCTGGAGCTGTGGCTGAACCAGCATGTGGAGTTCGGCAAGAAGCTGGCCGAGCTGGTCATCAAGCAGGCCCAAACCCGCCAGCGCGCTTCTCAAAAGGTCGAGAAGCGCAAGGGCTCGGGTGTGGCCGTGCTGCCGGGCAAGCTGACCGATTGCGAAAGCCGCGATCTGCTGCACAACGAGGTCTTCCTGGTCGAGGGCGATTCGGCCGGCGGCAGCGCCAAGATGGGCCGCAACAAGGAAACCCAAGCCGTGCTGCCGCTGCGCGGCAAGGTCTTGAACACCTGGGAGGTCGAGCGCGACCGCCTGTTCGCCAACAACGAGATCCACGACATCTCGGTGGCCCTGGGCGTGGACCCGCATGGCAAGAACGACTCGCCGGATCTGAGCGGCCTGCGCTACGGCAAGATCTGCATCCTGTCCGATGCGGACGTGGACGGTTCGCACATCCAGGTGTTGCTGCTGACCCTGTTCTTCCGCCACTTCCCCAAGCTGATAGAGACCGGCCACATCTTTGTGGCGCGCCCGCCGCTCTACCGCGTCGACGCGCCGGCCCGCGGTAAAAAGCCCGCCGCCAAGATCTATGCCTTGGATGAGGGCGAACTCAGCGCCACCCTGGACAAGCTGCGCAAGGAAGGCGCCCGCGAAGGCAGTTGGAGCATCAGCCGCTTCAAAGGCCTGGGCGAGATGAGTGCCGAGCAGCTCTGGGACACCACGCTCAACCCCGAGACCCGCCGACTGAGCCCCGTCACCTATGGCGCGCTCGATCTGGGCGAGACCGAGATGGCCATCAACAAGCTGATGGGCAAGGGCGAGGCCTCCTCACGCCGCGAGCTGATGGAAATCCACGGCGATTCCGTCGAAGTGGACGTTTGAACCCAGCGAGACCGCCCAAGCCATGAAAACCGTCTACAACGCTCGCCACGCGGCGCATGCGGCCACGCGCGAGTTCTTCCGCGGCCGCCTGGTGCCGGCCTTCGAGGTGCCGGCCCGGGCCGACTATGTGCTGGCGGCCGTGCAGGCCGCCCAGCTGGGCGAGATCGTGGCGCCGGTGGACCATGGCCTGGCGCCGCTGGAGCGCGTCCATGCGCCGGCCTATCTGCGCTTTGTGCAAGGCGCCTGGGCCGAATGGCAGGCCTTGGGCGGCGAGGGTGATGCCTTCCCGGCCGTCTGGCCGGTGCGCAGCCTGCGCAGCGATGTCGCACCGCGCAGCTTTGCCGCGCGCATGGGCCTCTACTCCATGGACAGCGGCACGCCGCTGACCGCCGGCAGCTGGGAGGCCGCCTACTGGGGCGCGCAAGCCAGCCTGACCGGCCTGGACCAGGTGCTGGGCGGCGAGCGCAGCGCCTATGTGCTGACCCGCCCGCCGGGCCACCATGCCGGGGCGGACTTCTTCGGTGGCTACTGCTTTGTCAACAACGCGGCGGTGGCGGCTCAGGCGGCGCTCGATGCCGGCCTGCAGCGCGTGGCCATCCTTGATGTGGACTACCACCACGGCAATGGCACGCAGGCCATCTTCTACGAGCGCGCCGACGTGTTCTACGCCAGCCTGCATGGCGATCCGCAGACGGAGTTTCCCTTCTTCCTCGGTCATGCCGATGAGACCGGTGCCGGTGCCGGCCTGGGTTTCAATGCCAACTTCCCGCTGCCGGCCGGTGCCAGCAACGAGGCCTGGTTCGCGGCGCTGGAGGCGGCGCTGGAACGGCTGCAAGCTTACGAGCCCGAGCTGCTGATTGTTTCGCTGGGCGTGGACACCTACGGCGGCGACCCGATCTCGCATTTCAAGCTGGACCGACCCGAGTTCAGCCGCCTCGGTCAGCGCCTGGCGGCCTTCGGTGCCCGCACCCTGTTCCTGCAGGAAGGCGGTTATGCCACCGAGGCCATCGGTCACAACGTGGTCGCCGTGCTGCAAGGATTCGAGCCCCGGCCATGAGCACCACGGCGCCGCGCGTGCACCTGCGTCCGACCATGTTGTCGGACCTGGACTATGTCGTCTCCATCGAGCAGGACGGCGCCAACCGCCCCTTCATCACGCCCTGGGAACGGGTGCAGCACGAGGGCGCGCTGCGCTTCCCCGATTCGCGCCACTTCATCATCGAAGCGGGGGCCGAGGCCACGCGCGCCGGTTTTGTCATCCTGCAGGGCTGCCGCAACCCGCACGGCTCGGTCGAGCTCAAGCGCATCGTGCTGGGCCCCAAAGGCGCGGGCCTGGGTCGGCGCTCGGTGCGCCTGCTCAAGGCCCTGGCCTTCACCCAGCTCAAGGCGCACCGCTTCTGGCTGGACGTCAAGGCGCTGAACACGCGCGCGCTCAAGCTCTACGCCAGCGAGGGCTTTGTCGAAGAGGGCCGCCTGCGCGAGAGCGTGCGCGTCACCACCGAGGGCGCCGATGGCTATGACAGCCTGGTGGTGATGTCCTTGCTGGACCGCGAGTACCAGGCCCGCGTGGCCCTGGGCGAGGAGGGCGTTTGAGCCGCTCGCTCTGGATCATGGGGGCTTTGCTGATGGCCTTGGCCGCCCCGGCGCGCGCCGAGCTCTGGGGCTATGTCGATGGCCAGGGCATGGCGCATCTGGCCGGCCATCAGGTCGACAGCCGTTACAGCCTGGTGCTGGGCAGTGCCCAGACGCAGCGCGAGGCGGCGGCGCAGACCCAGGTGCCGGGCAAGAGCGATGGCGGCCAGGGCTTGCTCACCTGGCTGGAGTTCGCGCCCGAGGTCAAGGCGGTGCAGCCCTATTTGCGCGAGGCCGCGGCCCGGCATGGCGTGGACATGGAGCTGCTCAAGGCCGTGATCGCGGTCGAATCGGGCTACAAGCATGACGCTGAATCCAAGCGGGGCGCGCTCGGCCTGATGCAGCTCATGCCCGATGCCGCGCGGCGCTACGGGCCGGTGCCGCGTTTGAGCCTGAGCAAGAACCAGCTGCTCGACCCCCGCACCAATGTCCTGACCGGCGCCAAGATGCTGGCCGATCTGATCAAACGCTTCGGCCGCATCGATGCGGCCCTGGCCGCCTGGAATGCAGGCGAGGGTGCTGTGCGCCGCCACAGCGGGCGCGTGCCGCCTTTCGCCGAAACCCAGGCCCATGTCCACCTGGTGCTGGAGCTGTACTGGGCCTTGCTGCAACACAGCATGCCGGCCCAAGCCCAGCACCTCAAGATTCACAAGAACGAACCCTGACGACGATTCCGCATGAGCCAGCAGACTTCCATTTTTGACAACCCGCCGCCGAACTCGGGCGGCGGCGGCAGCGGCGGCGCGGGCGACGGTGAAAACCTGACCCTGGGCCACTACGCCGAGCGTGCGTACCTCGAATATGCGCTGAGCGTGGTCAAGGGCCGGGCCTTGCCCGATGTCTGCGACGGCCAGAAGCCGGTGCAGCGCCGCATCCTCTACACCATGGAGCGTATGGGCCTGTCCTACAGCGGCAACACCGGCGCCAAGCCGGTCAAGGGCGCGCGCGTGGTCGGCGATGTGATGGGTAAATTGCACCCGCACGGCGACCAATCGGTCTACGACGCCCTGGTGCGCATGGCCCAGGATTTCTCGCTGCGCTATCCGCTGATCGATGGCCAGGGCAATTTCGGCAGCCGCGACGGCGACGGCGCCGCTGCCATGCGTTACACCGAGGCGCGGCTGTCGCCGATTGCTCGCCTGCTGCTGGACGAGATCGACGAAGGCACGGTGGACTTCACGCCCAACTACGACGGCTCCACCCAGGAGCCGCGCCAGCTGCCGGCCCGCCTGCCTTTCGTGCTGCTCAACGGCGCCAGCGGCATTGCCGTCGGCATGGCCACCGAAGTGCCCAGCCACAATCTGCGCGAGGTTGCTGCGGCCTCGGTGGCTCTGCTGAAGAACGAGAACCTCAGCGATGAGGAACTGTTCAGCCTGCTGCCCGGCCCGGACTACCCCGGCGGCGGCCAGCTGATCAGCTCGGCTGACGACATCCGCTCGGCCTACCTCAGCGGCCGCGGCAGCATGAAACTGCGCGCGCGCTGGAAGATCGAAGACCTGGCCCGCGGCCAGTGGCAGCTGGTCGTGACCGAGCTGCCGCACGGCACCAGTGCCCAGCGCGTGCTGGAAGAGATCGAGGAGCTGTCCAACCCCAAGGTCAAGGCCGGCAAGAAGGCACTCAGCCAGGAACAGCTGCAGCTCAAGGCCAGCCTGCTGGCGGTTCTGGACGGCGTGCGCGATGAATCGAGCAAGGACGCCGCCGTGCGTCTGGTCTTCGAGCCCAAGAGCCGCACGGTCGAGCAGCAAGACCTGATCACGACCTTGCTGGCCCACACCAGCCTGGAGACCTCGGCCTCGCTGAACCTGACCATGGTCGGCGCTGACGGCCGCCCGACGCAAAAAGGCCTGCGCCAGATCCTCAGCGAGTGGCTGGGCTTCCGCCAGACCACGGTGCAGCGCCGCACCCAGTTCCGCCTGGACAAGGTGCGCGACCGCATCCATGTGCTGGAAGGCCGGCAGCTGGTGCTGCTGAACATCGACGAGGTGATCCGCATCATCCGCAACGCCGATGAGCCCAAGCCTGCCCTGATCGAGCGCTTCCGCCTGTCCGAGCGCCAGGCCGAGGACATTCTGGAGATCCGCCTGCGCCAGCTGGCGCGCCTGGAGGCGATCAAGATCGAGCAGGAGCTCAAGAGCCTGCGCGAGGACGAGGCCAAGCTGGCCGACATCCTGGCCAACCCGAGCGTGCTCAAGCGAACCGTGATCAAGGAAATCGAGGCCGACGCCAAGCAGTACGGCGACGAGCGCCGCACCCTGATCCAGGAAGAGAAACGCGCCACGGCCGAGGTCAAGGTGGTGGACGAGCCAGTCACCGTGGTGGTCAGCATGAAGGGCTGGGTGCGTGCGCTCAAGGGCCATGAGGTCGAGCCTGCAGCCCTGGCTTTCAAGTCGGGCGACCAGCTCTACGGCACCTTCCCCTGCCGCAGCGTGGACCCGCTGATCGTCTTCGGCAACAACGGCCGGGTCTATTCGGTGCCGGTGGCCATGCTGCCGGGCGGTCGCGGCGATGGCCAGCCCATCACCACCTTGATCGAGCTGGAAAGTAGCAGCCAGATTGCGCATTACTTCGCCGGCAATGCCCAGCAGCGCCTGGTGCTGGCCGGCACCGGCGGCTTTGGTCTGATCGCCCAGGTGGGCGATCTGGTCGGCCGGCAAAAAGCGGGCAAGACCTTCCTCAGCCTGGAGGGCACGGAGCAGCCGCTGCCGCCGGCCGTGGTGCCGGCCGGTGAGGTGCTGGGCGTGCAGCTGGCCTGCCTGAGCCTGAACGGCCGCTTGCTGACCTACGGCCTGGACGAGCTCAAGCACCAACCCAAGGGCGGCCGCGGCCTGACCCTGGTGGACCTGGAGGACAAGGATGCGCTGCTCAGCGTGGCCGCCTTCACGCAAAGCTTGCAGGTGATCGGCACCGGCCGCGGCGCCAAGCCCAAGGAGGAAACTCTCAAGGGCGTGGGCCTGGCCAGTTATGCCGGCAAGCGGGCCCGCAAGGGCAAGCCGGTTGAGGCCTTCCAGAAGGTCTTGCGCGTGCTGGCGCCCTGATGCGCCGCTCGTTTCTGAAGCGCGGCCTGGCCGGAGGCTCGTTGCTGCTGGGCCTGCCTGGGGCGCTGCATGCCGCGCCGGCTTTGCAGCCGCTGGACTTTGATGCAGCCTGTCAGGCCCTCGAGGCCAGGCTCGGTGGCCAGATCGGCGTGTTCGCGCTCGACACCGGCAGCCAGGCGCGCCTGGCCTATCGGGCTGATCAGCGCTTTGCCATGTGCTCGACCTTCAAGCTGCTGCTGGCGGCCGCGGTGCTGGCACGCATCGATGCCGGACAGCTGCGGCCTGATCAACGCCTGCGTTACGGCCCGCGCGATCTGGTGCCGCATGCACCGGTGACAGGCGCCTTGCTGGAGGGTGGCTCGCAATCGGCCTCGCTGACGGTGGCCGCGCTCTGCGAGGCCATCCTGGTGCACAGCGACAACCCGGCGGCGAATTTGCTGCTGCCCCTGGTCGGCGGCCCGCCGGGCCTGACCCGTTTTGCGCGCGAGCAGGGCGATGTGGTCACCCGGCTGGACCGCATCGAACCCGCACTCAACAGCAACGAGCCCGGTGACCCGCGCGACAGCAGCACGCCCGAGGCCTTTGTCGGCCTGCTGGACCGCATCCTGGGCAGCGTCTTGTCGGACGAGCTGCGTCAGCAACTGCTGGTCTGGATGAATGCCTCCGAGACCGGCTTGCGCCGCCTGCGCGCCGGTGCGCCGAAAGACTGGCCGGCGGCCGACAAGACCGGCACCGGTGCGCGCGGCGCGGTCAACGATGTCGCGGTGTTTTTCCCGCCCGACCGCGCGCCTCTCTTGATGGCCGTGTTCATGAGCGGCTCCAGCCAGCCGCAGGCTGACCTGGAAGCCGCCCATGCCGAGCTGGCCACGCGGGCCCTGGCCCAGCTGAACGCGCCGCCGTCGGCGGCGGCGGCTCGCTGAGGGCGCCGCGGATCCGCGCTGGCGCGCGAACTCACTTGGGTGCGCTGTACGTCAAGCTGTAGGCGCCGCCGCCCGCATAGGACTGGATCTGGAAATAGTAGAAGCCGGCCGCGCCCGTGTAGCTCAAGGCTTCGCTGGAGGCCGGACCCTCAGATTTGGCCACGACGGCCCAACTGCTGCCGTTCCAGCGGTACAGGTAGAGATCGAAATCGCTGCCCGCGGGGCCGCTGAGCTGGGCATTGAAAAGACCGCGGGCTGTCGTTCGCAGATAGCCGGGGCTGCCGCCTGGCACGGTGGCGCTGGCGCCTGCGCCGCTGAGTGAGCCGGTCACGGTGGTGCCGCCCCCAGCGGCGCTGACACTGAGTGTGGCGCCGGCGCTGGTGACCGAACCAGCCGCATTGCCGACCACCACGCTGTACACGGCGCCATGGTCGGCCAGGCTCAGCACCGGGGTGGTGTAGCTGGAGCCGGTGGCGCCGCTCAGGGCTGTGCCGTTGCGTCGCCACTGGTAGCTCAGCGGGCCGCTGCCGCTGGCTTGCACCGAGAAGCTGGCGGTGGAGCCTGCGACGGCATTGACGGCCTGGGGTTGGCTGTTGATCACCGGTGCTGTGCTGGCAGCGCTGACAGTGACGGTGGCTTGTGCGGTCTTGCTGGCATCGGCCACGCTGCTGGCCTGAATGCGGTAGCTGCCAGCCGTCTGAGGTGCGGTGTAGCGTCCGCTGCTGCTGATGCTGCCGCCGCCGGTATCGAGCACGCGCCAAGTGACGGCGGTGTTGCTGCTGCCGCTGACCGTGGCGCTGAACTGCTGGCTGCCGCCGGGACTGAGCGTGACCGAGGCCGGCGTGATGCTGATGCGGATCTCGCTGCCCGGGTTGACAGTCAAGGAGGCGGCATTGCTGCTGGTCGAGCCCAGCGAGTTGCTGACCAGCACGCTGTAGCTGCCGGCATCGCTGGCTTGCACCGCATTGATGATGTAGCTGGCGGAGCTGCTGTTGCTGCCCAGGTTGACGCCGTTCTTGCGCCACTGGTAACTCAGGCCTGAGCCACTGGCCTGAACGCTGAAGCTGACCGTCTGGCCGATGTTGGCCACCACATTCTGGGGTTGGCTGTTGATGACGGGTGCTCCGGCGGCGCCCATGCAGGCGCTGTCGATGGTCTTGGGCAGGGTGTAGCCGGTGAAGTCTTCCAGAATGGCCAGATTCTCCGCAGCATAGACACGCGCAATCAGGCGCGGCACCTTGGCGCTGCCCAGCTTGGCCGCCCAGCGATCCGATTGCTTCATGTGGTAGGCATTGCGCAGAAACTGCACCAAGACCCATTTGCGCAGCGTGGGGTCGCTCTTGAGCTTGTTGTAGTAGGCGTTGTGCTTGGACTTGGCCACGCGAAGGTACAGCTGCAGATAGCTGGTGTTGGTCAAAGCCAGGTCACGTGAGTTGCTGGCGCCGATGCCGTCGATGAATTCACCGACTGCCGCCGCCGCCGGCAGGCCCATCAAGCTGGCATTGAGCTCGGCCGTGACGCCCTGCAGGTGGTACTCCCCTTGCTGGGCGTTCTTGAGATAGACCTCGTCGGTCTCGGACGAAGCGTCATCGGTGATCAGGCTCAAGATCTCCTTGCGCGCAAAGCCACCGTCGCTGTCGTAGAGATTGAACTTGAGGAACTGCGTCTGCTCGTCAATCCAGGACGAGCTGTAGTTGTTCCATTGCGTTCGTTCGGCCGCCAGATCCCACATATGGGTTTCTTCGTGGATGGCCACCATCAGGGACTCGGCCAGCTTGTTGAAGCTGCTGGTATCGACAAAGCCCTTGAAGTACTGATCATTGGCTTGAGCGGTGGCCAGGGCCTTGCCGCTGGGCCAGCGGCGGCCGTAGACGCTGGTGATGGTTTGCAGCCAGTTGTTGGACTGGTAGGCTGATTTCAGATCACTGACATCGGCGCTGAAATTGATGGGCTCGCTATAGCAGAAGCTGCCCTTGTCGATGTCGTCCAGCACGATGCCTTGCTTGGGGGCGGCCGACGCGCCCGCGGTGGCAGCCGTGGCTTTGGCACGGGGCATGTTGCTCGCTTGGGGGCTGATGCCGTTTTCGCTTGGGCGGTCTTGAAGGCTGCCGCCGCCGCAGGCGCTCAGCGCCAGTGCGGCCAGCAAGGACAGCGTCCATTGCCGGAAGGTCTGTTTCATGTGGGTCTCCTCTTTCTGCTTGAGAACAAGCCGGTGACGAAGGTGGGCGCCTCGCACGCGGGGCGCATGCGCTGCTGCCTGCGCCGGGCTGATTCGCCGGAGCTTCAGCACGGGCGAGGCAGGGCCGGCCTCGCTGCGGCCGGGAACGAACGCAGCGGGTGGGCGAAGGGACGTGGTGTGGTGAGCTAATGCCTTACTTTGGCAGGGTGTAGCTCAGCGTGAACGCACCGCTGCCTGCGTAAGAGCTGAGCTGCAGGTAGTAATAGCCGGCTGTCCCGTTGTAGCTGAAGGCCTCGTTGGCGTCCGGCCCCTCCGACTTGGCGACCACGGCCCAGCCGCTGCCGTTCCACTTGTACAGGTAGAGGTCGAAGTCGGCCCCGGCCGGGCCCTTGAGCGTGGCACTGAACTTGCCCCCGGCGCTGCTTTGGTGGTAGCCCGGGCTGCCGCTGGGGTAGGTCAGGCTGGCACCAGCCGCCAGCGTGCCGTTCACGGTGCTGCTGCCGCTGTTGTCCGACGTGACGGTCAAGGTGGCGTTGGCGCTGGTGACGCTGCCGGCACTGTTGCTGATGGTGACGCTGAACTGCGCGCCGTTGTCGGCGCTGGCGGCGGCGGCGATCGAGTAGCTGGCCGCTGTGGCGCCAGCGATGGCACTGCCGTTCTTGCGCCACTGGTAGCTCAGCGGCCCGGTGCCGGCCGCGGTCACCGAGAAGCTGGCTGGGCTGCCCGCTCTGACACTGACATTGCTCGGCTGCGTGCTGATGCTGGGCGGTACGGCATCGCTGTTCCTGACCGTCAGCGTGGCGGCCGCGCTGCTCAAGCTGCCGGCGCTGTTGCTGACCAGCACGCTGAACTGCGCGCCGTTGTCGCTGAGGCTGGTGGGCCCCGTGCTGTAGCTGGCGGCCGTGGCGCCGGCGATGGCCGTGCCGTTCTTGCGCCATTGATAGCTCAAACCGTTGCCGCTGGCGCTGACGCTGAAGCTGGCGCTCTGGCCGGCATTGACCGTCACGCTGCGCGGCTGGCTGCTGATCACGGGCAGGGCGTCGCCAGCGCCGCCGGTGTAGCTGTCGAACACCGCTTTGGCTCGCGCTTCATTGACGGCATGCCAGGGGTTGGACAGGGCGCGCATGCGCGAGGTTTCGGTCGGCCGGTACTTGCCGCTGGGGCAATAGTCGGCACCCTGGAACACCCCCACCGTGCCATTGCTGACCGAGCCCGGGTTGGTCGGTACCGGCGTGGTGGCGGCGATCAGCGGCGCCCATTTGACCCCGTTGCGTGTGGCCACACGGGTGACGTTGGCGGCGCGGGGCTCGCTGCTGGTGTCGCAGGTGCCGTTGTCGTACTCGTCGGCCAACTGGAATGCCGCATGGCCGATCTCATGCAGGGCGATCTCGATGGATTGGGGGTGCAAGGAGAAGCCGCCGATATTGCCGCTGGCCGCGCCGGCATAGGTGGGGCTGTTGACCAGCACGATGATCACATCGCGTCCATTGGCCGGTGCCACGGCCGAGACGGCCGCCAGCACCTTGGCCTCGTCGGTGCACACCAGGCGCGCGATGTTGAAACATCCCAGTTGGCTGCCCAGCGCCGAGTTGCGCACCACGCCGCCTTCGCTCACGCCCGACTGGGCGCTCTCGATGTCAACGCGGCGGATGTTCAGCGCACCCTTGAAACGGGCGAACAGCGGGTCGGCCAGGATGCCGTCCGACACCCGCTGGGCCGCGGTTTGCCAGGCCGGCATTTCAGCGCGGGTGAAGCCGTCGCCGATGATGACGATGTCCATGCGCTGAGCGCTGCTGCCGCTTTCCCACAGCAGGGTGCTGCCGGTGGGCACGGCGGTCGCTGCCAAGGTGTTCTGCTGGGCGCTGCGTTGAACCAAGGCATCCAACTCCTTGCGGCTGAGGCGTCGGCCCGGCGTTGCGCTCAGGCCCGCTTGGCTGCGGTACTCGCTCAGCTCAAGGCTGGCGAGTTGGGCGGGCTCCGGCACGCTCAGCTCAATCGCGCCCCGTGCGGCCAAGGGCCGAGACAGCTCAATCTGACCGGTCGTTTCATTGAAGATCTCGGCCGTCTTGCGGCTGGGGTTGGCCACGGCGCGGCGAAACAACTCCTGCCCCTGGGCATTGCGCCCGATCACGAGCAGTTCACCCTCGCGCGGTTTCTGCCGGGCGCCGGGCTGGGCAAAGCTGCCACGCTGCGCGTGGCTGATGTCGAGGCTGGTGGTGCCGAGGCTGGCGTCGGCAGACAGGCGCAGCAGAAGATCTTGGGCCTGCGCGGTGACGGCAAACAGCGCCAGAGCGGCGCCAGGGATGGACAGGGTGAGTGGGTTCCAATGCTTCATGGGCATGCTCCATCGGTTGCGGTCGAGCGGGTGGCCCAACCAGGGGATGACGGAGCGCCATGGTCGTGAAACTCAGCGCAGGCGGCTTGTACGGAATGCGCGCAAAACGAAAGAATGGATGCAAACGTGGTTTCGCTGCATCTCGGGACTAACCCGATGAATCGGCGTGGCCGGCCTGGCGGGGTTCACCAGCGGCAGAAGGGCAAATTGCTGAGCGCCGAGTTGAAATAGCGAGGGTCCTGGCTGACCTCTTGGCCCAGCCAGTCGGGGCGTTCGAAGGCCTGGTCAGCCTCGCTGAGCTCGATCTCGGCCACCACCAGGCCGGCGTTGTCGCCGAGGAACTCGTCCACCTCCCAGAGCATGCCGGCGTGGCTGATCTCGCGGCGGATCTTCTCGACCCGCGGGCCTTCGCACAGGGCCAGCAGCTCGCGCGCGTCCGCCACCGGCACCGGGTACTCAAACTCGGCCCGGGCCACGCCTTCGCTGCGGCCCTTGATGGTCAGCCAGGCCTGTTCGCCCTTGATGCGCACGCGCACCGTGCGTGCGGGGTCGCGGTTCAGATAGCCCTGGCTGATGAATTCACCGGGGCCACTGGCTTTCCAGGCCTCGCCGAGGACCAGGAATTTGCGTTCGATTTCGATGGCCATGGCTTGCGCCCGTTCAGACGCGGGCCATGGCTGCTGCGCAGTCGCGGACGAGGGCCGGGCCTTGATAGATCAGGCCGGTGTAGATCTGCACCAGGTCGGCGCCGGCTTGCAGCTTGGCGCGGGCGTCTTCGCCGCTCATCACGCCGCCCACGCCGATGATGGGGTAGTTGCCACCCAGGGCCGAGCGCAGCAGGCGGATCACGCGGTTGCTGGCCTCGAACACCGGCCGGCCTGAGAGACCACCGGTTTCCTCGGCATGCGCCAGGCCCTTGACCGCCTCGCGCGAGATGGTGGTGTTGGTGGCGATCACGCCGTCGATGCCGTTCTTCTGCAGGGTTTGGGCGATCACGGCGACCTGCTCCTCGTCCAGATCGGGCGCGATCTTGACGAACATGGGCACCTGGCGCTTGGCGCTCGCTTCCAGCTGCAGCTTGCGTTCCTGCAGGCGGCCGAGCAGGGCGTCCAGGGCCTCGTCGCTTTGCAGGGCGCGCAGATTCTTGGTGTTGGGGCTGGAGATGTTGACGGTGATGTAGTCGGCATGCGGGAACACACCGTCCAGGCCCAGCAGGTAGTCGCTGGCGGCCTCTTCGATGGGGGTGACGGCGTTCTTGCCGATGTTCAGGCCCAGCAGGCCGCCGGCCGCGCGGAAGCTGTGCGCGCGCTGCACATTGGCCAGGAAACTGGCCAGGCCTTCGTTGTTGAAGCCCAGGCGGTTGATCAAGGCGCCGGCCTCGGGCAGCCGGAACATGCGCGGCTTGTCATTGCCGGGCTGGCCCTTGGGCGTGACCGTGCCCACCTCGATGAAACCGAAGCCCATGGCGCCCAGGCCGTCGATGCAGCGGCCGTTCTTGTCCAGGCCGGCGGCCAGGCCGATGCGGTTGGGGAACTTCAGCCCGGCCAGCTCGATCGGATCGGCGATGCGCGGCTGCGACCACAGGCATTGCGCCGGTGTGTTCTGCAGCCGGGCGATGGCGCCCAGCGTCAGCTCATGGGCATGTTCGGGGTCCAGTCCGAACAGAAAAGGGCGGGTGAGGGCGTAGGGGATCAGAGGCATAGCCGCGAATTGTCGCAGAGGGGCGGGGCAGGGCTGGGCTGGCTTTTGGGTAGGCCCGTCCAGACCTGGCGCCAGCCCGTGGTCCAGACCGGGCCATTGGGCCGTGCCGGAGGACCAGCGGTTTGGCCTGCACGGATAATGCCTGCAATGTTTCTTGGAGTTTGAGCCATGCAGTCTCTCGACAACCCCGCAAAGGACCGCGAAATCGGCCGCCGCAGCGATGCTGGCGATGCCAGCACGCAGGACAGCACCCGCACCGACGACACCCGCATCGGCGCCGTCCGCCCCTTGATTTCGCCGGCCCTGCTGCTGGATGAGTTGCCGCCGCCGGACAGCTCGCTGCAGCTGGTCGAGCAGGCGCGCCGCGACATCAGCGATGTGCTGCACGGCCGTGATGACCGCCTGCTGGTGGTGGTAGGCCCATGCTCCATCCATGACCACGACCAGGCCATGGACTACGCCCGCTTGCTCAAGGACCTGCGCGCCGAGCTGCAGAAGGACCTGCTGATCGTCATGCGCGTGTACTTCGAGAAGCCGCGCACCACGGTCGGCTGGAAGGGCTACATCAACGACCCGCGCCTGGACGGCAGCTTCCACATGAACGAAGGCTTGCGCCTGGCGCGCAAGCTGCTGCTTGATGTGACGGCCTTGGGCCTGCCGGCCGGCACCGAGTTTT
This sequence comes from Paucibacter aquatile, assembly GCF_002885975.1. Taxonomy (NCBI): domain Bacteria; kingdom Pseudomonadati; phylum Pseudomonadota; class Betaproteobacteria; order Burkholderiales; family Sphaerotilaceae; genus Roseateles; species Kinneretia aquatilis. The sequence continues at coordinate 544,589 of NZ_POSP01000003.1, read as the reverse complement.
TGGATCTGCTGTCGCCGCAGTACATCAGCGATCTGGTGTCCTGGGGCGCCATTGGCGCGCGCACGACCGAGAGCCAGAGCCACCGCCAGCTGGCCTCTGGCCTGTCCTGCCCGGTGGGCTTCAAGAACGGCACCGACGGTGGCATCAAGGTCGCCAGCGATGCGGTGTTGGCTGCCCGCGCCAGCCATGCCTTCATGGGCATGACCAAGATGGGCGCGGCCGCCATTTTTGAGACCCGCGGCAACGACGATTGCCACATCATCCTGCGCGGCGGCAAGGCGCCCAATTACGACGCGGCGTCGGTGGCTGCCGCCTGCGAAGCCATGCGCGGCGCCGGCCTGCGCGAGCAGGTGATGGTGGACTTCTCGCACGCCAATTCGAGCAAGAAGTTCGAGCGCCAGATCGATGTCGGCCGCGATGTGGCGGCGCAGATCGCGGGTGGCGAGCAGCGCATCACCGGTGTGATGATCGAATCGCATCTGCAGCCGGGTCGGCAGGACCTGGCCGAGGGCCAGACCAAGCAGGATCTGCTGCCCGGCGTCTCCATCACCGACGCCTGCCTGGGCTGGTCGCAGACCGAGCCCCTGCTGCGCGAGCTGGCGGCGGCAGTGCGCGCGCGGCGCGGCTGAGCGGGCAGGCCCCCGGGCCAAAACGCGTCCGAACTGAATCGAGGGCGACCGCTGGCGGTCGCCCTTTTTTTCATGGGCCTGGGTTCGTCTCAGCTCGCTTCCGTTCGCGCCCGCCGGCCGCCGCTGGCGCTGCGTGGCTTCACTTGGTCGCAAGGCGCTGGGACGCCAGCGCGGGGCTTTCTAGAGTTCAGTCATCGCCACTCACTGAACCCGAAAAGGTCCTGCCATGAACAAAGAGACTTCCTTCCACCGCCCGGCCGCTGCGGCGCGCCGACTGATCGGCTTGGCTGCGGCCGGCCTCGTGCTCAGCGGCAGCGGCAGCCTGTCGGCCCTGGCCGCGGATGCACCGGTCAGCGCAGTCGCTGCGCCGGCTGCAGCGGTCGACATGGAGCTGGAACTCAGCGGCATCGCCAGCAGCGAGGGCCAGATCCTGGTCAGCGTGTTCGCCTCGCCCGAGGATTGGCTCAAAAAGCCGGTGGCCGTGGCCAGCGCTCCGGCCAGCGCGCAAAAAGATGGGCGGTTGGTGATCAAGCTGGCGGCTCTGCCGCTCGGCCGCCTGGCTCTGAACGTGGCGCACGACCTCAACGGCAATGGCCGCCTGGACATGAACGCCATGCGCCTGCCGATCGAGCCTTTTGCTTTCTCCAACAACGCCACCGGCATGTTCGGCCCGCCCAAGTTCGAGGCGGCGCAGTTCGAGGTGGTGGCCGGTGCACGCCTGAGCGTGTCCTTGAAGTGATGTGAATTGGCGCAGCGCGCAAGGAGTGGACGCGATGACGATGACCCTGCAAAGACGTGATTGGCTCAAGTTCGGTGCCGCCACTGGCCTCGCTTGGACGGGGCTGCAAGAAGCCATGGCCCAGGGCCTGGGTGCGGCGGCATTCGCCAGCGGGGCGCCGGAGTTGCTGCCGCTGCAGGGCTTGCGTGGCCAGGATTTGGACGCCCGCGATCTGCAGATTGAAGGCCGCCTGCCCGACGGCTTGCGCGGCACCTACTACCGCAACGGACCGGGCCTGATGGCCCGCGGTGAGGAGCGCTACCGCCATTGGTTCGATGGCGATGGCCTGGTGCAGGCCTGGACCTTCGGCGGCAGCGCTGGCCGCGGCCAAGTGGCGCACAAGGCCCGCTTTGTGCAGACGCGCAAGTTCAAGGCCGAGGCGGAAGCCGGGCGCTTCTTGCTGCCGGCCTTCGGCACGGCCATCCCGCCGCGCATGCCCATCCAGAACTCCGACAGCCTCAATGTGGCCAACACCAGCGTGATCTTGCTCAACGGCCGGCTCCATGCCCTGTGGGAAGGCGGCAGCGCCTACGAGCTGGACCCGCAAACCCTGGCGACGCGTGGCCCACGGGTCTGGTCGCCTGAGCTGGCCGGCATGCCGTTCTCGGCCCACCCCAAGGTGGAGCCGGACGGCACGGTCTGGAACTTCGGCACGGCCGGCGATCGCATGGCGGTCTACCAGATCTCGGCCCGGGGTCAGGTGGTGCGCAGCGAGGTCTTCGAGTCACCGGTGCCCGTGCCCATGGTCCACGACTTCGCCATGTCTCAGCGCTTTCTGGTCTTTCTGCTGCCGCCGATCCAGCTGGACATGGCGGCCGTGCGCGGCGGCCAGAGCATGCTGGATTCCATGCGCTGGCAGGCGCAGGACTCGACCCGGGTGCTGGTGATCGACAAGGCTGATTTCAGCCGCCGGCGCGTGTTCGAGGTGCCGGCCAGCCTGGTGTTTCACTTCGGCAATGCCTGGGACGAGGGCGCGGCCGGTGCCGAGACCTTGCACCTGGACTATGTGGAGTCTCGCCCGCTGCCTCAGGCCAATGCGGAGCTGCAGCAGGTCATGCGCGGCGAGCGGCCTGCGCCGCAGAGCTCGCAGCCGCGTTTCATGCGCTTGCAGATGGGGGCCGCGGCGCCCGGTGCGGCGGGCGTTCAGCCCTCAGCGCCTGGCCGCATCAGCGTGCAGTCGCGCAGCGAATCGGTTGAGTTTCCGGTCGTCGACCCGCGTGTGGTCGGCCAGCGCCACCGCCATGTCTACTACCCGACGGCCGTGGACCTGGGGCCACGCTGGGGCTACAACGGCTTGATGCACCTGGATCTGGAGACCGGGCGCCGCGAGCGCTTTGCCTTCGGCCCCGAGGTGGTGCTGGAGGAGCATGTGCTGGTGCCCAAGCCGGGCACGCCGCAAGGCGCGGCCGGTGAGGGCCAGGGCTGGCTGCTGGGCCTGGGCTATGACTGCCGCCGCCAGCGAAGTTTTGCCAGCGTCTTTGACGCCCAGGCGCTCAGCGCCGGCCCCTTGGCCCGGGTGTGGCTGCCGTACTGGGTCACCTACGGCTTCCACGGCAAGTTCTACGCCGCCTGAGGCGTTGACAGCCCCGCCGAAGGTCATCGAGCTTGCGCCGCTGCACAGCGTCGCCTCAGTTCAGCGCGGCATGCCGAGCCCGGTAGAACTCGGGCTGGACTTCGAGCTCGGTTTCGGGCCCGGCTTCAGCGCTGGCTGCTGCTCAGTTCGGCGACCACGGCATCGTTGGTCATGCCGCTGTGCAGATGAATGGCGCTGCGCTCGCTGTGGCTGTCTTCGGCCTCGAAGGCGCCACCGCTCAGGCCCACCAGGGTCAGCACGGCGATGGCCGTGATCCAGGACTGCGGGTCGCGCAGCGCACGCAGGGCGGCCGAGACACCGGCACGCTCCTGGCCGGCGTGGCCATGCCCGCGCCGGTGTGCTGGCTTGCGGCCCGATTCCAGGCTGGTGCGAGCGACCCAGCTGGGCAGGGTGGAGGCCTCGCCTGCGCTTTGCGCTTGAACAGGGATGGGGGCTGCGCTCGAAGGCTGGGTGGTGTGTGCGGCGGTGGGGCGGCTCAGGTTCATCGTCAGGGCTCCAGGGGGCTTGCTTGGGCTTGGCTGCTGATGCGGACATCGCGTGTTCCGTCGCAGCGTTGCGGCAACTGTATAAACAAACAGCTGTATATGCAAACAGTATTTTTCCCGGAGGGGTTTGCGTTCCAAGGCGCAACCCTGGCCAGGCTCTGGGGCCGTGCTCTGCTGCCGGGCCAGGGGGGGCCGCGAGCGTGATCGATAATGCGGGCTTTGGAGCGCAACCCTCGCTGCGCTGCTTCTCCTTCCTTTTTTGACTCCCCGACGCACCATGACCCAAGACGAACTCAAGACCCTGGTTGGCCAAGCCGCTTTGCAGTATGTGGAGCCCGGCAGCATCGTCGGCGTGGGCACCGGCTCGACGGTCGACAAGTTCATCGATGCCCTGGCCGCCAGCGGCATCCAGGTGGCGGGCGCCGTGTCCAGCTCGGTGCGTTCGACCGAACGCATGAAGGCCCTGGGCATTGCCGTGCTCGACGCGGCCGAGGTCCAGGGCCTGGGCGTCTACATCGACGGCGCCGATGAGATCGATCACGGCGGCCACATGATCAAGGGTGGTGGCGCGGCGCTGACACGCGAGAAGATCGTCGCCGATCTGGCGCAGAAGTTCGTCTGCATCGCTGACGAATCCAAGCTGGTCCAGACCTTGGGCAAGTTCCCGCTGCCGGTCGAGGTCATCCCCATGGCTGCTGCCCAGCTGGCCCGCCGCTTTGCGGCCCTGGGCGGCGTGGCGACGCTGCGCGCCGGTGTGGTCACCGACAACGGCTGCCACATCCTCGATGTCACCGGCCTGAAAATCAGCGACCCGGTCGCGTTTGAGGCCGATGTGAACCAATGGCCCGGTGTGGTCACCGTGGGTGTGTTTGCCCGCAACCGCGCCCAGGTCTGCCTGCTGGGCACCTCGGAAGGCGTGAAGACCTTGAGCTTCTGATTCGCCGATTCGGGCTCGCAGCAGAAAAAAAAGCCGGCGCATCGCGACCGGCTTTTTTGTGCCTGGGCCTCGCTCGGGCCCAGGTTCCGGACTCGGTGTCAGTGGCGCCGTGCAGCGCCGCTGCGCTCCAGGCGGAACACTCCGATGGCCTCGGCCAGGCGCGAGGACTGATCGCGCAGGCTCTCGGCTGCGGCGGCCGATTCCTCGACCAGGGCCGCGTTCTGCTGGGTCATCTGATCGAGCTGGGTGACGGCGGCATTAATCTGGTGGATGCCATCGCTTTGCTCGCGCGCCGAGGCGCTGATCTCGCCAATGATGTGGGACACGCGCTGCACGCTGGCGACGATCTCGCCCATGGTGCTGCCGGCGTCCTGCACCAGGCGGGTGCCCGATTCGACCCGTTCGACGCTGGCGCCGATCAGGCTCTTGATCTCGCGTGCGGCCTCGGCCGAGCGTTGGGCCAGGGAGCGCACCTCGCTGGCCACCACCGCGAAGCCGCGGCCTTGCTCACCGGCTCGGGCGGCTTCCACAGCCGCATTCAGCGCCAGGATGTTGGTCTGGAAGGCGATGCCATCGATGGTGCCGATGATGTCGCCAATGCGGCGCGAGCTGTTGCTGATCTCTTCCATGGTGCTGACCACCTGGCCCACCACGGTGCCGCCGCGCTGCGCCACCTCGGCCGCGCTGCCGGCCAGCTGGTCGGCGGTGCTGGCCGATTCGGCCGTCTGCTTGACCGTGCCGGTCAGCTGCATCATCGAGGCCGCAGCCTGCTGCAGATTGGAGGCGGTTTGCTCGGTGCGGGCGGACAGGTCATGGTTGCCGGTGGCGATCTCGGCGCTGGCGGTGCTGATGCTGTCGGTGGAGCTGCGCACCTCGCCGATCAGCTTCAGCAGCGAGGCCTGCATCAGGCGCAGCGAGTTCAGCAGCTGGCCGGTTTCGTCGGCGCCGCCGGCCGGGATCGGGTGGCTGAGGTCAAAGTTGGCAATGGCCTCGGCCGCGCCCACCGCCTCTTGTAGAGGCCTGGTGATCGAGCGAGTCAGCCACAGGGCCAGGCCGGCGCCGGCGGCGGCTGCGCACAGGGCGAAGACGATCAGGCCGGTGCGGGCCGTGCTGTTGTTCGACTCGATGCGGTGCGCCGCTGCATCGAGCTGCTCCCGCTGCAACTGCACGATGGCCTTGATCTGCTCCTGGAAATGCGCCGCGGCGGGTTGAAACTTGCTGTCGAAGAGCTGGCGCGCGCCGTCTGAATCCCCACCTTTCTTGGCGGCGGTGACCGCGTCCCGGGCGCTCAGATAGGCCTTGCGGGCTTCTGACAGCGATTCGAACAGGGCACGTTCCTTGGGCGAGGTCAGCAGGGTTTCCAGGCGTTTTTGCAGCTCGCCCGATTGCTTGGTGGATTCGGCGGCGCCTGCGGCAAAGAAGTCGGCCAGGCTGGCGTCGGCACTGACGGCGATGGCGCTGGTGCGGTTCACGCCGTTGGTGATGTTGCGATACCAGTCCGTGGCGGCGCGCTCGGCCACCAGGGCTTCCTTGTGGATCACCTCGGACTCGACCGCCACCTTGTGCAGCGCCCAGTAGCCCAGGGCCGATCCCGCGGAGGAGATCAGCAAGACGAGGCTCAGTACAGCGCCCAGTCGTTGACCGATGGAGCGGCCCTTGAGGGAGGTTGGAGATGTTGAAGTCATTGAAAAGCCTGATCCTTGGGGGTGGGGTGAGCCCTGGCTGCCGCACAAGCGAGCGAAAGAGGGGGCCACAGGCCTCACCTCTGGCTTATCGGCTGGTGCGCGCACCTTTTGAGTACCATGCACGGGATATGTGCGAAAGGCGGCCCTGGCAGCGGGCCATGCGCGCTCAGTCGGGCTGGGCCGAATGATCGGGCCAAGCGGGCACAGGCGCCGCGGCCGGCAACCGGGGCAGGGTGATGCGCACTTGGCAACCCTGTCCAGGCGGGCTTTGCAGCTCCAGACGCCCGCCCATCAGTTCGCAGACCAGGCTGTGGGCCGTGCTCAGGCCCAGGCCGCTGCCACCCTGACCCAGGCGGGTGCAGAAAAACGGCTCCAGCACATGGGGCAGGTGCTCGGCCGGGATGCCGGGCCCGTCGTCCTGCCAGAGCAGTTGCACGGCCTCGCGTTCCTCGGTTTCATCGCCCGGCGTGCGGATCTGGCTCAGTGCCAGCCCGGCCCAGCCTTGGGTGCGACCGGCCCAGCCATGCTGCAGGCTGTTGTCGAACAGCTGGTCCAGCACCTCATGCAAGGCACGCGGAAAGCCCTGCCAGGCCAGCCGCTCGGGCAGGCCCGAGATGTCGAGGCGGAAGTCTGGGCCTGGCAGGCGGGCCTGCCAGGCCTGGGCCCATTGGCGCAGTTGCGCGGCCAGGTCCAGCTGTTGCGGCGCTTCCTGATGCTGGCTGATGGCCAGGGCCTTGAAACGCTCGACCAACTGGCCGGCACGGGCCAGGTTGCGGTCCACCAGCTCGCTGCCTTCTTGCAAGCGGTTCAGGGCCTGGTCGAGCTCGCTGCGGCGCAGCTGGCCGAGCTGGGTCTGGGCGCGCAAGTCCTGGCACTGGTCCTGCATGGTGCTGGCGGCCATGCGGGCATTGCCCAGCGGCGTGTTCATCTCGTGCGCCACGCCCACCACCATGCGCGAGAGGGCCAGCTGCTTCTCCTGCCGCATCAGGGTGCGCAGGGCCAGCTCCAGTTCGGCGCTGCGGGCGCGCACCTGGGCCTCCAGCTCGTCGTGGGCTTTTTGCAAGGCGGCCTCGGCGGCGGCGCGGATGCTGGCCTCGGCCTGCACCTTGGCCAGGGCATGGCTGAGCTCCTGGTTGCGCTGGGCCAGAGACTGTTCGAGCGCGAAACCTTGTTCCATCAAGCGGTCTTTTTCCTGGCGCAGACGCGGTAACTCAAGTGCAACGCTCAGGGTGTCAGACATGTTCTGGGCCAGGGCTTGCCGGGCTTGAAGCTGTTGGTCGAGCAAGGTCTCCATGGCCCATAACGCATCGTCCAGACGATTGCGCTGGCGGCCCAGGTGGTTGATGGTGCGCAGCGCGGCTTCGGCGGCTGCGGCGTGGTTCAGGCCGCCGTCGAGCAGACGGCGTGCGGTGGCGAGCAGGCCGCCCCAGGCAGCCTCTTCTTGGGCCGCGTTGTTGCGAGGTTCGTGCAGTTCGATCAAGGCCTGGGCCAGGCCAAACCAGGCCTCCCAGCCGGGGCGGTGTGCGTCCAGATGCGTCAGCGCCCCGATGCGATCGAGGTAGGCCCGCGCTGCCGGCACCTGGCCCAGACTGGCTTCCACCACGGCCAGGTTGAGCAAACTGATCGCCTCCATCATGGTTTGCTGCAGCGTTTGGCTCAGCGCCAAGGCTTCCAGATGCAGCTCTCGTGCTTGCCGCCACCATTCCTCACGCTGCTGCAACTGCGGGCAACGCATGCCCAAGGTGTAGGCTGCACTGGCCGCGCCCCAAATCAGCCGGCAGCAAAAAACGTTGCGGCTCTGGCGCGCGCGGGGCAGCTGGGACTGGCAGGACGCGTAGAGCTCTTCGTACATCTGCGCATGGAAGAGCACGTAGTTGTGCGACTCCAGCATCATCTGCTCAAGCTCATGTTCCCCCGCGTCGGCGTACAGCTTGGCGGCCATGCCTGCGCTGTGCAGAGCGGCGGGGTGCAGCATCAAAAAGCTCTGCAGCAGCTGCATCACCCGCCAGACCGCAGCTTCGCACAGCGGGTGCTGCAGGGCCTGGGCCAGGTTCAGCAACTCCTGGCAGCGCTGCAGGGCGCGCAAAGCCTTCGGGGCTTCGGTATTGAGGTCCAGCAGGAGGGTGTAAGCCTCGATCTCGACCGCTTCAGAGCTGCTGGGTGATTGGCGCAGCAAGTCCTGCAGCTCGGCCAGGGCTTGCAGATCCAGCCAGCCCACCATGCTGTGCCGAAGCTGCTTCAGACGTTCAGCGATCTGAGCTGGGCGAGACGGCGGGCTTGCATTCACGGCTTGGGCTCCGGGGGGGCGAGGCAGGATGCTGAGGAGAGCGCTGAACGCCCGCTCATCCCTGCCGCTGTTGGGCTGCCGCCGATTGACGGCCGGCTGAGCGAGAGCGGCAGGGTGATGCGCACCTGGCAACCCTGGCCGGGCGGGCTTTGCAGCTCCAGGCGCCCGCCCATCAGTTCGCAGACCAGGCTGTGGGCCGTGCTCAGGCCCAGGCCGCTGCCGCCCTGACCCAGGCGGGTACTGAAAAACGGCTCCAGCACATGGGGCAGGTGCTCGGCCGGGATGCCGGGCCCGTCGTCCTGCCAGAGCAGTTGCACGGCCTCGCGTTCCTCGGTTTCATCGCCCGGCGTGCGGATCTGGCTCAGTGCCAGCCCGGCCCAGCCTTGGGTGCGACCGGCCCAGCCATGCTGCAGGCTGTTGTCGAACAGCTGGTCCAGCACCTCATGCAAGGCACGCGGAAAGCCCTGCCAGGCCAGCCGCTCGGGCAGGCCCGAGATGTCGAGGCGGAAGTCTGGGCCTGGCAGGCGGGCCTGCCAGGCCTGGGCCCATTGGCGCAGTTGCGCGGCCAGGTCCAGCTGTTGCGGCGCTTCCTGATGCTGGCTGATGGCCAGGGCCTTGAAACGCTCGACCAACTGGCCGGCACGGGCCAGGTTGCGGTCCACCAGCTCGCTGCCTTCTTGCAAGCGGTTCAGGGCCTGGTCGAGCTCGCTGCGGCGCAGCTGGCCGAGCTGGGTCTGGGCGCGCAAGTCCTGGCACTGGTCCTGCATGGTGCTGGCGGCCATGCGGGCATTGCCCAGCGGCGTGTTCATCTCGTGCGCCACGCCCACCACCATGCGCGAGAGGGCCAGCTGCTTCTCCTGGCGCATCAGGGTGCGCAAGGCCAGCTCCAACTCGGCGCTGCGGGCGCGCACCTGGGCCTCCAACTCGTCGTGGGCTTTTTGCAAGGCGGCCTCGGCGGCCGCGCGGATGCTGGCCTCGGCCTGCACCTTGGCCAGGGCATGGCTGAGCTCCTGGTTGCGCTGGGCCAGCGACTGCTCGAGTTCGCTGCCCTGGCGGGTCAACTGCGCATTGGCTTGCAGCAGGCGCGGTCGCTCCATCACCGCATGCACGGTTTCGCCCAGGGCCCGAGACAGTTCCCGCTTGCGCTCGCGCTCTTGCTGAAGCTGGGTCAGGCCGGCCCGCAAGGCCTGGTCCATATAGCCCCAGCGTTCGCCGAACTGGCGCAGGGCCTGCAAGACGGCATCGCGGTGGCCCACGCTGTACGACGGGGTCTGGGCCAGCTCGGCGTCGACGGCCAGCAGGGCGTGCCAGGCCTGGGCCTGGGTCGGGCCACCGCTGGCCTCATGGCAGTCCAGCAGCACCGCGCACAAGCGCATCCAGAGCTGCCAGGAGGCGGGCAGCGGCTTGTCGCCAGCCATGAAGCGCAACTGCTCCAGGTGCTGGCGGCACGCTTGCCCCTGGCCCAGGGTGGCATGCACGACAGAGAGGTTGAGGTGGGCCAGGGAGCCGGCGTAGACCAGGCCATGTCGCTCAGTGAGGGCCAGGCTTTCCTGGTGCAGATGCAGGCATTCCTGCCAAAAACCGTGGGCCAGCCTGGGCTCGGGTTCTTCATTGGCCAGGTAGTAGGCAGCGGAGGCGGCGCTGTTGAGCAGCATCTGCACGGTGGCGACCGGCAAGCGCTCACGCTCCAGCAGCAGCTTGGCACAGGCCTCGCGCAGCTCGGGGTACATCTCTGCCATGAACAGCACCGGGCAGCGCGCTGCCTGCATCAACAAGGCCAGTTCCGGATGGCCGGCCTTCTCGTAGAGCGCGACTGCCTGGGCCACACTTTCCAGCGCGGCATGATGCAGCTTGAGCCGGGTCTGGATCCATTGGATGGCTCGCCAACTGGCGGCGCAAGCGAGCCAGGATTCCTGGGCTTGGGCCTGATCCAGCAGGTCGCGGGCCCGAACCAGCAGTTCCTTGGGATCTTCGGCCGGCGCGGTCGAGCGGCCGAGCAGCTCGAAGGCGGCCAGTTCCAGCTCATGTGCTGCGCTCAAGGCTTGGGCTTGGAGGGCCTGCAGACGCTCGGCAAAAAAAGCCTGTTCGAAGCCGGTGCCCAGCTCACGCAGTTGCTGCAGGCCGGCCTCCAGCGAAAGTTCGGGGGCGAGGCCCAGCCCATGCCCGCGCGCATGCCCATGCGCTGGCGGCTGGGCAGGGAGTGGTGGGTTGGGGCTCGAAGAGCTGCTCATGGGGCACGTCGGGCTGAAGCCTGGACAGGGCCGATGCTAAAGCAGGCCCGCGCTCCCGCGCTCAGTTTGTGGCTCGCCGGCACCCGGATGCTGGGGCGCATGGAGGGCGGACCTGAGCCAGCGCGCGTGCTTCACGCCGCCGCCGATCCGGCCTGGCGACGCACCCGCAGCAGAAAGCGCGCCGGATCGATGGCCTCGACCAGGCTGGCCTCCAGCGGCAGCGGTGCGCCCGTTACCTGGGCAGCCAGCACCTGGGCGCACAGGGCGGCCCAGCTGATGCCGCGCGAGCCCATGCCCATGCAAACGGCAAGGCCGGGCCGCCGGGGCAGGAAGCGCAGCTGGTCGGGCAGGGCGCCATCCCCCAGCACCGGCAGGCCGCCCACCAGGGGCAGGCGGTCGGCGGTGGCCAGGCGCCAGCCGACCCGGCCGCCCTGGGCTTGTAGCGGCCCATCGTCGGGCGCCAGACCGGCCAGCTCGCTGAACTGGGCCAGGTTGCGGGCATGGTCGGCCTCGCGCAAATCGGGGTCGAGATCGCCGTCCTGGCTGGTGGCGCCGCACCACAGGCCCTGGGCTGTGTCGGCGATGGCATAACCCAGGCCGGCCACCGGCAGGCGCGGCCGCATGCGGGTGTTGAGCGCTGCGGGCAGCTCGGGCACATGGCTGAGCTGGCCGCGCAGCTGCAGCAGGGGCAGCGGCAAGTCAGGCGCCAGGGCTTGCAGCAAGGCCTGCGCCCGGTGGCCGCCGGCCAGCACCAGCAGCGGCGCCTCGCCGATCAAGGTCTTTTGTTCGTCCCAGGCCTGCCAGCCGCCATCGGCGGCCTGCCGCAGCTGCGCGACCTGGTGGCCCAGGCGCAGCTGTGCGCCGCTCTCGGCCAGCAGATGGGCCACCCAGGCCGGAGGCGGCAGGGCGCCGCCGCCGGGGTAGAGCCAGGCCGGGTGCCGCAGGGCGAGGCCGGTGAGTTCAACGGCCGCCGCCGTGTCCAGCGCCCGCACATAGTCGTGCGGCAGCCCCAGTCCAGCCAGCTGGGCCTGCATCTGCGCCAGCGTCAGCCGGGTCTCCAGCCGCAGCAGGCCGTGCTGCAGCCAGGGCAGGGCGGCCCCATGCTCGCGCAGCACCCGCTCGGTTTCCAGCGCGGCGGCGCGGTTGAAGCGGGCATGGACACCGTCGTCGGGGTTGAGCGTGCCGTGGAACAGGCCGCCGGGGTTGCCCGAGCTGGCCTGGGCCGGCGCTGCATGCGCATCGATCACCGTGCAGTGGATGCCGCGCTGCGCCAGGGCCCAGGCGCAGGCCGCACCGGCCAGGCCGGAGCCGATGACCAGCGCGCGGCGCGCGCCCGGCGCCAGGGCCAGGCGGCCGGCGGGTTTCTGCGGCTGATGGCGCGGTGCATAACGCGCCACACACATGCCGCCCTTGTTGGCAAAGCCGCGCTGGCGCTCGACCTGGAAGCCCGCCGCTGCCAGGCCCTCGCGCACCTGCGGCGCCACGCTCCAGGTGCCGGCGCTGGCGCCCGGCGCGGCCAGGCGGCCGAGGGCCTTGAGCAGGTAGGCGTCCCACATCTCGGGGTTCTGCTTGGGGTTGAAACCGTCGAGGTAGAAGGCGTCCACCTCGGCCACCAGCTCGCGCAGCCAGGCGCGGGCATCGCCCAGGCAGAGCAGCAGCTGCACACGCCCGCCCTCGAAGCTCAGGCGGTGCAGGTCCGGCGTCAGCGGGGGCCAGGCGGCGTGCAGGGCCGCAGCCAGCTCGGGCAGCTCGCTGTCAGCGTGGGCACGCTGCAGATCCTCGCCTTGCAGCGGGTGCTTCTCGATGCTGATGAAGACCAGGCGCTGGCAGCGCGCCGCGTCCTGGCGCCAGGCATCCCAGGTGGCCAGGAAGTTGTTGCCCAGGCCGAAGCCGGTCTCCAGGATCACAAACTCCTCGCGCCCGGCCCAACGCCCGGGCAGGCCGTTGGCGCCCAGGAACACATGGCGCGACTGCGGCAGGGCGCCGGCGCGGCTGTGATAGACATCGCCATACTCGGGCGCCAGGGGCGCCAGCGGGTCGGAAAAATCGATGCGGGCCGGCTGCAGCGGGCCGGCATGGGGCTTGCGACTCATGCTCAGTTCAAAGAGGACAAGAGGGGCCCGAGCAGCCACAGCAGGCTGGCCGCCAGGGCCAGCGAGCTCAGCAGCACGGCGCCCACGATCAGGGCAAAAGACCGGCCGCCGGCCAGCCAGGCGGTGATGATGCGGGTCAGGCTGTTGCTGGCAATCGCAGCCAGCACGCCCTGGCACATCAGCGGGGCGTCGATCTGCCCGGCCTGGGCCAGGCCGGCCATGGAGGCCACCGGCGCATGGGCATCGGCCAGGCCGGCCAGGGCCACGGCGCCGAACAGACCCGAGCTGCCGAACTGGCGCTCGGCCCAGCTGACGCCCACCGTCACCACGCTCAGCAACAGGGCGATCAGCGCCGCCTCTTTCAGGCGCAGCGGGCCGCCGCGCTGGGGCTCGTTGCCGGTTTTGCCGGTGCCGCCGTCCTGGTAGGCGCGCCAGGCCAGGCTCAAGCCTGCACCGCCGGCCACCAGCACGCCGGCCAGGCCCAGGGGCAGGAAATGCATCGCGGCCTGCGGCGCCAAGGCCAGCAGCATCAGGCTGGCCTGCAACCAGGTGGCGGCCGTGGACATGACAGCGCCGGCGGCGCAGGCGCGAAAGATGGCCGGCTCCGCCCGCGCGCGGTGCCCCATGGCCGCGATGGTGGCGGTGCTGGACACCAGGCCCGACATCAGGCCCGAGAGCGCCAAACCGGCCTGCGCGCCCAGCAAGCGCAGCGCCACATAACCAAAGGCCTGCAGGGCCAGCAGCAGGAGCATCAGACCCATCAGCGAATGTGCCTTCATGCCGGCCAGCCAGGGCAGGGGTTCGGTCGGCATCAGGGGCAGCACCACCAGGGCCAGGGCGGCCAGCAGCAGGCCGTCGTGCAGCTCGTCCTCGCGCAGCACCCGGGTGGCGAAGCGGTGCAGGGCGGTGCGGGCGCTGAGCAGGGCGGTCAGGGTGACGGCGGCTGGCGCGCCCAGCAGCGGCGCCTGCACGCAGAGCACTCCAATCAGATAGGTGGCCAGCAAGGCCATCTCGGTGGTCAGGCCCGGATCGCGCTCGCTGCTGCGGAAGTAGGCCATGGCCGCCAGCACCGTGACCGCCAGCGCGCCCACCGCCACCAGCCCCGGCACGGCCAGGCCATGGGCCAGGGCGCCGGCCAGGGCGGCAATGGTGAAGGTGCGCAGGCCCGCGGGCTCTTGCGCGCGCGTGCCGGCGTGGCCGCGGCCTTTGTGGCGCTCACGCTCCAGGCCGATCAAGAGCCCGCTGCCCAGCGCCGCCATCAAGCCCATGGCCAGGTCGGCCTGGGCGCCGAATGCGTGTTCCAGCAGGTTCATCCGAGGCTGACCGTTTCTCCGTGCTGCGGCACACGCACGCGCCAGCCGAGTTCGTCCTGGATGCGGCTGCGCAAGGCGTCGCTGGCAGCGGGCTCGCCGTGCACCACAAAGACCTGTTCGGGCGCGCGCTTGAAGCCGCGCAGCCAGGCCATCAGGCCGTCGGCATCGGCATGGCCCGAGAAGCCTTCGAGGTGGCTGATCTCCGCATTGACCGGCACATACTGGCCGTGCAGCTTGATCTGGCGCTCGCCGGCCACCATCTTGGCGCCGCGACTGCCGCCGACCTGGAAACCCGGAAAGGCGATGTGGTGGCGCGGCAGCGGCGCCATGGTCTCGATGTGGTTGAGCACGCGGCCGCCGGTGGCCATGCCGCTGGCCGAGATGATGATGGAGGGCGGGGTGCGCGGGCTGCTCATGCTGCGGGCGAGCTTCATCGACTCGGCGGCCTTGCTGACCATGCGCACGCCGTCGCACAGGCCGCGCGCGTCCGAGGCCGGAATTCGCAGCAGCTTCTGGTGCTTGACCGTCAGCTCGGTGGCTTCGATGGCCATGGGGCTGTCCAGGTAGATGGGCACGTCCAGATCCAGCTCGCCTGCTTCGCGCAGGCGCTGCAGCACCAGCAGCAGGGCTTGCGCCCGGCCGATGGCAAAGCTGGGCAGCAGCACGCTGCCGCCGCGCCGGAAGGTCTGCCGCAGGATCTGCGCCAGGCGCGCCTGCACATCCTCGGGCGGGTGCTGGCGGTTGCCGTAGGTCGATTCGATCAGCAGCACATCGGCCTCTTCCATGCGTTGCGGTGCCGGCATCAGCAAGTCATTGCTGCGGCCGACATCGCCGCTGTAGACCAGGGTGCGGCCGGCGTGGCGCACGCTGATGGCGCAGGCGCCCAGCAGATGGCCGACCGGGGTGAAGCGGATCTCGGCCGCGCCGAGCTTGAGCCGGCCATCGCGGTGGATGCCGACGAAATGCTCGATGGCCTTTTTGGTCTCGTTGACGGTGTAGAGGGGCAGGGCTTTCTCGTGCCTGGAGGTGCCGTGGCGGTTGGCCTGGCGTGCGTCTTCTTCCTGCAGATGGGCGCTGTCCAGCAGCAGCACCTCGCACAGATCGCGCGTGGCCGGCGTGGAAAACACCTGGCCACGAAAGCCCTGGCGGCGCAGGGCCGGGATGTAGCCGCTGTGGTCCAGATGGGCATGGCTGAGCAGCACCGCATCGATGCTGGCGGGCGCCACGCCCAGCGGCGCCCAGTTGCGTTCGCGCAGGGTCTTGAAGCCCTGGAACAGGCCGCAATCGAGCAGCAGGCGCTGCTTGTCCAGCTCCAGCAGATGGCGCGAGCCGGTCACGCAGTCGGCGGCGCCGAGAAAACTCAGCTTCATGGTGCTTGTGCTGCTCATGTCGGGGCTCCCAGGGTTTGCAAGGCGTCCGATTCCAGCACCTGCGCGGCCGGCCCGTCTTGATGCAAGGCAAGGCTCAGCGCACGCGCCACCGTATCCGCTTGAATCGGCCGCCAGCGAGCCGGGATCAGCGTGCCCAGGGGCTGCATCAGGCGCAGGCCCCAGTGCTCTCCGGGGCGGCGGGCCTGGCCCAGGGCTTCGCGCTCGCCGGCCAGCAAGGACGGGCGGGCGATCACCAGCCGCTTGAAATGCAAGCCCTTCAAGGCCTGCTCCATCTCGCCCTTGACCCGGTTGTAAAACACCCGCGAGGCCGGATCGGCGCCCAGGGCCGACACCACGGCGCAGCGTCGCGCACCGCCGGCACGCGCCACGCGGGCAACATGGAGCACGGCCTCGAAATCGACCTCGCGAAACGCCTCTTGCGAGCCCGCTGCCGCGATGGTGGTGCCCAGGGTGATGTAGATCTCGTCGGGCGCCGGGATGTGGGCCGGGCCCAGATCGGGGCGGCCGAAATTGACCCGGTGCAGGTGCAGGCGCGGGTGACGACCCAGCTCGGGCGCCTCACGCCGCAGCAGCGCATGGACCTCCAGCGGCCGGCTCAGCAGCTGGCTCAGCAGTGCCCGCCCGACCAGACCGGTCGCACCGGCGATCCAGACTTTGGGCAAGGGGCGGTTGGACGGCGAGGCGCTGGGGGGCAGGGGCGGGTTCATGGCTGCGCATCCTACGTCCGCGGGCCGTGGGCGGAAAAAAGAAAAGCCCAGCGCAGGCTGGGCTTGAGCTCCCGGGCCCTGAGGGATGATCAGGGGACCGCGGGGGTGAATGGCGTGGGACTCAGCGCTTGGGCGAGGTCAGGCGTGCGCCCTGGCCGCGGCCGGCGCCGCTACCTTGGGGACGACCTCCGCCGCCGCCACCACCACCACCAGGGCGACCCGAGGAGGCTGGGCGACCACCGCCACCACCCTGGCCCGAGCGGCCTTGCGGTGCCGAGGAGCGCGGGGCGCCGCCATCGCGCGAACCACCGTCGCGCGAGCCGCCATCACGCGAGCCGGCGCCGGGTCGGCCGCCGGGGCGTCCACCGCCACCGCCGCCGCCGCGCGAGTTGCCTCGGCCACCGCCGCCGCTGCGCGAGCCATTGCCGTTCAGGATCATGCGGCCCAGCACGATGGGTTCCGGGCGCTCGCTCGGATCGGGGGCAAAGCCGTTGACCACTTCCTTGGGGATCTCGCGCTTGATCAGCTTTTCGATCTCACGCAGGAAGCCGTTCTCGTCCACGCAGACCAGGCTGACCGCCTCGCCCTGGGCGCCGGCACGGCCGGTGCGGCCGATGCGGTGCACATAGTCCTCGGGGACATTGGGCAGCTCGTAGTTGACGACGTGGGGCAGCTGGTCGATGTCGATGCCGCGCGCCGCAATATCGGTCGCCACCAGGCAGGTCAGCTCACCGCTCTTGAAATCGGCCAGGGCCTTGGTGCGTGCGCCCTGGCTCTTGTTGCCGTGGATGGCCATGGCGCTGATGCCCTGGTCATTCAGGTAGTCGGTCAGGCGGTTGGCGCCATGCTTCATGCGGGTGAAGACCAGCACCTGGTGCCAGTCACCGCTCTTGATCAAGTGAACCAGCAGTTCCTTCTTGCGCTCGCGGCCGACCGGGTGGACTTTCTGCGCAATCGACTCATTGGTCTGGTTGCGGCGGGCCACTTCGATCAGGGCGGGCTGGTTCAGCAGGCGATCGGCCAGGTTCTTGATGTCATCGCTGAAGGTCGCGCTGAACAGCAGCGACTGCTTCTTGGCGGGCAGCAGGGCCAGCACCTTCTTGATGTCGTGCACAAAGCCCATGTCCAGCATGCGGTCGGCTTCGTCCAGCACCAGGATCTGAACCTGCGAGAGGTCCAGCGTGCCTTGCTGCGCGTGGTCGAGCAGGCGGCCGGGGGTGGCCACCAGGATGTCGACGCCGTCGCGCAGGCGGTTGATCTGCGGCTGCATGCCGACGCCGCCGAACATCACCATGCTCTTCAGGGGCAGGTATTTGCCGTAGGTCTTGACGCTTTCTTCGACCTGGGCCGCGAGTTCGCGGGTGGGGGTCAGCACCAGGGCGCGGATGGCGGGCTTGCCGCGCTTGTTCAGCACCGGGGCGCCTTCGCTCAGGCGGTGCAGCAGGGGCAGGGTGAAGCCGGCGGTCTTGCCGGTGCCGGTCTGGGCACCGGCCA
Organism: Paucibacter aquatile; assembly: GCF_002885975.1. Classification (NCBI taxonomy): domain Bacteria; kingdom Pseudomonadati; phylum Pseudomonadota; class Betaproteobacteria; order Burkholderiales; family Sphaerotilaceae; genus Roseateles; species Kinneretia aquatilis. The sequence goes on along the minus strand of NZ_POSP01000003.1, from coordinate 526,965 downwards.
TCAGGTCACCGCCTTGCAAGACGGCGGGAATCGCTTGGGCTTGAATCGGGGTGGGGGAGGTGTAACCAGCGTCGGCGATGGCCTTCAGAAGAGGCGCGGCCAAGCCTAGAGAATCAAAACTCATGGAGTGTGATTTGCGCACGGTGCCCTGTGGGCGCAGCCGCGCCGCGGTGAGCAGGCGCCAGTCTTCGGTGCGCTAAGGAGCGTGCTTGAGCTGAAAAAGGAAACGCCGCGCAAGACTGAGAAGCGCGGCGAGCCTTCGATTATAGGCCGGGCCCGGGGGCGGCCGACCGGGCATTGTTGGCAGGTGCCCCGCTTGGCTGCGCACTGCGGGCGCTCGCGGGCCCAGGCTCAGCTTGTGGCACAGCCTGGCGCTGGGGTTGACGCTGGGGTTGACGCTGACAGCGTGGCGGCCGGTCTTGAATTCACCGATCTTGCCCGCCCGTCACGCGAAGCAGCGGCCGAAGCTGCGACAATACGCGGTTGTTTACCCTCACAGGCCTGTCGGCTTGGTGAGGCGCGGCTGCCGCCGAGCAGCCTGCAGCTCTGCCTCTTTTCAGCAATCCCAGGAAAACTCCCGCCATGGCGCAATACGTCTTTTCCATGAACCGCGTCAACAAGACGGTTCCCCCGAAACGCCACATCCTCAAGGACATTTCCCTGTCGTTCTTCCCCGGCGCCAAGATCGGCGTGCTGGGCCTGAACGGTTCGGGCAAATCGACCATCCTGAAGATCATGGCCGGCGTGGACAAGGAGTACGAGGGCGAAGCGATCCCGATGCCCGGCATCAAGATCGGCTACCTGGAGCAGGAGCCCAAGCTCAACCCCGAGCAGACCGTGCGTGAAGCGGTGGAAGAAGGCATCGGCGGCGTGCTGGCCGCCAAGAAGCGCCTGGACGAGGTCTACGCCGCCTATGCCGAGCCGGACGCCGACTTCGACGCCCTGGCCGCCGAGCAGGGCGAGCTGGAAGCCATCATCGCCGCCGCCGGCAGCGAGAACACCGATCTGCAGCTGGAACTGGCCGCCGACGCCCTGAACCTGCCGCCCTGGGACGCCGTCATCGGCGTGCTGTCCGGCGGTGAAAAGCGCCGTGTGGCCCTGTGCCGCCTGCTGCTCTCCAAGCCTGACATGCTGCTGCTGGACGAACCGACCAACCACTTGGACGCCGAATCGGTCGAGTGGCTGGAGCAGTTCCTGCAGCGCTTCCCCGGCACCGTGGTGGCCATCACCCACGATCGCTACTTCCTGGACAACGCCGCCGAGTGGATTCTGGAACTGGACCGCGGCCATGGCATTCCCTGGAAGGGCAATTACTCCGACTGGCTGGATCAGAAGGAACGCCGCCTGGAGCAGGAGCAGAAGAGCGAAGACGCCCGCGCCAAGGCCATGAAGGAAGAGCTGAAGTGGGTGCGTTCCAATGCCAAGGGCCGTCAGGCCAAGAGCAAGGCGCGTCTGGCCCGTTTCGAAGAGCTGAGCGACGTCGAATACCAAAAGCGCAACGAGACCAACGAAATCTTCATCCCCGTGGCCGAGCGCCTGGGCAATGAAGTGATCGAGTTCAAGAACGTCTCCAAGAGCTTTGGCGATCGCATGCTGATCGACAACCTGAGCTTCAAGGTGCCGGCCGGCGCCATCGTCGGCATCATCGGCCCCAACGGTGCCGGTAAGTCGACCCTGTTCCGCATGATCCAGGGCGTGGAAACGCCGGACAGCGGCGAGGTGTCCATCGGCAAGACCGCCAAGCTGGCCTTTGTGGACCAGAGCCGCCAAAGCCTGGATGCCGAGAAGACCGTCTGGCAAGACGTCTCCGGCGGCCTGGACAACATCACGGTCGGCAAGTTCGTCATGCCCAGCCGAGCCTACATCGGCCGCTTCAACTTCAAGGGCAATGACCAGCAAAAGCTGGTCGGCAGCCTCTCGGGCGGTGAGCGCGGCCGCTTGCACCTGGCCAAAACCCTGGCCCAGGGCGGCAATGTGCTGATGCTGGACGAACCGTCGAACGACCTGGACGTCGAAACCCTGCGCGCGCTGGAAGAAGCGCTGCTGGAATTCGCCGGCTCGGCCATGGTGATCTCCCACGATCGCTGGTTCCTGGACCGCATCTGCACCCACATCCTGGCCTGCGAAGGCGATTCGCAGTGGTTCTTCTTCGACGGCAACTTCCACGAGTACGAAGCCGACAAGAAGAAGCGTCTGGGCGAAGAAGGCGCCCGCCCCAAGCGCATGCGTTTCAAGCCGATCAAGTGATCGGGCAGCGCCTGCTGCAAGGTCAAATGAAAGAGCGCCTGCGGGCGCTCTTTTCATTGGTGCCGGGCATTCACAGATCTTTACGGCCGGGGCACAGCCGGCTTACGTCGGGGCTTGAAGATTCATTCACCCCAACACCGACGGAGTCTTGTGATGTCCCAACTGAAACTCAAAACCTGGCTGAGCACCGGCATGGTGGCCGCATCCCTGGCATTCGGCGGCGTGGCGGCCCAAGCCCAGGGGCATGGTGGCCCCATGGGCCATCGTGGCGGCCATGGCATGTCGATGATGCCCATGGGCGGCGGTCATATGGAGCACATGCTCGACATGATCGATGCCTCCGATGCCCAGCGCGCCCAGATCAAGCAGATCATGGATGCCGCTCACGCCGATCTGAAGGCCCAGCATGAAGGCAGCCGAAAGCTGCATGAGCAGGGCATGGCCTTGTTCACCGCGCCGAACATCGACGCCGCCGCCATCGAATCGCTGCGCCAGCAGATGAGCGCTCAGCACGAGGCTGCCAGCAAGCGCATGAGCCAGGCCATGGTCGACACTGCCCGCGTGCTGACGCCCGAGCAGCGCGCCAAGATGGCCGAGCGCATGAAGAAGATGCAGGCCCGCATGGCCAAGCACATGGAGATGCGCGGCGGCAAGCATGGCGGTTGAGGCGCCGTGACCTGTGGCCTCCTCGTTTATGCTCAGTCCTCCTGAAGGGCCTGCGGCCTCGCTGCCGTCTCTGCGGCGCGGGCGCCGTGCGGCCCCGACATTTCCTCTTCACACAAGCACCATGAGTTCCAGACTGCTGCTGATCGACGATGACGCCCGCCTCACCGCCATGCTGGGGGACTACCTCAGTGCGGCCGGTTTCGAGGTGCGCGTGGCCGGCAGCTTGGCTGAGGGGCGAGCCGCCCTGGCCGAGCAGGTATTCGATCTGCTGGTGCTGGACCTGATGCTGCCGGACGGCGATGGCCTGGACTTTTGCCGCGAGCTGCGCGCCGATGCGCTGACGCGCCGCCTGCCGGTGCTGATGCTCTCGGCTCGTGGTGAACCCATGGACCGCATCCTCGGCCTCGAACTCGGCGCTGACGATTACCTGGCCAAGCCGTTCGAGCCGCGCGAGCTGCAGGCCCGCATCAAGGCCTTGCTGCGCCGTGCCGAGCCGGACACGCCGCCCGACGATGTGCTGCGCTTCGGCCGTCTGGAAATTGATCTGGCCGCCCGCATGGCGCGACTGGACGGCAAGCCCCTCGATTTCACTGGCCACCAGTTCGACTTGCTGGTGGTGCTGGCGCAAAGCCCGGGTCGCGTTCTCTCGCGCGACCAGATCATGGATGCACTCAAAGGCCATCCGCTCGATGCCTTTGATCGCTCCATCGATGTCCACATCTCGCGCATCCGTGCCCTGATCGAAGACGACCCGAAAACGCCGCGCCGGGTGCTGACCGTGCGCGGCGCTGGCTATGTGTTTGCGCGCAAGCAGGATGCCGACCATGGCCACTGAGTCGGAGTGCTCGCAGCTCGCTGTCGTGCTTGCGTTGGCATGAAATCGCTTTACCTGCGCATCTACCTGACCCTGGTGGTCATCCTGCTGGCCTTTGCCTTTGGTTCGGCCTGGTTGTTCCAGCGCCATATCGAGCAGGAGCGGGGCAATTTTGAAGCCTCGGCCAATGACCGGCTGACGGCCATGGCCGAGCTGATCCACGGCGCGCTTCCGGCCGCCAGTGCACCGCGTGAGGAGCAGGCCGAGGCCTTGCAGGAATGGGGGCAGCGCCTGCATGTGGCGATTGCGCTGCTGGACCGCCAGGGAGAGCGTGTGGCGGCGTCTGAGGAGTTTCTCGATCGCGAGGTCTTTCCCGGCCCGCCGACCATCCGCGTGCCGCTGGAGGACGGGCGCAGCCTGCTGCTGATGCGCGGCGGCTTCCGCTTCGGTCCCGGTGCTCGCATGGGCCCAGGCTTGGGTGGTGGCGGCGGCATGGGCCCCGAGCGGCCCTTCTTCAAGCGCAACGAGGGCCCGCCCGCGCCCTGGAGCTTGCCCTTCCTTGGGCCGCGCCCCAATGGCCAGGTCTTGCTGGTCTTGCTGGTGCTGCTATTTTTCGGCGTGGCCGTGGGGGCCTACCCCGTGGTGCGCCGGCTGACGCGCCGCTTGGAGGGCTTGAAGTCCGGCGTGGAACAGTTCGGTGCCGGCCAACTGGCCCACCGGGTTGACGAAAGCGGCAAGGATGAAGTGGCGGCCCTGGCCAGCAGCTTCAACCGCGCGGCCACGCAAATCGAAAGCTTGCTGCGCGCCCAGCAGTCCCTGCTGGCCAATGCCAGCCACGAGCTGCGCTCCCCCCTGGCCCGCCTCAAGATGGCCTTTGCCATGCTGGACAACGCCGGGCCGGAGCAGCGCGCCCGCCTGCAAACCGAGATCCACACCAACATCACCGAGCTGGACGCCCTGGTCGAGGAGGTCCTGCTGGCCAGCCGTCTGGACGCGGCGGCGCGCGGCGCCGAGCCCATGGCGCAGACGCCGCTGCAGGTCGATTTGATGGGCCTGGCTGCGGAAGAGGCCGCCCGCACCGGCGCCGAGTTCCAGCCTGCCCCGGGCTTGAGCGAGCTGCTGGTGCATGGCGATGAGCGCCTGCTGCGCCGCGCCCTGCGCAATCTGCTGGAGAATGGCAAGCGCTATGGCGGCTCGGAGGTGCTGCTGGAGCTGTCGCGAGATGCGGCAGGCCGGGCCGTGCTGCGTGTCAGCGATCGCGGCCCGGGCGTGCCCGAGGCCATGCGCGAGCGCATTTTTGAAGCCTTTTTCCGCCTGCCCGGCCATGCCGAGCAAGCCGGCGGTGTGGGCCTGGGCCTGAGCCTGGTGCGCCAGATCGCGCAGCGCCACCACGGCCAGGTGCGCTGCGAAGCGCGGCCCGGTGGCGGCAGCGTGTTTGTGTTCAGCCTTCCTGCTGCGACTTCAGCGTCGAACTGAGGGCGCCGGCCGCCTGCTCGCGTTCCTCCTGCCGGTGCACCCAAGCCAGGAAGGCGCTCAGGCCCAGCGCGGCCAGCACCAAGCCGGCCGTGGCAGCCGACCAGAAGCCCCGCGCACCCTGAAACTCCGCCGGCACAGCCGGGCTGTTGCCAAAGGCCAGCCAGTAGCCGCCGCCCAGGCCCACGCCCCAGATCGCCAGGGCGTAGATGACCATGGGCGCGGTGGCGATGTGGTGGGCGCGCAGCACAAAAGCAGCCAGGGTCTGCCCGGCATCGGCCACGTGAAACAGCCAGACCCAGAGCAGCAAGGGCAGGGCGGCGCCCAGGATGACCGGGTCGCTGGTGTACAGCCCCAGCACCGCTTCGCGCGCAAAAAACACCAGGGCACCGATCAGGAAGGACACGGCCAGGCCGATCTCCAGTCCATGCCAGCCCAGGCGCCGTGCGCCGGCCGGGTCATGGGCGCCGACCGATTGCGCCACCAGGGTGCCGGTGGCGTTGGCCAGGGCCAGGGGCAGCATGAACATCAGGCTGATCAGATTGACCGCCAGCTGATGGCCGGCCACCGGTGTGGCGCCCAGTCGGGCGATGAAGATGGCCATGAAGGTGAAGCCGGTGACCTCGATCAGGATGGAGCCGCCCATGGGCACGCCCAGCTTGAGCAGGGCGCGGATGTCGGGCCAGTGCGGCGCTTGCAGGCCGCCGCGGCGCAGCCCGAAAGGCTCGTAAAACGGGTCGCGCCGCATCCAGGCAAAGGCGATCGCCGCCTGCGCCCACATGGCGATGGCCGTGGCCAGGCCGCAGCCAAAGGCACCCAGGGCCGGCACCTGCCAGGGGCCGAGCGCAAAGCCTTGAATCAGCAAGAAGCTCAGCGGCAGCTTGAGCAGCAGGCCGCCGACCTGCAAGGCCATGACCGCTTTGGGCCGGGACACCGCCACATTGAAGCCGCGGAAGGCGGTGAAGAACAGCGTGGCCGGCAGGCTGGCGGCCAGGGCTATCAGGTAGTGGCGCACCTTGGCTTCGACCTCGGGGCTGGCCTGTGACACGGCCAGAAAGGGCTCGGGCAGCAGCAGGATCAGGCTGCCCAAGCCCATCAGGCCCAGGCACAGCCACAAGGTCTGATGCAACTGCGCCCCGGCTTCCCGCAGCTGGCCGGCGCCGAACAGGCGGCCGACGATGGGGGAAATGGCCAGCACCACGCCCATCAGGCCGACAAACACCGTGATGTAGATGGCGCTGCCCACGGCCAGCGCGGCCAGATCGACGGCCGAGTAACGGGCCACCAGCACGGTGTCGATGGTGCTGAAGGCCAGCACGGCCAGCTGCCCGACCAGCACCGGCCAGGCCAGCGGCGCGATGCGGCGCAGGCTCTCCAAATGGGCGCGGCCCATCATGTCGGGTCCGCCGGAGTCTGGGGGTCTTGCAGCTGCGGGTGATCGACGCCCTTGAACTCACGCGCCCGCTCGGCATAGCGGTTGAAGCGCCAGGCCGTGCCTTCCTGGGTGATGCGGCGCCAGGTGATGCGTTTCTCGGCCGGAGTCATCACCGGCCAGTGCTGCACCTCGTCAAAGCTGCGACCACAGCCTTTGCACAAGGCATCGCCCTGGCTGGTGGAGCAGATGGCGATGCAGGGCGCATCCGGCGTGCTGTCGTACCAGCGCAGCCAGGCGGCCTTGGCGGCGGCGGGCATGCTGTCCTCATCGCATTCGTGATCGCGGTGGTAGACCAGCAGGCCGTAGACCTCGGCCAGGGCCTGCACCTCGGGGCATGCGCTCAGGCCGTCGGTCGAAGGCTGGCGCTCGCGCCACCAGTTGATGGCAGCCTCGATGTCGGTGATGTGGATGCCGCTCATGGCTGGGCTCACGCGGGCGCGTTCAGTAGGCCAGGCCCATGGCCGTGCGGACTTCCCGCAAGGTCTTGCGGGCGACGGCGCGGGCGCGCTCGGTGCCGACTTCGACGATCCATTGCACCTGCTTGGGGTTGGCCAGGTATTCATTGGCCCGCTCGCGCCAGGGCGCTTGCTCTTTCTGGATCGCCTCGATCAAGGGCTTCTTGCAGTCCAGGCAGCCGATGCTGGCCGAGCGGCAGCCCTCGGCCGCCCAGGTGCGGGTGGATTCGTCGCAGTAGAGCTGGTGCAGGGGCCAGACCGGGCAGCGGCTGGGTTCGCCGGCGTCGCTGCGGCGCACACGCTGCGGGTCGGTGGGCATGGTGCGGATCTTCTCGTCCACCACCTCGGGCGCGTCGCGCATGGCCACCGAGTTGTTGTAGCTCTTGCTCATCTTCTGGCCGTCCAGGCCGGGCAGTCGCGCGGTCTCGGTCAGCAGCTCCTGCGGCTCGGGCAGGATGGGCGCGTCCGGGCTGTAGATGCGGTTGAAGCGGCGCGCCACCTCGCGGGTCACTTCCACATGGGCGGTCTGGTCTTCACCGACGGGCACGAAGCCGGCCTTGTAGATCAGGATGTCGGCCGCCTGCAGCAGCGGGTAGCCGAGGAAGCCGTAGGTGGCGCCATCACCCGGGGTGCTGCTGGCGCGTTGCTTCTCGACCGCGTCCTTGTAGCTGGGAATGCGCTCCAGCCAGGAGGTGGGAGTGCTCATGGCCAGCAGGGTGAAGAGCTCGGCGTGCTCGGGCATGCGGCTTTGGATGAAGAGCGTGGCCTTCTCGGGGTCGATGCCGGCGGCCAGCCAGTCGACCACCATGTCGTAGACATTGCGTTCGATGCTGTTGCGGTTCTGCCGGTCCTGGTACTGGGTGGTCAGGGCATGCCAGTCGGCGACGAAGAAGAAACAGTCGTGTGTGCTTTGCAGGCGAACCCAGTTCTTCAGCGCGCCGTGGTAGTGGCCCAGGTGCAGGGCGCCGGTCGGGCGCATGCCCGAGAGCACGCGCGGGCGTGCGGCGGCAGAAGTCGGTTCGGGAGTAGGCAGGGAGCTCATCGGCGGGCCGCAGCAAAGATCAGGTCGGGCATTGTAGGCAGCTACACTGCCGCCCCATGAAACGCATCGTCATCCTGATCTCCGGCCGTGGTTCCAATATGGAGGCCATCGTGCGCGCCTGTGCGGCCGAGGGCTGGCCGGCCCAGATCGCCGCCGTGATCAGCAACAAGCCCGATGCCGCTGGCCTGAATTTTGCGGCCGCGCACGGCATTGCCACGGCCGTGGTCGACCACAAGGCCTTCCGCCAGCCCGGCATGGATGCACAGCAGGCCCGCGAGGCTTTTGATGCCGAATTGCAGCGCGTGATCGATGGTTTTGCGCCCGATCTGGTCGTGCTGGCGGGCTTCATGCGCATCCTGACTCCGGCCTTCACCGCCCACTATGCCGAGCGCATGCTCAACATCCACCCCTCGCTGCTGCCGGCCTTCACCGGCTTGCACACGCATGCGCGGGCCCTGGAGATGGGCTGTAAGTTCGTCGGCGCCACCGTGCATTTCGTGACCGCCGAGTTGGACCATGGCGCCATCGTCGCTCAGGCCGTGGCGCCGGTGCTGCCCGGTGATGATGAAGACACCCTGTCGGCCCGCGTGCTCAAGCTCGAGCACCGCATGTATCCGCAGGCGGTGCGCTGGTTTGTCGAAGGTCAGCTGCGCCTGGTGGATGGTCGTGTCGAGCAACTCAGCGGGGCGAGCCAGTCCTTCAGCTGAGCGCGGGGCCGGCACTTCAGCGGATCATGCCGGCCAGGATGTTGATCAAGAGTGCCAGCACGCCAGTGTTGAACAAGAAAGACAGCAGCGCGTGCAGCAGCACCAGGCGCCGCATGGGCCGGGCGCTGACCGCCACATCCGAGGTCTGCGAAGTCGCGGCCAGGGTGACCGCGAAGTACATGAAATCGGTGTAGTCCGGCGGCCCGTCCAGGCCGGGAAACTCCAGGCCATGCGGCGCGTTGTCTCGCCCTGTGCTGCGGTGATAGAGGCTGGCATAGGCCAGGGCGAACTCGACCGGCAGCAGCAGCCAACTTCCCGCCACCGTCAACAAGGCCAGCGCCAAGGTAGCGCCGGGCGGGCCGGCCGGCTGGCTCAGCTCCAGGGTGATGGCGGCCAGGCTGGCCAGGGCGCCGGCCGCGGCCAGCAGCAGCACGGCGGCCACGCCATCGGCTTGGGCCACGCTTTTGCGCTGCACATGTTCATGGTCGGCCGCCAGCATCATCTGCAACACGGCCAGCAAATAGAACCAGACGCCGGCATTCCAGCCGCAGAGCAGGCGTGTGCTCAGGCTCCAGTTCGACGGGCAAGCGAGGCCGGCCACCAGACCCAGCCCCAGAGCCAGCAGCAGGCGAGGGCGCAGGCGCAGCTGTTGCAGCCAGCGGGGCAGACGCATCATCAGGGCGCTGTGTTGCTGTCGCCGTTGCCGTTGCGGTCTATGGCGCTGAAGCGCGGCGTCAGCACGCCATTCACCTCCAGGCTGCCAAAGAACATGGCATGCGGCCGCACCCACAGGCCGGTGGCGTGGTAGAGCGGGCGGTAGACCACCAGTGGCTCCAGCGTTTCGCTGTGCCGGGCCGTGCCGATCACCTCGTACTCGCCGCCCTTGTAGTGGCGGTAGCGGCCCAGGGGCGTGGCGGGCAGGGGCGGCAGGTCGTCGGCACTCATCTCGGGGTGGCTGGGAGCAGAAGGCAAGGATAAAAGTCAGGGGCAGGCAGGGAAAGCCCGCAGGCCTGGGATAATCGCGCCATGCATCCTAATGCCCTTCTTGAAATGAGCAGCGAGCTTCTGCGCGCTGTGCTCCAACTGGACTCTCCCGCCGACAGCGTGGTGTCCGCCTTCTTCCGCAAACACAAGGCCCTGGGTCAGCGCGAGCGCCATGCCCTGGCCGAGACCGCGTACACGGTGCTGCGCCAGCGCCCGCTGCTGCAGCATCTGGCCCAGTCGGGCAGCGGCCCGACCGAGCGCCGCCTGGCCATCCTCGGCTGGCAGGGCAATGAAGCCTTTTTGCGCGGCGCCCTGAACACTCAAGAACAGCAATGGCTGGAACAGGTCCGTCAGATCGACAAGACCCAGCTCGCGCCGCGCCTGCGCCACAACCTGCCCGAGTGGCTGGCCCAGCCTCTGCTGGCCCGCCTCGGTGAGGAGCAGTTCTGGGCCCTGGCGGCCAGCATGAACGAGCAGGCTCCGCTGGATCTGCGCGTCAACACCTTGAAGGCCAAGCGCGAAGAAGCGCAAGCCACCTTGACCGCCGCCGGCATCCATGCCGAGCTGACGCCGTTCTCGCCCCTGGGCTTGCGCATCCACGGCAAGCCCGCGCTCAACAAGCTGGAGCTGTTCACCAGCGGCTGTATCGAGGTGCAGGACGAAGGCAGCCAGCTGCTGGCCCTGATGCTGGACGCCAAGCGCAGCGAGATGGTGGTGGACTTCTGCGCCGGCGCCGGCGGCAAGACCCTGGCTCTGGGTGCGTCCATGCGCAATACCGGCCGGCTCTATGCCTTCGACACCTCGGGCCATCGCCTGGCCTCGCTGAAGCCGCGCCTGGCGCGCAGCGGCCTGTCCAACATCTACCCGACGCAGATTGCCCATGAGCGCGATGAGCGCATCAAGCGCCTGTCCGGCAAGATCGATCGCGTGCTGGTCGATGCGCCGTGCTCGGGCCTGGGCACATTGCGCCGCAACCCCGATCTGAAATGGCGCCAGTCGCTGCATGCCGTGCAGGAACTGCAGGCCAAGCAGACGGCCATACTGGCCAGTGCCGCGCGCCTGCTGAAATCGGGCGGCCGCCTGGTGTACGCCACCTGCAGCCTGCTCGATGCCGAGAACGAGGCAATTGCCGAAGCCTTCTCGGCCGCGCATCCGCAGTTCAAGAAGCTCGATGCTGCCGAAGTCCTCAGCCGTGCCCATGTGGCCGACGCCGAGCGCCTGGTGGAGAACGGCTATCTGCGCCTGTGGCCGCACCAGCACCAGACGGATGGCTTCTTCGCTGCCGTCTGGGAAAAGCAGTGACACCCCATCGCCCGTCTGGCGCGTCCTGAAGGTTCGCCGGCCTGTGCTTTGCACGCGGCCGGGCAGGATTCACGCGCGCTTGACCTGGCGCAGTGTTTTGCCCCCTTGTTTTTGGAGTCGTGCGCCTACAATTCGCCGACTCGAATCCGTCTAGCCGCCCAATCTCGGGCAGGATGAGGAAGCCATGAATTTCTTGATGTCGGTACATGATGCGCTGATCCAGTGGTTGGCGCATGGCCTGCTGGAGGCCAGTGCGTGGCAGATCGTGGCGTTCACGCTCGTCATCACCCACTTCACCATCCTGTCGGTCACCATTTTTCTGCACCGTGCGCAAGCGCACCGCTCGCTGGATCTGGGACCGATTCCCTCGCATTTCTTCCGCGCCGTGCTGTGGCTGACCACCGGCATGGTGACCAAGGAATTCGTGGCCGTGCACCGCAAGCACCACGCCAAATGCGAGACCGAGGACGATCCGCACAGCCCGCAGACACGCGGTCTGAAGGCCTTGCTGCTGACCGGCGTGGAGCTCTACCGTGCCGAGGCCAAGAACCCCGAGACCATCGCCAAGTATGGCCTGGGCACGCCCAGTGACTGGATCGAGCGCAACCTCTACACCCGCTTCTCCTGGCAGGGTGTGGGTCTGATGCTGATCATCAACCTGGCCCTGTTCGGCGCCATCGGTGCCACGGTCTGGGCCATCCAGATGGTCTGGATTCCGGTCTGGGCGACCGGTGTGATCAATGGCATTGGCCACTACTGGGGCTATCGCAATTTCGAAGCACCCGATGCCTCCACCAATGTCTCGCCCTGGGGCATCCTGATTGGCGGCGAAGAGCTGCACAACAACCATCACACCTACCCGACCTCGGCCAAGTTCTCGGTCAAGCCCTTCGAGTTCGACATCGGCTGGGGCTACATCCGCGCTTTCGAAATCCTGGGTTGGGCCAAGGTCCGCAAGACGGCGCCCAAGCTGCGCCATGGCGACATCAAGCCGGCCGACAAGGACACGCTGGAAGCCATCATCACCAATCGCTACGAGGTGATGTCCAAGTACGGCCGCGGCCTCAAGGCGGCCTGCGCGGCCGAGTTGGCGCGCCTGAAGGCCCAGGGCCAGGAGCACAGCGCGCAGTGGGCGCAGTTCAAGCTGGCCAAGCGTTGGTCGCACCGCGATGAGGTCAACATCCCGGATCGCCTGTTGACCGAGATTGCCAATGCCCGCGCGGCCAGCCCCACCCTGGACAAGCTGCTGACCATGCGCGAAGAACTGCGCCAGCTTTGGACCCGCACCAATGTCTCGGCCGAACAGCTGGTGGCAGACCTGCAAGCCTGGTGCCGCCGTGCTGAAGAAAGCGGCATTGCCGAGTTGCGCAATTTCTCCATGAGCTTGCGCATGGCGCGCGCCTGAGGCGCGGTTTCAATCGTTGTGTCGTTCCTGCTGTGGCCAAGGAATCAGTGCAGTTTGACCGTTTGTGACGATTGGGTGTGACTGCGGTGACCGCAGGTAAGGCTGAGGTAAAAGGGCGCTCCGAGGGGCGCCTTTTTACGTCTGGGGACTAGACTCAAGTCATTGCAACGGAGCAATCCATCCCACACAAGGAGAGTCACCATGAGCATGAACAAGAAAAGTCTTTTCCGCGCCGCTGCCCTGGCGCTGGCTTTGGGCGCTTCGGCCTCGTTGGCTCTGGCTGATGTTCAGGTTCGCTTCATCGAGCCGGATAAGTTCACCGACGCCAGCAGTGATTTCGGCCGCCGTGACCAGGAGCCGGTTTTGAAGGAGCTCAAGGCCCATTTGGAGAAGCTTGGGGCGCAGTTGCCCGGCAAGGATCTGACGGTGGAGATCAGCAATGTCGACCTGGCCGGCGGCTGGGAGCCGGTCGGGCGCCGCATGGACATGATCCGCGTGCTGCGCGGGGTCAGCTCGCCCTCGATCGAGCTCAGTTTCAGCCTGAGCGAAAACGGCAAGGTCTTGCAAAGCGGCAAGACCCGTCTGCATGACCTGAACTACATGGTCGGCATGAACCGCTACAACGAAAGCGACCCGATCCGTTACGAGCGCCGTCTGCTGGACGACTGGTTCCGCGAGGAGTTCAAGACCACCTTGGCGGCGGCCAAGAACTGAGGCCAAGTCCCGCTCGGCCACCACGGCCGAGCGCCCATGAAAAAACCCCGCCGGCTTGCGCCTTGCGGGGTTTTTTTATGGGAGACCCACACCGAAGGCGTGGGCTCCAAGCCGAATCACTTCAGCTTGGTTTCCTTGTACAGAACGTGCTTACGAGCCTTGGGATCGAACTTCATGAATTCGAGCTTGTTGGTCGTGGTCTTCTTGTTCTTGTCGGTCGTGTAGAAGTGACCCGTACCTGCGGTCGACTCCAGCTTGATCTTTTCGCGTGCGCCTTTGGCCATGATGATGCTCCTTGATTCTCAGTTCTAGATCAGAGCTCGCCCTTGGCGCGCAGATCGGCGACGACTTGGTCGATACCGACCTTGTCAATCAAACGCAGAGCAGCATTGCTGATACGCAGACGAACCCAGCGGTTCTCGGTTTCCAGGAAGAAACGGCGGTACTGCAGATTCGGCAGGAAGCGACGCTTCGTTTTGTTGTTGGCGTGAGAAACATTGTTTCCCACCATGGGCTTCTTGCCCGTGACTTGACAGACGCGTGCCATGACGCTTCTCCGGTTTGATTTTTTTGACCAGCCATCTCTGCTGAGATTTCTGCTGAGTTCATTCAGCAGTTCGCATCTGCAAACTTGAGACGGCCACATGACCGCGATATGCCTGCCAAACCTGTTCAAGTGCACCGGGTTTGCACCTCGGCGGCACTTGTCTGGGCGCGGTCCATCCAGCAAGCAAGCCTAAAAGTATAGCCGAAAACGAAAAGGCACGCCAGATTGGGCGTGCCAGGGTGTCGCGATGCCCGGCATCGCAGAGGCCTGTGATGCCGGGTGGGTGAGGCGTCGCGTGTGCGTAGGCCGCGATCAGCCGCGCTCCTGCTCCAGGAAGCGCTGGGCGTCCAGGGCGGCCATGCAGCCGGTGCCGGCGCTGGTGATGGCCTGGCGGTAGATGTGGTCCTGCACATCACCGGCAGCGAACACGCCGGGCACGCTGGTCATGGTGGCGAAGCCATTCAAGCCGCTGCGCGTGACGATGTAGCCGTCCTTCATCTCCAGTTGATCCTTGAAGATCTCCGTGTTGGGCTGGTGGCCGATGGCGATGAAGCAGCCTTGCAGGGCGAGGTCTTGCGTGCCGCCGTCCTGGGTGCTCTTGATGCGCACGCCGGTCACGCCGCTCTGGTCACCCAGCACTTCGTCCAGGGTGTTCCACAGGTGCAGTACCACATTGCCGGACTCGGCCTTGGCCATCAGTTTGTCGATCAGGATGGGCTCGGCGCGGAATTTGTCGCGGCGGTGGATCACATGGACCTTGCTGGCGATATTGCTCAGGTACAGCGCTTCTTCGACGGCGGTGTTGCCGCCGCCGACCACGCAGACTTCCTGGCCGCGGTAGAAGAAACCGTCACAGGTGGCGCAGGCGCTGACGCCGCGGCCAGCAAAGGCTTCTTCCGAGGGCAGGCCCAGGTACTTGGCCGAGGCGCCAGTGGCGATGATCAGGGCGTCGCAGGTGTAGGTGGCGCTGTCGCCCTTGAGGGTGAAGGGGCGCTTGGAGAAATCAACCGCGTTGATGTGGTCGAAGACGATCTGGGTCTGGAAACGCTCGGCGTGCTTCTGGAACCGCTCCATCAGCTCGGGGCCTTGCACACCCATCACATCAGCCGGCCAGTTGTCGACTTCGGTCGTGGTCATCAGCTGGCCGCCTTGCGCCATGCCGGTCAGCAGGGTGGGCTTCAGATTGGCGCGCGAGGCGTAGATGGCCGCGGTGTAACCGGCCGGGCCGGAGCCCAGGATCAGCAGCGAATGGTGTTGGGTGTTTGCGTTCATGGGGACTCAGATGGGGCGGTTGGGCGGTTTCGCAAGCGCCGGGCGCTGGCGAGACCATGGGAACGGAAGGAGTCGCTGTGCGCGGGAGCTGATCTCTGTTGCACAGACGGTAATGGCCGGTTTTTCCCGCCTAAACCCTGTTTGAAATATGGGGCAGGTGGGCACAATCCCGAGCATTCTAGGCATGTCACGACGACAGCGACGGCGTGCCAAATTCAGGCTTAAACCAAAGGAGGCTGTTCATGGCGATGTTGTCCAATCTGGATCTGATCCGCAGGGTGCCCTTGTTTTCCTTGCTCACCACCGACCAGGCGCAGTCGATTGCTGACAGCGTGGTCAAGCGGCGCTTCAAGCGCGGCGAACTGATCGTCGAGCAGGGCACCAAGTCCAATGCCTTGTTCATCCTGCTGAACGGCCGCGCCCGCGTGCTGACGGCCGACACCCGCGGCCGCGAGGTCATCCTGGCCGTGCTGCAGCCTGGCGACTACGTCGGCGAAATGAGCCTGATCGACCACGAGCCTCACTCGGCCACCGTGCGTGCCGAGGTGCAGACCGACATGCTGGTGCTGGGCCGCAACGAGTTCGCACGCTGCCTGCCAGAGAGCAGCAGCCTGTCCTACGCCATCCTGCGCGGTCTGGTGGCGCGCCTGCGCAATGCCGACCGCCAGATTGAATCCCTGGCCCTGCTGGATGTCTACGGCCGTGTGGCGCGCACGCTGCTGGACATGTCCGAAGAAGAGAAGGGCCTGAAGATCATCCGCGGCAAGGTGTCGCGCCAGGACATGGCCAAGGTGGTGGGTGCTTCGCGTGAAATGGTCAGCCGGGTCATGAAGGACCTGGAAGAGCGCGGCGTCATCGAAACCCTGGAAAACGGCTCGGTGGTGATCAAGGAACGCCTGCCCAGCTGAGCCCCTGGCTCTGTGAAGCAGCGGCCCGTATGAACTGGCAGGGCGGCAGGCCCTGAAACCTGCGCCACAATGGCAGCATGAGTTTTCCGCTGGGTTCCCTCTCGCGTGACGACGAGGTCGGCACGCCCGACAAAGTCTACAAACGCCAATCCAAGAAGGCGGCCCCGCCGCCTCCGCCCCGCCACAACCCCCTGCGCACGCCGGTCTGGCTGCTGCTGAGCGGCGCCCTCTGGTGCCTGGTGGTGCTGGCCCTGGTCAGCCATGACCGCGCCGACGCGGCGTTTTCCATTTCCGGCCAACACGCGCTTTACGGCAACCGCATGGGCGCCGTCGGCGCCTGGGTGGCCGATTTGCTGCTTTTCAGCTTTGGTTTTTCGGCCTGGTGGCTCTTGATCGTGGGCTTGCGTGTCTGGCTGGGGCAGCTGGCCGATCTGCTGCGGGCCGACAGCCCGCCAGCCCCCGGCAGCCGCCGCCCGCTGCTGCTTTGGCTGTTGGGCCTGGTGCTTTTGCTCTGCGCCAGCTCGGCCCTGGAGTGGACCCGGCTCTATTCCTGGGAAACCCGCTTGCCTGGCCATGCCGGCGGCGTGCTCGGTTACTCGCTCGGCCCCTGGAGCATGAAGGTGCTGGGCTTTGCGGGTTCGGGCGTGGTCTGGATCAGCGTGCTGCTGCTGGGCGCCGGCCTGGCGCTGAAGTTCTCCTGGGCGCATCTGGCCGAACAGCTGGGTGCACGGCTGGACCAATGGCGTGAGCAGCGCCTGGAGCGGCGTGAGAAGGCCGAAGACCAGCGTGTTGGTGAGCAGGCTGCGCAGGAGCGCGAACTGGTGGTCGAGGTCGAGCGCCAGGTGGTGGAGGAAACTCACATCCCCATCGTCATCGAAGCGCCGGTGATGGAGGTGCCCAAGTCCACCCGCGTGGCCAAGGAGCGTCAGACCACTTTGTTCGCTGACGCCAGCGACACCAAGCTGCCCCAGGTCGACCTGCTGGACACGGCGCCGGTGCAGGTGGTCTCGGTCACGCCCGAGTCGCTGGAAATGACCTCGCGCATGATCGAGAAAAAGCTGCGCGATTTTGGCGTCGAGGTGCGTGTGGTCGCGGCCTCGCCCGGCCCGGTGATCACCCGCTACGAGATCGAGCCGGCCACGGGGGTCAAGGGCTCGCAAATCGTTGGCCTGGCCAAGGATCTGGCGCGTTCGCTGAGTCTGGTGTCCATCCGCGTGGTCGAGACCATTCCGGGCAAGAACTTCATGGCTCTGGAGCTGCCCAATGCGCGGCGCCAGACCATTCGCTTGTCCGAGATTCTGGGCTCCCAGGTCTATGCCGATGCCAGCTCGCAGCTGACCATGGGCCTGGGCAAGGACATCGTCGGCCTGCCCGTGGTGGCCGACCTGGCCAAGATGCCGCACTGCCTGGTGGCCGGTACCACCGGTTCGGGCAAGTCGGTCGGCATCAACGCCATGATCCTGTCCTTGCTCTACAAGGCCGAGGCGCGCGATGTGCGCCTGATCCTGATCGACCCCAAGATGCTGGAAATGAGCGTCTACGAAGGCATCCCGCATCTGCTGGCGCCCGTGGTGACGGACATGAAGCAGGCCAGCAATGCGCTCAACTGGTGCGTGGGCGAGATGGAGCGCCGCTACAAGCTCATGAGCAAGATGGGCGTGCGCAATTTGGCCGGCTACAACAAGAAGATCGACGAAGCCACCGAGCGCGGCGAGAAGATCGGCAATCCCTTCAGCCTCACGCCCGAGGAGCCGGAGCCGCTGGAGCGTTTGCCTTTCATCGTCGTCGTCATCGACGAGTTGGCTGACTTGATGATGGTGGTCGGCAAGAAGATCGAAGAGCTGATCGCCCGCCTGGCACAAAAGGCCCGCGCGGCCGGCATCCACCTGATCCTGGCCACGCAGCGGCCTTCGGTTGATGTGATCACCGGCCTGATCAAGGCCAACATCCCGACCCGTCTGTCCTTCCAGGTCAGCTCCAAGATCGACAGCCGCACCATCCTCGACCAGATGGGCGCCGAGGCCTTGCTGGGCATGGGTGACATGCTTTACATGCCTTCGGGCACCGGCTTGCCAATTCGTGTGCACGGCGCCTTTGTCAGTGATGAAGAAGTGCACCGCGTGGTCGAGTACCTCAAGAGCCAGGGCGAGCCCAATTACATCGAGGGCATCCTCGAGGGCGGCGTGCTGGAAGGCGAGGGCGGCGAAGCCGGCGGCGGCACGGCCGGCGGTGACGGCGAAGCCGACCCCATGTACGACCAGGCCGTGGCCGTGGTGCTGCAGCACCGGCGCGCCTCCATCTCGCTGGTGCAGCGCCATCTGCGCATCGGCTACAACCGTGCCGCGCGTTTGCTGGAGCAGATGGAAAAGTCGGGCCTGGTGTCCAGCATGGCCACCAATGGCAACCGCGACCTGATCGTGCCCAAGCGCGACGAATGAGCCCCGCGACCTCTCCGCACAGGACCCCAACCATGATGACGATGAAGAGCCGTGCCGTGCTGGCCGCTGTGTTGCTGACCCTGGCCTCTGTGGCTCGTGCCGACGCGGTGAGCGCGCTGCGCGATTTCGCCCGCGAGGTGAAAAGCGCCAGTGCCCAGTTCAAGCAGACCGTCAACTCGCCCGATGGCAAGCGCAGCAAGAGCTCGCAAGGCAGCTTTGAGTTTCAGCGGCCCAATCAGTTCCGCTTTGCCTACAGCAAGCCTTTCGAGCAACTGATCGTCGGCGATGGTCAGAAGGTCTGGATCTTTGACCCCGACCTCAATCAAGCCAGCTCCCGCCGCATGAACCAGGCCCTGGGCGCCACGCCGGCGGCCTTGCTGGCGGGTGGCAATCTGGAGCGCGACTTCACGCTCAAGGCCCTGCCGTCCGAAGGCGGGCTCGATTGGGTGCAGGCCCTGCCGCGCCAGGCTGACGGTGGCTTCCAGTCGCTGAAGATTGGTTTCAAGGGCCGCGATCTGGCGGCGCTCGAGATCGTCGATGGTTTCGGCCAGCGCTCGCGCCTGGATTTCAGCGGCCTGGCGGTCAACGCCAGCCTGCCTGCGGATCGCTTCCGCTTTGTGTTGCCGGCCGGGGCCGATCTGGTCGAGCAGTGAAGCCGGGCTTCACGTCCCATCCACAGCTTCTTGAGTCCTTGGTGAAGATGAGAAAGTGCCCCGCATGGCGGCCATGAGTGATTCCCTGTTTCCCGAAGACGAGCTGCCCGCTGCGCTGCCCAGCCGCAGCGCGGGGTCTTCTGCCGCCCCTGCCGTTTCTGCCGCCTCGCCCGTGTTCGGTCAGGCCTCCTTGCATCCGCCCCTGGCTGAGCGCCTGCGGCCCAATTCGCTCGACGAGGTCATCGGCCAGCGTCAATTGCTGGGCCCCGGCATGCCGCTGCGCACCGCCTTCGAGTCGGGGCGGTTGCATTCCATGATCCTCTGGGGCCCACCGGGCGTGGGCAAGACCACGCTGGCGCGCTTGATGGCCCTGTCTTTCGAGGCGCAGTTCATCACCATCTCGGCGGTGCTGGGCGGGGTCAAGGACATCCGCGAGGCGGTCGAGCGCGCGCAGAGTGTGGCCGCCCAGGGGCGGCGCACCGTGGTGTTCGTGGACGAAGTCCATCGCTTCAACAAGTCGCAGCAGGATGCCTTCCTGCCGCATGTGGAGTCGGGCCTGTTCACCTTCATCGGCGCCACCACCGAGAACCCGTCTTTCGAAGTCAACTCGGCGCTGTTGTCGCGCGCCACCGTCCATGTGCTCAAGTCGCTGGACGAGCAGGATCTGCTCGATCTGGTGCGGCGCGGCGCCGAGCTGCTGGCCTGCCCACCGGTGACGGACGGCGCAGCCAAGCGCCTCGCGGCCTATGCCGATGGCGATGCGCGCCGTCTGCTCAACGCTCTGGAGGCCGTGGCCTCGCTGACCCCGCCATTTGTGGCGCAGATCGACGAGGCCGTGCTCGAACGCGCGCTGGGCGAGCAACTTCGCCGTTATGACAAGGGCGGTGAGCAGTTCTACGATGTGATCTCAGCCCTGCACAAATCGGTGCGCGGCTCCGACCCCGATGCCGCACTCTACTGGCTGGCCCGCATGCTCGACGGCGGTGTCGATGCGCGCTACATCTCGCGCCGCCTGATCCGCATGGCCAGCGAGGACATCGGCCTGGCTGACCCGCGCGCGCTGCGCATCTGTCTGGATGCGGCCGAAACCTACGAGCGACTGGGTTCGCCCGAGGGCGAGTTGACGCTGGCCCAGGCGGTGGTGTTCCTGGCGGTGGCGCCCAAGTCCAATGCGGTCTACGGCGCTTACAAGGCCGTGCGGGCGTTTGTGAAGAGCGATGCCAGCCGCCCCGTGCCCCTGCATCTGCGCAATGCGCCGACCAAGCTCATGACCGATCTGGGTTACGGGCGCGAGTACCGCTACGCGCATGACGAGCCGGGCGGCTTTGCGGCCGGCGTGCACTACCTGCCTGAGGGCATGGAAGATCAGCGCTTTTACGAGCCGGTGAACCGTGGCCTGGAGCTGCGCATCGGGGACCGTTTGGCCGAGCTTCGCCGCCTCAATGCCGAGGCGCGCGAGGGTGAATCGGGCTCGGCGAGCGAGCCCCGGGATTAGGCGCTCAAATCGAGGTCTTGGGGACACTCTGCGCTAGGGGTATTTACCAGCGAAACCCCTTGGAACCCGACTCCTACAATGAAGCTCAGGCTGCAGGACTTGATGGCCACGTGGGCCCGCCGACATTGCGGCGGGCTTTTTTTTATCTGCTCAAAGTTCAGCACAACGATTGGGCGGGAACGCGCAAGACGCTGACCGCCATACCGGAGACGCTTCATGGAAACTTTTTTCCAGCAAATCATCAACGGGCTGGTGCTCGGGAGCATGTATGCGCTGGTGGCGCTGGGGTACACGATGGTGTACGGCATCATCAACCTGATCAATTTTGCGCACGGTGAGATTTTGATGGTGGGGGCGCTGGTGAGCTGGACGGTGATCAGCGCGCTGGCGGGCTCTGGGCTGCCGGGCTGGGCGCTGATGCTGATCGCGCTGGGCTGTGCGGTGCTGGTGTGCACGACGCTGAACTTTTTGGTGGAGAAGATCGCCTACCGGCCGCTGCGCAATGCGCCGCGTCTGGCACCGCTGATCACGGCCATGGGCATGTCGCTGCTGCTGCAGACCCTGGCCATGATCATCTGGAAGCCCAATCCCAAGCCCTTCCCGCTGCTGCTGCCGACCACGCCGATCGATCTGGGCGGGCCGGTGATCACGGTGACGCAGTGCGTGATCCTGGGCGCCACGGTGATGATTCTGGCCACGCTGATGTGGCTGGTGAATCACACGAAGCTGGGCCGCGCGATGCGGGCCACGGCCGAGAACCCCAAGGTGGCGGGCCTGATGGGGGTGAAGCCTGACTTCATCATCTCGACCACCTTTGTGATCGGTGCGGCGCTGGCCGCGGTGGCCGGCCTGATGTGGGCGGCCAACTACGGCACGGTGCAGCACACCATGGGCTTCATGCCGGGGCTGAAGGCCTTCACGGCGGCGGTGCTGGGTGGCATTGGCAACCTGGCCGGGGCCATGGTGGGCGGCGTGCTGCTGGGCCTGATCGAGGCCATCGGTGCGGGCTATCTGGGTGACCTGACCGGTGGCGTGCTGGGCAGCCACTATGCCGACATCTTTGCCTTCATTGCGCTGATCCTGGTGCTGACGCTGCGGCCCTCGGGCCTGCTGGGCGAGCGCGTGGCGGATCGGGCTTGAGGCCCCAAGGAGACACAGACCATGCAACAACAGAACAAACTCTTCGTCTTCCTGCTCTCGGCCCTGGGCCTGCTGGTGGTGCCGCTGATTGCGCAGCAGTTCGGCAACGGGCCGGTGCGCATCATTGACCTGGCGCTGCTGTACGTGATGCTGGCCCTGGGCCTGAATATCGTGGTGGGCTACGCCGGTCTGCTGGACCTGGGCTATGTCGCGTTCTACGCGGTCGGCGCCTACATGTTCGCGCTGCTGTCGAGCCCGCACCTGAGCGAGAACTTCGAGGCCTTCCGCATGGCCTTCCCCGACGGGCTGCACTCGCCGCTGTGGCTGGTGATCCCGCTGGCGGCGGGGCTGGCGGCCTTCTTCGGCGTCATGCTGGGCGCGCCCACGCTGAAGCTGCGGGGCGACTACCTGGCCATCGTGACCCTGGGCTTCGGTGAAATCATCCGCGTGTTCCTGAACAACCTGGAGTACCCGGTCAACATCACCAACGGCCCGCGCGGCATCGGCCAGATTGACTCCTTCCACTTCTTCGGCCTGGACCTGGGCAAGGGCACCGAGCTGTTCGGCTTCCCCATCCCCTCGGTGACGCTGTACTACTACCTCTTCCTGGTGCTGGTGGTGTTCAGTGTGCTGATCTGCTATCGCCTGGAGAACAGCCGCATCGGCCGCGCCTGGATGGCCATCCGTGAGGACGAGATCGCCGCCAAGGCCATGGGCATCAACACCCGCAACCTGAAGCTGCTGGCCTTCGGCATGGGCGCCACCTTCGGCGGGGTGTCGGGCTCCATGTTCGGCGCCTTCCAGGGCTTTGTGAGCCCCGAGTCCTTCAGCCTGCAAGAGAGCGTGATGATCGTGGCCATGGTGGTGCTGGGCGGCATCGGCCACATCCCCGGCGTGATCCTGGGCGCGCTGCTGCTGTCGGCCCTGCCTGAGGTGCTGCGCTACGCGGCCGGCCCGCTGCAGGAGATGACGGGCGGGCGTCTGGACGCCTCCATCCTGCGCCAGCTGCTGGTGGCCCTGGCCATGATCGGCATCATGCTGGTGCGTCCGCGCGGCCTGTGGCCGGCGCCCGAGCACGGCCGCGCCGCGCCGGTGCCGCAGAAGTGAACACCGGGTCTGCAAAGGAAAACAAGCCATGACAAGCAACAACAACAGCAACGCAGATGTGGTGCTCAAAGTCGCCGGTGTGTCCAAGCGCTTCGGCGGCCTGCAAGCCCTCTCCGACGTGGGCATCCAGATCAACAAAGGCCAGGTCTACGGCCTGATCGGCCCCAACGGCGCGGGCAAGACCACCTTCTTCAACGTCATCACGGGCCTGTACACCCCGGACGGCGGCACGTTCGAGCTCGGCGGCAAGCCCTATGCCCCGACCGCCGTGCACGAAGTGGCCAAGACCGGCATCGCGCGCACCTTCCAGAACATCCGGCTGTTTGCCGAGATGACGGCGCTGGAGAACGTGATGGTGGGGCGCCATGTGCGCTCCGGTTCGGGCCTGATCGGCGCCATCTTCCGCACCCCCGGCTTCAAGGCCGAGGAGGCGGCGATTGCCAAGCGTGCCCAGGAACTGCTTGATTACGTGGGCATCGGCAAGTACGCCGAATACAAGGCCCGCACGCTCAGCTACGGCGACCAGCGCCGGCTGGAGATCGCGCGCGCCCTGGCCACCGACCCCAAGCTGATCGCCCTGGACGAGCCCGCCGCCGGCATGAACGCCACCGAGAAGGTGGTGCTGCGCGAGCTGATCGACCGCATCCGCAAGGACGGCCGCACCATCCTCCTGATCGAACACGATGTGAAGCTGGTGATGGGTCTGTGCGACCGCGTCACGGTGCTGGACTACGGCAAGCAGATTGCCGAAGGCACGCCCTACGACGTGCAGCGCAACGAGAAAGTGATCGAAGCCTATCTGGGCGCCGGGCATGCAGCCCACTGATCGCGGCCCCAGGATCACCAGCAACAAGGCGACACCCACATGAACCCACAACAAGACATCCTGCTCGAAGTCAGCGGACTCAAGGTCGCCTACGGCGGCATCCAGGCCGTCAAAGGCGTGCACTTCGAAGTGCGCCAAGGCGAACTCGTCAGCCTGATCGGCGCCAACGGCGCGGGCAAGACCACCACGCTCAAAGCCGTGACCGGCCTGCAGCCGGTGGCCGACGGCGACGTGAAGTACCTGGGCCAGAGCATCAAGGGCCAAGGCCCCTGGGACCTGGTCAAGCAAGGCCTGGTCATGGTGCCGGAAGGGCGGGGCACCTTCACCCGCATGACCATCACCGAGAACCTGCAGATGGGCGCCTACCTGCGCAGCGACAAGGCCGGCATCGAGGCCGACATCGAGCGCATCTTCGGCATCTTCCCGCGCCTGAAGGAGCGCCGCGCGCAGCTGGCCGGCACCATGAGCGGCGGCGAGCAGCAAATGCTGGCCATGGGCCGGGCGTTGATGGCCAAGCCCAAGGTGCTGTTGCTGGACGAGCCCAGCATGGGCCTGTCCCCCATCATGGTGGACAAAATCTTCGAAGTGGTGAACGACATCCACAAGCAAGGCGTGACGGTGCTGCTGGTGGAGCAAAACGCCAGCCGGGCGCTGCAGCTGGCCAACCGGGGCTATGTGATGGAGTCAGGCCTGGTGACGATGACGGGCGAGGGTCAGTCCTTGCTCAATGACCCCAAGGTGCGTGCCGCGTATCTGGGGGAGTGAAGTGGGCGAGTGAGCTGAAAGGGAGGCGAGGACCTTTCGCCTCGACCCGGCCACAAAAAAAGGAGACCGCAAGGTCTCCTTTTTTGCTGGGGCCTGCGGAACAGGCCGTGTGAGCGATCCTTACTTGACGCGCTTCTTGGCGCTGGCCTTGGCCACCGGGGCGGGCGGCGGGGTCTGCGGCTCGCTCGGGGTGATGCCGATGCCGCCGTCGGTCAGGGGCTCGTTCACCTGGGCCATGGCCACTTGCTCGGCATGCTGGCAGCCGTCCACCAGGCGCTGGCCGATGCGGGTGTTCATCAGCATGGACTTGGCCGGGATTTGCAGCCAGACCACGCCGGCCTGCTTGTCTTCCAGGCGCACGGCGCCGGTGGTGGTGGGCTCGGGCGCCATGTTGTAGACGGTCTGGCCGAACTGCAGGCGGAAGCGGCCGGGCTTCTCGGGATGCGGTGTCACCGAGACCTTGTGCTTGAACTCGCAGCTGGCTTCGCCGGCGTGCACCTGCGGGGCCACGGCCATTTGCTCTTCGCTCAGCGGGCTGTTGTCCTCGACAGCAGGCACCGGCGCGGGCGCGGCCGGCTTGATCTTGGCGGCCAGGCGGTTGCGCGGCTTGGCGCTTTCAACGGCGGCGGACCAGGCCGAGCTGCTGAGCAGGGCCAGGGCGCAGGCCAACACGGTGGATTTCAAGGGGGTGTGAATCATGGGGGGCTCTCAAGCAGGAGGGATGTGCGCCGCAGCGCTGGCATCTGAATGACGCTATTGTCGCTCCGTGATTCGTGCCCGAGGGTAATCGTTTGCCAGCAATTGCAAGCGGCCGTTGCGCGCAGCGCACTCCAGCGAATGACGGATCAGTCGCCGCTGAAATAGGCCAGGCGCGCTTCCGCAGGAAGGGGCTGGCCGGTCGCGTGGGCGCGTTCCAGCAGGTGCCAGAAGAAGCGGTAGCTGGCGCGGTCGTGCAGCACATCGCGATGCTGGATCGGCGCCCACTGGGCGGCTTGTGCGGCCTGGATGATTTCCAGTGCCTCATCCACCTCGGCGGCGCTGGGGGCGAAGGCGTCCAGGATGGGTTGAATCTGATTGGGGTGGATGCTCCACATGCGGGTGTAGCCAAACTCGCGCGCCGCGCGGGTGGCGGCCGCTTGCAGGGCGACGCTGTTCTTGAATTCGGTCACCACACAGTGCGAGGGCGTCTTGGCATGGGCGTGGGCAGCCGCTGAGATTTCGAGTTTGGCGCGGGCGATCAGCGGGTGGCTGAACTGACCCTCGGCCGTCAGCGCATGGCGCGGGATGGCGCCGCGGTGGGCGGAGACGAAATCCATCAGGCCGAAAGACAGGGACTCGATGCGCGGGTGGGCGGCGATCTGCATCACATCGCGCAGGGCGCCATGGGTTTCGATCAAGGTGTGCAGGGGCAGGGGCTTTTGCGTGCCGTGGTGTTGCAGGCGCTCGTCGATGAAGGCGCAGGCGCGCGCCAGCTCCTCGGCGCTGCGCGGCTTGGGGATCATCAGAAAGGCCAGGCGCTCGCCGGCCCCGGCGATCAAGCCGTCGACATCGGCCTCGAAGCTCGGGTGATCGAAAGGATGGACCCGTGCGCCGACGCGGCCGTGCCGGTTGTGCGCGCTGTGGAGCAGCTCCGTGACCAGCTGCACATGCTCGGCCTCGCCGCCGATGGGGGCGCCGTCTTCGCAGTCCAGGGTGATGTCAAACACCGGGCCCATCTCGGCCTGCAACTCCAGGCTCTTGCGCATGCGCACTTCGACGCCGCAGTAGTGGTCGACCACGGGCAGCACGGTGGCGGCGTCACCGTCTTCGAACAAGGCCAGTTTGGGGTGCAGGGCGGGCAAGGAGCTCATGGTGCAGGCAGGCGGAAGAGGGTTGTGGGCATTGGCAGGGCGGACCTGAAAACAAAACGGGCCAGCATGGATGCCATGCCGGCCCGATTTTCAAGGCGTTTGCTGCGCCCGCCACCGAGGCGCGGGCGCGGACTGCATCACAGCAGATGCTTGACGCCGTCTTGTTCGCCTTGCAGCTCGGCCAGGGTGATGTTGATGCGCTCTTGCGAGAAGGCGTCGATCTCCAGGCCTTCGACGATCTTGTACTCGCCGCCGGCGGTGGTCACCGGGAAGCCGAACACGACGCCGGCAGGGATGCCGTATTCGCCGTTCGAAGGCACACCCATGGTCACCCATTCGCCGTTCGAGCCCAGGGCCCAGTCGCGCATGTGGTCGATGGCGGCGTTGGCGGCCGAGGCGGCCGAGGACAGGCCGCGAGCGGCAATGATGGCGGCGCCGCGCTTGCCCACGGTGGGCAGGAAGGTGTCAGCGTTCCAGACTTGGTCGTTGACCAGATCCTTGATCGACTGGCCGTTGGTGGTGGCGAAGCGGTAGTCGGCGTACATCGTGGGCGAGTGGTTGCCCCAGACGGTCAGCTTCTTGATGTCGCCGACCTTGGTGCCGGTCTTGGCAGCCAGTTGCGAGGCGGCGCGGTTGTGATCCAGGCGCAGCATGGCGGTGAAGTTCTTGGCCGGCAGGTCCGGGGCCGACTTCATGGCGATATAGGCGTTGGTGTTGGCGGGGTTGCCGACCACCAGGACCTTGACATTGCGCGAGGCGACGGCGTTCAGGGCCTTGCCTTGGGCGGTGAAGATCTGGGCGTTGGCGGCCAGCAGGTCGGCGCGCTCCATGCCGGGGCCGCGGGGGCGGGCGCCAACCAGCAGGGCGTAGTCGGTGTCCTTGAAGGCTTGCAGCGGGTCGCTGTGGGCTTCAACGCCAGCCAGCAGCGGGAAGGCGCAGTCTTCCAGCTCCATGATCACGCCCTTCAGTGCGTTCTGGGCCTTTTCGTCGGGGATCTCCAGCAATTGCAGGATGACGGGCTGGTCCTTGCCCAGCATTTCGCCAGAGGCAATGCGGAACAGCAGGGCATAGCCAATTTGGCCGGCAGCGCCGGTGACGGCAACGCGAACGGGGGTCTTGCTCATGGAGTGGCTCCGAAGGTTTGAATGAGAAAGGAATCGATCGATCGGTACGACAGCGTGTTCGGCTTGGCCGGTCCGGGCGCCGCAGGGCTGCGAGGCACGGGGAGGGCGCAAGAAGTGCGCGGCAAGTGTAGGCCAGTCCTCGGGCAATCCCCTAGTCCCAGCGGCGCCCGCCGTTCAAATGCTGCTGCGAATTTGTGCAATTATGGCGAAAATCTGACAGTCTTCTGTCTTATATAAGACTGGAGTGCTGGGTCATGGCCTTGGCGATGGACTTTTGCGCGGCGCTTGTGCTGCAATGCCGCCCATGCCGAACCTGCCACCCTCGTCGCTGCCGCGAACAGCGCCTGCCGTCGCCTCTGAGCGCTCGGGGGCGGTGCTGCCTGCGACGTCGGCGGCGCCTGCTGCAGCGACCGGTGCGTCGGCCGCTTTGCTCTCCAGCACTTCGTCCGCCGAGAGCCCGTCCTTCAGTCCGCTGTATCGCCAGATCAAAGGGCTGATCATTGCCCGCTTGCAGGCCGGGGAGTGGAAGGCCGGGGAGTCCATCCCCAGCGAGCTGGAGTTGGCCGCGCGCTTTGGCGTCAGCCAGGGCACGGTGCGCAAGGCGATCGATGAGATGTCGGCTGAGAACCTGCTGGTGCGTCGCCAGGGCAAGGGCACGTTTGTGGCCACCCATGCCGAGCAGAAGCAGCAGTACCGTTTTTTGCGCCTGATGCCGGACGAAGGCAGCGAGTCACTCGGCCGGCAGTTGCTGGACTGCCGGCGGCTGCGTGCGCCCGCGGCGATTGCACGGCAGCTGCAGCTGCGCACCGGCGACCCCATGGTTGAGGTGCGCCGCTTGCTGCACAGCAAGGGCGAGCCCGTGGTGCTGGATGACATCTGGCTGCCGGGGCAGTTGTTCAAGGGCTTGAGCACCGAGCTGCTGAACCAGCATCGCGGCCCGTTTTACGGGCTTTTCGAGGCGGAGTTCGGGGTTCACATGATTCGCGCCCAGGAGAAGATCCGAGCCGTGGCGGCCGATGCCGAAACGGCGGCCTTGTTGCAGGTGGAGGTTGGGGCGCCGCTGCTCAGCGTCGAGCGCCTGTCATTCACCTATGGGGATAAACCGGTAGAGTTGCGCCGCGGGCTCTACAACACCGCTTCGCACTTCTACCGCAATGAGCTGAACTGAGTCTTGCAGCACCGAATAGCCACCTGCTGCGTTGTGTTCGGCGCACGGGTTTCACAGGCTGCTGTGCTGCATTGCAATAAACTCCCGTGGTTTCACGTTGATTACAAAGGTTGGGTATGACAGACGCCACCAATTCAAAAGCAAAAAATCGACCGGTCTATCGCAATATCCATGTGACCGAGATCATTTCCTACCGTCTGCCGCCTGCCGGCATCGTGTCCATCCTGCACCGCATCAGCGGCCTGCTGATGTTCCTGCTGCTGCCCTTCATCATCTGGATGTTTGACACCAGCGTCAGCTCGGAAATCTCCTACGAGAGCTTCACCAACGCTTTTGTGGCCGGCATCGGCTTTGTGCCTGCCTGGTTCGTCAAGCTGACCGTGCTGGGCCTGATCTGGGGCTATCTGCACCACTTCATCGCTGGCGTGCGCCACCTGTGGATGGACGCCACCCATAGCGTGAGCAAAGAGCAAGGTCACAGCTCGGCCGTCATCACCCTGGCCTTGAGCGTGCTGCTGACCCTGCTGCTGGGCGCCAAGCTGTTCGGCCTGTACTGATCGGCCCTCGAGAAAGAAGAGACAAACAATGAGTACTTTTGGCTCCAAACGCATCGTTGTCGGTGCGCACTATGGTTTGCGTGACTGGCTGGCGCAGCGCGTCACCGCCGTTCTGATGGCCTTGTTCACCGTGGCTTTGCTGGTGCAGGTGCTGCTGCCGGGCCCGCTGGGCTATGACCGCTGGGCGGGCATCTTCTCGCAGCAGTGGATGAAGGTGCTGACCTTTGTGTTGATCATTTCGCTGGCCTACCACGCGTGGGTCGGTGTTCGGGATATCTGGATGGACTATGTGAAGTCGGTCGCCCTGCGCCTGACTCTGCAGGTGTTCACGCTGGTGTGGTTGGTGGGTTGCGCCGGCTGGGCGATCCAAGTGCTGTGGAGACTGTGATGACGGTGGCGAACAACAAGACAATTCCTAAGCGCAAGTTTGATGTGGTCATCGTCGGAGCCGGTGGCTCGGGCATGCGCGCATCCTTGCAGCTCTCTCTGGCCGGCTTGAATGTGGCCGTGCTGTCCAAGGTCTTCCCGACTCGCTCGCACACCGTGGCCGCTCAAGGCGGCGTCAGCGCCTCGCTGGGCAATATGAGCGAGGACAACTGGCACTATCACTTCTTCGACACCGTCAAGGGTTCGGACTGGCTGGGTGACCAGGACGCCATCGAGTTCATGTGCCGCGAAGCGCCCAAGGTCGTGTACGAGCTCGAACACTTCGGCATGCCCTTCGACCGCAATGCCGACGGCACCATCTACCAGCGCCCCTTCGGTGGCCACACCGCCAACTACGGTGAAAAGCCGGTGCAACGCGCTTGCGCCGCGGCTGACCGTACCGGTCACGCCATGCTGCACACCCTGTATCAGCAGAACGTCAAGGCCAAGACTCAGTTCTTCGTCGAGTGGATGGCCCTGGACCTGATCAAGGACGCCGAAGGCGATGTGGTCGGTGTGACCGCGCTGGAAATGGAAACCGGCGAGCTGCATATCCTGGAAGCCAAGACCGTGTTGCTGGCCACTGGCGGTGCCGGTCGCATCTTCGCGGCCTCGACCAACGCCTTCATCAATACCGGTGACGGCTTGGGCATGGCGGCACGCGCCGGCATCCCGCTGGAAGACATGGAGTTCTGGCAGTTCCACCCGACCGGCGTGGCCGGCGCGGGCGTGCTGCTGACCGAAGGCTGCCGTGGCGAAGGCGCGATCCTGCGCAACTGCAATGGCGAGCGTTTCATGGAGCGCTATGCGCCGACGCTGAAGGATCTGGCCCCGCGCGACTTCGTGTCCCGCTGCATGGACCAGGAGATCAAGGAAGGTCGCGGCTGCGGTCCCAACAAAGACTACATCCAGCTGGACATGACCCACCTGGGCGCCGAGACCATCATGAAGCGCCTGCCTTCGGTGTTCGAGATCGGCCATAACTTCGCCAACGTCGACATCACCAAGGAACCGATCCCTGTGGTGCCGACCATCCACTACCAGATGGGCGGCATCCCGACCAATATCTACGGTCAGGTCGTGGCGCCCAAGGATGGCAACCCGAATGCCGTGGTCAATGGCCTTTACGCCGTGGGCGAGTGCGCTTGCGTCAGCGTGCACGGCGCCAACCGCTTGGGCACCAACTCGCTGCTGGACCTGCTGGTCTTCGGCCGCGCGGCGGGCAACCATATCGTCGAGTCGGGTCTGAAGCAAAAGCTGCACAAGCCGTTGCCGGCCGACGCGGCCGCGCAATCGGTCGCGCGACTGGATCGCCTGGACAACAGCACCTCGGGCGAATACGCCCAGGATGTGGCCAACGACCTGCGTGCCGCCATGCAGCTGCACGCCGGCGTGTTCCGCACCCAGGAGTCGCTGAACGCAGGCGTGGGCAAGATCGCCGAGATCGCCACCCGTGTGAAGAACATTACCTTGAAGGACAAGTCCAAGGTCTTCAACACCGCCCGCATTGAGGCGCTGGAAGTCGAGAACCTGATCGAGGCGGCGCAAGCCACCATCGTGTCGGCGGCAGCCCGCACCGAGAGCCGTGGCGCCCACACGGTCAATGACTATGGCGACACGCCCGAGCATCCGAACGGCCGTAACGACGCCGAGTGGATGAAGCACACGCTGTGGTATTCGGAAGGCAACCGCCTGGACTACAAGCCGGTCAATCTGAAGCCGCTGACGGTCGAGTCGATCCCCCCGAAGGTTCGCACCTTCTGATCGAACCCGCACCGACACACTGCGACCCGAATATCAAGGACACCCCATGACCAAGCGTACCTTCCAGATCTACCGCTACGACCCGGACAAGGATGCCAAGCCGTATATGCAGACCCTCGAGGTCGAGTTGGACGGCTCCGAGCGCATGCTGCTCGACGCACTGATGAAGCTCAAGCAGCTGGATCCGACCCTGAGCTTCCGTCGTTCCTGCCGCGAAGGCGTGTGCGGCTCGGATGCCATGAACATCAACGGCAAGAACGGTCTGGCCTGCCTGACCAATATGCGCACCTTGCCGGGTGTTGTGGTGCTTAAGCCCCTGCCGGGCCTGCCGGTGGTGCGAGACCTGATCGTCGACATGACGCAGTTCTTCAAGCAGTACAACTCGATCAAGCCCTTCCTGATCAACGACACGCCGCTGCCCGACAAGGAGCGTCTGCAGTTCCCGGAAGAGCGCGACGAGCTGAACGGTCTGTACGAGTGCATCTTGTGCGCCAGCTGCTCGACCAGCTGCCCCAGCTTCTGGTGGAACCCCGACAAGTTCGTCGGCCCTGCCGGTCTGCTGCAAGCCTATCGCTTCATCGCCGACAGCCGCGACCAGGCCACGGCCGAGCGCCTGGACAATCTGGAAGATCCGTACCGGCTCTTCCGCTGCCACACCATCATGAATTGCGTCGATGTCTGCCCCAAGGGTCTGAACCCCACCAAGGCCATCGGCAAGATCAAGGAAATGATGGTGCGCCGCGCCGTCTGAGGACGCAGCAGCACCAGCCCTGGCCATGAGCACCCAAGCTGCCATCACTCCCGCTGCAGACGCGCTGATCGACGAGCGCGCCCTGTCCAAGCTGCGCTGGCGTTGCCGGCGCGGCCTGTTGGAGAACGATCTCCTGATCGAGCGTTTCTTCAACAAGCATGCGGACACGCTGACCGAATCGCAGGCGCAAGGGCTGCGGGAGTTGATGGATCTGTCCGATAACGATCTGTTGGACTTGCTGCTGTGCCGCAAGGAGCCGCAAGGCGATTTGCAGCGCCCCGATGTTGAAGAAGTCCTGAGCCTCATCAGGACCGCCCCATAAAAGTTTCCCCAAGAAGTCAAAGGACCTGCTCATGACACCGTCTGACGTCAAAGCCACCCTGTCGTTCTCCGACGGCAGCCCGCAAATGGACCTGCCCATCTACAAGGGTTCGGTCGGCCCGGATGTGATCGACATCCGCAAGCTGTACGCGCAGACGGGCAAGTTCACCTACGACCCGGGCTTCCTGTCCACGGCTTCGTGCAACTCCACCATCACCTACATCGACGGTGACAAGGGCGAGCTGCTGTACCGCGGATACCCGATCGAGCAACTGGCCGTCAACTGCGACTACCTCGAAACCTGCTACCTGCTGCTCTACGGAGAGCTGCCGAACGAGACGCAGAAGGCCGAGTTCGAGAACCGCGTCATGCACCACACCATGGTGAATGAGCAGATGCAGTTCTTCCTGCGTGGCTTCCGCCGCGACGCGCACCCCATGGCCGTGATGACCGGTCTGGTGGGCGCCATGTCGGCCTTCTACCACGACAGCACCGACATCAATAACCCCGAGCATCGTGAGATCGCGGCCATCCGCCTGATCGCCAAGATGCCGACCCTGGTGGCGATGGCTTACAAGTACACCATCGGCCAGCCCTACATCTACCCGAAGAACGACCTCAGCTACGCCGGCAACTTCATGCGCATGATGTTTGCCACGCCGTGCGAGGAGTACAAGCCCAATGACGTGCTGGTGCGCGCCATGGACCGCATCTTCACCCTGCACGCCGACCACGAGCAAAACGCCTCGACCTCGACCGTTCGCCTGTGCGGCTCTTCGGGCACCAACCCCTTCGCAGCCATCGCCGCTGGTGTGGCCTGCCTGTGGGGCCCCGCTCACGGCGGCGCCAACGAGGCCTGCCTGAACATGCTGGGTGACATCCAGAAGCAGGGCGGCGTTGACAAGATTGGCGAGTTCATCAAGCAGGTCAAGGACAAGAACTCCGGCGTCAAGCTGATGGGCTTCGGTCACCGTGTCTACAAGAACTACGACCCGCGTGCCAAGCTGATGCGCGAGACCTGCTACGAGGTGCTGGGCGAGCTGGGCCTGCAGGACGACCCGCTGTTCGAACTGGCCATGAAGCTGGAAAAGATTGCGCTGGAAGACGAGTACTTCGTCGCCCGCAAGCTCTACCCGAACGTCGACTTCTACTCGGGCATCGTGCAGCGAGCCATCGGCATCCCGGTGCCGCTGTTCACCGCCATCTTCGCTCTGGCCCGCACGGTGGGCTGGATCGCCCAACTGAACGAGATGATCGGCGACCCGGAGTACAAGATCGGCCGTCCGCGCCAGCTCTTCGTCGGCGCCACCTCGCGCAACGTCAAGCCCATCGGCGAGCGTTGATCGCTCCGGGTTGATCCCGGTCTGAGGGCCTGCGCAGGCAGGCCACAATGCAGCCCCCGCGCGTCCTTGGACCGCCGGGGCTGTTCTTTTTGGGTACACGCCGGGGAGCTGCACGCTCCGTCCGGCTTCCTCGCGGGCCTGGATGCGCCAGCCTGGTTCATGCCTGCTCGGTTTTTGGGCATCCAAGCCCTGCTTTGCGCAAATTCCCAATTTGCATGTGCGCAGAACGCGCCTTGCATCGGCTATGCTTCGGCCTGGTTGGCAAACGTTTGCCAACCTCAATAAATCACATCAAAACAAGGCAGAGAGGGCCCGTCCGACGGCACGCATGCGCGCCGGCGAGAGTTCTCCACCAGCGAGACCGTGCGAGTGTTGATCCTGTGAGCACCATCAAAGATGTCGCAGCCCTGGCCGGGGTGTCCTTCACCACCGTGTCCCATGTGCTGAACGAGACCCGGCCGGTCAGTGCCGATGCCCGCCGCCGTGTCCTGGCCGCGGTCGAGGAAATCGGCTACCTGCCCAGCGCGGTGGCGCGCTCGCTGCGCAAGAGCGAGACCAAGATCGTGGGGGTGCTGGTGCCCAATGTGCAGAACCCCTTCTTTGCCGAACTGGTCTGCGGTGTGGAAGAGAGCTGCCGCCTGGCCGGCTACTCGGTGTTCCTGTGCAACTCGGACAACGACCCCAAGCGCCAGCAGCAGTACATGCGCACCCTGCTGGAAAAGCGAGTCGATGGTTTGCTGCTGTCCTCCGCCGGTGACGACGAAGCCCTGGCCCGCATCTTCAAGCTGGCCAGCGTGCCCTCGGTGACCGTCGACCGCCTGGTCCCGGGCGCGCGCGCCGACCGGGTGTCGGTGCACAACCAGCAGGGCGCCTACAACGCCGTGCGTCATTTGATCGAACTGGGCCACCGCCGTGTGGCCTGCATCAGCGGCCCGGCCGAGTTCGAGGTGGCCCGTGAGCGCATCGAAGGCTGGCGCCGCGCCCTGCAGGAAGCCGGCATCAGCCCGGACGCCTCCTGGGTGATCGAGAGCGATTTCAGCAGCCCCGGGGGTTACGACGCCGCACGGCGCCTGCTGATGGCCCAGGCTAAGCCTGAGCACGGCGCCGCGGCGCCGTTCACCGGCATCTTCGCCAGCAACGACATGATGGCCATCGGCGCCCTGCGCGCCGCGGCCGAGCTCGGCCTGCGCGTGCCGCAGCAGCTCTCGGTGGTGGGCTTCGATGACATCGAGCTCAGCCGCTATGTCTTCCCGGCCCTGACCTCGGTGGGTTGCTCCATCAAAGAGCTGGGCCATGAAGCCGGTCGGGTGCTGATCGAGCGCATCGAGAACCCGGGCGCTGCCCTGAAAGATGTGTTGTTGACCCCGCGCCTGGTTGTGCGCGAGAGCACGGCCGCCCCCGACGCGGCGCTGCTCGCCCCCTGACTTTTGAATTCGGTAGAACCCAAGATGACAGCAGCACGCAGCGTGACCGTGGTCGGCAGCCTCAACATCGACATGCTGGCGCATTCCGAGCGCTTGCCCGAGCCGGGCGAAACCCTGGTCGGCCAGCGTTTCGTTATGACCCCCGGCGGCAAGGGCGCCAACCAGGCCGTGGCCGCAGCCCGCCTGGGCGCCCACACGGTGTTTTTGTCCCGCGTGGGCACGCGCCAGTACGGCAGCGATTTGCTGCAGGCGCTGGAAGGCGAGGGCATTGATTGCCGCGCCGTCCATCGCGACCCGCAGGCCCTGCCCGGCATCGCCGTCATCATGGTGGCCAGCCGCGATGGCGAGAACTCCATCGTCTACGTGCCGGGCAGCAATGCCCAGCTGAGTGCCGCCGATGTGCAGGCGGCCCGCGCGCAGCTGCAAGCCAGCGCCGTGGTGGTGGCTCAGCTGGAGGTGCCGGTGCCGGCCATTCAGGCGGCGTTCGAGATCGCGCGCGCAGCCGGTGCCGTCACTGTGCTCAATGCCGCCCCGGCCCTGGCCGTGCCGGCCGAGCTGCTGGCCCTCAGCGACTGGCTGGTGGTCAACGAGACCGAGGCGCTGCTGATGGCGGGTGGCGAGGCTTCGATGGAGGTGTCCGCGGCGGCGGAATGCCTGCGTGCACGAGGCCCCGCCCAGGTGTTGGTCTCTTTGGGCGCCAAGGGCGCCTTGCTGTGCAATGCCGAGGGTCAGGTCTTGCTGCCAGCCCAAGCCGTCAAGGCGGTCGAGACGGTGGGCGCGGGTGACACCCTGGTGGGCGGCTTGGCCGCCGCCTTGGCCGAAGGGCAGGGCGCGCAAGCGGCCGTTCGCCTCGGGCAAGCCGCAGCCGCGCTGGCGGTCAGCCGCCCCGGGGTGCAAGATGCGATGCCGCGCCGCGCCGAGCTCGGCGCTGCGTTTGCGCCGCGCTGAACGAATCAATGATGAAGGAGAAGCGCTTGGCTTCTCCGCGTGAGTTTTTGGAAGCAGTACCGTCATGACTGATCTCTCGCACCGCCCACGTTCGGTGATTTTCGACACCGACCCCGGCATTGACGATGCCATGGCGTTGTTCCTGCTGGCCCGCCATCCGGCGCTCAAGCTTCGTGCCGTGACCTCGGTGTTCGGCAATGCCTCGATCGAGGTGACCACGCGCAATGCGCGCGCGCTCTGCGCCTTTTACGGCCAGCCGGTGCCCGTCGCCGCCGGCGCTGCTGGCCCATTGTTCGCGCATGCCGCGCGTCCGCATTCCACCCATGTCCATGGCGAAGACGGCCTGGGTGGCCGCGCCGAGCTGGCCCTGGCCGAACAAGACCTGGCCCCACTGGACCCGCGCCCCGCGCATGAGCTGATCTGCGATATGGTCAATGCCGAGCCGGGCGAGATCACCTTGATCGCTGTCGGCCCCATGACCAATCTGGCCCTGGCCCTGCAGCATGACCCCGGCATCGCCGCCAAGGTGGCCCAGGTCATCATCATGGGCGGTGCTTTTGGCACCCACGGCCACAGTGGCAACGTCACGCCTGTGGCCGAAGCCAACATCATCAACGACCCTGAGGCGGCCGATCAGGTGCTGGCCGCGCCCTGGCCGGTGGTGGTGGTGGGTCTGGACGTGACCCATGCGGTGGTCATGCAGGAGTCCTATCTCGATGGCCTGCGCGGCCGAGGCGGGCAGGGCGCTGCGGTGGGCGAGTTTCTCTGGCAGGCCACCCGCCACTACCAGGACTTCTATCACAGCGTGGCCGGCATCGAGGGCATCTACGGCCACGACGCCAGCGCGATTGCCTATGCCATCGACCCCAGCCTGTTCACCCTGCGCGCCGGCCCGGTGCGGGTGGTGACCGAGGGCCTGGCCGTGGGCCAGACCATCCAGAACACCCGGCCCGCGGCCAGCCTGACGGCGCCCTGGGACCAGAGCCCTGCGCAGCAGGTCTGCGTGGCCGTCGATGGCCCGCGACTTCTGGCGCTTTTTGAGCAGGTGTTTGACCCATCGTTCGATCGCCCGGCCGCCTAAAGTCTGGCCCCATCCACCCCCTTCATCCCCGGAGTTCCTGAACATGAGCACGACGACGATTCTGAAAGCCCGCTGGCTGCTGACCATGACCCCCGGCAGCGAGGTGCTGAACGAGCACGCCCTGGTCATGAAGGGCGAGCGCATTGCCGCCGTCCTGCCCTGGGCCGAGGCTGAAGCGCAGTTCCCCGATGCGGAGCTCGTGGAAATGGGTCAACACGTGCTGATCCCCGGCCTGATCAACGGCCACACCCATTCGGCCATGTCCCTGCTGCGCGGCGTGGCCGACGATGTGCCGCTGATGGACTGGCTCAACAACCACATCTGGCCGCTGGAGAAGAAGTGGGTCAGCGAGGACTGGACTTACCAGGGTAGCCTGCTCTCGGCCGCCGAAGCCTTGCGCGGTGGCGTCACCTACCTCAACGACATGTATTTCTTCCCCACCGCCATGGCCCGCGCCGCGGTGGATTCGGGCATTCGCGCCGGCGTGTCCATCAATGTGATCGACTTCCCCACCGGCTATGCCTCCGGCCCGGATGATTACATCGCCAAGGGCGTGGCCGCCTACGAGCAGTTCAAGGGCGAGGCCTTGCTGGACTGGACCAGCGCGCCGCACGCACCCTACACCGTGTCGGACGAAACCTTCGTCAAGCTGCGCGAGCTGTCCGAGCGCTTGGACATCCAGATGCACTGCCACATCCACGAAACCGAAGATGAGGTGCAAGGCAGCCTGAAGCAGTACGGCATGCGCCCGCTGGAGCGCCTGAACAGGCTGGGCGTGTTGAACAGCAAGATGATGGCCGTGCACATGGTGCATCTGAGCGAGGACGAAATCGCCATGCTGGCCCGCCAGGGCGTGCACCTGGTGCACAACCCCAACTCCAACCTCAAGCTGGCCTCGGGCGTGGCGCCTATCACGGCACTGGAGGCGGCCGGCGTCAACACCATCCTCGGTACCGATGGCGCGGCCTCCAACAACCGCCAGGACATGTTCGGTGAGATCCGCGCGGCCGCCTTGCTGGCCAAGGGCACGACGCAAAACAGCACCACCGTCTCGGCCCGCACGGCGCTGGAAATGGCCACCATCCGCGCCGCCAAGGCCATGGGCCGCGAGGCTGATCTGGGCTCGCTGGAAGTGGGCAAGCTGGCCGATGTGGTGGCCGTCTCGCTCGACGCGCTGGAATGCCGCCCGGTCTACCACGCCGACGCGCAGCTGGTGTACGTGGCCGGCCGCGAGCATGTCTCCGACGTCTGGGTCGGCGGTCGCCGCGTGCTCAAGGGCCGAGAGCTGACCACTCTGGATCAAGGCGCGCTGCTGGACCGCGTGGACGCCATCGTCCATGCCATGAAGACCGAGCGCTGAAGCGCGGGAAAGCTGAATCGCGGGAAAGCTGAAGCAAAGAGGGGCCGCCAGGCGTTCTTGGCAGGCCCCTTTGCCGCTTTGTCCGGCCAGGTCCCGCGCTCTCGGTAGAATCCCGCACCTTCACACGGCATCTTGGCCGTGCCATCCACGCGGGACACCATGGCAACACCCAAGCACTTGCTTTCTTTCGAGGGCGGCAACGCTCTATCCGCCTTCCGGGCTCAGGCCTTGCTGCCGCAGCTGCAGGCGATCAACGAACGTATCAATGGTGTGCAAGCGCGCCATGTGCATTGGGTCTGGGCTGATGCGGCCCTGGATGCAGACGCTGGCGCCAAGCTGGCCGCGCTGCTGAACTATGGCGATGCCTATGTGGGCGGCGAAGACGGCCACCTGGTGGTGGTGGCCCCGCGCCTGGGCACGGTCAGCCCCTGGGCGTCCAAGGCCACCGACATCGCCCACAACTGCGGCCTGAACATCCACCGCGTCGAGCGCGTCACCGAGTACCGCATCACCCTCAAGAGCGGCCTGCTGGGCGGCACCAAGACCCTGAGCCAGGCCGAGCTGATCGCCTGCGCCGATCTGCTGCACGACCGCATGACCGAGAGCGTGCTGCTGGCCCGCGAGGACGCCGCCCACCTGTTCGATGAGAAGACCGCCCAGCCGCTGGAGCATGTCGATGTGCTGGGCCAGGGCCGCGCCGCCCTGGTGGCCGCCAACAAGACTTTCGGCCTGGCCCTGTCCGAAGACGAGATTGACTACCTCGAAAACGCCTTCCAGACCCTGAAGCGCAACCCCAGCGATGTCGAGCTGATGATGTTCGCGCAGGCCAATTCCGAGCATTGCCGCCACAAGATCTTCAACGCCAAGTTCACGGTCGACGGCGTCGACCAGGACCTGAGCCTGTTCGGCATGATCCGCAACACCGAGAAGCTGAGCCCGCAGCACACGGTCAAGGCCTATTCGGACAATGCCTCGGTCATGGAAGGCCACCGCATCGAGCGCTGGATGCCGGCCGGCGACCAGCGCGCGCCGCAGTACCAGGCCCGCGAGGAGCTGGCCCATGTGCTGATGAAGGTCGAGACCCACAACCACCCGACCGCCATTTCGCCTTACCCCGGTGCCTCGACCGGCGCCGGTGGCGAAATCCGTGACGAAGGCGCCACCGGCCGCGGCTCCCGCCCCAAGGCCGGCCTGACCGGCTTTTCGGTCTCCAACCTGCACCTGCCTGGCCTGAGCGAGCCCTGGGAGCAGAATCCGGTTGGCAAGCCCAGCCACATCGCCAGCGCCTTGCAGATCATGATCGAAGGCCCGCTCGGTGGCGCGGCCTTCAACAATGAGTTCGGCCGCCCCAATCTGAACGGCTACTTCCGCGTCTACGAGCAGAAGGTGGACGGCGTGCAGCGCGGCTACCACAAGCCCATCATGATCGCCGGCGGCCTGGGTGCCATCCGCGACGACCAGACGCAGAAGATCGAGTTCCCCGCCGGCTCCCTGCTGGTGCAGCTGGGTGGTCCCGGCATGCGCATCGGCATGGGCGGCAGCGCTGCCAGCTCGATGGCGGCTGGCACCAACACCGCCGACCTGGATTTCGACTCGGTGCAGCGAGGTAACCCCGAGATCGAGCGGCGCGTGCAGGAGGTGATCAACCACTGCTGGGGTCTGGGTGAGAAGAACCCCATCCTGGCCATCCACGATGTGGGCGCCGGCGGCATCTCCAATGCTTTCCCCGAGCTGGTCAACGATGCCCATCGCGGCGCGGTCTTCGATCTGCGCAAGGTGCCGCTGGAAGAGTCCGGCATGGCGCCCAAGGAAATCTGGTGCAACGAGAGCCAGGAGCGCTATGTGCTGGCGATTGCCGCCGACAGCCTGGACCTGTTCCAGCGCATGTGCGAGCGCGAGCGCTGCCCCTTTGCCGTGGTCGGCGTGACCACCGAGAAACGCGAGCTGATTCTGGAAGACGGCCCCGGCGGCCAGCGTGCCGTGGACATGCCCATGGATGTGTTGCTGGGCAAGCCGCCCAAGATGCACCGCGAGGTCAGCCGCGTCGCCCGCGATGCCGGCACGCTCGATCTGAACGGCGTCAGCCTGGCCAGCGTGGCCCAGACCGTGCTGCGCCACCCGACCGTGGCCTCCAAGCGCTTCCTGATCACCATCGGTGACCGCACCGTCGGCGGCCTGAACAGCCGCGACCAGATGGTCGGCCCCTGGCAGGTGCCGGTGGCGGATTGCGCCGTGACCCTGGCCGATTACAAGGGCTTCGCCGGTGAAGCCATGGCCATGGGCGAGCGCACGCCGCTGGCGGCCGTGGACGGCCCGGCCTCGGGCCGCATGGCGGTGGCCGAGTC
This sequence comes from Paucibacter aquatile, assembly GCF_002885975.1. Taxonomy (NCBI): domain Bacteria; kingdom Pseudomonadati; phylum Pseudomonadota; class Betaproteobacteria; order Burkholderiales; family Sphaerotilaceae; genus Roseateles; species Kinneretia aquatilis. The sequence goes on along the minus strand of NZ_POSP01000003.1, from coordinate 486,108 downwards.
CATCACCAATCTGCTGGCCGCACCGATCGAGCTGCCACGCGTCAAGCTCAGCGCCAACTGGATGGCCGCCTGCGGCGAGCCTGGTGAGGATGCCGCCTTGTTCGACACCGTCAAGGCGGTCGGCATGGAACTGTGCCCGGCCCTGGGCGTGTCCATCCCCGTGGGCAAGGACTCCCTGTCCATGCGCACCCGCTGGAGCGATGCGCAAGGCGCCGAGCAACAGGTGACAGCCCCCGTCTCCTTGATCATCACCGCCTTTGCCTCGGTGGCCGATGTGCGCGGCACGCTGACGCCCCAGCTCAAGACCGATGCCGGCGACAGCAGCCTGATCCTGGTCGACCTGGGTGCCGGCCAGCACCGCATGGGCGGCTCCATCCTGGCCCAGGCCCTGAACCAGTTCGGCGGTGCCGTGCCGGATCTGGACGACGCGGGCTTGCTCAAGAGCCTGGTCGCCGCAGTCAATGAGCTGCGCGCTGCCGGCCAGTTGCTGGCTTACCACGACCGCGGTGACGGCGGTCTCTGGGCCACGGCCTGCGAGATGGCTTTTGCCGGCCATGTGGGCGTGAGCCTCAATGTCGACATGCTGGTCACCGAGGGGGACGGCGTCAGCGACAGCCGCGCCGACACCGGCGACGCCAAGAACTGGGCCACCCAGGTGGGCGCACGCCGCGAAGAGCTGACGCTCAAGGCCTTGTTCAGCGAAGAGCTGGGCGTGCTGCTGCAGGTGCGCACCGCCGACCGCGACGCCGTGCTGCAGGTGCTGCGCCGCCACGGCCTGTCCAAGCTCAGCCATGTGGTGGGCAAGCCCAATGGCAACGGCCAGGTCGAGGTCTGGCGCGATGCCAAGAAGGTCTACAGCGAATCGCTGGAACAGCTGCACAAGAGCTGGGACGAGGTGTCCTGGCGCATCAACCAGCTGCGCGACAACCCGGCCTGCGCCGACAGTGAGCATGCCCAGGCGGGCCTGGCCAGCGACCCCGGCCGCCATGTGCACCTGAGCTTCGACCCGAACGAGGATGTGGCCGCGCCCTTCATCGCCACCGGCGCCCGCCCCAAGCTGGCCATCCTGCGCGAGCAGGGCGTCAACTCGCATGTCGAGATGAGCTATGCCATGGCGCAGGCCGGCTTCGACACCTACGACGTGCACATGAGCGATCTGCAGGCCGGCGCGGTGACGCTGGAGCAGTTCAAGGGCTTTGTGGCCTGCGGCGGTTTCAGCTACGGCGACACCCTGGGCGCCGGCGAAGGCTGGGCCCGCTCGGTGATGTTCAACCCGGTGCTGGCCGAGCAGTTCAAGGCTTTCTTCGCTCGCGGCGACAGCTTTGCTCTGGGCGTGTGCAATGGCTGCCAGATGATGGCGGCGCTGTCGCCCATCATCCCGGGCGCGCAGCACTGGCCCAAGTTCACGCGCAACAAGAGCGAGCAGTTCGAGGCCCGCCTTGCCATGGTGGAAGTGCTGGAGTCGCCCAGCCTGTTCTTCCAGGGCATGGCCGGCAGCCGCCTGCCCATCGCCGTGGCGCATGGTGAAGGTTTTGCCGACTTCTCGCAGCGCGGCGATGCCGCCCAGGTCGCACGCGCCATGCGCTATGTCGACCATTCGGGGCAAGCCACCGAGACCTATCCGCTCAACCCCAACGGCAGCCCGGACGGCCTGACCTCGGTGACCACCGCCGATGGCCGCTTCACCGTGCTGATGCCGCACCCGGAGCGCGTGTTCCGCAATGTGCAGCTGAGCTGGACTTCGGGCGACGTCAGCGCGTTCAGCCCGTGGATGCGGATGTTCCGCAACGCCCGCAAGGCCCTGGGCTGATCAGGCCAGCAGCTCGTAGGAGTGCAGCCGGGCCTGGAAATCATGCACCGCCGCGGCGACGATGAACTCGTCGGCGCCGGTGCGTTCCTGCGTGGTGCGCAGGCCGGCGCGCACCGTCACCGGTGAGCCGACGATGGATTCGGCCAGCATGCGCTCAGCCCCCAGACGTTCGGCCGGCGAGGCGGCCGCCCACAGCGGCGCCATGCTGTCCACCGGCCGCGGCAGCGGACCACGCTGGCCGCGCTGCATGCCCAAAAAGCGCTGCTGCAGGGAGCTGAACAAGCGGCCCGCCTCGGCATCGCTGTCGGCCACGATCACATTGAGCGCCACCATGGCGTGGGATTTCGGATGTGCCGCGCTGGGCCGGTACTGGCTGCGGTAGAGATCGAGCGCCTGTTGCAGCAACTCGGGCGCGAAATGCGAGGCAAACGCAAAGGGCAGGCCCAGATAGGCCGCCAGCTGCGCGCTGTAGAGGCTGGAGCCCAGCAGCCAGACTGGCACCTCGGTGCCCTGGCCAGGGATGGCGCGCACGAGCTGCCCCTCTCGGGCCGGCGCCAGATAGGCCTGCAGTTCCATCACATCCTCGGGGAAGCGATCCTCAGAAGCGCTGCTCAGGTGGCGGCGCAGGGCCCGCATGGTGGGGCCATCGGTGCCCGGTGCGCGGCCTTGGGCCTGTTAACACGACGTCGATGGGTCGCGAAGGCTCGCCTCAGCGGGTCAGGCTAGGCGCAGCGTGCCGCCCGCACTCGCGTGCGGGCCAGCGCCGCAACGACGCCTGGCCCGCTGAGTCGAGCCTTCCCGCAGGGTTGCGGCCAGAAAGACCGCCGGCCACGTTGCAAATCCTCGCCGGGTGTCCAACCCGGCTGCGGTTCGCGCCTTGCCTGCGGCCTTTCTGGCCGGCAACGCGACCCATCGACGTCGTGTTAACAGGCCCTAAGCCCAGATCGATGCGGCCGGGGTAGAGCGTGGCCAGGGTGCCAAAGGCCTCGGCCACCGTCAGCGGCGCATGGTTGGGCAGCATCACGCCACCTGAGCCGACCCGGATGCGCGTGGTCGCGGCGGCCAGCCGGCCGATCAAGACCGCGGTGGCGGCACTGGCCACGCCGTCTATATTGTGGTGTTCGGCCACCCAGAAGCGCCGGTAGCCCAAGGCATCGGCATGGCGGGCCAGGGCGATGCTGTTCAGCAGGGCGCTGCGCGCGTCGCTGCCTTCGACGATAGGGGCGAGGTCGAGAATCGACAGCGGGATGGAGCGTCGGGTCATACCCCGAGTCTAGGAGTTCGGCGGCTTCGGCACCGGCCTGGGGTCATGGGCGCGCTCTTCCGCCTTGGCTGAGAGCTGCGGCGCCACATAGGGCAGGCGGAAGGTGAAGCGGCTGCCCTTGCCGGGCTCGCTGCTCAGCTCGATCTGGCCGCCCAGGATGCCGGTGACGATGTTGTAGACGATGTTCAGGCCCAGACCGGTGCCGCCGCTGCCCATCTTGGTGGTGAAGAAGGGGTCGAAGGCGCGGCGCCGCACTGCCTCGCTCATGCCCACACCGTCGTCCTCGACCACCAGCAGCAGCCAGTCGGGCGAGAGCTCATCGGCACGGATGGACAGGCGCCCGTGCTTGCGGCCGCCGAAGGCATGCAGCAGGGCGTTCAGCACTAGGTTGTTGATCACCTGGCCCAGGGGGCCGGGGTAGCTGTCCAGCGGGCGCTGGGTGTGCACCTCGCAGACCACTTGATACGGCGTTGTGCGCAGGCGCGGGCGCAGCAGGCTCAGCACATCGTCCAGGGCGCTGGCCAGGTCGAAGACACGGCGCTGCGAGCTGGTCTGGTCGACCGAGAGTTGCTTGAAATGCGCCACCAGCTCGGTCGAGGTGCTCAGCGATCGCAGCAGGATGCTGGCCGCCGTGCCGGCGTCGCGCAGGTAGTCGGCCAGGTGCTGGCGGCGCAGGCCCGTGCCCTCGAACTCGGCCTGAATCTCGCGGGTGCGTTCCTCCAAAGTCGAGGCCGTGGTCAGGCAGTTGCCCAGCGGGGTGTTCAGCTCATGGGCCACGCCGGCCACCAGGGAGCCCAGGGCCGCCATCTTTTCCGAGCGCAGCAGCTCATCCTGGGCCTGGCGCAAGGTGTGCATGGCTTCGGTCAGCTCAATCGTGCGGCTGCTGACCCGGTCTTCCAGTTCGGCGTTGAGCTGCACCAGGGCGCGCTCGGCCTGGCGTTGCTCGGTGATGTCGCGGGCAATACCGAGATAGCCCATGGCCGGGCCGCCGCGGTCGCGCACCAGGCTGACGGTCAGCGAGACATCGAGCGCGCTGCCGTCCTTGCGCAGATAGGTCCAGACCCGGGTCTCGCTGCCAAGCACGCGGGCTTTGGCAACAAACGTGTCGAAACCCTGGATGGTTTCGCCCAACTCGGCGCTCAGCTCGACGGCCCGTTGCCTGACCTCTTCACGCCGATGCAGGAAATCCGGGTAGCGGCCCAGCATCTCGCGCTCGTTGTAGCCCAGCATGCGCTCGGCGCCGCGGTTGAAGACGGTGATGCGGCCGTCCAGACCGGTGGCGATGATGGCCACTTCGCTGGCCGAGTCGAGGATGGCTTGCAGGCGGTTCAGCGTCTCGGTCAGCGCCGCTTGCGATTCGATCAAGGCCTGCTCGGCTTGTTTGGCCGCCGTGATGTTGCGGCCGGTGCCACGGTAGCCGGCGAACTCGCCATTCGCGTCGAAAAAGGGCGTACCCGAGACGCTGACATAACGGACGGATCCATCGCCCGCGTAGTGCGCGTACTCGAAGTCGCGGAAGGCTTCGTGGCGCTCCAGCATGGCCTGATGTGCGGCCCAATCGACCCCGGGCACCAGGGCGGGCGACTCCCAGCGCTTCATGCCCAACAAGGCCTGCGAAGGCACTTGCGAGGCTTTCTCAGCCGGGCGCGAGATGTAGCTCAGGCGCAGCTCGCGGTCCTGTTCCCAGACCCAGTCGGTGGACAGCTCGGTCAGGCTGCGAAAGCGGGCGTGCTCGGCATCCAGGGCGCTCTGCACCTGGCGGCTGTGGGCGATTTCCTCGGCCAGGGCGCGGTTGTGGCTTACCAGCAGGCGGCGCCGGTAGACCAGCAGGCCGGCCAGCCAGGTCAGCACTAGGCTCACCCCGACCGCCAAGGCCGTCTCGATCGACCGCCAGCTCGGCCCCTGGCTCCAGCCCTGGGCCGGCACGGCCGCCAGGGTCCAGACGGCGCCGGGCAGGTTGACGGTCTGCAGCACCGGCCGGCGCTGTGGCAGGCTGCGGTCGCCCCAGATCACAGCGCCCAGGCGCTCGGCCGGCTGGCCCGTATGGTAGAGGCCCAGGCGCAGATCCTGGCGATTGGCCAGGCCGGTGCTCTCCATGAAGCGGGGCAAGTCGGCCACCACCGAGATCACGCCCCAGTACTGCGGCGCCTGGCCTTCGGGCCGTGGCAGGAACACGGGCACGCGTTGGATCAAGCCTTGGCCGCCCTGGACCAGCTGCACCGGACCCACCAGCAAGGGCTGGCCCAGGCGTCGGGCGAGCTGGACCTGCTCGTACTGGCGCGGGATGCTGCGGTAGTCCAGGCGATAGACCGCTTCGTTGCCAGCCAGGGGATAGACGAATTCAGCCACGTCGTTGGGGGCGGCAACGATGCTGCGCACATGGGGCAGCAGGCGGATCACCTGGCTGCTCATGGCCTGGAAGCGGGCGTCCGAGATGCCGCCGTCGAGCCGGATCAGGGCCTCAAGGCCGAGGGTCGGCGCAAACGTGGTTTGCGCCACCGCTTCCAGGCGACTGCGCAGGGCGTTGAGTTCTTGCTGCACCTGCGCTTCTTCGGCCGCCAGGGTTTGGCCGTGGCGCATCCAGGCCAGGGCGATGCACAGGGTCAGGCTGACCAAGGCGGTCAGCAGGGCCGGCCAGTAGGCCGGCAGGATGCGGGACAGGCTCGGCGAGTCAGGCGCTGCGGTAGGGCTGGTGGCCGGGGGCTGGGTTTGCAGGCTCATCGCCGGGAGGCTCGGTCACAGAAAGAGTCGTTTGCTTTGACGGTAACACAGGCCCCGGGACCTGCCAGCCGGGGAAGCGCGGAGCTGCGGTGGTGTGGCGAGGGCCGGCCTTTTTATCGCTCAGTCGGCGCTGCCCAGCTGCACCGCCTGCTTGCGGGTCTTGCCGGCGTTCCACAGGCTCAGGGTCACGCGCTCGCCGACCTGGCGGCGCTCCAGCAGGCTGAGCATTTCGTCCAGATCGCGCACCGGCTCGTCGTTGATGGCGGTGATCACATCGCCGGCGATCACGCTGCCGTCGCGGCCGCGGGCAAACACCTGCAGGCCAGCCTGTGCCGCCGGGCTGCCCGGCGAGACGCGCAGCAGGGCCACGCCCTTGGGCAGCTTGAGCGCCTGGTTGACGTTCTCGGGCGCGGCCGTGATGCCCAGGGCCGGGCGGATCAGGCGGCCGTCGCGGATGAGGCGCGGCACGATGCGGTTGACCTCGTCCACGGGAATCGCAAAGCCGATGCCGGCGCTGGCGCCGCTGGGGCTGTAGATCGAGGTGTTGACGCCGATCAGCCGGCCGGCCGAATCGAGCAGGGGGCCGCCCGAATTGCCTGGGTTGATGGCCGCATCGGTCTGGATAGCACCACGGATGGTGCGGCGGGTGACCGACTCGATCTCGCGGTTGAGGGCGCTGACGATGCCCAGGGTCAGGGTCTGGTCCAGGCCGAAGGGGTTGCCGATGGCGTACACGGCCTGGCCCACCTGCAGCTCGCGGCTGCTGCCGATGGCGATGGCGGCGAGCTTCTCCTTGGGGGCCTCGATGCGCAGCACGGCCAGGTCACGGTCGGGGAAACTGCCCACCAGCTTGGCCGGGTAGCTGCTTTGGTCCGACAGGGTGACGGTGGCGGCGTCGCCGTCCTGGATCACGTGGAAATTGGTCACCACATGGCCGGCATCGTCCCAGATGAAGCCGGTGCCGGTGCCGCGCGGCTGCTGGGTGATGTTCATGGAGAACAGATCGCGGCTCAGGGCCAGGGTGGTGATGTGCACCACCGAGGGCGACACCTTTTTGAAGACGTTGATGTTGTTCTGCTCGCCGGCATCGAGCGGGCCGCGCGGCTGCACGGCACGCGGCTCGGCCTGCGGCTTGCTCTGCGCGGTATTGGGCCAGCAGGCGCTCAAGCCCACACCGGCCAGCAAGGCCAGGGCGAGCAGGGCGGCTTGAGAGGCGGGGGCGGTGGGCAGTTTCATCGGGCGTGGCAGGGCAGTTGAATGAAAAAAGCAGGTGAGTGCGGCAGGTCGGTCTGAATTGCGGGGATTCAAGGCATGGCGCCGGTCGTGCTCGGCGCATGCCGGGCAGCCCGCAGCGGATGTGCGAGCGGCTGCGGCCCGGCCTTGCCCGTAGACTGCCGCCATTCTGACTCCTCTTGCGGCACTGTCTTGGCCCCTGATTCACCCCTCACTCCCACCCCAGCGCCGCTGCAACGCGTGCCGCGGCTGGACGCCTTGCGCGGCGCGGCCATCGTCTGGATGGCGCTGTTCCATTTCTGCTTTGACCTCAACCACTTTGGCTGGATCCAGCAGAACTTCTACCGCGACCCCTTCTGGACCGGGCAGCGCAGCGCCATCGTCAGCCTCTTCCTGCTCTGCGCCGGCCTGGGCCAGGCCCTGGCGCTGCACCAGGGCCAGCCCTGGTCGCGTTTCTGGCGCCGCTGGGCCCAGGTGGCGGGTTGTGCGCTTCTGGTCAGCGCCGGCTCGGCGCTGATGTTCCCGCGCAGCTTCATCAGCTTTGGCGTGCTGCACGGCATGGCGGTGATGCTGCTGATCCTGCGTGCCATTGGGCCGCGTTTGCCGCTCTGGGCCTGCCTGGGCCTGGGCCTGCTGGCCTGGCTGGCGCCGCAGCTCTGGCCGCATCCCTTCTTCGACAGCCGCTGGACCAACTGGGTCGGCCTGGTCACGCGCTTGCCGATCGCAGAGGATTTCGTGCCCGTGCTGCCCTGGCTGGGCATGATGCTCTGGGGCTATGCCGGCGGACGCTGGCTGCTGGCTGCACGCCCGGCCTGGCTGGGAGGCGTGCTGCCGGCGCCGCTGCAGCCGCTGGCCGTGCTGGGTCGCTGGTCCCTGAGTTTCTACATGCTGCATCAGCCGGTTTTGATCGGTTTGTTGACTGCAGCCGCTACGATGCGGGGATGAGCAGCAGCACCAGCAACAAAATCCTCTTCGGCTTCCATGCCGTGACCGTGCGCCTGAAGACGCACCCCAAATCCATCAGCGAGATCCATGTCGACGCCACGCGGCGCGACCAGCGCATGCGCCAGTTTGTCGAGCGCGCCACCGAGGCCGGCGCCAAGCTGGTGGACAGCGACGACGATCGCCTGGGCAAGCTGGCCGGCAGCAGCCGCCACCAGGGCGTGGTCGCCCGGGTGCAGCCCCTGGCCATGCAGCATTCGCTGGACGCGGTGATGGAGGACCTGGAAGCGGCCGAGGTTCAGCCCCTGCTGCTGGTGCTGGACGGTGTCACCGACCCGCACAACCTCGGCGCCTGCCTGCGCGTGGCCGATGGTGCCGGCGCCAACGCCGTGATCGCACCCAAAGACCATGCCGTCGGACTGAACGCCACCGTGGCCAAGGTGGCCAGCGGTGCAGCCGAGACCGTGCCCTATCTGATGGTGACCAATCTGGCCCGCTCGCTCAATGAGCTGAAAGAGCGCGACATCTGGATCATCGGCACCTCGGACCAGGCGACGAAATCGATCTACGACATCGATCTGAACCGCCCGGTGGCCCTGGTGCTGGGCGCCGAGGGTGACGGCCTGCGCCAGCTCACCGCCAAGACCTGCGATGAACTGGTCAGCATCCCCATGCTGGGAGCGGTGGAAAGCCTGAATGTCTCGGTGGCCGCAGGCGTGTGCCTCTACGAAGCCCTGCGCCAGCGCCGCGCCCGCCAGGGATAATCGCGCCCCCTCCCGCAGTTTTTGCCTCCCCCGAAGAAGAGCACAGCCATGGCCGTCATCGAAGTCCAGCACCCCCTCGTCAAACACAAGATCGGCCTGATGCGCGAGGCCGACATCTCGACCAAGAAGTTCCGCGAGTTGACGGGTGAGGTGGCGCGCCTGCTGGCCTACGAGGCCACGGCCGACTTTCCGCTAGAGAAAACCACCATCGAGGGCTGGTGCGGCCCGGTCGAGATCGACCAGATCGCCGGCCGCAAGGTCACGGTGGTGCCGATTCTGCGGGCCGGTCTGGGCATGATGGACGGCGTGCTGGACATGATCCCCAATGCCAAGATCTCGGTCGTTGGCCTGGCCCGCGATCACGAGACCCTGAAGCCGGTCAACTACTTCGACAAATTCGTCGGCCATCTGGGCGAGCGCACCGCCCTCATCATCGACCCCATGCTGGCCACGGCCGGCTCCATGATCGCCACCATCGATCTGCTCAAGGCGCGCGGCTGCAAGGACATCCGCGCCCTGGTGCTGGTAGCCGCGCCCGAAGGCGTTGCCGCGCTGAACAAAGCCCATCCTGAGGTGCGCTGCTGGACGGCCGCCATCGACAGCCATCTCAACGAGCAGGGTTACATCATCCCGGGCCTCGGCGACGCGGGCGACAAGATCTTCGGCACCAAGGACGCCTGAGCGCGTTTTTTCAGAGAACGCTGTGCGCCTCGATGACTTGGCGCACCGCTCGCAGCGCCGGCGTCAGGGCGGCCCGGTCCACGGAGCCCAGGGCCAGGCGTATGGCCTGGGGCTCGCTGCCGTCGCGCTTGCCGGTGTAGGGCGCGGCGGTGGAGACCGAGATGCCGCCTTGCAGCAGCTCGGCCGCCACCCGGTCGGCGCGGACGTCCTCGCCCAGCGGCAGCCATAAAAAGTAGGAGCCCGGGTGGCCGATGCGGGGCAGGGGCCCGAGCAGCTCGGCCGCCAGGCGCTGGCGCTCACGGGCGTCGGCCCGTTTCTCGCGCTCCAGCCGGTCCACCGTGCCGTCTTCCAGCCAGGCGCAGCCCAGGGCCGTGGTCAGGCCCGGCGTGCTCCAGGTGCTGGCCCGGATGGCACGCTCCAGCGCGGCGATGCAGGCCTTGGGGGCATGCACAAAACCCAGGCGTAAGCCGGCCGCCACGCTTTTCGACAGGCCGGAGATGTAGACCGTGCGCTCGGGCGCCAGCATGGCCAGAGGCGGCGGTGCCCGCTCCACCAGATAGGCGTAGGCCGCGTCCTCGATCAGCAGCAGCTCATGCTGTTCGGCCAGCGCAGCCAGGGCCTCGCGCTCGGCCAGCTCCATGACCCAGCCCAGCGGGTTGTGCAGGGTGGGCATGGTGTAGAGCGCGCGCACGCGGCGCTGCTGGCACAGGCGATCCAGCGCAGCCAGATCGGGGCCCGCCCCATGGCCGGCGGCCGGCACAGCCACCAGCTCCAGCCTCAGGGTTTCGGCCAGCAGGCGAAAGCCGGGGTAGCTCAGTGCATCGATCGCCACCACATCGCCCGGCTGCAGCAGGGCCAGGCCAACGCAGGCCAGGCCGTGTTGGGCGCCGTCCACCAGGAGCACCTGCTCGGCGATGGTATGCAGGCCGCGGCTGGCCAGATGGCGGGCCACGGTTGCACGGTCATGCGGGCGGCCGCCGTGGGGCTGGTAACGCAGCATGGCCTCCAGGTCACCGCCCTGCGCCAGCTGGCGCAGGCCGCTGCGCAGCAGCTCGGCCTGACCGGGCAGGGTGGGGTAGTTGAAGCCCAGGTCCACCAGATCCGGCGCCAGCACGCCCAGATCCAGACCATGGCCTGCCGGCAGGCTGGGGTCGCGCACGAAGGTGCCGCGGCCCACCTCGCCGCTGACCAGGCCCATGCCGGCCAGCTCGGCATAGACGCGGCTGGCCGTCACCAGGGCCAGGCCTTCACGCCGGGCCAGCTGGCGCAGCGGAGGCAGGCGCGTGCCGGGGCGCAGTGCGCCGCTGCGGATGTCTTGGGCCAGGCGGTCCAGCAGTTGTTTGTAGCGAGGGGCGGACATGGCGGTGGGGATGTATCCATGACAATTTTTTGATTGTATTGATCGCGGGCTTTAGGCTGTGCTCATCGGCCGCTGCGGTCACTCTTCGCGCCCACCCCCTCAGCGGCGCTCACGACGGTATGGACAAGAATTCGAGCGGCTGGCTCCATGGCTTCATCGGAGTGCTGATCTTCAGTGGCTCGCTCCCGGCCACGCGGCTGGCGGTGCTGGATTTCGATCCGCTCTTTCTCACCGTCGCCCGCGCCAGCATCGCCGGTCTGCTGGCCCTGGGCCTGCTGCTGTTGCTGGCCCAGCCGCGGCCGACGGCGGCGCAGTGGCGATCCCTGCTGGTGGTGGCCCTGGGCGTGGTGCTGGGTTTCCCGCTGCTCACCGCCCTGGCCTTGCGGGAGATGAGCGCCGCACATTCCATCGTCTTCCTGGGCCTGCTGCCGCTGAGCACGGCCGCCTTCGGTGTCTGGCGCGGTGGCGAGCGGCCGCGGCCGGTGTTCTGGGTGTTCTCGCTGCTGGGCAGCCTGCTGGTGGTCGGCTTTGCGCTGTCGCAGGGCCTGAGCCTGGCGCCGCGCGGCGATGCGCTGATGCTGCTGGCCATCCTGGTTTGCGGTCTGGGCTATGCCGAAGGGGCGCGGCTCTCCCGCAGCCTGGGCGGCTGGCAGATGATCTGCTGGGCCCTGGTGCTGGCCCTGCCGCTGATGCTGGCCTTGACCTGGTGGCGGCTGCCGGTGAGCTGGAGCGGCATCGGCTTGCCGGCCTGGCTGGGGCTGGCCTATGTTTCGCTCTTCAGCATGTTGATCGGCTTTGTGTTCTGGTACCGCGGCCTGGCCCAGGGCGGGATTGCCCGCGTCGGTCAGCTGCAGCTCTTGCAGCCGCTGTTCGGCCTGGCCTTGGCGGCTGGCTTGCTCGGCGAGGCGGTGAGCCCGGCCATGCTGGTCGTGACCGTGGCGGTGATTCTCTGTGTGGCCGGAGCGCGGCGCTTCGGGCGATGAAGTGCGCCGGGGTTCAGACGAGGTCCAGCGCCCCCAAGACCCCGCCGCCCAGCACCATCCAGACCAGGCTGAGCCGGGTCTTGAGCGTCAGCAGCACCGTGCCCGCGATCAGGGCCAGGGTGGCGAGCCGGTGTTCGGGCAGGCGCAGATAAGGCTCGGCCAGCAGCCAGCCCGTGGCCAGCATCAGGCCCAGGGTCAGCGGCGCCATGCCGGCCGAGAAGGCGCGCACGCCCAGACTGTCCTTGTTGCGCCGCGCCCAGCGCGTGGCGGCCAGCACCAGGGTGGTGGAGGGCAGCATGATGCCGGCCATGGCGGCGAAGGCGCCGCTCAGGCCGGCCACATTCCAGCCCAGCACGGCCACGAAAAGGATGTTGGGCCCGGGCGCGGCCTGGGCCAGGGCGATCGAGGAGGTGAACTCCGTGTCGCTGAGCCAGTGGCGCTCGCCGACCAGAAAGCGGTGCATCTCGGGTGCCGTGCTGATGGCGCCGCCGATGGACAGCAGGGACAGGGTCAGAAAATGCAGGAAGAGGTCGAGCAGGTCGACATGGGCAGTGGCCAGCATCTCGGTGTCAGCCTTCCGTGCGCGGGTCGGCCTTCAAGCCGCGCCAGGCTGCTGCCATGCCCAGGCCACCCAGCAGCAACACCAGCCAGGGCAGGGGCAGGCGCAGCCAGACCACGGCCGCCAGCGTGGCCAGGGCCAGCAGCGCCGCCATGGCCCGGCCCATGGGGTTGCGGCGCACGGCGGGAAGCAGCTTGAGGCCGGTGGCCAGGATCAAGCCGGCCGAGACCGCACCCATGCCGCGCAGGGCATTGCCCACCACCGGATGCTGGGACACGCTGCCGTAGAGCGCCGCCATGCTCAGCACCAGGACCGAGGGCAGCGCAAACATCCCCGCCAGGGCCGCGAACGCGCCGCGTAGGCCGAAGTAGCGGTCGCCGATCATCAGCGAGATGTTCACCACATTGGGCCCGGGCAGGACCTGTGCGATGGCCAGGGTCTCGACGAACTCTTCGCGCGTCATCCAGCCCAGGCGCTCGACCAACTCGCGCTGTGCCACCGCCAGTACGCCGCCAAAGCCCTGCAGGGCCAGGCGGTTGAAGGCCAGGTAGAGCGCCCAGAGCGATGCCGGGCGCTGCGGCGCTCGTGCCACGTCGGTGGCGCTCATCGCAGCACTTTCAGCGCTTCCGGGTTGACGATATTGCTCGGCTCGCTCTTGATGAAGTTCAGGATGTTGTCGAACGCGGCGTTGAAATACAGCTCGTAGCTGTCCTGCTCGACATAGCCGATGTGCGGTGTGCAGACGGCGTTCTCCAGGCGCAGCAGGGGGTGGCCTTGCAGGATGGGCTCGCTCTCGAACACGTCGATGGCGGCCATGCCGGGGCGGCCGCGGTTGAGGGCCGAGACCAGGGCGCCATCGGTCAGCAGCTCGGCCCGCGAGGTGTTGACCAGCAGGGCGGTCGGCTTCATGCGGGCCAGGTCTTCGGGGGTGATCATGCCGCGGGTGGCCTCGCACAGGCGCAGATGCAGGCTCAGCACATCGCTGCTGGCAAAAAATGCTTCGCGGCTCTCAGCCGCAATGAGCCCGTCGCTCTGCGCACGCAGGCGCGAGGCTTCGCTGCCCCAGACCTGCACCTGCATGCCAAAGGCGCGGCCATAGCCGGCCAGGATCTGGCCGATCTTGCCGTAGCCCCAGATGCCCAGGGTCTTGCCGCGCAAAACCATGCCGACGCCAAAATTGGGCGGCATGGACGCGGCCTTGAGCCCGGCCTGTTGCCAGGCGCCATGCTTGAGGTTGCCGATGTACTGGGGCAGGCGACGCATCGAGGCCATGATCAAGGCCCAGGTCAGCTCGGCCGGCGCCACCGGCGAGCCCACACCTTCGGCCACCGCAATGCCCAGCCGGGTGCAGGCTTCGATGTCGATGTGGTTGCCGACGCGCCCGGTCTGGGCAATCAGCTTGAGCTTGGGCAGCTTCTCCAGCAGCTGGCGCGGGAATTGGGTGCGCTCGCGGATCAGCACCAGCACTTCGGCGTCACGCAGCCGTATCGACAACTGGCCGATGCCCTTCACCGTGTTGGTGAAGACCTTGGCATTGAGGTGCTCCAGCTTGGCCGCGCAGTGCAGCTTGCGCACCGCGTCCTGGTAGTCGTCGAGGATGATGATGTTCATGCGTGGTGCCTATTTTGCACCGAGCCGCACGACTCCCCGAGGCGTGGTGGAACCGGGCAAGGCCTCAGAGGCTGGGGCGTTCCGGGTAGGCCTCTTGCAAGGCTGCGTCCAGGGCTTCCTTCAGGCGGTCGCTGTGCATCAGGCCAGACTCGCCTGCGCGTTCCAGCGCAGCCAGCAGGCTGCCCCGAATCAGCCACAGCTCGATCGGCTCGCTGGCCTGGCGAACCAGGGTTTGCAGATGTTCGCCGCTGACGCCGCGCAGCTCGGCTGCGGCCCGCATGAAGCACAGCTTGAGTGCCACAAAGCTGCGGCGGGCCGCGATGCGGCCGCGGCGCTCATCCGTTTGGGTCGTGCAGGCAAAGGCCCAAGGTGGAGGGAAGTGGGGGATGTCACGCAAGGTCAGTTCCATGGCGTTGCTCGGCCTCTCGCCAGCCTCTTCGTCTTCTTGGCATGAATCAATGCGCGGTGCAGGGTTCGGACAGAGTGGCCACCAAGGTGTCAGCGCTCAGTGCCTGCGCGGATTGGGCCTTGGAGTCCTTCTGGGCGCTGCGGGCCTGACGCATGCGCGCCAGCGTTTCCGCATGGGCTTGCGCTTGCAGCTTGGCCTGCACGCGTGCCTGGGTCTGGGCCAGCAGGCGTTGCTGCTTGGCATTCAGGGGCTGCGAGCTGCCGCCCTGGAACAAGGCGTCCAGGCGTTGCAGGCGCTGCTCGGCCTCGTGTTGCGAGAACTGGCGGGCCACTTCGGTGTACAGCCAGGTGCGCAAGTGCCAGAGGTCGCGCAGGCTGCGGGCGCGGCGGATGCTGCGCTGCAACTCACGCACGCTGTCGACCTGCGGGGGCGTGCCAGGCTCGGCGCCGCTGGCGGCCGGTGGGCTGTACAGCCCGGCCATGCAGGCCTGGAACTCGGCGCGTGCGCTGGCAAGATTTTGGCTGGCGGCCGGGGAGGGGGGCTGGCTGGCGCCCCAGGGGTCGCTGTCGCCCGGGATCCAGCGCAAGAGGCTTTGCCAGATGGAATCATTGCCGCTCAGCGAGATGCGGCTGCTGGCCGCGCCGCTGCGGGTCGGCGGCAGGGTGCTCTGGCGGCTGGCGATGCTGTTGTGTTGTCCGCGCGAGGGCGATGCTGCGCGGCTCCTGGCCCAACGAGTCAGAAATGCGTTCCACATTTTTTTGCTCTAGTTTGGCGGCCTCACTCATGGCCGCTCGCTCCCCCTCCAACAGGGTTCAACCCATTTTCGGCAGCGGGCGAGTGCGGCTGAAGCGAGAAAAGGCCCGGCTTTGCCCAGCATTCCCGCTGCGATCGGGCCGCAGGGCCCAGACCGCGAGGGGCGTGCTCCATGCGGGGAACAGGCCAGGCTTTCCCGCCCTAATCGAGCGGCCCGGTCGGGGCCGTCGCTCCTAACATCAGGTCGTGCGTCAATCCGCCCCGGGCCACTGCGGTGCCGGGCGGACCTGAGTCGCCGTTTTCCTCGTTCCTTGTCGTCACGTCGCCCAACTCTCAGCCGCCTTGCCCGCGGTCTGCACAGCCATGGATCTGTCCACCCCGCCGACCCAAACGCCGAATACCGCCATCCCCGAGGTGGAGCAACTGCTGGCCCGCGCCCGCAGCGGCCAGATGGGCTTGCCCGAGCTGATGGACCGCAGCAGCCATCTGCAGCAGGCCGGCATGCTGGAAGCGGCGGCCTTGCTCTACCAGGTCTGGGTGGAGACCACCCCGTCGCCGCTGGCCCATGTGGCCTGCTACAACTGGGGCACGTTGCTGGGGGCGATGAACCGCCATGCCGAAGCCGAGCAGGTCTACCGCAAGGCCTTGGCCTTCAACGAGAACTTTGTCCAGGCCCGCCTCAATTTGGGCCATCAGCTGGAGCAGCTCGGTCGCCAGGAGGAGGCGCTGGAGCAATGGCGCCTGGTCTACGACGATCTGCGCGTGCAGGCCAAGGGACGCGATGGCGAGGAACTGCTGCTCCACGCCTTGAACAACGGCGCCCGCCTGCTGGAAAACCTCAAGCGCTACGACGAATCGCAGGCACTGATGGTGCGCAGCCTGGAGATCAACCCGCGCCAGGGCAGTGTGCTGCAGCACTATGTGCACATCCGCCAGAAGCAATGCGCCTGGCCGGTGTACCAGCCGGTCGGTGAGGTGACGCTGAACCAGCTGCTGGTCGGCACCTCGCTGCTGGCCATGCTGAGCGCCAGCGACGACCCGGCGCTGCAGCTGATGGTGGCGCAGCGCTTTGTCCATGAAAAGGTGATCGACTACAAGGACCGCCCCCTGCACGAGCTGGCCGCAGCCCAGCGCCCGCGTGACGGGCGCATCCGCATCGGCTACCTGTCGGGCGATCTGTGCATGCACGCCGTCGGCCTGATGACGGCCGAGCTCTACGAGCTGCACGACCGCAGCCGCTTCGAGGTCTTCGGTTTTTGCTGGAGCCGTGACGACGGCACGCCGCTGCGCGAGCGCATCGTCAAGTCCTTCGATCACCATGTGCGCCTGCACGGCATGGACGACCTGACGGCGGCGCGCACGATTGCCGCCGCGGGCATCGATGTGCTGATCGACCTGCAAGGCCTGACCAACGGCGCCCGGCCCAATATCCTGGCCTACCGACCCGCGCCCATTCAGGCCTGCTGGATGGGGCTGCCGGCGACCTCGGCTCTGCCGGGGGTGGACTGGATGATTGCCGACCGCTTCGTCATGCCCACCGAGTACCTGCCCCACTGCACCGAGAAGCCCATCTACCTGGACCGCTGCTACCAGATCAGCGACCGCAAGCGCCTGGTCGGCCCCGAGCCCACCCGCGCCCAGTACCAGCTGCCGGAAGACGCTTTTGTCTTCTGCTCCTTCAACAACAACCACAAGTTCAGCGAAGAGATGTTCCACGCCTGGATGCGTGTGCTCAAGCAGGTGGAGGGCAGCGTGCTCTGGTTGCTGGCCGACAACCCCTGGTCGCATGCCAATATGCTCAAGGTGGCGGCCTCGCACGGCATTGCGCCCGAGCGCCTGATCTTTGCGCCGCGTGTGGCGCCACCCGAGTACGTGGCGCGCTTTGCCTTGGCCGATCTGGTGCTGGACACCTTCCCCTACAACGCCGGCACCACGGCCAGCGACTGCTTGTGGGTGGGCACGCCCATCCTGACCCGCTCGGGCCGCACCTACATCTCGCGCATGGCCGGCAGCCTGCTGACCCATGTCGGCCTGCCCGATCTGGTGACCCATTCGCTGGAAGAGTACGAGCAGCGAGCGGTGCAGATCGGCCAGAACCCGGCCCGCGCCCGCTCCTACAAGCGCTTCTTGCGCGAACAAGGGCGCGAGTCCACACTGTTCGACATTCCGGGCCTGGTGCGCGATCTTGAAAACAAGCTCGAAACCATGGCTGTGGCGCAGCGCCAGAAGCAGAAAAAGGCCTGAAGGCGTGGCTGAAGGACGACAGTGACTCAGCGACACGATTCATTCTTCGACGGCGGCCGTCCGGCCGCGCAGCCCGGGATCTACCTGGCTGTGGATCGCAGCGCGCCTGCCGAAGAAGCCAACGGGCCCGACGACAGCTGGCAGGACCAGGCGGCGTCCGACATCGGCAACCCCTTGCTCCATGCCCTGGTCTGGATGACCCAGCACCATGGCCGGGCCCGCTCGGCCGAATCGCTGTGCGCCGGGCTGACCGGCGGCGGCCCGCTGAGCCCCGATCAAGCCCTGCGCGTGATGCGCGAAGCCGGCTACAGCGCCGGCCTGGTGCGCAAGAAGATCGAGGATGTGAACCCGCTGTTGCTGCCGGCAGTGATGTTGCTCAATGGCGGCGATGCCTGTGTGTTGGTGCGGCGCCTGGATCCGGCCCAACCGGGTGGGGACTACCAGTTCGAGGTGGTATTCCCGGGCGCCGATGCCAATGTCTGCACGGCTTCGGCTTCGGAACTGGAGGCCGAGTACAGCGGCTTCCTGATGCTGCTGACTCTGCCCGAAACCTCACAGGCGCAGAACCGCGGCGAGCCGCTGCTGCGCACCGATGGCAGCCACTGGCTCTGGGGCACGCTCAAGCGCTTCATTCCCTACTACCGCGCCGCCATGGTGGCAGCCTTGCTCAGCAATGTGCTGATGTTGGTCACCGGCCTGGTGACCACGGTGATCTACGACAAGGTCATTCCCAACCAATCATTCGTGACGCTGTGGACTCTGGCCATCGGCGCGGGATTGGCCGTGGTGTTTGACCTCAGCGCGCGGCAGTTGCGCGCTCATCTGATCGACATCGCCGGGCGCAAGGCCGACCTCATCATCGGCTCCAAGCTCTTCCGCCAGACCCTGGGTGTGCGCATGGAGCACCGCCCGGCCTCGGCTGGCTCTTATGCCAGCACCATCGGCCAGATCGAGGTGGTGCGCGACTTCTTCGCCTCGGCCAGCGTCACGGTGGTGACCGATCTGCCCTTCATCGTGCTCTTCGTGGCCATGTGTTTTGTGGTCGGTGGGCCGCTGGGCTGGGTGATCGTGCTGGCCATCCCTTTGGTGCTGGGCCTGACGTTTGCCATCAAGAACCAGATGCGCAAGGCCGTGCGCACGCACATGAATGAATCGGCCGACCTGCAGGGCACGCTGGTCGAGGCCATCGAAGGCCTGGAAGATCTCAAGACCGCTGGCGCTGAAGGCCGTTTCCTGCAGCGCTACGAGGTCAGCACGGCGATTGCCGCCGAAGCCTCCATGCGCAGCCGCGGCCTGCACAGCCTGAGCAGCAATATCGCCATGAGCATGCAGCAGGTGATCACCCTGGTCATGCTGGTCTGGGGCGTCTACTTGATTGAAGACGGCATCATCAGCGCCGGTGCGTTGATGGGCGCCATCATGTTCGCGGGCCGCGCGATCGCGCCGCTGAACAGTGTGGTGGGGCTGGCGGCGCGGTATCAGAGCGCGCAAGCGGCCTTCATTGCGCTGAATCAGCTGATGTCACGCCCGACCGAGCGCGATGCCAGCCGCAACTATGTGCCGCTGTCGCGCGTCTCGGGCAGCCTGGGCATGCATGACGTGAGCTTCTCCTACCCGATGGAAGGCGAGGGCAATGCGCCGCGTGTACTGCGCTCGGTCAGCCTGCGGCTCAAGGCCGGTGAGCGGGTGGCCGTGCTGGGCCGCATCGGCAGTGGCAAGTCCACGGTGCTGCGCATGTTGGCGGGCCTGTACCTGCCGTCCGAGGGCATGGTGGAGGTCGATGGCATTGACCTGCGCCAGATCGATCCGGCCGAGTTCCGTGCCCGGGTCGGCTTTGTGTCGCAGGACCCGCGCCTGTTCCATGGCACGCTGCGCGACAACGTGCTGATGGGCCGTGCCCATGTCGATGCCTCACGACTCGTGGAGGTGGCGCGCCTGACCGGCCTGGACCGTGTGGTGGCCGGCCACCCCATGGGCTGGGACTTGCCCGTGGGTGAAATGGGCAGCCTGCTCTCGGGCGGCCAGAGGCAGCTGGTGGCGCTTGCGCGCAGCCTGGTCACGAAACCGCAGATTCTCTTGATGGACGAGCCGACCAGCTCCATGGATGCGCAGTCCGAAGTGGCCTTCTTGCGCCAGCTGCGTGACGCCGCCGGCGAGTGCACCCTGGTGGTGGTAACGCACCGCCCGGCCGTGCTGGAACTGGTCACGCGCATCATGGTCATGGATTCTGGCCGCCTGGTCATGGATGGCCCGCGTGACCAGGTGCTGGCCGCGCTCTCGGGCGTGCGTCCGGCCCAGCCGGCGGCGGCCGGCGCCGAGGCAGCCTCCAATCTGCACATGCACCCGGCCGCGCAGCCGGTGCAGCGCTCGGCCTCGGTCTGAGGCTGAGTGACGGTGTCTTTTTGAGTTTTTCATGACAAGCAGCTTCAGCGACAACAGCAACATCAAGGGCAGGGGATGGCTGCGATGAACACAGCCCGCGGCGACCAAGAGTTTTTGAGCAGTCTGGCGGCGGCTCATATCGATGAGCCCTTGCCGCGGGTCACCTGGGCGCTTTACCTGCTGCTGGCGGCGGTGGTGATTGCCATCATCTGGGCGGGCCTGACCCAGGTTGACCAGCTCAGCCGCAGCGACGGCGTCGTGGTGCCCGATGGGCGCGAGCAGGTGATCGCCAGCATGGAAATCGGCATCTTGCGCGAGCTCTTGGTGCGCGAGGGCGAGGAGGTGGAGGAAGGCCAGGTGCTGGCCAAGCTCGACCCGACCCGGGTGGAAGCGCAACAGAGCGAAGGCAATGTCAAACGCCTGGCCTCCAAGGCCACGGTCGCCCGTCTGACCGCCGAAGCCAACAACCAGGCGCTGAGTTTCCCCGAGGAACTCAAGGCCGTTCCCGCCATCGTGGCGGCCGAGACCGGTGCGTATCAGGCCCGCCAGCGCCTGCTCAGCGAGGCGGTGGCCAGCCTGGAGCGCAGCATCGGCATGCTGGCGCGCGAGCTCAAGATCTCGCAGGACATGGCGGCCAAGGGCTTGATGTCGAATGTGGAGGTCATGCATCTCTCGCGCCAGATCAACGAGCTGCAGCAGCAGCGCAGCGAGCGCATCAGCCGCTTCCGCCAGGAGGCCAGCTCCGAGCTGGTCAAGCTGCAGAATGATCTCGCACTCCAGGACGAGCAAATGGTGGTGCGCGAAGACGCCATCAAACGTACCGTGCTGACTTCGCCCGTTCACGGCCTGGTCAAAAACATCCGGGCCAACACCTTGGGCGGCGTCATCACCACCGGCGCGCCCATCATGGAAATCGTGCCCCTGACCGACGAGGTATTGATCGAGACCCGCATCAAGCCGGCTGAGGTCGGCTATCTGCGCGTCGGCCAGAAGGCCAAGGTCAAGCTGCAGGGCTTTGACTACAACATCTACGGGGGCCTGGAGGGCCGGGTCGAGTACATCAGCCCCGATGCCCTGGGTGAGTCCGACAAGGCCGGAGGCTCGGGCCGCTACTACCGCGCGCTGGTGCGCTCCGAACGCAGCACCCTGCGCTACAAGGGTGAGGCGGTGCAGGTGATCCCGGGCATGAGCGCAACCGTCGAGATCAAGACCGGTGAACGTTCGGTGCTGAGCTTCCTGCTGCGCCCCATGCTCAAGGCGCGCGAGGCGATGAGCGAACGCTGAGCCGACGCTGAGCCGACGCTGACGCCGAGTGCGGCGCAAGTGCGTGTTCCAGGCTGCCCCAGGGAACCGTCGATTTGCGGCGTCATGCGAGCGCTGTTCCAGGCTTCGCGATGAGGCCGCTGTGATGAAGTAGCGGTCATGCTGACCGAACCTCTTCAGACCGCCTTGCACCCTCCTGCACGCCGAGCCTTGCACCGTCTCGTCCTGCCCTTGCTGGCCGGCCTGACGCTGGTCTTGGGCCCATCCGGCATGGTGGGAGCCGCACCGAACAGCAAGGCCGCGGGCAAAGCCCCGGCCAAGACGAGCAAAGCCGCGACGGCGCCCGCAGCGCCGGCCGCGGCAGAGAAGCCTGCCAACCAAAGCCAGTGCGGCGAAGAAGACGCCCTGCCCAGCAGCAGTGGTCGCGACACCCGCATGGTGGACACCCAGTTCATCGACCCGCGCAGCCAGCTGCAGGAGCTGGTGGACCTGACCCTCAAGCGCAGCCAGGCGCTGGGCGCAGCCACCATGCTGGCCCAGGCTGCACGACTCGATTGGGAAGAGGCCCGTGCCGCGCGCATGCCGCAGGTCAATCTCTCGGGCAGCTTGGCCCATGTGGGTGTCAAGGCCGGCGATCTGCCGGTCAGCCACGGCAATCAGGGCCGTGCCAGCCTCACGGTCAGCGCTCCGCTCTACGACTTTGGCCGCAACAGCATGCTGGCCAACTGGCGCAACCAACTGGCCGAGTCGGCTCGCTTGGGTCTGGTCAATGCCGAGCAGCAGCTGGCCTTGCAGACCGTGTCATTGGCCATGGATCGCAGCCGCTACCAGCTGCAAGGTCAGGTCTATGCCCAGTACGTTCGCAAGATGGTCTGCCTGGTCGAGGCGCTGGACACCATCGTCAAGGCCGATCGCGGCCGTGCCAGCGAGCTGGTGCAGGCGGTCAAGAATCGCCAGCAGGCCGAGCTGGCTGTGCAGCAGACCCAATCGGCCCTGACGCAGACCGAGGCCCGGCTGCGCCGCCTGGTCGGCGACAACCTGCCACCGAGCGCCAGCTACTCGGCCCTGCTGACCCAGGTGCCGGATCTGGAAGAGATGCAGCGCGATGTGGTCAGCGCGCCCGATGTGGCCCAGCTCGATGCCCAGGCCAAGGCCCAGTCCAGCTACGCCGACTCGGTGGCGGCCAGCTTCAAACCCCAGATCAATGTCACCGGCACCGGCGCAGCCATCGCCGGCTTTGGCAAGGGCGCGGAATGGTCGGCGGGCCTCAGTGTCTCCATGCCCATTTACAACGCCACGGCCGAGCCGGCCATCAACTCGGCCCGCAAGCGCGCCGAGGCCGCCCGTCTGCAGCGCGAGGATGCCATCGAGGCACGGCGTTACCGACTGATCGACATCCACGAATCGGCCGTGTCGTCCTTCGACCGTGCACGCCGCATCGTCGACATCCTGCGCAACAGCGACCGCCTGCGTGTCTCTACCCTGCAGCAGTGGCAGCAGCTGGGCCGCCGCTCGCTCTTCGATGTGATGGGCAGCGAGTCGGACTACTTCTCCTTGCGCGTGGCCCATGTCAACGCCTTGTTCGACGGCCAGCAGGCGGTGGCCATGATGTGGTCCATGGGCCGTGGCGTGATGACGCCGCTGCGCTGAACGGCCTTGCGCCTCACTGACTGACACAATCCCGCCCATGACGACGCCCCAAGCTCGACGCCCCCGCCTGGTCATCTACACCGTGCTCACCGGCTCCAAGGAGCCGCTGGGTGACCCGCTGGCCGAGTTGGAGCGTGCGCGCGATGACACCGATCTCGACATTGGCTTCGTCTGCTTCACCGACAACCGCGCGCTGCGCAGCCCGGTCTGGGAGTTCCGTTACCTCGACGACACGCCGCTGCCACCTGAGAAGCTCTCGCGTCGCCCCAAGGCCTTGCCGCATGAGTACCTGCCGGATTGGGAGTACAGCCTCTACGTCGACAACATCGTGCGCTTCAAGCGCATGCCACGGGCGGCCGATCTGCAGTGCGCCAGCCCCTACGCCTTTCGCACCTTCCGCCACACCACGCGCAGCAACCCGCGCCAGGAGGCCGAGGCCATCGTGCAGCTGGGTTATGAGTCGGTCGATCGCTTGAGCGCCCAGCTGGATTTCTACGCCACCCGCATGCCGCTCAGCGACATCACGCCGCTGAGCACCTGCACCGTCATCCTGCGTCAGCACATGCACCCGGTGCTGGTGAAGTTCGGCGTCATCTGGTGGGAGCAGATCCTGAATTTCTGCAAGCGCGATCAGATGTCGTTTGATTTCGCCATCCATTGCGCCCAGGCCCAGATCGACTACCTGCCCGGGCTCAAGCATGACAACGACCTGATCCAGAACAGCGCCAACATCCAGCCCAACCGCGTGCATGCCAACTTCGACGCGGTGCGCTACGCCTGGATGCACCGCCAGGACCCGGCGGCGCGCGCCAATCCGCGCCAGCATTACCTGGACCATGGCCGCTTCGAGGGTCGCAGCTACAACGCACGCCTGGAGCTGTTCGAGTACCTCTGCTACCAGGTCGGTTCCAGTCTGGGTGCCCAGGTGGCACCGCGCCGCCAGGTGGCAGCCACGCTCAACGACTGGCTGACGCCCTGGCGCGGCAAGCCCGGGCGCTTGCTGCTGGTGAGCATCGCCGGCGCTGAGCCCGCGGCCTTCGAGGCCGAGGAGCGCGCGCGCGCCGAGGCGGCGCTCTGCGCCTTTTTGCCCGGCTGCGTCGGCACCCGCATCGAGCTGCGGGCCGAGCAACTGGCGGGCGGCGAGCTGGCCTTCCGCCCCGACGATGGCGGCTTTGACCTGATCGTGGTGCTGGGTGCCTCGGGCCGCCTGCTCAAGCCCTTGCTGAGCCTGGTGGCGGGAGCCTTCAAGCCGCAAGGGCAGATGCTGGTGCTGGCCTCGGAATCCGCGCCGCTGGCCGATGTGGCGGCGCTGGAGTCGGCCATTGCACTCAAGACGGGCTCGCCTTGCCGCGCCCGGGTGCAGGGCAGCCGGCATGACAGCCTGGATGCCGGCCTGCCCAACAGCCTGCTCGGCTTCGAGTGGGGGCCGTGAGCCGGCCGCCCGGCGCCCGGGGCAGGGCTGCCGTGACGGAATGCCGTTTTTGAAAGGCCGGGCTTGTCCCGGCTTTTTGCTGCTTCGCACCGTGACGGCGCCGGGATACTGCGGGGATACCCCCTGGATTCGCACGGAGACCCGAGCATGGCTGACAAGTTCTTCATCGCCTACTGCACCAGTGGCCTGGGCAATCGCCTGCGCCCCCTGGCCGCGGCCATTGCCTACTGCCGTCTGACCGGGCGCAAGCTGCGCGTCTACTGGGATTCGATCACCCCCAACGGCTGCCTGACGCCGCTGGAGCGCCTGTACCAGAACCAGTTCGACCCCATCAGCCTGGCCGAAATCGAGGCCCTGGCTGGCCGCAGCGTGGCCTTGTTCACCGAGAAGGGGCCTGGCCATGGGGTCACGCGCGAGGCCGAGCGTTTCGGGCGCGATCAGCTGTTGAAGGTCTCGCAATTCTCGACGCCCCAGCATGCCCAGGCGCTCAAGCTCGACGATCCGCATGAGACCGTGATCGTCTACGACAACGACTATCTGGACTGCGTGCCGCGGGAGTTGTCGATCGCCGCCTTGCGCAGCCTGGTGCCGGCCGAAGACATCCGCGACCAGGTGCTGGCTCAGGCGGCCGAGCACGGCCTGACCCTGCAGACCAAGGGCGTGCATGCCCGCGGCACTGACTTCGGGCTCAAGGACGCGCTCGATCTCTACAGCGGCCTGATCCGCGACCGCATCGGCGTGGACCGCGGCGAAAAGTTCTTCCTCTCGACCGAAGACGCGCAGCTGGAGCAGGGCTTGCGTGAGCTGTTCCCCAGCCAGCTGATGAGCCGCCACGACCGCCTGCATCTGCAGCTCAACGAGGGCAAGGCAGTCTGGGGTGATCCGGACAGCTACACCGTCAGCGCCGACCATGGTGTCGATGCGCTCAAGGACATCTACCTGCTGTCCTGCGTCAATCTGGTGGTGTTCCACCCGGGCAGCACCTTTGCCGAGATTTCGCGTCATCTGCACGGCGTGCTGCAAGAGGCGGCTGCGCCTGTGGCCGCCACGGTGGCCGCGCCGGCTGCTGCGCCGCTCTCGGCCCTGGAGCAGGTCAACAGCCTGTTTGTGCAGCGCTGCACCCAGATGCTGCCGCGCGGCGGCGCCAAGTTTCCGCTCAGCGCCGTTCAGGGTGAGCCCGGACCGGCGCCGTTGGAAACCGTGCCGCCCGAGTTCATCTACTGGGAGACCCTGGGCTACAAGACCCCCATTCTCGAGCGCATGATCATGGTCAGCAGCTCGACGCCGGTGTTGCACTGGGATGCCGAGCGTTTCAATCAATGGGTGGAGGCCGGGCTGTCGCGCTTCACCGAGGCCGATTTCCGCACCCTGTGCCCCTACCCGGAGGCCCTGTCCCAGATCGCCAAGCTGCAAAGCCATATCCGCGGCAGCAAGATCCTGGTGATTGGTTCCGAGACCTACTGGCTGGAGCTGCTGTGCTGCCTGTTCGGCGCGGCCGAAGTCACCACGGTCGAGTACCGCGAGATCCACTGGGACGGCGAGCTGCGCAGCCCGACCCCCGTGCGCACCATCACCTGGGACCAGTACCTGCAGGAGCTGGATCGTCATGAGCAGGCCTATGACATGGTGCTGTCTTACAGCTCCATCGAGCACTCGGGCCTGGGCCGATACGGCGACCGCTTCATGCCGCTGGGCGACCTCTACACCTTCTTGCTGATGTCGCGTTGCATTGCACCGCATGGCATGTGCGCCGTCGCCGTGCCGGTGGGGCAGGACCTGACCCATTTCAATGCCCATCGCATCTATGGCGTCACCCGCATGCGGGCGCTGGAGCAGGTCGGTGAAATGAAGCTGATCGGCATGGCCACGCCCGACGAGGCCTATCTGGCCAGCCACGAGACCGAGGCGGGCCTGCGCGCCGGCTGGTCGATCGCCTCGCTCGCCACCTTGCCCCTGGGCAAGCTGCGCCAGCCGGTGTTGTGTTTCGGCCAGTCCAGCTTCAGCAATGAGAACTTTGCCGCCCACCGCATGGGGCGTGTGCCGGCAGGCTTTGGTGCCGCACATGCCACCGCTGCCGCAGCCGAGGCGCCGCAGCCGGCCAGCACGGCCGTGGCCGGCCGTCCGGCCGACCCGCACCAGATCGCGCTGCAGGCCAGTGCCCAGGCCATCGGTGGCGCCTGCTTTGTCGAGGTGACCCATGTGCGGCCCTTCGGTTTCAGCGAGCTGGAGGTTCAACGCGTCAACGTTTCTGTCGATGAAGCCCTGGCGGCCGATCCGGCCCAGTTCGCCGGTATCCAACATTGCTTCCTGCATGTGCTGCTGGGCTGTGGCGTGCCGCAGGCACGTTTCATCCAGACCTTGCGCTGGGCGCTGCAGCATTTCGAGCAGGTCCACATCCTCGAACACAACGCGGCCAGCAGCGACTGGGAGATCAGCGAAGCGGTGCGCATCGATCATTGCATCGCCAATTGCCTGAACAGCGAGCAGCTCTACAGCATGGCCCGTCTGCTGAGCTTGCAGGTTTCGCCCCTGCAGCGACTGCCGGGCTGGCAGTCGCCCGAGCGCAATGTGCTCTTCACCCTGGCCGGCAAGAGCCAGGCCTTGCGCTGGGACGATGTGGCCGGCTTCTACGGCCAGGTGGGCCTGACGGCGCAAATGGGCGGCAAACATTCCTTCCAAAGCTGGAACGATGTCTACCTGGGCACGGCCGAGGCCGTCAGTCTGGTGCAGCGCCACATCCAGCAGCTTCACGCGGCCCGCGGCCGCTATGTGGGCAAGAGCCTGTTTGCCAGCTGCGGCGGCTTTTTCAGCCTCGATCAGATGCAGGCCTGCAGCGGCCAGGGCCTGGCCGAGCTGGTGCTGTTCGATGTCAACCCCTTCACCGTCAGCTTTGCCCAGACGGTGCACCGCTTGATCAAGGGCGCGCCGAGCCGGCGTGATTTCCTGCAGGCCTATCTGCTGGCCAAGGTCGAGGCCTTGCCAGGTGATCGATTCCAGATCGATGCGCGCACGCCCTTCGAGGCGCGCCTGCGCCAGGCAGCCGAAGTGGGCGCGCTGTACGGCGAGGACATCTTCAACATCCTGCGCAGCCTTTTGTTTGCCCGCCTTCAAAGCAGCGGCCTGCAGGTCTGGGGCATGCGCAATGTCGGCGACAACCGCATCGATGTGGCGGCGCGCCTGGACCTCCATGCCAATCAGGAGCGCTTCATCGATTCCAACTGCTTGATCAACGGCGAGGGCTCCTGGCTGTCCAGCGAGGGCGCCTACCTGCAGGTGCGCAATCTGCTGCTGAACACGCCAACCCGCTACGTGGTGGCCAGCATCGAGGCGCTGGACAGCAAGCCTGGCGATCTGATGTTGGCCTCCAATATCTTTGACTTTGTGCCTCCGGCGGTGCGCCAGAAGATCGCGGCCGATGTGCTCTGAGGCCGCATCCGATGCCGAGCTCAGCCCCATGATTTCGAGTCTCAGGAGGGCTCTGACATGATCGAAACCCGCACGGTGACCCTGGGTGACCAGAGCGCAACCGTCAGCCTGCGCGCCGACAAGTACGAGATTCCGCTGTTTGAACAGATCTTCGGTGCGCAGGTCTTTTCCGTGGCCCGCCTCAAACGTGCGGCCGAACTGAACAAGTTCTACAACTTCGCGGTGCAGATGGGCTGGACGCCCTTGATCATCGATCTGGGCGCGAATGTGGGGCTCAGCGCCTTGTACTTCAGTCTGCAGTGGCCCAAGGCCAAGGTGCTGGCGGTGGAGCCGGAAGCCAGCAACTTTGATTGCCTGGTGGCCAACACCTTGTCGCGCCCGCAGATCACGGCCTTCCAGCGCGCCGCCAGCTGCCGCCAGGAGGCGGTGGAGATCAGCAACCCCGACACCGATCCCGTGGGATTTCAGACCCGCGCCGCCGCGGGCGGTGGTATTGCCACCATCACGGTGCCCGAGCTCTTGCAGCAGTACCCGATGTCGGCCGGTTTCCTGCCGTTCATGATCAAGGTGGACATCGAAGGCTATGAGTCGGTGCTGTTCGAAGAGAACGTCGACTGGATCGATGCCTTCCCCTTGATGACCATCGAGTTGCACGACTGGGCCCTGCCGGGCCAGGGGACCTCGAAAAACTTCCTCAAGGCGATCGCCGGGCGCGACCGTGATTTTGTCTACCTGGGTGAGAACGTCTTCTCGATCCCGTACCGCCTGAGCTTGCCGATCTGAAGCGGCCGGCGACGGGTCTTTCAATCAAAAGGGCCACGCGGTTTGCGCCGCGTGGCCCTTGTGTTTTTGTTGCGGGCGAGGCCTCGTGGCCCCAATCGCTCAGCCCAGATAGAAGCTGCGGATGCTCTGGCAGATGCGCTCGATCTGCGCGTCACTCAGCTGGATCATGGACGGCAGCCACAGGCCTGAGCGGCCGATTTCCTCGGCCACCGGGTGATGGCCGGGCAAGGCATAGGCCTTTTGTTGGTGGATGGGCGGGTACATGGTGCGGGTGCCGATGCCCTGGGACTTGAGATGGGCGGCCAGGGCATCGCGGCGCTCGGCGCGGCAGTCGATGAACCAGGGCGTGCACAGGCTCAGGTCATGGGCGAAGAGCTGGATGCCGGGGATGCCGGCCAGGCCTTCGGCATAGCGACGCCAGATTTCTTTCTTGCGCTCGATGCGGCCGGGCAGCTGGCGCATCTGGGCCAGGCCGACGCAGGCTTGCAGCTCGGTGAACTTGAAGTTGTAGCCGATGCTGTCATGCACATCGGTGCCGCCGGCGGCGCGGCCGAAGTCCTTCAGGCGGCGCAGCCTGTCGGCCAGCGCATCGTCGTCGGTGATCAGGGCGCCGCCTTGGCCGGTGGAGATGATCTTGGGGGCCGAGAAGGAGAAGCTGCCGATGGCGCCGGCGCGGCCGATGTGGCGGCCGTCAGGGTAGACGGAGCCCAGGGACTGGGCGGCATCTTCGATCAGGGCCACCCCGGTTTCGCGCGCCAGGGCCTCGAAGGCCGCGATGCCGCAGGCCGGCGCGCGGCCGTTGGCCGAGACCAGCATGATGGCGCGGGTCTTGGGCGTGATGGCGGCGCGCGTGGCAGCCAGGTCCAGGATCAGGGTGTCGGGGTCGACATCGACGAACACCGGCTGCGCGCCCAGCATCTTCACCGAGTTGGGCGTGGCGATCATGGTGTAGTCGGGCACGATGACTTCATCGCCCGGGCCCACGCCCACGGCGATGGCGGCCAGGGTCAGCGAGACCGTGCCGTTGTTGACGACGATGCAGTGGCGCGCGCCGGTGAACTCGGCGATCTGGCGCTCGAAGGCCTCGGTCTTCTTGAACTCGGTGAAGAAGCCGTCTTCGTCGAGGTAGGCCATCAGCTCGGCCTTTTCCTCGCCGCCGAACAGCGGCCGCATCTGGGGGATGAATTCTTGTGTGTCGCTCATGATGGCGGGGTCAGGTGGGCTTGCGCGCCTGCAGGTTCAGGGACACCAGGATGCCGGTGTCCTTTTGCATATGGGGAAAGTAGGCCTGCGAATGGTCGTCCACCGCGGCATGCTCGGTCTGGCGCCAGTCCCAGCGCTCGGGGGCGACAAAGCCGCAGGCTTCGAGCAGGGTGCTCAGGCTGGCCTGGTCGTAGGTGGTCTTGTGATACAGGGTGGCCGGGCCTTGCTCGGTCTGGATGGCCATCTTGCCGTAGAGCGGGCCCAGCACCCGGGCCAGCTCGCCGGTCTGCTGGTAGACCTGGATCATGGCCTGGAAGTCCGGCACGGCCAGGCGCAGCACGCCGCCCGGCGCCAGCACCCGGTGCCACTCTTTCAGCACCTCCCTGGCCTGGTCGCGGTCGAAATACTCCAGCGCATGGCTGCAGTAGATCAACGAGGCCGAGTTGTCGGCCAAGAAGGGCAGGGCGTCGATGCCGGATTTGTGGTCGATGTGCGGCATGTCGCACAGGTCCACATGGACGAAGCCGGGGATGACCCGGTGCCAGCAGCCCAGATGGACCTTGATCAGCGCGCCCGTCTCGCCCATTGCTGCCGCGCTCACAGCCGCCTCCGGTCCGCGTCGGCGCCGACATAGGGGCCGTTCTTGATCTCCAGCACCTGGGTGCCGTTCTCCAGGATGTGATAGCCGTGGCCGCCGCGCAGCAGCACCAGGATGTCTCCGGCGCCGGCCTCCAGCTCGGCCACCTTCTGATCGGCCGTGTCGTAGATCTCGGCGCGCACCCGGCCGGCGCGGATGTAAAGCACTTCTTGCGTCCACAGCACCTCGCGGCTCACTTCATTGTGGCTGTGGGCCAGCAAGGTCTTGCCCTGCTCATAGCCCCAGGTGCCCACCTGCTGGTAGTCGCCCTCGGGGGAAAAGAACTGCAAGCCGCCGCTCCAGGCCACGCTGGCCGGGATGTGGCGGGCCAGCACCAGCTCGCCTTGCTTGATTTCAGTGACTGCCATGGGCTTCTTGCTCCAGATACCAGCGGATGGTGGCGCGCACGCCGTCTTCAAAATCGATCTCGGGGGACCAGTTCAGCAGGGCCTGGCCGCGGCTGCCGTCCACCGTCTTGTAAGGGGCGCCGTCGGGCTTGCTCGGGTCCAGCACCAGACGACCGGTGTAGCCGATCTCGCGCTGGATCATCTCGGCCATGGCCAGGATGGAGATGCCGCGGCCGACGCCGATGTTCACCGGCTGGTCGCAGCGCGGCGCCGCCAGGCCTCGGACCAGGGCTTGCGCGCCATCGTCCACATGCAGCCATTCGCGCACCGGCGTGCCACTGCCCCAGACCACCACCTCGGGCAGGCCCAGCTTCTTGGCCCGGGCGAACTTCATCACCAGGGCGCCCAGGGCATGGGAACGTTCTTCCTCGAAATGATCCTCGGGGCCGTACATATTCGACAGGATCAGGTTGATCACATCGAGCCCGTACTGCTGGGCATAGGCTTGCGCGCCGACCCAGGAGGCCTTGCGCACAAAGCCGTAGACCATGACGGAGTCATGCAGGGGGCCGTCCCAGAACTCGTCTTCCTTGAAGAGCGTGGCCTTGGCGGGGTAGGCGCAGTTGGAGATCGGGTTGACGATGCGCTGCACGCCGTGGCGCTGGGCGCTGGCGAGCAGATTCAGCGTCATCTGCAGGTTGTTGTGAAAGAGCTCGGCCGAATGCTTGTAGCCGAACTGGATGCCGCCGACAAAGGCCGCGCAGTGGATCACCTGGCTGGGCTTGTGGGCGGCAAAAAAGGCCTCGGTGGCGATGGGGTCGCGCAGGTCCAGACCCAGAGACAGGGAGGTCTTCAGATGGGGCTGGCCCTGGGCGTCGAGCAGGCGGCAGACGCGCCGACCCAGAAAACCGGTGGCGCCGGTGACCAGAATCATGGCTCATGGCCTCCGTAGGTTTCGTTCTTCAGGTCGTACTGCACCATCATGCGCACCAGGTCGCGGATCGAGGTCTTGGAGGTCCAGCCCAGCTTTTCGCGCGCCTTGCTGGCGTCGCCCCAGAGCAGGTCCACCTCGGCTGGGCGGAAGTAGCGAGGGTCGATCACCACCAGGGGGCGGCCGGTGCGGCGGTCCAGGCCGCGCTCGTTCACGCCTTCGCCTTGCCAGTCCAGCTCGATGCCCACTTCGGCAAAGGCCATGTCCACAAACTGGCGCACGGTGTAGGTTTCCCCCGAGGCGATCACATAGTCGTCGGCCTTTTCCTGCTGCAGCATCAGCCACATGGCTTCGACATAGTCCTTGGCATAACCCCAGTCCCGCTTGGCATCGAGGTTGCCGAGGCTGAGCACGGCCTGGCGCCCTTGCGAGATGCGGGCCACGGCCTTGGTGATCTTCTTGGTCACAAAGGTCTCGCCGCGGCGCGGCGATTCGTGGTTGAACAGGATGCCGTTGCAGGCATAGAGGCCATGGCTCTCGCGGTAATTGACCACGATCCAGTAGGCATAGAGCTTGGCCGCGCCGTAGGGCGACTTGGGGTAGAAGGGCGTCTTCTCGCTTTGCGGCGCGGTCTCGGGCAAGCCGCCGAACAGCTCGGAGGTCGAGGCCTGGTAGAAGCGCGGCTTGATGCCCAGGTCCTTGATGGCATTGAGCAGGCGGATGGTGCCCAGGGCATCGACCTCAGCGGTGTACTCGGGCACCTCGAAGGACACGGCGACGTGGGACTGGGCGCCCAGGTTGTAGATCTCGTCGGGCTGAATCTTGGACAGCAGGGTGTGCAGATTGCTGGAGTCGGTCAGGTCACCGTGGTAGGTCTTGAAGCGTTGGTGCTCGAGCAGGTGGTCGATGCGCGCCGAGGTGAAGACCGAGCTGCGGCGCAGGGTGGCATGCACCTCGTAGCCTTTGGCCAGCAGGGATTCCGCCAGGTAGGAGCCATCCTGCCCCGTCACACCGGTGATGAACGCTTTTTTCATGGGTGTTTGCACTTTCGCTGGTTCAATTTCTCGCTGGAGCGTCCGAAAACGCGTGCGCCACAGCCTTGGCTTGCATTGGAGCGCAAGCCCGCCGGGCCCAAACGCCGGATTCAGCCGGGATTCGCTCCCTAAACCTGAGTCTATAGGGTGTGCCGTCTGCCACCGCGTCACTGGCATTGGGGTAAACAGCCGGGCTCCAGCCCGCTTTGTCGTAGCTTGCTTGGACAGCGCATCCAGTATCCTGCGCAGCATCGGGTGCGGCGTCGGCCGTGTCCCTGAGACCCAAGCGCGACCAGCCAGCCGGGAGTGAGCCGCAACGTGAATGCACCGATCTTGACCCCTGAACCGCAATCGCCGCCGGGCGTCTATGTCCACCCCATGGCCTTGCTGGAGAGCGCGGCGGTGGGCGAGGGCAGCCGCATCTGGGCCTTCAGCCATGTGCTGCCCGGTGCCCGTATCGGCCGCGATGCCAATATCTGCGACCATGTGTTCATCGAGAACGATGTCGAGGTCGGTGACCGGGTGACGATCAAATGCGGCGTGCAGCTCTGGGACGGGGTGCGCATCGAAGACGATGTCTTCGTCGGCCCCAACGTCACCTTTTCCAACGATCCCTTCCCGCGTAGCAAGCAGCGGCCCGAGACCTTTGTGCAGACCCGGGTGCGCCAGGGCGCCAGCATCGGCTCAGGCGCCACCCTGCGCCCGGGCGTCACCATCGGTGCGCGCGCGCTGGTGATGGACGGCGCGGTGGTCAGCCGCGATGTGCCACCCAATGCCATCGTCGCCGGCAATCCCGCCCACATCACCGGTTATGTGGACACCCCCCATGTGGACCTGCCGGGCCAGGTTTCATCGGCCACGCGGGCCGTGGCCCTGCCGGCCGACAGCCTGCCTCAGCTCAGCGTGGCGCGCGCCACCCTGCACCGCCTGCCCAAGATCGTCGATCTGCGCGGCGCCCTCAGCTTTGGCGAGATCGGCAGCCATCTGCCGTTCCAGCCGCAGCGCTTCTTCATGGTCTACGACGTACCCAGCCGCGAGGTGCGCGGCGAGCATGCCCACCGCGCCTGCCACCAGTTCCTGGTCTGCGTGAAAGGCTCGGTCGGCATCGTCGTCGATGACGGCCAGCACCGCGACGAGATCCTGCTCGACAGCGCCCGCCTGGGCCTGCACATCCCGCCCATGGTCTGGGGCATCCAGTACCAGTTTTCGCCCGACGCCGTCTTGCTCGTTCTGGCGTCGGACACTTACAGCGCCGAAGACTACATCCGCAATTACGACGAGTTCCTGGCTGCGGTGAAGGAAGCCAAGGCCGCCGCGGGAGCCCAGGCATGAGCGAGATTGCGAAGATTCCTTTCCTCAATCTGCAGCCGGCCTACCGCAGCGCCCAGGCCGAGATCGACGCGGCCCTGCTGCGCGTGGCCGGCAGCGGCTGGTTTCTGCTCGGCCAGGAGCTGCAGCAGTTCGAGGTGGCCTACGCGCGCTTTTGCCAGACCCAGCATTGCGCCGGTGTCGCCAATGGCCTGGATGCGCTGACCCTGTCCTTGCGCGCCCTGGGCGTGGGCCCGGGTGACGAGGTCATCGTGCCCAGCAACACCTATGTGGCCACCTGGCTGGCGGTCAGCCAGTGCGGCGCCCGGCCGGTGCCGGTGGAGCCCGACCCGCAGACCTACAACCTCGACCCGGCCCGCGTCGAAGCGGCGATCACGCCCCGGACCAAGGTGCTGTTGCCAGTGCATCTCTACGGCCTGCCGGCCGAGATGGATGCCTTGGTGGCCCTGGCCCGCCGCCACGGCCTCAAGGTGTTGGACGACTGCGCCCAAGCCCATGCGGCCGAGTACCGCGGTCGCCGCGTCGGCAGCCTGGCGGACATCTCGGCCTGGAGCTTCTACCCGGGCAAGAACCTCGGCGCCATGGGCGATGGCGGCGGTGTCACCACGGCCGATGCGGCGCTTGATGCCCAGCTGCGCGTGCTGCGCAACTACGGCTCGCGCATCAAGTACCACAACGAAGTCAAGGGCATCAACTCGCGCCTGGATGAGATCCAGGCCGCCGTGCTGGCCGCCAAGCTGCCGCATTTGCAGGCGGCCACCGACGAGCGCCGCCGCCTGGCGGCGCAGCTGCGCGATGGTCTGTCCGGCCTGCCGCTGCAGCTGCCGGTCGAGCCCGAGGGCCTGCGCTCTGCCTGGCATCTCTTTGTGGTGCAGCATGAGGCGCGCGACCGCCTGGCCGCCGCGCTCGAGGCCCAGGGCGTGGGCAGCCTGATCCACTACCCGGTGCCGCCGCATCTGCAGCCGGCCTATGCCGAGCTGGGCTATGGCCCCGGTGACTTTCCCATCGCCGAGGCCATCCATGCCCGGGTGCTGAGCCTGCCGCTGTGGCCGGGCATGAGTGAGGCCCAGGTCGAGCGCCTGATCCAGGTCGTTCGAGCCAGCGTGTGATGCCAGCCCGGGCCTGAAGGCTCAGGCCGGTGCCGGGCCGCGGGAGCGGGCCGGGTTGCCCACCCACAACTCGCCCGCGGGCACATCGCGGGTCACCACGCTGCCGGCGCCGATCAAGGCGCCCGCCCCAATCGTCACGCCGCCGAGGATGGTGGCATTGGCCCCGATCGAGGCGCCGCGCTCGATGCGGGTGCGCTGGAACTCGGCCGGATAGCGCTTGGAGCGCGGCGTGCGGTCGTTGGTGAAGCTGACATTGGGCCCGATGAAGACATCGTCGGCCACGCTCAGCCCATCCCAGAGCTGCACGCCGCTTTTCACCGTCACCCGGTCGCCCAGGCAGACATCGTTTTCCACAAACACCTGGGCATTGAGATTGCAGTCCGCGCCGATGCGCGCGCCGGCCAGCACCACACAGAACTGCCAGATCTGCGTGCCGGCGCCGATGTGCGGGCTTTGCACATCGGCCAGGGCGTGGATGCGGGGCGCGCGAGGATCGGTGGCAGGCGTGTCGGACATGGCAGGGATGGAGGCGGCGTGGATCGGTTGTCGGGGGAGCATAAAGCAAGCGAGCCCCGAGAGAGGGCGCCGTGGAGGGCGCCCCGCTCGGGGCTCGCAGCCCCGCGGTGTGCGGGGCGACCCGGCCCTGGGTTGGGGCCGGGTCCGGGCTGATCGATCAGATCAGCGGGTTCATGCGCTGCAGCTCGTCGTCGTCGGGACGCTGCTTGACGAACAGGTGTTGCTGGCTCACCTGCGCGTTCTGGCTGTGATCCAGATCGCTGCCCTTGACCGCGGCCCCTTCGCCGAGCAGGGTGCCTGCCGGTCCGGCCAGCACATCCCCCAGCTGCGGCGCGGGAGCTGCGGCCTGGCTGTTGTCCTTGGCGAACCAGACATCGGCCATGGTGTGGGTCTGACCGTCGCTGGTCGTGTAGCCCGACACCAGTCCCACCAGATTGCCCTGGTCGATCGTGCTGTTGGCTTGCGCCGCCAGGTTCATCTCGGTGATGCCCAGCTCTTGCAAGGATTTCAGCTCGCCGCCATCGGTTT
Organism: Paucibacter aquatile; assembly: GCF_002885975.1. Classification (NCBI taxonomy): domain Bacteria; kingdom Pseudomonadati; phylum Pseudomonadota; class Betaproteobacteria; order Burkholderiales; family Sphaerotilaceae; genus Roseateles; species Kinneretia aquatilis. The sequence continues at coordinate 450,204 of NZ_POSP01000003.1, read as the reverse complement.
GGCCGTCGCTGTCCGCATCGACCCAGACCTTGAGCTCGCCGAAGCTCTGATCCAGCGCATTGAGCTTGCCGTCGTGGTTGAGATCCAGCTCGCGCATCGCGGCATAGCCGTCGGTGGCGCGTTGACCGGAGCCCAGTTCCGTGCCCGAGCCGAACAACTCCTTGCCGCTGTTGATGATGCCGTCACCATTCAGGTCGCGCACCAGCAGGCCGTCGTTGCCGCCAACCCAGCCCCATTTCTGGCTGGTGTTGCCCGTGCCGTTGACGTCAAAGTTCACGCCGTCGGCCGCGCTCAGCGTGCTGATGCCGTTGCCGTCCAGGTCCAGCACGATCGGGGTGGCCAGGTAGAGACCGTCCAACTGGGCTGCTGTCAGCGCTGCCAGAGATTCGGTGGCGAAGGACAGGACCTGAGCCATGTTCAGCTTGGCCAGATCTTCGGCGTCGAAGCCCTTGATCTGATCCGAGGTGATGCTGTGGATCTGCTCCGTGGTCAGGCCCGCCATCTGGGCCGTGGTGAAGGCCTTGATGTCCTCGGACACAAACTTGGAGAACTGCTCCGTGCTCAGGCTGCCGATCTGGATCGAGCTGAAGGTCGCGACCTGGGTGGTTGTCAGCGCCACCATGTCGTCGGTGCTCAGGGTGTCGAGCTGGTTGACGGTGATGGACTGGAACTGCTGGGTCGTGAAGTTCACCAGATGCTCGGTGGTCAGGGCCTCGAACTGCTCGGTGCTGAAGTTGCGCAGCGCCGAGGTGGTCAAGGCACGCAGGTCATCGGTGGCCAGCTTGGACATCTGCTCGGTCGTGAAACCTCCCACTTGCGAGCTGTTCAAGGCATTGGCCTGCTGCGTGGTCAGCGCGATCACCTGGTCGGTGGTCAGCGCGCCCAACTGCCCGGCCGTCAGGCCGCGGAAGCCCGCGGTGCCGATGGACGAGAAGTCTTCCGTCGTCAGCGTCTTGATCTGGTCGGTGCTGATGGCGCCGACCTGGGTCGAGCTCATGGCGCGGAACTGGGCCGTGGTGAAGGCATTCAGATCATCGCTGGCCAGGCCTTGGATCTGGCCTGCGGTCAAGGCATTGACCTGCGTGGTGCTCAGAGCGCCCAGCTGATCGGAGCCCAGGGCGCCGAGCTGGTCAGTGCTCAGGTTGCGCAGCGTGCCGGTGTTGATCGCCTGCAGGTCATCCGTGGCCAGCTTGCTCATCTGCTCGGTGCCGAAGCCAGCGACCTGAGCGCTGTTCAATGCAGCCGCCTGGGTGGTGGTCAGGGCGATGATCTGGTCGGTCGTCAGCACACCCAGCTGGCCGGCGCTCAGGCCGCGCAGACCGGTGGTGCCGATGGCGGCCAGGTCCTCGGTGGTCAGGGTCTTGATCTGATCCGTGGAGATGGCGGCCACCTGGCCTGAACTCATGGCGCGGAACTGCGCCGTGGTGAAGGCGTTCAGGTCGTCGCTGGACAGGCCTTGGATCTGTGCATTGGTCAAGGCATTGACCTGTGCCGTGCTGAGGGCGCCGAGTTGGTCGGAGGCCAGTGCGCCGAGTTGTTCGGTGCTCAGGGCTCGCAGGGCACTGGTGTTCAGCGCTTGCAGATCATCCGTCGCCAGCTTGGAGACCTGTTCGGTGCTCAGTCCCACGATCTGAACGCTGTTCAGCGTCGCCGCTTGGGCCGTGGTCAGCGCGACCACCTGGTCGGTGGTCAATGCGCCTACCTGGCCGGCCGTCAAGCCACGCAGACCCGCCGTGCCGATGGAAGATAGGTCTTCCGTCGTCAGCGTCTTGATCTGATCGGTGGTGATGGCCGCGACCTGGCCCGAGCTCATGGCGCGGAACTGGGCCGTGGTGAAGGCGTTCAGGTCGTCGCTGGACAGGCCCTGGATCTGGCTGGCGGTCAGCGCGTTGACTTGTGCGGTGGTCAGGGCGCCGAGCTGGTCGGACGCCAAGGCACCCAATTGCTCGGTGTTGAAGGCGCGCAAGGCACTGCTGTTGATGGCTTGCAGGTCGTCGGTGGCCAGCTTGGACATTTGTTCCGTGCCCAGACCGGCGACTTGCACGCTGTTCAGGACGGCCATCTGCTGGGTGCTCAGGGCGATCACCTGGTCCGTGGTCAGAGCGGAGACTTGACCGGCTGTCAGGCCGCGCAGGCCCGCGGTGCCGATGGACGCCAGGTCCTCGGTGGTCAGGGTCTTGACCTGATCCGTGGAGATGGCCGCCACCTGGCTCGAGCTCATGGCGCGGAACTGGGCCGTGGTGAAGGCGTTCAGGTCGTCACTGGACAGGCCCTGGATCTGGCCGGCGGTCAGGGCATTGACTTGCGTGGTGGTCAGGGCGCCGAGCTGGTCGGATGCCAAGGCTCCCAGCTGCTCGGTCGTCAGATTGCGCAGGGCGCTGGTGTTGATCGCCTGCAGGTCATCGGTGGCCAGCTTGGAGACTTGTTCCGTGCCCAGGCCGGCAATCTGCACGCTGTTGAGCGTGGCGGCTTGCTGGGTGGTCAGGGCGACGATCTGGTCGGTCGTCAGCACGCCGACCTGGCCGGCCGTCAGGCCACGCAGACCGCCCGTGCCGATGGCGGCAAAGTCCTCGGTCGTCAGGGTCTTGACCTGGTCGGTGGTGATGGCACCGACCTGGGCCGAGCTCATGGCGCGGAACTGGGCCGTGGTGAAGGCGTTCAGGTCGTCACTCGACAGGGTCTGGATCTGGCCGGCGGTCAGGGCATTGACCTGGTTGGTGCTCAGAGCTCCCAGCTGGTCCGAAGCCAAGGCACCAAGCTGCTCGCTGTTGAGGTTGCGCAGGGCGCTGGTGTTGATGGCTTGCAGATCCTCGGTGGCAATCTTGGACATCTGCTCGGTGCCGAAGCCCACCACCTGGACGCTGTTCAGCGCAGCGAACTGGGTGGTGCTCAGCGCAATCACCTGGTCCGTGGTCAGGGCGCCGAGCTGGCCGGCCGTCAGGCCACGCAGGCCGCCCGTGCCGATGGAGGACAGATCCTCCGTCGTCAAGGTCTTGACCTGGTCGGTGGTGATGGCGCCGACCTGGGTCGAGCTCATGGCGCGGAACTGTGCCGTGGTGAAGGCGTTCAGGTCATCGCTGGACAGACCTTGGATCTGGCCGGCCGTCAGCGCGTTGACTTGCGCCGTGCTCAGTGCGCCGAGCTGGTCGGATGCCAGGGCACCGAGCTGATCGCTGTTGAGGTTGCGCAGGGCGCTGGTGTTGATGGCCTGCAGGTCATCGGTGGCCAGTTTAGACATCTGCTCGGTGCTCAAACCGCTGACCTGGATGCTGTTGAGCGAGGCCGTTTGGGCCGTGGTCAGCGCAACGATCTGGTCGGTGGTCAGGGCGCCGACCTGAGCTGCCGCCAAGCCGCGCAGACCTGCCGTGCCGATGGAAGACAAGTCATCCGTCGTCAAGGTCTTGATCTGATCGGTGGTGATGGCCGCGACCTGGGTCGAGCTCATGGCGCGGAACTGGGCCGTGGTGAAGGCGTTCAGGTCATCGCTGGACAGGCCCTGGATCTGGCCGGCGGTCAGTGCATTGACTTGCGCGGTGGTCAGGGCGCCGAGCTGGTCGGAGGCCAGGGCACCGAGCTGATCGCTGTTGAGGTTGCGCAAGGCGCTGGTGTTGATGGCTTGCAAGTCATCGGTGGCCAGCTTGGAGACTTGCTCCGTGCCCAGGCCGGCAATCTGCACGCTGTTCAGGGCGGCGGCTTGCTGGGTGGTCAGGGCGACGATCTGGTCGGTCGTCAGGGCCCCCAGCTGGCCGGCCGTCAGGCCACGCAGGCCGCCCGTGCCGATGGCGGCAAAGTCCTCGGTCGTCAGGGTCTTGATCTGATCGGTCGTGATGGCCGCGACCTGGGTCGAGCTCATGGCGCGGAACTGGGCCGTGGTGAAGGCGTTCAGGTCGTCGCTGGACAGGTTCTGGATCTGGCTGGCCGTCAGCGCATTGACTTGCGCCGTGGTCAGCGCGCCGAGCTGGTCGGACGCCAGCGCACCGAGCTGGTCGCTGTTGAGGTTGCGCAGGGCGCTGGTGTTGATGGCTTGCAGGTCATCGGTGGCCAGCTTGGAGACTTGCTCCGTGCCCAGGCCGGCAATCTGCACGCTGTTGAGCGTGGCGGCTTGCTGGGTGGTCAGGGCGACGATCTGGTCGGTCGTCAGGGCGCCGACCTGGCCGGCCGTCAGGCCACGCAGGCCACCCGTGCCGATGGACGCCAGGTCCTCGGTGGTCAGGGTCTTGATCTGGTCGGTGCTGATGGCGCCGACCTGGGCCGAGCTCATGGCGCGGAACTGCGCGGTGGTGAAGGCGTTCAGGTCGTCGCTGGACAGGTCTTGGATCTGGCCGGCCGTGAGTGCATTGACCTGCGCCGTGGTCAGGGCGCCGAGCTGGTCGGAGGCCAGGGCACCGAGCTGATCGCTGTTGAGGTTGCGCAGGGCGCTGGTGTTGATGGCTTGCAGGTCATCGGTGGCCAGCTTGGAGACTTGCTCCGTGCCCAGGCCGGCAATCTGCACGCTGTTGAGCGCCGCGGCCTGGGCCGTGGTCAGGGCCACGATCTGGTCGGTCGTCAGCACACCCACTTGGCCCGCGGTCAGGCCCCGCAGGCCGCCGGTGCCGATGGCGGCGAAGTCCTCGGTGGTCAGGGTCTTGACCTGGTCGGTGCTGATCGCGCCAACTTGCGTCGAGCTCATGGCGCGGAACTGCGCGGTGGTGAAGGCGTTCAGGTCATCGCTGGACAGGCCTTGGATCTGGCCGGCCGTCAGTGCGTTGACTTGCGCGGTGGTCAGGGCGCCGAGCTGGTCGGATGCCAGGGCACCGAGCTGGTCGCTGTTGAGGTTGCGCAGGGCGCTGGTGTTGATGGCTTGCAGGTCATCGGTGGCCAGCTTGGAGACTTGCTCCGTGCCCAGGCCGGCAATCTGCACGCTGTTCAGGGCGGCGGTTTGCTGGGTCGTCAGGGCGACGATCTGGTCGGTGGTCAGCGCGCCGACCTGGCCGGCGCTCAGGCCACGCAGGCCGCTGGTACCGATGGCCGCGACATCCTCGGTGGTCAGGGTCTTGATCTGGTCGGTGCTGATGGCGCCGACTTGCGTCGAGCTGATGGCGCGGAACTGTGCCGTGGTCAGCGCATTGAGGTCGTCACTGGACAGACCTTGGATCTGGCCCGCGGTCAGCGCATTGACTTGGGCGGTGGTCAGGGCGCCAATCTGGTCAGAGGCCAGGGCACCGAGCTGCTCGGTCGTCAGATTGCGCAGGGCGCTGGTGTTGATGGCTTGCAAGTCATCGGTGGCCAGCTTGGAGACTTGTTCCGTGCCCAGGCCGGCGATCTGCACGCTGTTGAGCGTGGCGGCTTGCTGGGTGGTCAGGGCGACGATCTGGTCGGTGGTCAGGGCGCCGACCTGGCCGGCCGTCAGGCCACGCAGGCCACCCGTGCCGATGGACGCCAGGTCCTCGGTGGTCAGGGTCTTGATCTGGTCGGTGCTGATGGCGCCGACCTGGGCCGAGCTCATGGCGCGGAACTGGGCGGTGGTGAAGGCGTTCAGGTCATCGCTGGACAGGCCTTGGATCTGGCCGGCCGTCAGTGCATTGACTTGCGCGGTGGTCAGGGCGCCGAGCTGGTCGGATGCCAAGGCACCGAGCTGATCGCTGTTGAGGTTGCGCAGGGCGCTGGTGTTGATGGCTTGCAGGTCCTCGGTGGCCAGCTTGGAGACTTGCTCGGTGCTGAAGCCCGCGACCTGCACGCTGTTCAGGGCGGCGGCTTGCTGGGTGGTCAGGGCGACGATCTGGTCGGTGGTCAGCACGCCGACCTGGCCGGCCGTCAGGCCACGCAGGCCACCCGTGCCGATGGCGGCAAAGTCCTCGGTGGAGAGGGCTTTGATCTGGTCGGTGGTGATGGCCGCGACCTGGGTCGAGCTCATGGCCCGGAACTGGGCCGTGGTCAGCGAGTTGAGGTCGTCGGTCACCAGGCCTTGCACCTGGCCGTTGTTCAGTGCGTTCACCTGCAGGGTGGTCAGGGAGGCCAGCTGATCCGAGGCGAGTGCGCCGACCTGTTCGGTACTCAGGGCCCGCAGGGCGCTGGTGTTGATGGCTTGCAGGTCGTCCGTGGCCAGCTTGGAGATCTGCTCCGTCGTCAGGCCGGTCACCTGCACGCTGTTGAGCGCAGCCGTTTGGGCCGTGGTCAGCGCAACGATCTGGTCGGTGGTCAGGGCGCCGACCTGGCCGGCGCTCAGGCCCCGCAGGCCGCCTGTGCCGATGGCGGCGAAGTCCTCGGTGGTCAGGGTCTTGACCTGGTCGGTGCTGATCGCGCCAACTTGCGTCGAGCTCATGGCGCGGAACTGGGCCGTGGTGAAGGCGTTCAGGTCATCGCTGGACAGGCCCTGGATTTGGCCGGCCGTCAGTGCATTGACTTGTGCGGTGGTCAGGGCGCCGAGCTGGTCGGACGCCAGCGCACCGAGCTGATCGCTGTTGAGGTTGCGCAAGGCGCTGGTGTTGATGGCTTGCAAGTCATCGGTGGCCAGCTTGGAGACTTGCTCCGTGCCCAGGCCGGCAATCTGCACGCTGTTCAGGGCGGCGGCTTGCTGGGTGGTCAGGGCGACGATCTGGTCGGTCGTCAGGGCCCCCAGCTGGCCGGCCGTCAGGCCACGCAGGCCGCCCGTGCCGATGGCGGCAAAGTCCTCGGTCGTCAGGGTCTTGATCTGATCGGTCGTGATGGCCGCGACCTGGGTCGAGCTCATGGCGCGGAACTGGGCCGTGGTGAAGGCGTTCAGGTCGTCGCTGGACAGGTTCTGGATCTGGCTGGCCGTCAGCGCATTGACTTGCGCCGTGGTCAGCGCGCCGAGCTGGTCGGACGCCAGCGCACCGAGCTGGTCGCTGTTGAGGTTGCGCAGGGCGCTGGTGTTGATGGCTTGCAGGTCATCGGTGGCCAGCTTGGAGACTTGCTCCGTGCCCAGGCCGGCAATCTGCACGCTGTTGAGCGTGGCGGCTTGCTGGGTGGTCAGGGCGACGATCTGGTCGGTCGTCAGGGCGCCGACCTGGCCGGCCGTCAGGCCACGCAGGCCACCCGTGCCGATGGACGCCAGGTCCTCGGTGGTCAGGGTCTTGATCTGGTCGGTGCTGATGGCGCCGACCTGGGCCGAGCTCATGGCGCGGAACTGCGCGGTGGTGAAGGCGTTCAGGTCGTCGCTGGACAGGCCTTGGATCTGGCCGGCCGTGAGTGCATTGACCTGCGCCGTGGTCAGGGCGCCGAGCTGGTCGGAGGCCAGGGCACCGAGCTGATCGCTGTTGAGGTTGCGCAGGGCGCTGGTGTTGATGGCTTGCAGGTCATCGGTGGCCAGCTTGGAGACTTGCTCCGTGCCCAGGCCGGCAATCTGCACGCTGTTGAGCGCCGCGGCCTGGGCCGTGGTCAGGGCCACGATCTGGTCGGTCGTCAGCACACCCACTTGGCCCGCGGTCAGGCCCCGCAGGCCGCCGGTGCCGATGGCGGCGAAGTCCTCGGTGGTCAGGGTCTTGACCTGGTCGGTGCTGATCGCGCCAACTTGCGTCGAGCTCATGGCGCGGAACTGCGCGGTGGTGAAGGCGTTCAGGTCATCGCTGGACAGGCCTTGGATCTGGCCGGCCGTCAGTGCGTTGACTTGCGCGGTGGTCAGGGCGCCGAGCTGGTCGGATGCCAGGGCACCGAGCTGGTCGCTGTTGAGGTTGCGCAGGGCGCTGGTGTTGATGGCTTGCAGGTCATCGGTGGCCAGCTTGGAGACTTGCTCCGTGCCCAGGCCGGCAATCTGCACGCTGTTCAGGGCGGCGGTTTGCTGGGTCGTCAGGGCGACGATCTGGTCGGTGGTCAGCGCGCCGACCTGGCCGGCGCTCAGGCCACGCAGGCCGCTGGTACCGATGGCCGCGACATCCTCGGTGGTCAGGGTCTTGATCTGGTCGGTGCTGATGGCGCCGACTTGCGTCGAGCTGATGGCGCGGAACTGTGCCGTGGTCAGCGCATTGAGGTCGTCACTGGACAGACCTTGGATCTGGCCCGCGGTCAGCGCATTGACTTGGGCGGTGGTCAGGGCGCCAATCTGGTCAGAGGCCAGGGCACCGAGCTGCTCGGTCGTCAGATTGCGCAGGGCGCTGGTGTTGATGGCTTGCAAGTCATCGGTGGCCAGCTTGGAGACTTGTTCCGTGCCCAGGCCGGCGATCTGCACGCTGTTGAGCGTGGCGGCTTGCTGGGTGGTCAGGGCGACGATCTGGTCGGTGGTCAGGGCGCCGACCTGGCCGGCCGTCAGGCCACGCAGGCCACCCGTGCCGATGGACGCCAGGTCCTCGGTGGTCAGGGTCTTGATCTGGTCGGTGCTGATGGCGCCGACCTGGGCCGAGCTCATGGCGCGGAACTGGGCGGTGGTGAAGGCGTTCAGGTCATCGCTGGACAGGCCTTGGATCTGGCCGGCCGTCAGTGCATTGACTTGCGCGGTGGTCAGGGCGCCGAGCTGGTCGGATGCCAAGGCACCGAGCTGATCGCTGTTGAGGTTGCGCAGGGCGCTGGTGTTGATGGCTTGCAGGTCCTCGGTGGCCAGCTTGGAGACTTGCTCGGTGCTGAAGCCCGCGACCTGCACGCTGTTCAGGGCGGCGGCTTGCTGGGTGGTCAGGGCGACGATCTGGTCGGTGGTCAGCACGCCGACCTGGCCGGCCGTCAGGCCACGCAGGCCACCCGTGCCGATGGCGGCAAAGTCCTCGGTGGTCAATGTCTTGACCTGGTCCGTCGAGATGGCAGCCACCTGGCCCGAACTCATGGCGCGGAACTGGGCGGTGGTGAAGGCGTTCAGGTCATCGCTGGACAGGCCCTGGATCTGGCCGGCGGTCAGTGCATTGACTTGCGCAGTGGTCAGGGCGCCCAGTTGGTCCGAGGCGAGCGCGCCGAGCTGGTCGGTGCTGAGATTGCGCAGTGCCGCCGAGTTGATGGCTTGCAGATCATCGGTGGCGAGCTTGGACACCTGCTCGGTGCCCAGGCCGGCGACCTGACTGCTGTTCAGGGCGGCCGCTTGTTGGGTGGTCAGGGCGACGATCTGGTCGGTCGTCAGGGCGCCCACTTGACCAGCGCTCAGGCCGCGCAGGCCGCTGGTGCTGATGGCGGCAAAGTCCTCGGTGGTCAAGGTCTTGATCTGGTCGGTGCTGATGGCGCCGACCTGGGTCGAACTCATGCCGCGGAACTGCGCCGTGGTGAAGGCGTTCAGGTCATCGCTGGAGAGGCCCTGGATCTGGCCGGCGGTCAGTGCATTGACTTGCGCGGTGGTCAGGGCGCCGATCTGGTCAGAGGCCAGGGCGCCGAGCTGCTCGGTCGTCAGATTGCGCAAGGCGCTGGTGTTCAGCGCCTGCAGATCGTCGGTGGCCAGTTTGGACAGCTGCTCGGTGCTCAGGCCCGAGACCTGGGTGCTGTTCAAGCCCGCCGCTTGCTGGGTGGTCAGCGAGACGATTTGATCGGTGGTCAGGGCCCCCAGCTGCCCGGCGCTCAGGCCGCGCAGGCCGGAGGTGCCAATCGCAGAGACATCCTCCGTGGTCATGGTCTTGAGCTGATCGGTGGTGATGGCCGCCACCTGGGTCGAGCTCATGGCCCGGAACTGTGCCGAGTTCAGCGCGTTCAAGTCGTCGCTGCCCAAGCCCTGGACCTGGCTCGCCGTCAGGGCATTGACCTGGGCGGTGGTCAGGGCGCCGAACTGGTCGGAGTTCCAGGCCGCCAGCTTGTCGGTGCTGAGCTGGCGGATCGCCGCGCTGCTCAAGACCCGCAAATCGTCGGTCTGGAAGAAGGCCACCTGGTCGGAGCTCAAGGACGCGAGCGCCAAAGTGCCCAGCGAGGCGAATTGACGGGTCGTCAGCGCAATGATCTGGTCGCTGCTGAATGCCGCCCAGTCTTCGGAGGTGAGGCGGGACAGCGTGCGCGTGGACAGGCCTGCAATCTGCTCTGTCGAGTAGCCGGGGATCAGTGTCGTCATGATGAGCTCACTTGGTATGTTCCTGGTTCCAGGGCCGGATCGGGCATCTGGAACCGATGATTCGCTGGGCTAAAACTGGCCTTGCTTCAGCAATTACGTGCTCGGACTGGGGCGTGAACGCCGCCGCCGGGCGGGGGGGTGTGCGCATCCACACTGCGCTTGTGTCGTCGGCTTCCTGGGTGGCCGGAGATCAGGGCGGGCTTGCGCAGGCCGCCATGCTCTCCTTCCGCTTCCGTGGGATTTCGACGTTGCTGGACCAAACTTGAGCAAGCACCCCCGCGCATGCGGCGGTGCTCATCCCGGCCTGAAACCTGGCTTTTCATGCTTTTGGCTCCCTGGTCAGAGTTTTCCGGAACTTGAGCCGGCCGAATCGGGCATAACAAGCCGATTGCCTGCGCATTTCTGCCTGCCACGGCGGCCGAAGCGATGCCGTGGCATTGATGAAGGGAGGGTGGGGTCGAGCTTGCATCGCGGGGCCCTCAGATCAGGGGAGGTGGCAGGCTGTCGTCGTCCAGCCAAGAACGACGCAAGGCCGCCAGGGCATGCGCGCCTTGCGCAGCCGACACCTGCTGGTCCTGTGCGGATGGGGCCAGCAAGGACGCGCTGGGGCCGCTCAGCAGCTCACCCAGGGCCGGCATGCTGGCGGCCGGGCCGGCGCTGTCGCCGCCACGGTCGCGGGCAAACCAGACATCGACCAGGGCATGGTTCTGCCCATCCTCGGTGCGGTAGTCCGCGACCAGGCCGAGCAGATTGCCCTGATCCAGGCTGTTGCCTTGCTGGGCTTGCAGGTTGAAGTCGCGAATGCCCAGTTCCTGCAAGGAGCGCAGCTCGCCGGCGTCGGTGCGGCCATCGCCGTTGCCGTCGACCCAGACCTTGAGGTCCTGGAAGCCGGCGTCGAGGGCGTCCAGACGGCCGTCGCGGTTGAGGTCGAGCTCGGCCATGGCGGCAAAGCCGTTGCTGGCGCGTTGGCCATTGGCCAGCAGCGTGCCGCTGCCGAACAGCTCGCGGCCGCTGTTGATCTGGCCGTCACCGTTGCGGTCCATGACCAGCAGGCCATCTTGCGGTGCCACCCAACCCCATTGGTGGGCATGGCCGGTGCCGAACATATCGAACTGCGCGCCCTGCGCGGCGGCCACGGTGCTGACGCCGTTGCCATCCAGGTCCAGCACGATGGGCGTGGCCAGGTACAGGCCTTCCAGCTGTTCGGCACTGAACACATTGGCCGCAGCGTCGCTGAAGGCCAGCACCTGGGTCATGTTCAGCGAGGCCAGGTCCTCGGGTTCGAATCCCGGGATCTGGTCGGTGGTGAAGGCATGGATCTGCTCGGTCGTCAGTCCGTGCATCTGCTCGGTGGTGAAGGCCTTGATGTCGTCGGTGCTCAGGGAGATGATCTGCTCGGTGCTGAAGCTGCCCAGCTGACGTGAGCTGAAGGCGGCGATCTGCTGGCTGCTCAGGGCCTGGATGTCCTCGCTGCTGAAGCTGCTGATGTGCTCGGTGCTCAAGGCCAGGATCTGCTGCGTGGACAGGGCGCTCAGGTGCTCGGTGTTGAGGGCGGCGAATTGCTCGCTGCTCAGCTGCTGAACCACCTGGGTGCTCAGGGCCCGCAGGTCTTCGGTTTGCAGCCGCGCCATATCGGCCGCCTCGATGCCGGCCACCTGGCTGCTGCTCAGGGCCGCGAACTGGCCGCTGCTCAGGGCCCGCAGCTGGTCCGAACCCAGGGCGGTGAAGTCTTCTGCGCTCAGCCCTCGCAGAGAACCGGTGCTGATGGCGGCCAGATCCTCGGTCGAGAACTGCAGAAGCTGATCCGTGCTGAGTGCACCCAGCTGGGCCGAGCCCATGGCATAGACCTGGCTGCTGTTCAGAGCGCGGATGTCCTCGGTGCTCCAGCTCTGGACCTGTGCCGTGGTGAGTGCACCCACCTGCAGCCGGCTGAGGGCCGCGATCTGGTCGCTTTGCAAGGCATTGAGCTGTTCGCTGCTCATGCCGCGCAGGGCGAAGATGCTCAGGGCGCCGACATGCTCGGTGCTCAGGCTGGCCACCATCTCGGTGCTGAAGCCCTCGATCTGGGCCGAGGTGAATCCACGGACCTGCTCGGTGTTCAGGCTGCGCAGCTCTTCAGTGCTGATGGTGCGCACCTGGGCGGCTGTCAGCACGGCGAACTGGGCGTTGGTGAGACGGGTCAGCTGCTCGGAGCTGAGGGCGGTGAACTGCTCGCTGTCCAGGGCGCGGATGGCAGCGGTGGACAGGGCTTGCAGATCGTCGGACTGCAGCTTGGCGATTTGGTCCGTGCGCAGGCCTTCGGCCTGGGCGGCGGTCAGGGTGGCGGCCTGAGCGGTGCTCAGGGCCACGATCTGATCCGTGCCCAGGGCGGCGATGTCGCCGGCATCCAGGCCGCGGAAGCCCGCCGTGCTGATGGCGGCGAAGTCCTCGGTGCTCAGGGTGCGCAGCTGGTCGCTGCCGAGTGCGCCGATCTGGGCCGAGTTCAGGCCGCTGAACTGGGTGCTGGTCAGGGCATTGAGGTCATCGCTGCCCAGGCTCTGGAACTGCTCCAGGGTCAGGGCATTGACCTGGGCCGTGCTCAGGGCCTGGATCTGCTCCGAGCTCAGAGCCGCCAGCTGCTCGCTGTCCAGGGCCCGCAAGGCGCTGGTGTTGAGGGCACGCAGGTCCTCGGTTTGCAGCTTGCTGATCTGTTCGGTGTTCAGCCCGCTGACCTGGGCGCTGCTCAGGGCCGCACTCTGGGCTGTACTCAGGGCCACGATCTGATCGGTGCGCAGCGCGCCGATCTGGTCGGCGCTGAAGCCTCGCAAGCCGGCCGTGCCGATCGTGCTCAAGGCCTCGCTGCTGAGGCTGCGCAGCTGGTCGCTTTGCAAGGCGGCCAGCTGGGTCGAGGCGATGGCCTGGAACTGCTCGCTGGTCCAGGCATTGAGGTCTTCGCTGCGCAGGCCCTGGATCTGGTGGGTCTGCAAGCTGTTGAGCTGCTGCGTGCCCAGGGCACGCCATTGCTCGGAGCCCAGGGCCGCCAGCTGGTCGGTGCTGAGGGCGCGCAGGGCGCTGCTGCTGAGGGCGCGCAGGTCTTCGGTCTGCAGCGTGCGCATCTGGTCGCTGCCCAGTCCGCTCACCTGGCTGCTGCTCAAGGCGGCGAACTGGCTGCTGCTCAGGGCCACCGTGGCTTCGGTACCCAAGGCTCCGAGTGTGGCGGCACTCAGACCGCGCAGCCCGGCCGTACCGATGGCGGCCAGGTCTTCGGTGTTGAGCAGGCGCAACTGGTCGCTGCCCAGGGCAGCCAGTTGGCCGCTGCTCAGGGCGGCGAACTGGGTGGTGGTCAGCGCATTCAGGTCCTCGCTGCGCAAGCCTTGCATCTGGCTCGAGGTCAGCGCGTTCACCTGGGCCGTGCTCAGCGCAGCCAGCTGATCGGAGCCCAGGGCCGCGATCTGATCGGTGCTGAGGGCCCGCAGGGCGCCGCTGTTGAGGGCTTGCAAGTCATCGCTGGCGAGCTTGGCGATCTGGTCGGTGCGCAGACCGGCGATCTGGGCGCTGTTCAGCGCTGCCACCTGGGCCGTGCTCAGCGCCACGATCTGCTCGGTGCCCAGGGCGCCGAGCTGGCTGGAGCTCAGGCCCCTCAGCCCAGCGCTGCCGATGGCCGCCAGGTCTTCGCTTTGCAGGCTGCGCAGCTGGTCGCTGAGCAGGGCCGAAACCTGGGTCGAACTCAGGGCCGCGAACTGGGCTGTGCTCAGGGCGTTGAGGTCCTCGCTGGCCAGGCTCTGGATCTGGCTGGAGCTCAGGCTGTTGACCTGGGCGGTGCCCAGTGCCGCCCACTGCTCGCTGCTCAAGGCGGCCAACTGCTCGCTGCTCAGGGCGCGCAGGGCGCTGCTGTTCAGGGCTTGCAGGTCGTCGCTGGCCAGCTTGGCCAACTGATCGGTGCGCAGGCCCTGCACCTGGCTGCTGTTCAGGGCGTTGACCTGGGCCGTGCTCAGGGCCACCAACTGGTCTGTGCCCAGCACACCGAGCTGACCGGCGCTCAAACCCTTGAGCCCGGCTGTGCTGATGGCGGCCAGGTCTTCGGTGCTGAGCGTGCGGATCTGTTCGGTCAGGATCAGGGCGATCTGGGCCGAGCTCAGGGCCCGGAACTGGGCGGTGCTGAGGGCGTTGAGATCTTCGCTGGACAGGCTTTGCACCTGGGCCGCGGTCAGGTTGTTGATCTGGTTGGTGCTGAGCGCCATCCATTGCTCGCTGCTCAGGGCCGCCAGCTGCTCGCTGCTCAGTGCGCGCAAGGCGCCGCTGTTAAAGGCCTGCAGATCGTCGGTGGCCAGCTTGGCCATCTGGCTCGCTTGCAGCCCCGCGACCTGGACGCTGTTGAGGGCCGCCACCTGGGCGGTGGTGAGCGCGATCAGCTGATCGCTGCCGAGCACACCGAGCTGCGCGGCGCTCAGGCCGCGCAAGCCGGTGGTGCTGATGGCGGCCAGGTCCTCGGTGCTCAGGGTGCGGATCTGCTCGGTCAGGATCAGGGCGATCTGCGAGGAGTTGAGGGCGCGGAACTGGCTGCTGCTCAGCGCGTTCAGGTCCTCGCTGCCCAGGCTCTGGATTTGCGCCGCAGTCAGGCTGTTGACCTGCTGCGTACCCAGGGCCGCGAACTGATCCGAGCCCAGGGCGCGCAGTTGATCGGAGCTGAGCGCGCGCAGGGCGGCGCTGTTGAGCGCCGCCAGGTCGTCGGTGGCCATGCGGGCCAGTTGATCGGTGCGCAGGCCCGCGATCTGGGCGCTGTTGAGGGCGGCCGCTTGGGCGGTGCTGAGGGCGATGATCTGCTCGCTGCTCAGCACGGCCAGCTGGTCGGCGGCCAAACCCTTCCAGGCCGCCGTGCTGAGGGCGGCCAAATCTTCGGTGGCCAGGGCCTGGATCTGGTCGCTGCGCAATGCGCCCAGCTGGCCGGAGTTGAGGGCGCGGAACTGCAGGCTGGTCAGCGCATTCAGGTCCTCGGTGGCCAGGCTTTGCACCTGGCTGCTGCTCAGGGCGTTGACCTGGGCGGTGCTGAGCGCGGCCCATTGCTCGCTGCCGAGCGCGGCCAGGCGATCGCTGGCCAAGGCCTTGATCGCATTCAGGTTGAGGGCCTGCAGATCGTCGGTGGCCATGGCGGCGATCTGCTCGCTGCTCAGGCCCTGGATCTGGGCGCTGTTCAGGGCCGCCACCTGGGCGGTGCTGAGGGCGCGGATTTCATCGCTGCTCAGCGTGGCCAGCTGGTTGGCCGGCGCCGTGCTGAGGGCGGCAATCTGGGCGGTGGTGAGGGCGGCGATCTGGTCCGAGCCCAGGGCCTGGAACTGCTCGCTGCTCAGGGCTCGGATGGCGGCTGAGCTGAGCGCGCGCAGGTCCTCGCTCTGCATGGCCACCAGCTGGTCGGTGCGCAGGCCCTGGATCTGGGCGCTGTTCAGGGCCGCGAACTGGCTGCTGCTCATGGCCACGATCTGCTCGGTGCCCAGGGCGCCCAGCTGTGCGGCGCTGAGACCGCGCAGGCCGGTGCTGCCGATGGCGGCGAGATCCTCGCTTTGCAGGCTGCGCAGCTGGTCGCTGCCCAGGGCGGCGATCTGTGCCGAGCCGATGACGCGGAACTGGGCCGTGCTCAGGGCATTGAGGTCTTCGCTGCCCAGGCTTTGCAGCTGGCTGGGCGTCAGGGCATTGACCTGGGCCGTGGTGAGCACGGCCCATTGGTCCGAGCCCAGCGCGCGCAGCTGATCGCTGTTCAGGGCACGCAGGGCGCCGCTGTTCAGGGCACGCAGATCGTCGCTCTCCAGGCGCGCGATCTGATCCGTGCGCAGGCCGGCCACCTGGGCGCTGTTCAGCATGGCGGCCTGGCTGCTGCTCAGGGCCACGATGTGTTCGGTGCCCAAGGCCGCCAGCTGCTCGGCGCTCAAGCCGCGCAATCCGGTCGTGCTGATGGCCGCCAGGTCTTCGGTCTGCAGGCTGCGTATCTGATCACTCGAGAGGGCCGCGATCTGCGCCGAGTTCATGGCCCGGAACTGGGCGCTGGTGAAGGCGTTCAGGTCCTCGCTGGCCAGGCTTTGAATCTGCGCCGAGGTCAGGGCGTTGATCTGCTGGCTGCTCAGCAAGGCCAGTTGCTCGGAACCCAGGGCGGCGAGCTGCTCGCTGCTGAGCGCGCGCAGGGCGGCGCTGTTCAGGGCTTGCAGGTCGTCGCTGGCGATCTTGGCGATCTGATCGGTGCGCAAGCCGCTGACCTGGGCACTGTTCAGCACCGCGACCTGGGCGGTGCTCAGGGCGATGATCTGGTCGGTGCCCAGGGCACCGAGTTGGTTGGCACTCAGGCCGCGCAGAGCGCCGGTGTGGATGGCGGCCAGGTCTTCGCTGGCCAGGGCGCGCAGCTGGTCGGTCGTCAATGCCGCCACCTGGGCCGAGTTGAGGGCGCGGAACTGGGCCGTGCTCAGGGCATTGAGGTCCTCGCTGGCCAGGCTCTGGATCTGCATGCTGCTCAGGGCGTTGAGCTGATTGCTGCCCAGCACCCGCCATTGATCCGAGCCCAGGGCGGCCAACTGTTCCGAGCTCAGGGCGCGCAAGGCCGCCGAGTTGAGCGCTTGCAGGTCATCGGTGGCCAGCTTGGACATCTGGCTGGCTTGCAGACCCGCCACCTGGGCGCTGTTGAGAGCGGCGGCCTGGGCGGTGCTGATGGCAATGATCTGATCCGTGCCCAGTACTGCCAACTGGGTCGAGCTGAAGCCGCGCCAGGCGCCGGTGTGGATGGCAGCCAGATCGTCGGTGGCCAGGCTGGCGACCTGCTCGGTGCTCAGCGCTGCGATCTGGGCCGAGTTGAGCGCGCGGAACTGGGCCGTGCTCAAGGCGTTGAGGTCTTCGCTGCCCAGGCCCTGGATCTGGCTGCTGCTGAGTGCGGCGACCTGGGCCGTGGTCAGGGCTGCCATCTGGTCCGAGCCCAGGGCGGCCAGCCGGTCGGTGCCCAGCGATTGAAGCGCACGGGTGTTGATGGCGGCCAGGTCTTCGGTCGCCAGGCTGGCGAACTGGTCGCTGCTGAGGCCACCGATCTGGGCGCTGCCCAGGGCTGCAATCTGGGCCGAGCTGAGGGCGCGGATCTCGTCGCTGCTGAGCACGCCCAGCTGGTTGATCGGCGAACTGCTGAGCGCCGCGATCTGTGCGGTGCTCAGAGCAGCAATCTGTTCGGAATCCAGCGCCCGCATCTGATCGGTGCTGAGGGCGCGGATGGCGCCGGTGCTGAGGGCTCGCAGATCATCGGTCTGCAGATGGCTGATCTGCTCGGTGCTTAGGGCCTGGATCTGGGCGCTGTTCAGTGCCGCGGCCTGCGCCGTGGTCAGGGCGATGATCTGGTCGCTGCCCAAGGCGGCGATCTGGTTGGCGCTCAGGCCACGCAGACCGGCAGTGCTCAGCGCTGCCAGGTCTTCGGTTTGCAGGCTGCGGATTTGATCGCTGGCTATCGCTGCCACTTGGGCCGAGTTCATGGCGCGGAACTGGGCCGTGGTGAGGGCGTTCAGGTCTTCGCTGGACAGGCTTTGGATCTGCACCGAGCTGAGCGCGTTGATCTGGGCCGAGCCCAGGACTGCCCATTGTTCGCTGCCCAGAGCGGCCAGCTGCTCGCTGCTGAGGGCGCGCAGGGCGGCACTGTTGAGGGCTTGCAGGTCATCGCTGGCGATCTTGGCGATTTGCTCGCTGCGCAGGCCCTGCACCTGGACGCTGTTCAAGGCAGCGAACTGCTGGGTGCTCAGCGCCACGATCTGATCCGTGCCCAGGGCGCCGAGCTGAGCGGAGTTCAGGCCGCGCCAGCCGGCACTGCCGATGGCCAGCAGGTCCTCGCTTTGCAGCGAGCGCAGCTGATCGGTGCTCAACGCGCCCACCTGGGCCGAGTTCAGGGCCTGGAACTGCTGGGTGCTGAAGGCATTCAGGTCTTCGCTGGACAAGGATTGCAGCTGGGTCTGGGTCAGCGCATTGACCTGCTGTGTGCCCAGGGCGGCCAGCTGATCGCTGCTCAAGCCGGCCAGTTGTTCGGTGCTGAGGCCTCGCAGGGCGCCGCTGTTGAGCGCGCGCAGGTCATCGGTGGCCAGCCGGCCCATCTGGGTGGCGCTCAGGGATTGGACCTGGGCGCTGTTGAGCACGGCGTACTGCTGGGTGCTCAGACCGATCAGCTGATCGCTGCTCATGGCGGCCAACTGGCCGGCATTGAGGCCGCGCAGGGCGGCGGTGTTGAGGGCGGCGAGGTCGGAGACATCGAGCGACTGCACCTGATCGCTGCCCATGGCCGCGACCTGGCTGGAATTCATGGCCGCAAACTGGCCGGAGCTGAAATCCTTGAGCGAGGCACCCAGCCCCTGAATTTGCGCGCTGCTCAACGCAGCCACCTGCTGGCTGCTTAGTGCTTGCTGAGAATCCGAACTGAGGTTGCCCAGCTGCTCGGAGCTGAGCGCGCGGATGGCGGCCGTGCTCAGGGCGCGCAGGTCGTCCGTCTCCATGGCCTGCACCTGCAGGCCCGTGATCTGGCTGCTCGTCAGCGCCGCCGCCTGGGCGGTGGTCAAGGCGGCGACCTTGCTGCCCGTACCCAGGCTTTCGAGCTGGGCCGAGCTGAGTCCACGCAAGCCCGCGGTGCCGATGGCGGCCCAATCTTCCGTGCCAATGCCGGCAATCTGATCCGTCAGCAGGGCGGCAGTCTGGGCCGAGCTCATGGCCTGCCACTGGGTGGCCGTCAGGGCATTGAGGTGTTCGCTGTCCAGGCTGCGGATCTGGGCCGAGGTGAGGGCATTGAGCTGGGCCGTGCCCAGGGCCGCCATCTGCTCGGAGCCCAGAGCCGCCAGCTGTTCGCTGCTCAGTGCACGCAGGGCGCCGCTCTGGATGGCGCGCAGGTCTTCGGTCTGCAGGGCGGCGATCTGGTCGCTGCGCAGGCCGCCGATCTGGGCGCTGTTGAGCACCGCCATCTGGGCGGTGGTGAAGGCGCGGATCTCGTCGGTGCTGAGTGCCGCCAGCTGGTTCACCGGGGCGCTGGCCATGGCGCTGAGCTGGGCCGTGCCGAGCACGGCAATCTGGTCTGAGCCCAGTGCGGCGATCTGTTCGCTGCTGAGCGAGCGGATCACGGCGGTGCTGAGCGCGCGCAGATCCTCGCTTTGCAGGGCGGCGATCTGGTCGGTGCGCAGACCTTGGGCCTGCACGCTGTTGAGGGCCGCGAACTGCTGGCTGCCCATGGCCACGATCTGCTCCGTGCCCAGGGCCGCGAGCTGCTCGGCGCGCAGGCCGCGCAGACCGGCGCTGCTCAGGGCGGCCAGGTCTTCGCTGCTCAGCGTACGCATCTGGTCGCTGCTGATGGCCGAGAGCTGGGCCGAGTTCAGGGCGCGGAACTGGGCGCTGCTGAAGGCATTGAGGTCGTCGCTGGACAGGCTCTGAATCTGGGCGGCGGTCAAGGCGTTGACTTGCGCCGTGCCGAGTGCGGCCAGCTGGTCCGAGCCGAGCGCGGCGAGCTGATCGGTGCCGAGGCTGCGCAGGGCCGCGCTGTTGAGCGCTCGAAGATCGTCGCTCGCCAGCTTGGCAATCTGCTCGGTGCGCAGGCCGGCGACCTGGGCACTGTTCAGCGCTGCAGCCTGGGCGGTGCTCAGGGCCGTGATCTGCTCGGTGCCCAAGGCGCCGAGTTGCTCGGCGCTGAGACCGCGCAAGGCCGCGGTGTTGAGGGCGGCCAGGTCTTCGGTTTCCAGGCCGCGGATCTGGTCGGTGCGCAGAGACGCGACTTGGGCTGAATTGAACGCGCCAAACTGGCGGCTGCTCATGGCATTGAGCTCCTCGCTGGCCAGGCTGGCCAACTGGCTGCCGCTGAGGGCAGCCACCTGGGCGGTGCCCAGGGCTTGCCACTGCTCGGAGCTGAGCGCCGTCAGCTGTTCGCTGTTCAGCGCGCGCAGGGCGGCCGTGTTCAGGGCCTGCAGATCGTCCGTTGCCATCTTGGCGATCTGCTCGGTTTTCAAACCAGCGACCTGGCTGCTGTTGAGCGCGGCCGTCTGTTGTGTGCTGAGGGCGACGATCTGGTCGCTGCCCAACTGGCCCAGCTGGTTGGCGCTCAGACCGCGCAGGCCGGCTGTGCTGAGGGCCACCAGGTCTTCGGTGCTGAGGCTGCGCAACTGATCGCTGCCCAGGGCCGCGATCTGGCTGGATTGCAGGGCGCGCATCTGTGCGCTGTTGAAGGCATTCAGGTCTTCGCTGAGCAAGCCCTGAATTTGCGTGCTGCTCAGCACGGCCACCTGTTGGGTGCCCAAGGCGCCGATCTGGTCGGAGTCGAGCGCGGCGATCTTGTCCGTGCTCAGGGCGCGCAGGGCGGTGCTGCTGAGTGCGCGCAGATCGGCGGTTTGGAAGAAGCGAATCTGCTCGCTGCTCAGCGCGCTCATGGCAAAGCTGCCGAGCGAGGCGAACTGCTGCGTGGTCAGGGCCTGGATCTGGTCGCTGCTGAAGGCAGCCCAATCTTCGGTCGAGAAACGGCCCAGCGTGCGGGTGGTCAGGCCCGCAATCTGGGTGGTCGACAAGTGGGGGATCAGGGTGCTCATCAGTGGCTCGCTCGGGCAGGCGATGGCAGCGGGCATTCATGCATGCCCAGCCGCACCGTCCCGACCTCCTCAGGGGTGTTCAGTGGTCCGACCCGGCAACTCCTGTGAAACCATGAGGCAGCGCACCCCAGCGGCGACAGGGTCGATGTCGCGCTGTGGTGATCGAGCGGGCTCGAATGGCGGAACACAGTCCCTTTGATCAGGGGCTGTGTGCGCTTGATTCGAACGTCAGGGCCAGAAAACCATGCCTGTTCCGGGCATGAGTTCTCGATTCCTGTGCTAGCGCTTTCGACGAATGCTGCCCGGACTTGAGCCCGCAGCCAGGGGGGGGTCCCCCGGGCTGCGGCGCAAGAGCTGGCGGTGAAGGGTCGGGTGCGCATGGCGGGCTGCTTCAGGTGTCAGAGTGAAATGGCGGTTCGGTTCGTGTCCAACGGAATCGTTTTGTTCTTCTGTGTGAAAAAAAGCCTCAAGTTCTTCGAGGCTCTACCGATGTTAGGAAGTGGCGCGAAAAACGAAGGTCGCATAAGGGGGCGCATTGCTCGCTTGTTTGGCGCGCTGTGCGCTCTGCGTCTTCGATGTAATGGCAGGGCCGCAAGCTGCGGTGAGACCGTCGCGCGCCATGCACATCACCACCCTGATCCCGGCCTACAAGACCAAATACCTGCAAGAGCTGCTGGCCGGCTTGATGACCCAGACCCGCAAGCCGGATCGGATCGTCATCTCCGACGACAGCCCCGGCGGCGAGTTCACGCAGCTGCTGCTCTCCCCGCGCTACGCCAACTGGGTGGCCACGCTGCCGCTGGAGCTGCATGTCGGCCGCCGGGCCGGCGCCTACGAGAATTTCAAGAACCTGGTGCGGCTCTGGGCGGGCCGCAGCGAGCTCTTCCACATCCTGCTGGACGACGACGTCATCTTTCCGGACTTCTACGCCCAGCATCTGCAGACCCACCAGATGGCCGAGCTGTCCTGCAGCATCAGCGCTCGCTGGAATGCCAACGAACGCGGCCAGCCCATCGAGGGCATGCCGGTGCCCGAGGCGATTGCCAGCTCCAACAGCCGCATCATGTCCATGGGCCCCAAGGCCATGTTCTCGAGCACGGTGCCGGGCAGCGTCAACTGGCTGGGGGAGTTCTCCAACTGCGTGATCCGGGCGCGCTGCGCCGAGCTGCTGGAGCAACCGGTCTTTGGCGGCGTGTCCTACGCGGGCTTGTGGGACCTGGGTTTCTTCCTGGCCGCCAGCCTGCAGGCGCCGATCGGCTACATCCAGGACCGGCTCGGTTACTTCCGCGCCGGTGGCGAGGGCCATTCGGCCCAGCGCAATGGCCCGCACATGAAAGCCGCCTACCTCGGCTATGTGGCCCTGGCCGTCGGCGGCTGCCGCATCGGCCAGGTCACGCCGGAGCAGATGCGGATGTGCGCCACCGGCATGGCCGGGGCCCTGGTCAAGAACTATGCCGATCAGCCGGACGTGATGGCCTTTGTGCCCCTGCTGCTGGAGCTGGGCCAGGGCAGCGAAGGGGCTGAAGCGGCCTTTGTCGAAGCCTGGCATGGCTTTTTGCAATCCCACGGGTTTTGAACATGGCCTTGCAGAACCGACTGGAACGCCTGCGCGGCCTGATCTCGCGCAGCTCGCCCTTGGAGCTGGAAACCTGGGTGCGCGCCTTGCTGGTGCACTATTTCTTTCATGTGTCCGACAAGCAGCGCATCGAGATCCATGGTCCGGGTTCGCGCAGCCTCAACTTCCTCACACCCACGGTGCTCAAGGGGGCCGGGCGCATCGTGCTCAGCACCAGCACCGTTTTTGGCGTGCCGCGCTCGCCAGGCAGCTATGCCTGCAGCTATGTGGAATCTCGCACGCCCGATTCGCTGATCGAGATCGGCCCGGGCACTGTGTTCAACAACCGACTGAACCTGATCTCGGAAGGTGCAGCCATCCGCTTTGGCGCCAACTGCCTGGTCGGCGCCGAGCTGCAAGTCATGGACAGCAATCTGCACGACTTGCGCCTGGCCCACCGCCGCGAGCCCGACCCACGGCCGGCCGAGGTGGTGATCGGCGACGAGGTCTTCATCGGCTCGCGCGTGACCATCCTCAAAGGCGTGCGCATCGGCCGCGGCTGCGTGATCGCGGCCGGCGCCGTGCTGCAGCCGCATTTCCAGGCCCCCGAGTTGTCCATCGTGGCGGGCAATCCAGCTCGGGTGGTGGGGCGGGTGGAAGAGAGGCCGGACGGAGGCGCCTGAGTTCAGGCAAGAAGGTTTGCGGCGCTTCTCAATGAGCGCACCTATCTGCTGAGATGTGAGGGGCAGCTTGTGGCACTTTGCGGTCGTCCCTTGCGCTGATCGCTCACGCTGCGTTGTCTCGGCCCGCCGCTGGGCTCATGGTTCGCGGGTCGGCTCTGTGAGCCGCCTCCTCTCGGTGCTCACTGCGCGGCTCAGCGGCGCCAAACTCCCTCCGTTCGCTGCGCTCACTGTGGTCAAACAGGTGGCGCCGAGTCAGACCTTGAAGCGCGTGAGTACACGCGCCTGAGCCGCTCCGCTGCGCCCTCGGCCGCGCACAAATCGCCCGGCGGCGGGCCGAGCCACCTCCGGATTCGGCGGGATCCACCGTTGATGGGGCCGATCGATCGCGATGCAAGCGCCCTGCAGCCCGTGCCGCTGCCGGGCGATTTGTGCCGGGCCGAGCAGCACAGCGCCTCGGGGCGCGCGCGTACCCGCGCGCTTCAAGTTCTGACTTGGCGCTTCTGTCTGAACGAAGCGAACGCAGGGAGCGAAGTGAGTTATGCGCCAGCCCCGAGGCGCGAGCAGCGCAGGGAAGTCGGCCCGCCAGGGCCGACCCCGGAACCATGAGCCCGGCTGCGGCACGGGCTGCAGGGCCTCACGAGCAAAACCAAAGGCTGCTTCGTGCAGGCTCCAGCCACTGAGTTTGGTCGCCCGCAATCCTGCCCTCGAGCGAGGGCAGCCCTCATCAGGACTCGTCCATCAGCCTCAGCAGATAGGTGTCTTCCACGCGCTTGGCGCGCTCGACGCGGCGGCCTAGCTCGTTGACGGCCAGGTGCAGGTCGATCGCGCCCTTCTGCGCGACCATGGCCTGCAGGGACTCGGGCAGGTCATAGCCGATGGTGGAGGGCGGCAGGGCCGGGTCGTGGTTCTGCTTGGACAGGCCCACATATTCCCAGCTGCCCAGCATGGAGTGGCGGCCCCAGCTGTCGCCCGGGGGCAGGGCGGTGCCGGGGTCGACCGCGCGGCAGACGATGGAGATGAAGCCGCATTCCTTGCCCGCCACATGCAGGGGGCTGTTGGACGGGTGGCGGCTGTAGAGGCAGTCGATGGGTGCGAAGTTGAAGTAGCGCAGCATGTACTCCAGCAGCGGGATGCTGGGGTACCAAAAGGTGTTGGGCTCGGTCTGCAGCTTGCCGGCGGTGTTGAAGTGCATCAGGTCCGACTGCTCGTTCACCACATTGGTGGAGAGCATGAAGAGGCCGTTCTTCTTGACCAGGGGGCGGGCGCTGGCCAGGGTGTGCATGGGCGAGAACACGTGGTAGAGCACGCCCGACAGGTTCACATAATCGAACATGCCATCGGCCGCCAGCTTCTGCGAGAGCTCGTACATCAGGCCGATCTCGCGGAAATCCCAGCTCGCACCGTAGACGTTTTGCAGCAAAGCCATCTTGTCGGCGCAGTGCGGCACGGCGTCGGCCGCGACAATGCGTTTGGCGCCCTTGCGGTGCATCAGCACCGGGATCACGCCCTCCATGGTGCCCAGGTCCAGGCAGTCTTGGCCGTGCAGATGGGCATTGCGCATCAGCATGCGCGGCATGTAGGGGAAGTCGGTGGGGTAGCTGCCCGGTGCGATCAGGCCTGGGGCCAGTTCCACGGTGTAGTACCACCAGGCTTTGGCGGCCTGTTCCAGCTGCTCGCGGCTCATGCTCATGTCGGGGCGCTCCTTGCGGGGATGGGATGAAGGCGGGGCTGGCGTGCGCAGCAGCGAGCCCGGATGCCGTGCAGTTTGCACGGCAGTGCCGCCGTCAAAACCCAGGTGGAGCCGGGTGCTTGGCCCCCAGTTCCAGGCTTTGGATGCCGCCGCTGCTCAGGCGCCGGTTGCGGCCGCCAGGCCGTTGTCGAAATGCGCCCGCATCAGGCGCGCCGCCTCGTCGGCGCGCCGGGCTTGCAGGGCCTGCATCAGCTCGCGGTGCTCGCGCAGGGAATCCTGCAAGCGGCCCTGCTTGAACAGCGAGTGGTGGCGGTTGAGCTTCATCACGCGGCGCAGGTCGGTGACGATCTGCTGGCGCCAGCGGTTGGCTTCGATCTCCAGCAGGCGCAGATGAAAGCGCTCGTTGGCGGCGAAGAAGTCGTCGCGCTCGTCCACCTGACGCTCCAGCTCATCGTGCAGGGCCTGAAGTTCGGCCAGGTCGGTGTCGCTGCCCTGGGCGGCCACGCGGGCGGCGGCGTCGCTCTCGAGCAGGGCCAGCAGCTGATAGGCCTCGCGCACATCGCGCTCGCTCATCTCGGTGACATAGGCGCCGCGGCGCAGCTTCATGGTCACCAGGCCTTCGACTGCCAGCACCTTGAGCGCTTCCCGCATCGGTGTACGGCTGATGCCCAGTTCGCCGCAGAGTTTGAGTTCGTCAATCCAGGCGCCGGGTTCCAGCTGGCGACTGAAAATTTGTTGGCGCAGATGTTCCGCCACCTCTTGATAGAGAGCGCGGTGGGCCAGTGCGTGGGCAAGCGGGAGCGCCGGAGCGGCTGTTCCGAGTGCCGGGCTGGGCTTGATCGAGCGGGGTTCGGCAGGCATGGTGGGGTGCGTCGCCGTCAGTGTAGCGTCAATTCTGAATTTATAATTATGAATGATGGTCGCGCTATGATGGGGCGTCCGCAGGAGCCAAGAGATGTCTGAATCCAAGAAGCAAGCGTTCGAATTCCCGCAAGCCACGCTGGCGCAGTGGGAAAAAGCCGCCGCCAAATCCGCCCCCGGAGGCGATGTCTCGGCCCTGAACTGGCACACGCCCGAAGGCCTGACGGTCAAGCCGCTCTACACCGCGGCCGACACGGCGGGCCTGCCTTACGCCGACACATTGCCGGGCTTCGAGCCTTTTTTGCGCGGCCCGCAGGCCACCATGTACGCGGTGCGGCCCTGGACGATTCGCCAGTACGCGGGCTTCTCCACCGCCGAGGAAAGCAACGCCTTCTACCGCAAGGCCCTGGCGGCGGGCGGGCAGGGCGTGTCGGTGGCTTTTGATCTGGCCACCCACCGCGGCTACGACAGCGACCATCCGCGCGTGACCGGCGATGTCGGCAAGGCCGGTGTGGCGATCGACTCGGTCGAGGACATGAAGATCCTCTTCAACGAGATCCCACTCGACAAGGTGTCCGTCTCCATGACCATGAACGGCGCCGTGCTGCCGGTGCTGGCGGGCTATGTGGTGGCGGCGGAAGAGCAGGGCGTTTCGCAGGACAAGTTGAGCGGCACCATCCAGAACGACATCCTCAAGGAGTTCATGGTCCGCAACACCTACATCTACCCGCCCGAGCCCTCGATGAAGATCATCGGCGACATCATCGAGTACACGGCGCAGAAGATGCCCAAGTTCAACTCGATTTCGATCTCGGGTTATCACATGCAGGAAGCCGGTGCCAACCAGGCGCTGGAGCTGGCCTTCACCCTGGCGGACGGCAAGGAGTATGTGAAGACCGCGCTGGCCAAGGGCCTGGATGTCGATGACTTCGCACCGCGTCTGTCCTTCTTCTGGGCGGTCGGCATGAACTTCTATCTGGAGATTGCCAAGATGCGGGCCGCGCGCCTGCTCTGGTGCCGGATCATGAAGGGATTCGAGGCCAAGAACCCCAAGAGCCTGATGCTGCGCACGCACAGCCAGACCTCGGGCTGGTCGCTGACCGAGCAAGACCCCTACAACAATGTGGTGCGAACCACCATCGAGGCCATGGCCGCGGTCTTCGGCGGCACGCAAAGCCTGCACACCAATTCGCTGGACGAGGCGATCGCCCTGCCCACCGAGTTTTCATCGCGCATCGCCCGCAACACCCAGCTCATCATCCAGGAAGAGACCCACATCACCAGCGTGATCGACCCCTGGGCCGGCAGCTACATGATGGAATCGCTGACCCAGGACATGGCCGACAAGGCCTGGGCCATCATCGAAGAGGTCGAGGCCATGGGCGGCATGACCCGCGCGGTGGACAGCGGCTGGGCCAAGCTCAAGATCGAGGCCAGCGCGGCCGAGAAGCAGGCGGCCATCGACTCTGGGCGCGATGTCATCGTGGGCGTCAATAAGTACAAGTTGGCCAAGGAAGACAAGATCGAGATCCTCGATGTCGACAATGTCCGTGTGCGTGACGGCCAGATTGAGCGGCTCAAGGCCATCAAGGCCAGCCGCGACAGTGCCGCCGTCCAGGCCGCGCTCCATGCCCTGACCGAAGCCGCCAAGTCCGGCCAAGGCAATCTGCTGGACCTGAGCATCCAGGCTGTGCGCCTGCGCGCCACGGTGGGCGAGATCAGCGATGCACTCGAGGCGGTGTACGGCCGTCACCGCGCCGACACGCAAAAGGTCACCGGCGTCTATGCCGCCGCTTACGACTCGGCCGAGGGCTGGGCCAAGCTGCAGGACGAGATCAAGTCCTTTGCTGACGTCCATGGACGCCGCCCGCGCGTGATGGTCGCCAAGCTGGGCCAGGACGGCCACGACCGTGGTGCCAAGGTGGTGGCCACGGCTTACGCTGATCTGGGTTTCGATGTCGACATCGGCCCCCTGTTCCAGACCCCCGAGGAATGCGCCCGCCAAGCTATCGAGAACGATGTCCATGCGGTCGGCATCTCGACCCTGGCCGCCGGTCACAAGACCTTGGTGCCGGCCATCATCGCGGCGCTGAAGGCACAAGGTGCCGATGACATCATCGTCTTCGTCGGCGGCGTGATCCCGGCGCAGGACTACGACATGCTCTATGAGGCCGGCGTCAAAGGCATCTACGGCCCCGGCACCCCCATCCCGGCCAGTGCCAAGGATGTGCTGGAACAGATCCGCCAGTCGCTGACGGCCGCTGCGGCGTGAGCGGCACCGGGAGCCGCGCATGAGTGCCTATCAGCTGCAGCCGGTGGCGGCCGAGGATCTGGATGCGCTGTTCCAGCTGCGCATGGAGGCCTTGCGGCCCAGCCTGGAGCGACTGGGGCGCTTCGACCTCGTGCGCAGCCGCGATCGCTTTGAGGCCTTGTTCGAGCCCGAGACCATGCGCCACATCTGCCGCGGCAGCGAGCGGGTCGGGTTCTTGATGCTGCGCGAAACGCCCGCGGGTGAAGCGCCAGCCTTGCGTCTCGAGCAGCTCTATCTGCAGCCCGCGGCACAAAGCCAGGGCATCGGCTCCTGGGTGCTCAGCTGGGCCAAGGACCAGGCGCGGCGGGCGGGGCGAGACCTCAGTCTCTCGGCCCTCAAGCTCAGCGATGCCAACCGTTTTTATCTGCGCCATGGCTTCAAGGCGGTGGGCGAGAGCGAGTTCGACATCGACTACCTCTGGCGCTTGCCTGTCGTTGGTGAGGAGGCCCGCCTGGCCCAGGTGCCGGACGGCATTGCGCCGGTCTGGTCGGGCGTTCAAGGCGAGCGGCTGGGGCGCGCATGACGCTCGTGTTGCCCAGCCCGAGTCTGGCGCCGGCTTTGCTGGCCGCTCCCGGCCCCCAGCAGCGCCGGGCCATGGCCAAGGCCATCACCTTGCTGGAGTCGACCCGCCGCGATCACCGCGCCCAGGCCGATGCCCTGCTGACCGAACTGCTGCCGCACACAGGCAAGAGCTTTCGCCTCGGCATCTCGGGCGTGCCCGGCGTGGGCAAGAGCACCTTCATCGAGGCCCTGGGCCTGTTTCTGATCGCACGCGGCCACCGCGTCGCTGTGTTGGCGGTGGACCCGAGCAGCAGCGTCTCGGGCGGCTCCATCCTCGGCGACAAGACCCGCATGGAGCGGCTCTCGATGGACGAGCGCGCCTACATCCGCCCCAGCCCCAGCAGCGGCACCCTGGGCGGCGTGGCCGAGAAGACGCGCGAGGCCATGCTGGTCTGCGAAGCGGCTGGCTTCGATGTGGTCATCGTCGAGACCGTCGGTGTGGGCCAGAGCGAAACCGCCGTGGCCGGCATGACGGACATGTATGTGCTGCTGCAGCTGCCCAACGCCGGCGATGATTTGCAGGCGATCAAGAAGGGCGTGATGGAGCTGGCCGATCTGGTCGTCATCAACAAGGCCGATCTCGATTGGGCGGCCGCCACCCGCGCCCAGGCGCAGATCGGCTCCAGCCTGCGGATCTACGGCTTCCACGGCCACAGCCACACGGACCACGCCACGTCGGGCAAGACCTGGCACCCACAAGTGATGCAGCTCAGTGCGCTCAAGCCCGAGCAGGGCGATGGGCTGGAGCGCTTTTGGGCGCAGGTCAGTGCTTACCGCGAATTGCAGCAGACCCAAGGCCACTGGCTGGCCAAACGCCAGCAACAGGCGCAGAGTTGGATGTGGGAGCGCATCCACGCCGGCTTGCGCCAGCAGTTTGCCGCCTCGCCGGCCGTGAGTGCCCAGCTGCCCCAGATCACCGAAGATGTGCTGCAGGGCCGCCTGGCGCCCTCCACCGCAGCACGCCAACTGTTGAATTTCTTCTCCGGAGACGAGAAATGAAACCCCCACGCCCAATGAATGGGCTGCCCCCCGAGGGGGCGCGTCCTTCCTTGGGACGGCCCTACGAAAGGACTTCCCATGCATGACATCCAACAACGACTGGAAGAAAAACGTGCCCAGGCCCGGCTGGGCGGCGGCGAAAAGCGCATCGCTGCCCAGCACAAAAAGGGCAAGCTGACGGCGCGCGAGCGCCTGGAGCTGCTGTTCGACGAAGGCACCTTTGAAGAATGGGATATGTTTGTCGAGCACCGCTGCGTGGATTTCGGCATGGCCGAGAACAAGATCCCCGGTGACGGCGTGGTCACCGGCTACGGCATGATCAACGGTCGCCTGGCTTTCAGCTTCAGCCAGGACTTCACCGTTTTCGGCGGCGCCTTGTCCGAGGCGCATGCCGAGAAGATTTGCAAGGTCATGGACCAGGCCATGAAGGTCGGCGCGCCGGTGATCGGCCTCAACGACTCGGGCGGCGCACGCATCCAGGAAGGCGTGGCCTCCCTGGGCGGCTATGCCGATGTGTTCCAGAAGAATGTGCTGGCCTCGGGCGTGATCCCGCAGATCAGCATGATCATGGGCCCGTGCGCTGGCGGCGCGGTCTACTCGCCGGCCATGACCGATTTCATCTTCATGGTCAAGGACTCGAGCTATATGTTCGTGACCGGGCCCGAGGTCGTGAAGACGGTGACGCACGAAGAGGTGACGGCCGAAGAGCTCGGCGGCGCTGGCACCCACACCAGCAAGAGCGGTGTGGCCGACCTCAGCTTCGAAAACGATGTCGAAGCCATCTTGATGCTGCGCCGCTTCTTCAACTACCTGCCGCTGAACAACCGCGAGAAGGCGCCGACCCGGCCCAGCGGTGACCCCGGCAACCGCCTCGACCATTCGCTCGACACTCTGGTGCCGGACAACCCGAACAAGCCCTATGACATGAAGGAGCTGATCCAGAAGACGGTCGACGACGGCGACTTCTTCGAGCTGCAGCCCGACTACGCCAAGAACATCTTGACCGGCTTTGCCCGCATGGAGGGCCAGACGGTGGGCATCGTCGCCAACCAGCCGCTCGTGCTGGCCGGCTGCCTGGACATCAAGAGCTCCATCAAGGCCGCGCGCTTTGTGCGCTTCTGCGATGCCTTCAACATCCCGGTGATCACCTTCGTCGATGTGCCCGGCTTCATGCCAGGCACCAGCCAGGAGTACGGCGGCATCATCAAGCATGGCGCCAAGCTGCTGTATGCCTATGCCGAGTGCACGGTGCCGAAGGTGACCGTCATCACCCGCAAAGCCTACGGCGGCGCCTACGATGTGATGGCCTCCAAGCACCTGCGCGGCGATGTCAACTTCGCCTGGCCTAACGCCGAAATCGCGGTGATGGGCGCCAAGGGCGCGGTGGAGATCATCTTCCGCGAGGACAAGGGCGATCCCGAGAAGCTGGCCGCCAAGGAAGCGGAGTACAAGGCCCGCTTTGCCAACCCCTTTGTCGCTGGCGCCCGTGGCTTCATCGACGATGTGATCCAGCCGCATGAGACCCGCAAACGCATCTGCCGCTCCCTGGTCATGCTCAAGGACAAGAAGCTGGACAACCCCTGGCGCAAGCACGGGAACATTCCGCTGTGAATTTCGCCAAGGCGCTCGTGGTCTGGGCCGGGCAGCTGCTGGTTTGCGGCAGCGTACACGCTGCTTTGCCTGCAGCGGACTGCGTGGCGAGCCACGCGCAAGCCCATGCCGAGGCAGCATCACAGCCTGCTTCGGCGCCAGAAGCCGCCTCGGCCCAGCAGCAATTCGCGGCCTGCGCCTTGCAGCGCTACGGCGCAGCGGCCGCCAGCCGCGTGGAGGCCTGCGGCAACGATCTGGCCAGCCTGCCGGTGATCCTGCTCTACCGAGTCGATGGCCTGTCGCGCAGCCAGGCCCTGGCCGATCTGCAGCGCGAAGGTGCGCTCAGTGACGGCAGCGAGTACGCGCAGCGCGCTCCGGCCATGCTGAGCTTTGCCTACCAGGGCGCCGCGGCGGCCAAGGGGCAGGGCGCCGCCTGGATCGAGCGCCGCGTCGTCGAATGGACCGATCTCTGCCTGGCTGGGCGCCTGCGTTTTTCCGCACAGCGTTGACGTCAGCCGACTGAACAAGTTTTTGATGGGGACAAGACATCATGTTTGAAAAAATTCTGATCGCCAACCGCGGTGAGATCGCTTGCCGGGTCATCAAGACGGCCCGCAAGATGGGCATCAAGACCGTGGCCGTCTACTCCGAGGCCGACAAGGACGCTCGCCATGTGGAGCTGGCCGATGAGGCCGTGCTGCTGGGCCCGGCGCCCAGCCGCGAGTCCTATCTGGTGGCCGACAAGATCATCGCGGCGGCCAAGCAGACCGGCGCCCAGGCCATCCACCCCGGCTACGGCTTTCTGAGCGAGAACGAAGAGTTCGCGCGCCGGGTCGAGGAAGAGGGCATTGCCTTCATCGGCCCCAAGCATGGCTCCATCGCCGCCATGGGCGACAAGATCGCCTCCAAGAAGCTGGCCAACGCCGCCCAGGTCAACACCATCCCGGGCCACAACGAGCCCATCCTCTCACCCGAAGAGGCGGTCAAGATCGCCCAGGGCATCGGCTACCCGGTGATGATCAAGGCCAGCGCCGGCGGTGGCGGCAAGGGCTTGCGCGTGGCCTTCAATGACAAGGAATGTTTCGAAGGCTTCAGCAGCTGCCGCAATGAGGCGCGCAACAGCTTTGGCGACGACCGCGTCTTCATGGAGAAGTTTGTCGAGGAGCCGCGCCACATCGAGATCCAGGTGCTGGGCGACAGCCAGGGCAACACGCTCTACCTGTGGGAGCGCGAATGCTCCATCCAGCGCCGCCACCAGAAGGTGATCGAAGAAGCGCCGTCGCCTTTCATCAGCGAAGCCACCCGCAAGGCCATGGGCGAGCAGGCCGTGGCCCTGGCCAAGGCGGTGAACTACCAGAGCGCGGGCACGGTGGAGTTCGTGGTCGGCAAGGACCAGAGTTTCTATTTCCTGGAGATGAACACCCGCCTGCAGGTGGAGCACCCGGTGACCGAGTGCATCACCGGCCTGGACCTGGTCGAGCAGATGATCCGTGTGGCCGCCGGTGAGCCGCTGAGCCTCAAGCAAGAGGACATCAAGCGCGAAGGCTGGGCGATCGAGTGCCGCATCAATGCCGAAGACCCCTTCCGCAACTTCCTGCCCTCGACCGGCCGCCTGGTCAAGTACCAGCCGCCGCAGGCCAATCTGGAGCAGGGCACGCTGACCCTGCAGGGTGAGAGTTATGCCCAAGGTTCATTCGGCGGCGAGGCAGTGACGAACACCGCTTGGGGCGGCGTTCGGGTCGACACCGGCGTCTACGAAGGCGGCGAGATCCCGATGTTCTACGACTCGATGATCGCCAAGCTCATCGTCCACGGCCGCGACCGGGCCGACGCCATCGCCAAGATGCGCGAAGCCTTGAATGGCTTTGTCATCCGCGGCATCTCCAGCAACATCCCCTTCCAGTCGGCCCTGCTGGCGCATGAGGACTTCAAGTCCGGCAACTTCAACACCGGCTTCATCGCCCAGCATTACAGCGGCGGCTTCCGCGCCGAAGATGTGCCGCACAGCGATCCGCTGTTCCTGGTTGCCCTGGCTGGCTTCATCCGCCGCAAGGCGCGCGAGCGCGAGGCTGGCATCAGCGGCCAGCTGCCGGGCCATGAGGTGCGCATTGAGCACGACTACGTGGCCCTGGTGTCCGAGGGCACGGCCGGCCAGCAAGCCCGCCACGCCCTGCACATCTCCGAGTTCGTGGGGCACCTCGGCGAGGCGCTGGTGCGCGTCGGTGAAGGCGCTGAGGCCAAGAGCTACCGCATCGTCTGCAACTCGCGCCTGAACGACATCCGCCTGACCGGCACCGTCAACGGCCAGCCCTTTGTGGCCCAGGCCGAGCGCGGCACGGCCAAGCAGCCGCTGGCTTATCGCTTGCAGCACAACGGCTATGCCATCCTCGTCAATGTGCTCTCGCCGCGCGCGGCCGAGCTGCAGACCTTGATGCCTTTCAAGGCCCCGCCGGACACCAGCAAGTTCCTGCTCTCGCCGATGCCGGGCCTGCTGGTTCAGATCGCTGCGCATCCGGGCCAGACCGTGCAAGCCGGCGAGCGCCTGGCCGTCATTGAGGCCATGAAGATGGAGAACATCTTGATCGCCGAGCGTGACGTCAAGGTGGCCGAGGTGCTGGCCAAGGTGGGCGAGAGCTTGTCGGTGGATCAGCTGATTCTGAGGTTTGAGTGAGGTTGAGGGGTGAACAGGTGAACAGGTGAACAGGTGAACAGGTGAACAGGTGAACAGGTGAACAGGTGAACAGGTGAACAGGTGAACAGGTGAATGGTTCACCAAGCGCGCAGCGCTGCTCACCTGTTCACACGTTCACTTCCTCTTCCCCTGCTCAGCAAACCGACTGAAACATTTCCTTTTGTGGTGTACCAAACATGAAACCCTACAAGATCCTCGGCATCCAGCAGATCGCCATCGGCGGCCCCGACAAGCAGGCCTTGCGCAAGCTCTGGGTCGATGTGCTGGGCCTGCAGGTCACCGGCAACTTCGTCTCCGAGCGCGAGAACGTCGACGAAGACATCTGCGCCATCGGCCAGGGCCCGCACAAGATCGAGGTCGATCTGATGCAGCCGCTCGATCCCGAGAAGAAGCCGGCCGTGCACACCACGCCGCTCAACCATGTGGGCCTTTGGGTGGACGACCTGCCCAAGGCCGTCGAGTGGATGACGGCGAACGGCGTGCGCTTCGCGCCGGGCGGCATCCGCAAGGGTGCGGCCGGCTACGACATCTGCTTCATCCACCCCAAGTCCAGCGCCGAGTTTCCGATCGGTGGTGAAGGCGTGTTGATCGAGCTGGTGCAGGCGCCGGCCGAGGTCATCGCCGCGCTGGGCTGATCGATCCCTTCGCGGACCGCCATGGCTTCGAACTCAGATCCTTTGATCGGCCTGGCAGCTGGCCGCTTGACGGGCCCGCTCGTGCGTGCGCTCGGCCTGCCGCGCCCACGCGTCCTGCGGCGCGAGGCCGGCCCCTACGGCAGCGACGAGCTGCGTGGCCGGCAGCTGGTATTGACCGCCATGCCGGGCGGGCATGCGGGCGAAGCTGCGCGAAGCTTGCTGCAGGCACTGGGCGCCCGCCTGCTGATGGAGACAGACCTGGCCGCCGATGCGTCGGCCCGCGTCGACATCGCCGTGCTGGACGCCACCGGCTGCCGTGAGCTCGCGTCCCTGGCCCAGCTGCGCAGCTTTTTTGCGCCCCTGCTGCGCCGCCTGGCGCCCTGCGCCAAGCTCTTGCTGCTGGCGCCTTGCCCGCTGGAGGCCGCTCGCGTCTCGCCCGAGGCTGCGGCGGCCGCCCAGGGCATCGACGGTTTCGTGCGCAGCCTGGCCAAGGAGCTGGGCCGCAGCCATGCGGCCACCGTCAATGCGCTGCAGGTGCCGGTCGCGGCGGCGAGCGCTTTGCTGGGGCCTTTGCGCTTTTTCTGCAGCGCCCGCAGCGCTTACGTGTCCGGGCGGATTCTGCGTTTGGATGCAGGCCAGGCTCTTTATGCGAGCCCTGAACTCCCTTCGGTGCCGGGCCGCTTGCGCGAGCGCCTGGCCGTGGTCACCGGTGCCGCGCGGGGATTGGGCGCTGCCACGGCGGCGCGCCTGGCCGAGGAGGGCGCTCGCGTGCTGTGCATCGACGTGCCCTCGGCCGAGCCGCATTTGCGCGAGCTGGCGCGGCGCATCCAGGGCGACGCCTTGGCTCTGGACATCTCCAGCGCCGCAGCTCCCGCGGCGCTCTGCGACTGGCTGCGCCAACACCCCGGCCTGGCGGTCGATGTGCTGGTGCACAACGCCGGCATCACCCGCGACCGCAGCCTGTTCAAGATGAGCGAGGCCGAGTGGAAGCAGGTCATGGCCGTCAATCTGCAGGCCATCCTGGCCATCGATGCGGCGCTGGATCAGGCCGATCTGCTGGCGCCCGGCGCGCGAGAGATCTGCCTGTCGTCCATCAGCGGCATAGCAGGCAATGCCGGCCAGACCAACTACGCCACCAGCAAGTCGGCCCTGATCGGCTACGTCGCTGCTCGCAGTGCCGTGCTGGCCTCCCGCGGCGCCACCGTCAATGCCGTGGCCCCCGGCTTCATCGAAACCGACATGACCCGCCAGGTCCCCTGGCTGATCCGCGAAGCCGGCCGCCGCCTCAACGCCCTGTCCCAGGGCGGCCAGCCCCGCGACGTGGCCGAGGCCGTCGCTTTCCTGGCCTTGCCGGAATCGGGCGCCGTGCGGGGTCAAACCTTGCGGGTGTGCGGTCAGGCTTTGATGGGGGCTTGAGCCGGGCGGCCCTAGTGTGCCCCGATGGCCTGGGCCAGCGCCCACAGCGCGGCCCGATGCGCCGCCACCAGTGCATCGGTGCTGCCGTCTCCGGCCGGCACTTCGAAGCGCTGTTCGTGCACCTGGGGAGGCTGGCGGCCACTGGGGTCCAGCCAGGTCCAGCGTGCTAGCAGCACCAGCAGCGGGCGTGGGCCTGCGTCTGCGTCCAGCCTTTGGATGTCCACGCGCAGCTGTCGTTCGGCCGAGAGCCCAGGCGGCAGGGGCAGGCGCCAGATGCGGGCGCTGCCGTGCAAGCGGGCCAGGTCTTGCTGCAGCAGGCGGGGGATGGCGTCGCGCAGGGACTCGGCCCAGCGCTCGCTCGGGGTCAGACGCAGCATGGCCTGGCCGCTGGGGCGGACGATGGCGTCGCGGTCCAGGTACTCGGGGATCTGCACCGGGCCGAGGGCCCAGATGCCAGCGGAGGCCGACGAGGCTGAATCGGCCGAGACCGGGGCGGCGATTGGGCTGGATGATGTACCGGGCGGTTCCGCGCGCAGCTGGTAGTACTGCACCTGGGGGGAGCTGCCGCAGGCGGCGAGCAGGCTGAGGCCGATCAGCACGGGGACGGCCTTCATTCGATTGAGGAATCTGCTCATTTGGCGCGGCCCTTGAGTACGGCTTCGGGTTGCTGGTCCAGGGTGTCGGCCAGCTCGCGCAGGGCACGGGCGGCTTGGGCAATGTCTCTCAGCGCGCGCTGCAGGTTCTGGTTCAGCGGCGCCTCGTCCTGTGCCACATCGGCCACCGCCGCGGCGGCGCGGGCCAGTTCGGTGGAGACCCGGCGCAGGTCCTGCACCACGGCGCCCTCGGGATTGAAGGTCTTGCCCACCCGCTCGGCCGATTCGTTGACGGTCACGGCCGCGCGGCTCATGCGCTCCATGGCGTCCTGGGTGGCGGCCAGGGCGTTCAGGGCGGCGTCGCCCACCGGGCCGGCGCGGCGGTCCAGCTGCTGGCTGAGGCGGCGCAGGCTGGCGCTTACCGCCTCGATGTCCTTGAGGGCGCGGCTCAGCTCGGGCCCCTCGATCAGCCGCCGGCCGGTGCTGGCGATGGCCGAGAGGTCGCCCACCAGGCGCTTGATGTCCAGGCCGTCCACCTGGTTGCGCAGGTC
The DNA here is from genome assembly GCF_002885975.1 of Paucibacter aquatile. Lineage (NCBI taxonomy): Bacteria > Pseudomonadati > Pseudomonadota > Betaproteobacteria > Burkholderiales > Sphaerotilaceae > Roseateles > Kinneretia aquatilis. The sequence continues at coordinate 413,580 of NZ_POSP01000003.1, read as the reverse complement.
CTGAAAGGGCGTGGCCACGGTGGGGATCTGCACATAGCGGCTGGCCTCGACGGTGCTGCCCACGGTGGGTTTGTCGGGTCGGAAGTCCAGGTCCACATAGAGCTGCCCGGTCAGCAGGCTTTGCAGACCCAGCTGGGCCCGCAGGCCACGCTCGACCAGGGCTTTGAGCGAGGAGGCGCCGCTGCCCGGCAGGCGTTCGCCGCTGAGATTGCCGATCATGTCGCGCTCCAGTTCGGCTTCCACCGGGATGGACACTGCATTGCTGGCATTGTTGTAGGCCACGCCGATGGCGCTGACATTGCCCAGGTGCACGCCGCGGAACACCACCGGCGCGCCGATCTGCAAGCCGTAGATGGAGCCGTGGAAGTACATTACCACCCGTTCCTTGCCGCCCAGCAGCTTGCCGCCAGCGATGACGAACACGGCGATGAAGAGCAGGATCAGGGCGGTGACGACGAACAGGCCCAGCAGGGCAGGGTGGCCGTGGCGCTTTCTCATGCGAGGCCTCCCGAGCCGGACGTTACGCCGCGGCGCAAAAACAGGCGCACCGCCTCGGGGCCAGTCTCCAGCAAACGGCGCGGGGCATCGAGCGCGGTCATGGTTTTCTCCTTGGCATCGAGAAACAGGGCGCGGTCGGCTACCGCAAAGATGCTGCTCAATTCATGCGTCACCAGCACGATGCTGGTGCCGAGATGATCGCGCAGATTGAGGATCAGTTCATCCAGGCTGGCGGCGCTGAGCGGGTCCAGGCCGGCCGAGGGTTCATCGAGGAAGAGCAGAGGCGGGTCCAGGGCCATGGCGCGGGCGATGGCGGCACGCTTTTTCATGCCGCCGCTGAGGGCGCTGGGCAGCTCGTCAAAGGCGGCTTCCATGCCGACCAGGGCCAGCTTGAATCGGGCCATCTGCTCGGCCGCGTCTTCGTCCAGCTCGCTGAACTCGGTCAGCGGCAGCATCACGTTCTCGCCCACCGTCATCGAGCTCCACAGCGCCCCGCCCTGGAACATCACGCCGAACTGGCGGCGCAGCTGCGCCATCGTGTCGTCGTCGGCCTCGGCCAGGTCTTGCTCGCCATAAAGTACACGGCCCGCGGCAGGCGTCTGCAGGCCGATCAGATGGCGCAGCAGGGTGCTCTTGCCACAGCCGCTGCCGCCCATCAGCACCAGGATCTCGCCTCGCTGCAGCTCGAAGCTGATGCCTTGCTGCAGCACGCGCCCCGGCACGGCCAGGGTCAGATCCTCGGCGCGAAGCAAGGGCGAGGGCAAGGGCACGGGCAAGGCCTGTTGCGGCTGCGCGTCCATCACCAGCCCAGACGTTGAAAGGCAATCGTCAAGGCCGATGCGGCGATGACGATCCAGATGATGGCTTGCACGACGGCGGCCGTGGTCGCTTCACCCACGGCCTGGGCGCTGCGGCCGGCATGCAGGCCCTGGCGGCAGCCCGCCATGGCGACCAGCACGCCGTAGACCGTGCCCTTGAGCAGGCCGATGCCCGCATGCGCCAGGGTGATGGCCTTGGAGCTGCGGTAGAGGTAGTCCAGCAGCTCGACATGGAAGATGCCCACGGCCACCAGCAAGCCCGCCAGCATGCCCACCACGGCGGCAAAGGTGGTCAGCAAGGGAGCCATCAAGGCCATGGCCAGCACGCGCGGCAGCACCAGGTGCTCGACCGGGTTCAAACCCAGGGCGCGCAAGGCGTCGATCTCCTCATTCGCCTGCATGCTGCCCAGCTGGGCGGCAAAGGCGGCGCCGACCCGGCCGGCCAGCATGATGCCGGTCATCAGGGCTGCGATTTCGCGCACCACGCCGATGGTCACCAGATCGGCCATGAAGGCCTGCGCGCCCAGGCGCTGCAGCTGGGCCGCGCCCATATAGGCAATGATGAGCCCGACCAGAAAGCTGACCAGGGTGACGATGGGCAGGCTGGCCGGGCCGGTGGCGTGCAGTTGCTGGGCCATGTCTTCGCCGCGCATGGCGGTGCTGCCGCGCAGGGCGCGGTAGACGGCGATCAAGAGCTCGCCGGTGAAAGCCAGGGTGTCGCGCGTGCGGCGGTAGCGGGCCTGCCAGTCCAGGCCGATGCGCGTGAGCCAGCGAGGGCGGCGTTTGCCGTTCGGCGTATCGCCTGCGCTCTGGCGAGCGGCCAGGTCCAGCATGCCGCGCAATCCCGGCGGCAGGGCCTCGGTATTCAGCGCCTGCTGGCGGCTGCGGCTCAGGGCCCAGAGCTGGGCGGCGAGGCGGCTGTCGAAATGGCTGAGGGCCTGGCCGTCGACATGCATGAGCAGGGGCCGGGCGGCCTCGCGCGGATCCGTCGAGTCTTGTGGTTCGGGGGGCGGCGGCAGCATGGGGCCGCCACGCCAATCGCCGCTCAGGCGCAGCCGCAGACCCGATTCGTCCTGCTGCCATTGCGCCTGGGCGGCTTGCCCTGCGCCAGCGTCGCCTTGCTGTGCCTCGCCCAAGTCTGCTCCCGCGCTGCCGGACCGGCCGTGTGCGCCTAGGTTAACAGCCTGCTCCCCTCAGCGGGTGGCCCATGTGGCCGTGAGCAGTTGCACCCACCAAGAACAACGGCGACCCGAGGGCCGCCGTTGTTGTTGCTGTTGCAGGCTTGCGAATCAGTCGACGGACTTCATCAGGTGCGAGACCTGACCCTTGAACTCGGGCGATTCGCGCAGCTTGCCTTGCAGGCGCCAGACCTCGCGCGCCGTCTGGCCATGCTTGGTGAAGAAGGGCTTGGAGAAGATGGTGAAGTAGGCCTTGTCGACCAGGGGCGGGCTGACCCGCTCGATCTTGCTGTGCAGCGCCGGCAGGGCGGCCAGCGAGGCCTCGGCCTCGGTGGTCTGCAGGGCCGCGGCGAGGTAGCGGCCCGAGGCCACGCGGTTCAGCAGCTCATCGGCCGTGGGCGCGTTGTCTTCGACCTTGACGCCCAGCTGCTTCAGCTGCGCGACGATGGAAAAGCCGGCCTGGGCGCCGAAGGTTCCATTGCCGGACAGGGCCTTGCCGTCCCAGCTGACGCTGGCGCCCTTGGTCTTGTAGAGCGCGTAGGTGGCGCGGTACATGCGCTTGGTGGCGTCGGCTTCACCGTCGAGCTTGAGCGGGTAATGGGCAAACTCAGCGCGCTCGGCGCTGAAGCTGGCGTTCATGGCGCCGTCGATCTTGCCGCTTTTGACTTCGGCCAGGCATTGTTTCCAGGGCATGGGCACCAGCTTGATCGGCGTGCCCAGCTGCTTCTCCAGCTGCGTCATCATGATCTGGCTGTAGCCGGGTTTGTCCTTGAGCAGCCAGGGGAAGGCGTCTTCGTTCTCGTGGCAGATGTGCACGCTCTCGGGGCCGCCCTCGGCGGCTCGGACCGGCGCGCACAGGCCCAGCAGGGTGCCGCATGCGAGCAGGCTGAACAAAATGCCCTTGTGGGCGCGATGGGGGGAGGTGTGCAGTTGAGGCATGGGCGGCAATCGCGAACGATTCATCAAGAAGGTGAGTGAGTCATCCTAGGCCGCACCCCGCCCGCCCAAGCGCAGGAATGTGTGCATTCCTGGGCTCATTTCTCACTTGCGTGCGGCCGGCCTGTCGTGGACCTGACAGTGGATCGGATCTGGGTGAACGCGACACTTTCGGCGTTCTGCTGGGATGGGGCCTTTGCCAATGCCTCTGGGGTTGAGTTCTGTGGCCGAGCGGCCTGCTGCACATCCGGAGCCCCATCTTCGCGCTTGCTGAGAAACATGGAATCACAGCGTGCCTGGCTGGTTTAGACTTCGTGAGGCGCGAAGATGTAATTGTTGAACTCTGTGTGCGCATCTTGTTGGCGAAAGCTAAATTTCGTCTCTCGAGGGTGATTGCCGCCGGTCTGCCCTGCGATCGGTGCTGGTTCCCGCATACCAAACTTGCTTTTCTTCGCGCCACGGACCCTGATTTCCCGCTCTTGTCGGACCTTCGAACTCGGACACACCCATGCGCCTTGATCTGACCACCCTCAACCTCGTGCTGGCCATCGAGCAGACGCGCTCCATCACGCGCGGTGCGCAGCAGGAGCATTTGGCTCTGGCCGCGGCCAGCAAGCGGGTGTCCGATCTGGAGGCCCGCCTGGGCGTGCAGCTTTTCGAGCGCCGTTCGCGCGGGGTCGAGCCCACCGAGGCTTGCCGCGCCCTGGTGCGCCACATCCGCTCCCTCCATGCCTCCTTGCATGCGCTTGAGAGCGAGGTGGTGGAGTTCGCCCGCGGCATCAAGGGCCATCTGCGCATTGCCGCCAACAGCGGCGCGATTGCCGAATGCCTGCCGGCCGATCTGGTGGCCTTCAGCCAGGGCCACCCGCAAATCCGCATCAGCCTGGAAGACCTGACCAGCGCCGAGGTGCAGGCGGCGGTGGCCGAGGGCCGGGCCGATGCCGGTGTGTTCACCGCGCCCTTGCTGGACAGCCGCTTGCAGACCTGGTCCTACGCCCGTGGCCGCCTGGCCGTGCTGGTGCCCAAGCGCCATGCGCTGGCGGCGCAGGACCGCGTGCGCTTTGCCGACCTGCTCGATTACGACCTGATCGGCCTGCATGCCGGCGCCTCGGCCCAGGAAATGATGCGCCAGCAGGCCCAGGCCCTGGGCCGCACGCTCAACGCCCGCATCCAGGTGCGCGGCTTTGATGCGATTGCCCAACTGGTCGAGGCCGGCCTGGGCGTGGCCGTGCTGCCCGGTGGGCCCGCCGAGCGCTTCTCGCGCGTGTTCGACGTCAAGCTGCTGGCACTGGACGAAGACTGGGCCGTGCGCGAGTACTGCCTGGGCGTGCTGCGCCAGGAGCGCCTGCCGGCCGTGCTGCAGCGCTTTGTCGACAGCCTCTGCCCGCCGGCGCCCAAGGCTTGATGGACCCTCAAGCCGAACCGAACTCATCGAATGAATTGAAGGAAAGAAGACTGTCATGACTGCTCGCACGCTCTACGACAAGCTCTGGGATGAGCATGTCGTCCACACCGAAGACGACGGCACGGCCGTGCTCTACATCGACCGCCATCTGCTGCACGAGGTGACCAGCCCGCAGGCCTTTGAAGGCCTGGAGCTGGCCTCGCGCAAGGTCTGGCGTTTGTCGGCCAATCTGGCGGTCAGCGACCACAATGTGCCCACCACCGACCGCAGCGGCGGCATCGCCGACCCGATCTCCAAGCTGCAGGTCGACACCCTGGACCAGAACTGCGACCGCCACGGCGTGACCCAGTTCAAGATGAACGACAAGCGCCAGGGCATCGTCCATGTGATCGGCCCGGAGCAGGGCGCCACGCTGCCCGGCATGACCGTCGTCTGCGGGGATAGCCACACGTCTACGCATGGGGCATTCGGTGCCCTGGCTCATGGCATCGGCACCTCCGAGGTCGAGCATGTGCTGGCCACGCAGACCTTGTTGGCCAAGAAGGCCAAGAACATGCTGATCCGCGTCGAGGGTCAGGTCGTGCCCGGCGTCGGCGCCAAGGACATCGTGCTGGCCATCATCGGCAAGATCGGCACGGCCGGCGGCACCGGCTACACCATTGAGTTCGGCGGCTCGGCCATCCGCGCGCTGACCATGGAAGGCCGCATGACGATTTGCAATATGGCCATCGAAGCCGGCGCCCGCGCCGGCTTGATCGCCGTGGACGAGACCACTCTGAACTACGTCAAGGGCCGGCCCTTCACGCCGACCGGCGTCGAATGGGATCTGGCCGTGCAGTACTGGCGCGGCCTGCATTCGGATGCCGGTGCGCATTTCGACGCGGTGGTCGAACTGGACGCCAGCCAGATCCGCCCGCAAGTCACCTGGGGCACCTCGCCCGAGATGGTGCTCGATGTGAACGCCCGCGTGCCAGACCCGGACAAGGAAAAGGACGCAGTCAAGCGCGGCGCCATCGAACGCGCCTTGCAGTACATGAGCCTGGAGCCCAACAAGGCGATTGCCGACATCCATGTGGACAAGGTCTTCATCGGTTCCTGCACCAACAGCCGCATCGAGGACATGCGCGAGGCCGCCGCCGTGGTGCGCCGCATCGGCGGCCGTCTGGCCTCGAATGTGAAGCTGGCCCTGGTCGTGCCCGGTTCGGGCCTGGTCAAGGCGCAGGCTGAGGCTGAAGGCCTGGATCAGGTCTTCAAGGCCGCAGGTTTCGAGTGGCGCGAGCCCGGCTGCTCCATGTGCCTGGCCATGAATGCCGACCGCCTGGAGCCCGGTGAGCGCTGTGCCTCCACCAGCAACCGCAATTTCGAAGGGCGCCAGGGCGCCGGCGGCCGCACCCATCTGGTCAGCCCGGCCATGGCCGCAGCGGCCGCCATGCGCGGCCATTTCGTCGACGTCAGCCACTTGGCATGACCCACCCCCTACGCGCTTCGCGCGCCCCCTCAAGGGGGCGTCACCGCGCGACCGGCAAAGCCGGATCGCCGGTGCCTGCTGGGTGGGGCACGAAAGAATTTTGAGAAAGGTTTCTCTGATGGATAAATTCACCCTGCACCAGGGCCTCGTCGCCCCCATGGACCGCGAGAACGTCGACACCGACGCCATCATCCCCAAGCAGTTCCTCAAGTCCATCAAGCGCAGCGGCTTCGGCCCTAACTTGTTCGATGAGTGGCGCTATCTGGATGCCGGCGAGCCCGGCCAGGACCCGGCCAGCCGCCGCCCCAACCCCGATTTCGTGCTCAACCAGGCGCGCTATGCCGGCGCTTCGGTGCTGTTGGCGCGCGCCAATTTCGGCTGCGGCTCCAGCCGCGAGCATGCGCCCTGGGCGCTGGAGCAGTACGGCTTTCGCGCCCTGATCGCGCCCAGCTTCGCCGACATCTTCTTCAACAACTGCTTCAAGAACGGCATCCTGCCCATCGTCTTGCCCGAGTCGCAAGTGGCGCGGCTGTTCGACGAAGTGCATGCCTTCCCGGGCTACCAGCTGAGCATCGATCTGCCGCGCCAGGTGGTAGTCAAGCCGGACGGCACGGAGCTGCCCTTCGAGGTGCAGGCCTTCCGCAAGTTCTGCTTGCTGGGCGGTTTCGACGACATCGGCCTGACCCTGCGCCATGCCGACAAGATCAAGGCCTTCGAGGCCGAGCGCCTGGCCGCCAAGCCCTGGCTCAAGCACCAGTTGTCGGCCTGAGCGCCACGCGAATTTTTCCAAGGACAGATATGAAGATCGCAATCCTCCCCGGTGACGGCATTGGCACCGAAATCGTCGCCGAAGCCGTCAAGGTGCTCAAGGTCCTGGACCTGCCGCTGGAGATGGAAACCGCACCGGTGGGCGGCGCCGCTTACGAGGCGGCCGGCCATCCCTTGCCGGACTCCACCCTGCAGCTGGCCAAGGATGCCGACGCCATCCTGTTCGGCGCCGTGGGTGACTGGAAGTACGACAAGCTGGACCGCCCCCTGCGCCCCGAGCAAGCCATTCTGGGCCTACGCAAGCACCTGGGCCTGTTTGCCAACTTTCGCCCGGCTATCTGCTACGAGCAGCTCACGCACGCCTCGAGCCTGAAGCCCGAGCTGGTGGCTGGCCTGGACATCCTCATCATCCGTGAGCTGACTGGCGACATCTATTTTGGTCAGCCGCGCGGCCGCCGCACCGCGGTGGACGGGCATTTCCCGGGCAGCGAAGAAGCCTTCGACACCATGCGCTACTCGCGCCCGGAGATCGAGCGCATCGCCCATGTCGCTTTCCAGGCCGCACGCAAGCGCAACAAGCGCGTCACCTCGGTGGACAAGGCCAATGTGCTGGAGACCTTCCAGTTCTGGAAAGACGTGATGATCGAAGTCGGCGCCGAGTACCCCGATGTGGAACTCGACCATATGTATGTGGACAACGCCGCCATGCAGCTGGTCAAGGCGCCCAAGCGCTTCGACGTGGTCGTGACCGGCAATATGTTCGGCGACATCCTCTCGGACGAGGCAGCCATGCTGACCGGCTCCATCGGCATGCTGCCCTCGGCCTCCTTGGACAAGAACAACAAGGGCCTGTACGAGCCCAGCCACGGCAGCGCGCCGGACATCGCCGGCAAGGGAATCGCCAATCCTCTGGCTACAATCCTGTCCGCTGCCATGATGCTCAAGTTCTCCCTCAACCAACCCGAAGCTGCTGCTCGTATCGAAGCCGCAGTGGGCTCGGTGTTGTCCCAAGGTCTGCGCACCGCAGACATTTGGAGCGAGGGCACCCAGAAGGTGGGCACGCGCGAGATGGGTGACGCTGTAGTTGCAGCGATTACCACGACCAAAACCATGAAGGGCTAGTTCAGCTCCGGTTCGTCTCGCCCCTACACCCCCGGCGACACGAGCCGGGGGAGAAGAAGTCCAGAGGCTTTTTTCTTTTTTAGGGCGATAGAGGTAACAGCGATGACGACACTTGTTGGATTGGTAGGCTGGCGCGGCATGGTGGGTTCGGTCCTGATGGACCGGATGAGCGCAGAAAAAGACTTTGACCTGATCGAGCCGCTGTTCTTCAGCACCTCGAACGCCGGCGGCGCTGCCCCGGCCCAGGCCAAGAACGAAACCAAGCTCCAGAACGCTTTTGACATCGAGCAGCTCAAGCGCTGCGAGATCATCATCACCGCCCAGGGCGGCGACTACACCAGCGAAGTCTTCCCCAAGCTGCGCGCGGCCGGCTGGACCGGCCACTGGATCGATGCGGCCTCGACCCTGCGCATGGAATCTGACGCGGTCATCATCCTGGACCCGGTCAATCTGCCGGTCATCAAGGATGCCCTGGCCAAGGGCGGCAAGAACTGGGTCGGTGGCAACTGCACCGTGTCCTGCATGCTGATGGGCGTGGGCGCGCTCTACAAGGCCGGTCTGGTCGAGTGGATGAGCACCCAGACCTACCAAGCCGCCAGCGGCGGCGGTGCCCAGCATATGCGCGAGCTGCTGACGCAGTACGGCACCTTGAACGCGTCCGTGCGTGCCTTGCTGGATGACCCCAAGAGCGCCATCCTCGAGATCGACCGCCAGGTCATCGCCACCCAGCGCGCCCTGAGCGCCGCCGAGACCGCCAACTTCGGTGTGCCCTTGGGCGGCTCGCTGATCCCCTGGATCGACAAGGACCTCGGCAACGGCCAATCCAAAGAAGAGTGGAAGGGCATGGCCGAGACCAACAAGATCCTCGGCATCGGTGAGGGTTTCGGTTCCAGCGCCATTCCGGTGGATGGTTTCTGCGTGCGCGTGGGCGCCATGCGCTGCCACAGCCAGGCCCTGACCTTCAAGCTGAAGAAGGACGTGCCCCTGGCCGACATCGAAGCCATGATTGCCGCCGACAACGAGTGGGTGAAGCTGGTGCCCAACACGCGTGAAGCCACGATCAAGGACCTGACCCCGGTGGCCGTGACCGGCACCATGACGATTCCCGTCGGCCGCCTGCGCAAGCTGGCCATGGGCCCGGAGTATCTGGGCGCTTTCACCATCGGTGACCAGCTGCTCTGGGGCGCGGCCGAACCGCTGCGCCGCATGCTGCGCATCCTGCTGGACCGCTGAGGGGAGGGCTTCGCTGAGCGGGGTGCGCAAGGCGCCCGCTCAGTGATATCCCGCATTCACGTTGCCCCCAAGCGACAAGCTGGGGCGGACGGGCGAAACTCAGCGGGGGCAAAAGTGCTTTTCAGGCATTGCCTGAGCTTGTGAGCGTATATGCTCGCCGCTATTGAGTTTTCCGGTCCGTGGACCTGGCGCGGACTTGGCGCGAGAGGATGGCATCGTGAGTGCTGTTGTGCGGAAAATCGTGATCGTCGAAACAGGCGGACACCCCTTGGTGCCCGCCTTGTTGCTTTGGGGGATGCCTTGAAACTACATAAAAGCGCCGTGGGTAGCGCACTGGGTCGCACATGGGGCCGTTTTTCTCTGACTCATGTGGCTGCCGCCATGCTGGCCGCCGCGAGCAGCGGAGCGTGGGGCCTGGGTCTGGGCAAGCTGACCGTGCAATCGGCGCTGGGCGAGACGCTCAAGGCCGAAATTGACATCACCAGCATCAGTGCCGAAGAGGCCGGCACCCTCAAAGTGCGCGTGGCGCCGCCCGAGTCCTACCGCGCCACCGGCGTCGAGTACAACGCCGTGCTCACCGGCACCCAGGTGCAGGTGGTGCGCCGTGACGGCCGCAATGTGCTGCGCGTCAGCAGCGATCGCGCCGTTCAAGAGCCGTTTGTCGATGTGATTCTGGAGCTGACCTGGGCCAGCGGCCGCTTGGTGCGCGAATACACCTTGCTGTTCGATCCGCCGGCCAATCCCAAGCCCGGCAGCGCCGCGCCCGCCGTGGCTGCAGCGCCGGTGATTTCTTCGCCGGCTTCGGAGGCCACGCCCCTGCCAGCCGCTGCCAGCCGCCCGCGCCCGCCCGTGCCAGCACCGGCGGTGGCCGAAGCGACCCGGCCGCGCGCTGAAGCACCGGCGCCTCGCCCGGCTCCGGCCCCCGTGCCTGCGCCGGCGCCACGCGCTGCAGCCGCACCGGCCGCGTCCGAGTATGTGGTCAAGCCCGGCGACAGCCTGTCGCGCATTGCAGGCAAGACCCAGCCCGCTGGCATCTCGCTGGACCAGATGCTGGTGGGTCTCTACCGCAACAACGAAGACGCCTTCATCAACGGCAATATGAACCGCCTGAAGGCCGGCAGCGTGCTGCAAGTGCCTTCGGCCGAGAGCCTGGGTTCGGTCAGCACGGCCGAGGCCCGCCAGGTGATCCGCGCCCAGAGCGCCGATTTCAATGCCTACCGCCAGCGCCTCAGCGGCGCCGCGCCGACGATCAAGCAAGACGAGAGCGATCGCCAGGCCAAGGGCCGCGTGCAGGCCGCCGTGGACGATCGCAAGCAAGCTGCAGCACCCACGCCGGACAAGCTGACCCTGAGCAAGGCCGCCGACGGCAAGACCGCGGCCGTGTCCAAGGACACCGAGAAGAAAGATTCCGCCGCCCGCGTGGCCGAGCTGACCCGCAATGTGGAAGAGCTGAAGAAGCTCTCCAGTGCGGCCAAGCCCGCTGCCACACCTGCACCTGCACCTGCACCTGCACCTGCGCCGGTCGCTGCACCCGCTCCGGCCCCAGCGCCGGTGGTGGCTGCGCCCGTGCCAGCTCCGGTGGTGACGCCGCCAGCTCCAGCCCCGGCTCCGGTGGCATCGGCACCTTCGCCGGTGGCCTCCAAACCGCTGCCTAGCACGGCGGCGCCGGCGGCTTCCAAGCCTGCCAGCGCGGCCCTGCCGCCGGCTCCGGCCGCCGAGGTGGCCGAGCCCAGCCTGCTCGACCATTTGCTGGACAACCCGCTGCTGCCGCTGTCGGCCCTGCTGGTGGCCGCGGCCGGTGGTTTCGGGTTCTACCGCTTCCGCAATCGCAAGGCCCAGGCCAAGTCCGACACGGGCTTCCAGGAAAGCCGTCTGCAGCCCGATTCCTTCTTCGGCGCCACCGGCGGCCAGCGCGTGGACACGCGCGATGCGGCCAACGGTGCCTCGTCGATGAATTACTCGCTGAGCCAACTGGACGCCATCGGTGATGTCGACCCCGTGGCCGAAGCCGACGTCTACCTGGCTTACGGCCGTGACCTGCAGGCCGAGGAAATCCTCAAGGAAGCCCTGCGCGCCAATCCCGAGCGCATGGCCATCCGCCTCAAGCTGCTCGAGGTCTATGCCAAGCGCCGCGACATCAAGGGCTTCGAGCAACTGGCCATCCAGCTGTATGCCGAAACCCAAGGTCGTGGCGACGACTGGGCCAAGGCGCAGGAGCTGGGCCGTCAGATCGATCCCGAGAATCCGCTCTACCAGCCCGGTGGCGCACCGAGCCTGCCGGCCAGCGGCCGCGAAGTGCATCCCGAGCCCATGGATGCCAGCACCTTGCCGCACACCGTGACGGCCGGTCATCTGGCCACCGAGCCGCTGGGCCGCAACGCGCCCGACACCGGCCCGACCAGCGTGTTCGATCTGGATCTCGATTTGGATCTGGATTCGCCGGCGCCTGCGCCGTCGCCGATCTCGATGGAAGCCACGCAAGCCCTGCCCACCACCGTGGATCAGGCGCCCATGGCCATGGACTTCGACCTCTCGCCGCCGGCCACGCCGACGCAAGCGGGCGGCGCCGATCTGGAATTCGATCTGGACGACCTGAGCGACGATCGCCCGGCCACAGTGGCGCCGGACAGCGGCAACGGCGCCCTGGACTTCGACCTCTCGTCCATCGACCTGGATCTGCCGGCCACGCCCGCAGCACCGGCCGCACCGATTCCCGCGCCTGAGTCGACCTCGGGTGCCGATCTGGCCGCTGAGTTCGATGCGCTGATGAACCAGGTGCCCGAGCCGGCTGCGCCGCCGGTGGTGCCGGACATCGCCGACCTGGGCCTGGACGATGGCGACCCGCTGCTGCGCCAGCTGGAGCTGGCCGACGAGTTCCGCCAGATCGGTGACACGGAAGGCGCGCGCGAGGTGCTGACCGAGCTGATCTCCAAGACCAGCGGTGCCCTGCGCGACAAGGCGCAAGCCATGCTCAACGAGCTGCGCTGATCGGCCCTTGTGGCATCCTGTGAGGCGCTCGGCCTGGCCGAGCGCCTTTTTCTTTGTGGAGTGAGCGATTGATGTCGGGGCAAGACGAGGCGGGGCAAGACCATGCGGTTCAGCCGGGCCCGGTGGAAGAGGGCGCAGCTGCCACGGCAGCCGCAGCGCTGCAGCGCGTGGCGCTGGGCGTGTGTTACCGCGGCCAGGGCTACCACGGCTGGCAAAGCCAGAAAGACCGGCGCACGGTGCAGGACGTGCTGGAGCGCGCGCTCAGCGAGTTTGCTGCGGCCGAAGTGCGCACCATCTGCGCCGGCCGCACCGACACCGGCGTGCACGGGCTCAACCAGGTGGTGCATTTCGACGCGGCCGTGCGGCGCGAGGCGGCCTCTTGGGTGCGAGGCACCAACCGCTACCTGCCGGCCGATGTGGCGGTCCAGTGGTGTGTGTTCCCGCCGGCCGACTTTCATGCCCGCTTTCTCGCGCGCGGCCGGCGCTACACCTTTGTGCTGCTGGAGTCGCCGGTGCGGCCGGCGGTGGAGGCTGGTTCGGTCGGTTGGGTGTTCCGTCCGCTGAATCTGGAGGCCATGCAGGCTGCCGCGGCCTTGCTGATCGGCGAACATGATTTCAGCAGCTTTCGCTCCTCGGACTGCCAGGCGCTGTCGCCGGTGAAGACGGTGCGCGCGATCGAGATCTCGCGCCGCGGCGCCTACTGGCGCTTTGACTTCGATGCCTCGGCCTTTTTGCATCACATGGTGCGCAACATCATGGGCTGCCTGGTGGCCGTGGGCGCTGGGCACCGCGACCTGCACTGGATGGCCGAGGTGCTGGCGGCTCGAGATCGCAGCCGCGCCGCGCCGACCTTCTCGCCGGACGGGCTCTACTTCAATGGCCCGTACTACGACGCGGAGTTGGCCATCCCGACCCGCACCGCGGCCATGGATTGGCTACCCTGAGCAGGTCCTGACTGAGTTTTCAACACCCCCGTTTTCGCCGAGGCGCCTGCGCATGAGCCGTACCCGAATCAAGATCTGTGGCCTGACCCGCGAGGCCGATGTGCTGGCTGCGGTGGCGGCCGGTGCCGATGCCGTCGGCTTCGTGTTCTACGCCAAGAGCGCCCGCTTTGTCAGCCCGGCGCGGGCGGCCGAGTTGGCGCGCCTGCTGCCACCGTTCGTCACGCCAGTGGGCTTGTTCGTCAACGCCAGCGAGGCTGAGGTGCAGGCAGCGCTGGCGGCACTGCCGAACATGCTGCTGCAGTTCCACGGCGATGAAAGCGCGGCGGATTGCGAGCGCTACGGCCGGCCTTATCTGCGCGCTGCGCGCATGGAGCCGGGCTTCGATTTGCTAGACTACGCTCAACAGTTTTCAACAGCACAAGCCATCCTGCTCGACGCCCACGTCGAGGGCTATGGCGGTGGTGGAAAGGTTTTCGATTGGTCACTCATTCCAAAAAACGTGCCCTCTCCAGTCGTTTTGTCTGGTGGGTTGCATGCCGGAAATGTGCTGACTGGCGTGCTTCAGGTCCGGCCCACGGCCGTTGATGTGAGCTCCGGCGTCGAACAGGCCAAGGGCCTGAAGGACGCTGCCCTGATCCAGCAGTTCTGCGCCGCCGTGCGCGAGGCCGATGCCGAGATGGCTCGCCAGAACTGCGCCTGAAGAGAAGCACGATTCCCACCATGCAAGACTACGCACAGCCCGATGCCCAGGGGCATTTCGGCCCCATCCATGGCCAAACCTACGGCGGCAGCTTTGTTGCCGAGACCCTGGTTCACGCACTCGACGAGTTGAAAGAGGCCTACGCTCATTTCAGCAAGGACCCGGAATTCATCAAAGAGTTCAAGCGTGAGCTGGCTCATTTTGTCGGCCGCCCGAGCCCGATTTATCACGCCGATCGCCTGAGCCGCGAGCTCGGCGGTGCCCAGGTCTACCTCAAGCGCGAGGACCTGAATCACACCGGCGCGCACAAGATCAACAACACCATCGGCCAGGCCCTGCTCGCCAAGCGCATGGGCAAGAAGCGCATCATTGCCGAGACCGGCGCCGGCCAGCACGGCGTGGCCACGGCCACCATCTGCGCCCGTTACGGCATGGAATGCGTGGTCTACATGGGCAGCGAGGACGTCAAACGCCAGAGCCCCAATGTCTACCGCATGCATCTGCTGGGCGCCCGCGTGGTGCCGGTGGAGTCGGGCTCCAAGACGCTGAAAGACGCGCTCAACGAGGCCATGCGTGACTGGGTCACCAACGTCGAGTCGACCTTCTACATCATCGGCACCGTGGCCGGCCCGCATCCGTATCCCATGCTGGTGCGCGACTTCCAGCGCGTGATCGGTGACGAGTGCCTGACGCAGATGCCCGAGATGATCGGTCGCCAGCCCGATGCGGTGATTGCCTGTGTGGGCGGCGGCAGCAATGCCATGGGCATTTTCTACCCCTACATCCCGCATGCCGGTACCCGCCTGATCGGCGTGGAGGCCGCCGGGGAGGGCATGGACAGTGGCAAGCATGCGGCCACGCTGAACGCCGGCAGCCCGGGTGTGCTGCATGGCAACCGCACCTACCTGCTGCAAGACGACAACGGCCAGATCATCGAGACCCATTCGATCTCGGCCGGCCTGGACTACCCCGGCGTCGGCCCCGAGCATGCCTACCTCAAGGACATCGGCCGCGCCGAGTACGTGGGCGTGACCGATGCGGAAGCGCTGGCCGCTTTCCACCACCTCTGCCGCACCGAGGGCATCATCCCGGCGCTGGAGTCCAGCCATGCGGTGGCCCACGCCATGAAGCTGGCGCCGACGATGCGGCCCGATCAGCACCTGCTGGTGAACCTGTCCGGCCGTGGCGACAAGGACATTGGCACCGTGGCCGATCTGTCCAAGGCCGAGTTCTACTGCCGGCCGTCCTGCAAGGGGCAGTCGGTCAAGGGCGGCGAGCAGCCGGTCCATGTGCTGAGCTCGAAAGGAGGCGTGTGATGAGCCGCATCCAAGCCACCTTCGCCCGTCTGGCCGCACAAGGCCGCAAGGCCCTGATCCCCTTCGTCCACACCGGTGATCCCTACCCCGAAACCACGGTGCCGCTGATGCGCGCCATGGCCGAGGCCGGCGCCGATGTGATCGAGCTGGGCGTGCCGTTCTCTGACCCCATGGCGGACGGCCCGGTGATCCAGCGTGCGGCCGAGCGTGCCTTGCAAAAAGGCATAGGCTTGGCCCGCGTGCTGGCCGATGTGCGCGAATTCCGCCAGGCCGACGATGTCACGCCGGTGGTGCTGATGGGCTATGCCAACCCGATCGAGCGCTACGGCATTGCCCGTTTTGTCGACGATGCGGCGGCAGCCGGTGTCGACGGCGTGCTGGTGGTGGACTACCCGCCCGAGGAGTGCGAGACCTTCGCCGCTCTGCTGCAGGCGCGTGGCCTTGACCCGATCTTCCTGCTGGCGCCCACCTCGACCGAGGCGCGCATGGCCCGCATCGGCAAGATCGCCAGCGGCTATGTCTACTACGTCTCGCTCAAGGGCGTGACCGGCGCGGGCCACCTGAACACCGCGGCCGTGGCCGAGATGATCCCGCGCATCCGGCAGCATGTCAGCGTGCCGGTGGGTGTGGGTTTTGGCATCCGCGATGCGGCCACCGCCCGGGCCGTGGCCGATGTTTCGGACGCGGTGGTGATCGGTTCTCGCCTGGTCGAGCTGCTGGAGACGCAGACACGCGATAATGTCGCTTTGACGGGTGCCCAGTTCATCCGCGAGATCCGTGCTGCGCTCGATGCGTAGCCTGACCTGAGAACCAGAACAAAGGAGTCTGCTTGTGAGTTGGCTTGAGAAACTGTTGCCGCCCAAGATGCAGCAAACCGACCCGACCGAGCGCCGCATGGTGCCGGAAGGTTTGTGGATCAAGTGCCCGTCCTGCGAGACGGTGCTCTACAAGACCGATCTGGAAAAGAACGTCAACGTCTGCCCCAAGTGCAGCCACCACCACCGCATCGGTGCCCGGGCTCGCCTGGATGCCTTCCTCGACGGCGAAGGCCGCTACGAGATCGGACAGGAAGTGCTGCCGGTGGACGCGCTGAAGTTCAAGGACAGCAAAAAGTACCCCGATCGCCTGAAGGAAGCGCTGGAGCACACCGGCGAAACCGACGCGCTGATCGTCATGGGCGGCGCCGTGATGACGCTGCCGGTGGTGGTGGCCTGCTTCGAGTTCAACTTCATGGGCGGCTCCATGGGTTCGGTGGTCGGTGAGCGCTTTGTGCGTGGCGTGGAAACCGCCATCGAGCAAAAGACTCCGTTCATCTGCTACACCGCCACCGGCGGCGCCCGCATGCAAGAAGGCCTTTTGAGCCTGATGCAGATGGCCAAGACCAATGCGGCCCTGACCCGTCTGGCCAAAGCCAAGCTGCCCTACATCAGCGTGCTGACCGACCCGACCATGGGCGGCGTGTCGGCCTCCTTTGCCTTTGTCGGTGATGTGGTGATCGCCGAGCCCAAGGCGCTGATCGGCTTCGCCGGCCCGCGCGTGATCGAGAACACCGTGCGCGAGAAGCTGCCCGCTGGCTTCCAGCGCGCCGAGTTCCTGATGGAAAAGGGCGCCGTGGACATGATCGTGGACCGCCGCGAACTGCGCGAGACCATCGCCCGCTCACTGGCCATGCTGCAACGCCAGAGCTCGGACGCCGTGGCCTGAGCTGCCTTGGCAGCCGCTGTCTGAGCCCTCGCTCCTCACCCCACACGGCCAGGCCCACAAGGTCTGGCCGTCTTTCTTTGCTGGAAGCGTTTTCTTCGCCATGACCTCTCAGAACCTCACGCCCGTGCCTGCCACTCTGGACGACTGGCTGGCCCATTGCGAGCGCCTGCACCCCAAGACCATCGACATGACCCTGGACCGGGTCACCACCTTGCGCGAGCGCTTGGGCTTGAACTTCGAGCCGCCGGTGGTGGTGGTGGCGGGCACCAATGGCAAGGGTTCGACCTGCGCCATGCTGGAGTCCATCGCCTTGCAGGCGGGCTACCGCGTGGGCCTCTACATCAAGCCGCATCTGGTTCATTTCCAGGAGCGCTGCCGCGTGAACGGCGCGCCGGTGGAGGCCGAGAGCCTGCTGCCGCATTTCGAGGCGGTGGAGGCGGCGCGCGGCGAGATGACGCTGAGCTACTTCGAGTTCACCACCCTGGCCATCATGCGCCGTCTGGCGGCCGAGCCGCTGGATCTGGTGATTCTCGAGGTGGGGCTGGGCGGGCGCCTGGATGCCGTCAACTGCATCGACGGCGACTGCGCCGTCATCACCAGCATCGACCTGGATCACACCGAGTACCTGGGGCCGGACCGTGAGTCGGTGGGCCGCGAGAAAGCCGGCATCATGCGCGCCGGCCGCACCGTGATCGTCAGCGACCCCATGCCGCCGGACAGCCTGGCGGCACGCGCCGCCGAGATCGGCGCCGATCTGCGCCAGCTGGGGGTTGATTTCAGCTACAGCGGCGATCGCCAGCAGTGGCAATGGTCGGGCCGCGAGCGCCGCTTCAGCGGCCTGGCCTATCCGGCGCTGCGCGGCGTCAATCAGCTGCTCAATGCGGCCGGTGTGCTGGCGGTGTTCGAGGCCTTGTACGAGCGCCTGCCGATCAGCGCGCAGGCGGTGCGCACCGGCCTGGCCTTGGTGGAGCTGCCCGGACGCTTCCAGGTCGTGGCCGGCCAGCCGGCCCTGGTGCTGGACGTGGCGCACAACCCGCATGCGGTGGCGGCCCTGGCCCAGAATCTGGACCAGATGGGCTTCTACCCGCGCACCCATGCTGTCTTTGGCGCCATGGCCGACAAGGACCTGGCCGGCATCTTCCAGCGCATGGCCCCGCTGGTTGACGTCTGGCATTTCTGCAATCTGGAACTGCCCCGTGCCGCCAGCGCCGCCGATTTGCAGGCTCAGTTCGCGGCCCTGCAGGCCGAAGGGCGCCTGAAGGCACCGCCGCAGGTGCTGCTGCACACCCATGCGCAGCCGCTCGACGCCCTGGCGGCCGCGGCGGCCGAGGCAGACCCCGCTGATAGAATTCTGGTCTTCGGTTCCTTCTACACAGTGGGTGGCGTACTCAAGAACGGTGTCCCCCGTTTGCAGTCCCACAAACCGCCGTCAGAAGCGGTGCCGCCACCGCAATTCCCCACCGCCTGATCGGGCTGGGTCGCCGGATTCTCCGGGCGGCCGGGCGGGGTGTTCGGTGCGGCGCTGAAGCGCCGAGGCCGGACGCCTCACCCGCTCCGGTGCTTCGCTTTCCATCGTCAACGCTGTCCTTCACCTCGGCGCAGGCCGGATTTCTTGCCATGGGTTTGCTGTCCTTTTTCAAGCGCGACAAGGCCGCACCGGCTGCCAAGCGGGTGTCGGATTCGGCCGATGCGGTGCAGCAGCTGCGCCTGCGCGCACGCCATCGCTTGATCGGTGCCGCGGTGCTGGTGGGTGTGGGTGTGATCGGCTTCCCGCTGGTGTTTGAGACCCAGCCGCGGCCCATCCCGGTGGACCTGCCGATCCAGATCCCCAGCAAGGACGGCGCGGCGCCGCTGGCGATTCCGCAAGCGCGTCCGGCACAGGCTCAGCAGCTGCCCCAGCAAAGCCTGCCGACACTGGCCTCCGAGGACGAATTCGAGGTGGCCAAGTCTTCCGCCAACACCGCAGCAGGCAGTAGCCGTGCCAGCGAGGGCAAGGTGGCGTCCAACGCGGCGCCGACCCCGCTGCCGGTTCCCGCTCCGGCCAAGGTGGCTGAAAAGGCGATCGAAAAGGCGGCAGAAAAGGTGGCCGAGAAGCCTCCGGTCAAGCCGATCGAGCGACTGGTCGACAAGCCCGCCGAGAAGCTGGCTGACAAGCACGCCGAAAAGGCCAGCACCAAGCCGAGCGCAGAAAAGCCTGCCGACAAGGCCGCAGACAAGGCTGCCGAAAGGGCCGCCGACAAGCGCAATGCCGCCGCCAACAGCAGCAACCACAGCCCCGAGGCCGCCCGCGTGCAGGCTTTGCTCGAAGGCCGCAGTGGCAGCGGCACAGCCGCTGCATCGGCCAGCAAGGCCGGCGACGCCGCAGCGGGCGCACGCCACATCTTGCAGATCGGCGCCTACGCCGACAGCAAATCGGCGCAGGAGGTTCGCATGAAGGTCGAGCGTCTGGGCCTCAAGACCTACACCCAGGCTGTGGACACCGCCGCAGGCAAGCGCATCCGCGTGCGCCTGGGCCCGTATGCCAGCCGCGACGAGGCGGACAAAGCCGCGGCCAAGCTGAAATCGGCCGGTTTGTCGGCTGCGGTGCTGACACTTTGATGCTGCACAAGGCCGCCTTGCTGGGGCATGCGCGACTTGCGCGGGAGCATGGCGCACCATGAGCTGGGTGGACCTGACCCTGCTGAGCCTCTTGCTGCTGTCCGTGCTGGTTGGCCTGTGGCGGGGTTTGGTGTTCGAGTTGCTGTCGCTGGCCGGCTGGCTGGTGGCCTACCTGGCCGCGCCGCATGTGTCGCCCTGGCTGCAGGCCTGGTTGCCCCAGCAGCGTCTGGGGCCGAGCCTGAGTGCGGGCTTGGGCCTTGTGCTGAGTTTTGCCCTGGTCTTGTTGCTCTGGGGCCTGGGTGCGAAACTGCTGCGGGCCTTGATCCAGGCCTCGCCTCTGAGTGTGTTGGACCGTTTGGCGGGCGCCGGATTTGGCGCGCTGCGGGGGCTGTTGCTGGCCTTGTTGCTGGTGGTGCTGGTGCAGATGACGCCGGCGGCCCAGTGGCCGGCCTGGCAGGAATCGCGGCTGGCGCCGCAGCTGCATCAGGTGCTGGGCGCCTTGCGGCCGCTGCTGCCGGAGGCGGTGGTGAATCGATTGCCGGCCTGAGCCACAAGCTCGGGCCGGTGTGAGTTGGAGCGGTGCCTCGTGGCGCCGCTGGGTATTGCGTAGAAAAGTCTCATCCAGAGAAGGAAAAGCCATGTGCGGCATCGTTGGCGTCATCTCCCGTTCCCCTGTCAATCAGCTGATTTATGACGCCTTGCTGCTGCTGCAGCACCGCGGTCAGGATGCGGCGGGCATCGTCACGATGCAGGGCAACAAGTGCTTCATGCACAAGGCGCGCGGCATGGTGCGCGACGTCTTCCGCACCCGCAATATGCGCGCGCTGCCAGGCAGCATCGGCCTGGGCCAGGTGCGCTACCCGACTGCCGGCAATGCCTACAACGAGGAAGAGGCCCAGCCCTTCTACGTCAACGCGCCGTTTGGTTTGGTGCTGGTGCACAACGGCAACCTGACCAATGCGCAAGGCCTGAAGACCGAGCTGTTCGACATCGACCGCCGCCACATCAACACCGAGAGCGACTCCGAGGTGCTGCTCAATGTGCTGGCGCATGAGCTGGAGCAGGTCGCGCGCGACCTGCCGCTGAGCCCCGAGGCCGTGTTCCAGGCCGTGCGTGCCGTGCACAAGCGCATCAAGGGCAGCTATGCCGTGATCGCCCTGATCGCCGGCCATGGCTTGCTGGCGTTCCGCGACCCCTTCGGCATCCGCCCACTGTGCTTCGGCCAGGCGGCCGATGGCGAATTCATGGTGGCCAGCGAGAGCGTGGCGCTGGAAGGCAACGGCTTCCAGCTGGTGCGCGATGTGGCGCCCGGCGAGGCCTTGTTCATCGACATGAACGGCACGCTGCACACCCAGCAATGCGCCGAGAACCCGACGCTGAACCCCTGCATGTTCGAGTTCGTCTACCTGGCCCGCCCGGATTCGGTGATGGACGGCATCTCGGTCTACCAGGCCCGTCTGAACATGGGCGAGACGCTGGCGCAGCGCCTGATCTCGACCATGCCGCCCAGCGACATCGATGTGGTGATCCCGATCCCGGAATCGAGCCGCCCCTCGGCCATGCAGCTGGCCCATCGCATCGGCAAGCCCTACCGCGAAGGCTTTGTGAAGAACCGCTACGTCGGCCGAACCTTCATCATGCCGGGACAGGGCGCGCGCAAGAAGTCGGTGCGCCAAAAGCTCAACGCCATCGGCCTGGAGTTCAAGGGCCGCAATGTGCTGCTGGTCGATGACTCCATCGTGCGCGGCACCACCTCCAAGGAGATCGTGCAGATGGCCCGCGAGGCCGGTGCGCGCAAGGTCTATCTGGCCTCGGCCGCGCCGCCGGTGCGCTTCCGCAATGTCTACGGCATCGACATGCCGACCAGCGAAGAGCTGGTGGCGCACAACCGCAGTATCGAAGAGATCCGCGCTTTCATCGGCGCCGATGCGCTGATCTACCAGGATGTGGATGCAATGAAGCGCGTGGTCGCGGCCCTGCAGCCGAATCTGCAAGGCTTTGAAGCGTCCTGCTTCGACGGCCGCTACATCACCGGCGATGTGACCGCCGAAGACTTCGCCAAGCTTGAAGCCCAGCGCCGCGCCCAGGGCGACGAAGAAGACGGCCCGGCCCGCACCCGCCTGGCCCTGCAAAGCGGGGGCGAGGGCCAATGAGCATGAGCGAGGAAGCCCGCCGCATCGCCCGCGCCACGCTGCCCGAGGGCCTGCGCCCCGAGACTCTGGCCGTGCGCACGGCCTTGCCGCCCAGCCAGCATTGCGAAAACTCAGAAGGCCTGTTCCTGACCAGCGCCTATGTGCAGCCGGACGCAGCCACCTCGGCCCAGCGCTTTGCCGACTCGGAAGACTTCACCTACTCGCGCACCAGCAACCCGACGGTGCGCAGCCTGGAAGCGCGCCTGGCCGCCATGGAAGGCACCGAAGGCGCCATCGCCACCGCCACCGGCATGAGCGCCATCCTGCTGCTCTGCATGGGCTTGCTCAAGGCGGGCGACCATGTGCTGTGCTCGCGCTCGGTTTTCGGCACCACCATCAATCTGTTCGCCAAGGAGTTTGGCAAGTTCGGGGTGGAGACGACGTTCGTTTCGCAGACCGAGCTAGCCGAATGGCGCGCGGCCCTGCGCCCCAACACCCGGCTGCTGTTCGCCGAGACGCCGACCAACCCGCTGACCGAGGTCTGCGACATCCGCGCCCTGGCCGATATCGCCCATGGTGCCGGTGCGCTGCTGGTGGTGGACAACACCTATTCGACGCCGGCGCTGCAGCAGCCCACGCGCTTTGGCGCCGACTTGGTCATGCACTCGGCCACCAAGTACATGGACGGCCAAGGCCGGGTCATGGGCGGTGCGCTATGTGGCCCCAATCGCCTGATCAAGGACGTGTTCGGCCCGGTAATGCGCACGGCCGGCATGGTGCTCTCGCCTTTCAACGCCTGGGTCATTTTGAAAGGCCTGGAGACCTTGAGCCTGCGCATGAAGGCCCAGAGCGAACAAGCCCTGGCCGTGGCCCGCTGGCTGGAGGCCCGGCCCGAGGTGGCACGGGTGTACTGCCCGGCTTTGCCCTCGCATCCCCAGCATGAACTGGCCATGCGTCAGCAGTCGGGGCAGGGCGGGGCGGTCCTGTCTTTCGAGCTGAAGGCCGACACGCCCGAGGCCGCGCGAGCCGCGGCCTTCCATGTGATCAACAGCACCCGGGTGCTCAGCATCGCCACCAATCTGGGCGACACCAAATCCATCATCACCCACCCAGCCACCACCTCGCATGGTCGCCTCAGCGAGGCCCAGCGCCAGGCCGCCGGCATCAGCCAGGGCTTGATCCGTCTGGCCGTCGGTCTTGAGCATGTCGACGACATCACCGATGACCTGAACCGCGGCCTCTCCACTTTGAACAGCTTATGAGCCAACACGCCAACACTCCCGTGCGCACCCGCATTGCGCCGTCGCCGACCGGTTTTCTGCACCTGGGCACGGCCCGCACAGCCCTGTACTCCTGGGCCTATGCCCGCCACTACGGTGGCAAGTTCGTGCTGCGCATAGAGGACACCGATGTGGCACGTTCCACCCAGGATTCGGTGGAGCAGATCCTGGCTTCGATGAAATGGTTGGGCCTGGACTACGACGAAGGCCCGATCTACCAGATGCAGCGCCTGGAGCGCTACCACGCGGTGGCCGAGCAATTGATCGCTGAAGGCAAGGCCTACCGCTGCTACTGCACGCCCGCCGAGCTGGACGAGATGCGCGAGGCTCAACGCGCGCGCGGCGAGAAAACCCGTTACGACGGCCGCTGGCGCCCGGAGCCCGGCAAGGTGCTGCCGCCCGTGCCGGCCGGTGTGACACCGGTGGTGCGTTTCAAGAATCCGCTGGACGGTGACGTCACCTGGGATGATCTGGTCAAGGGCCCCATCACCATCAACAACCGCGAGATTGACGACCTGATCATCGTGCGTCCCGCCGCTGAAGACGCGCCGGCCGGCAGCCTGGGTGTGCCGACCTACAACTTCGCCGTGGTGGTGGACGACTGGGACATGCAGATCAGCCATGTGTTCCGCGGTGATGAGCATGTCAACAACACGCCCTGGCAGATCAATATCTTCCGTGCCCTCGGCGCGCCGCTGCCGGCCTTTGGCCATGTGCCGGTGATTCTGGGTGACGATGGTCAGAAGCTGTCCAAGCGCCGCGGCGCGGTCAGTGTCACGGCTTACGAAGAGGGGGGTTACCTGCCCGAGGCCATGCTGAACTACCTCTCTCGCCTGGGATGGAGCCACGGCGATGACGAGCTGTTCAGCCGCGAGCAACTGGTGTCCTGGTTCGATGGCAGCCATCTGAACAAGAGCCCCGCGCAATGGGACCCGGCCAAGCTGGAATGGGTCAACAGCCAATACATCAAGCAGGCAGATGACAGCCGTCTGGCTGCGCTGGTGGCGGCGCATTTCGCTGCACGCGGCGTGCAGGTGGATGCCGCCAATCTCGCGCCCATGTGCAGCCTGTTCAAGGACCGTTGTTCGACGACCGTGGCTCTGGCCGACTGGCTGGCCATGTACTTCGGCCCGGTCAGCCCCTCGGCCGAGGATCTGGCGGCGCATGTCACGGACGCGGTGAAGCCGGCCCTGGCTGCGCTGGCGGACAAGCTTGAAGCACTGCCTGAGTGGAGCAAGCCCGTCATTGCCGCCGCCATCAAGGAAACCATCGGCGCGCATGGCCTGAAGATGCCTCAGCTGGCCATGCCGGTGCGGGCATTGGTGTGCGGGCGTGTGCAAACGCCCAGCGTCGACGCGGTGCTGGAACTGTTCGAACAAGAAATTGTTGTGAAACGCTTGCGCTCCTTGTAAAAAGCGTCCTATAATCTATGTCTTGCTTGAACAGCGCGAAACTTTAGATGTCTCGCGGTGCTTTGGAAGGCGAGTCGATCCGCAAGGAGCGGCTAGGCAGTCTGAAGTACTGATAAGAATCGTCGGGGGTATAGCTCAGCTGGGAGAGCGCTTGCATGGCATGCAAGAGGTCAGCGGTTCGATCCCGCTTACCTCCACCAAATTCAAATTGAGTTTGTGTGGCGCGCGGTTCAGATGCAAAAGTTTTGCGATATACTGCAGAGCTTGAATATATAGAGTTAATTGCTGTATACTATGCGGCAGTTAATAAGAAGGTTTAGTCCCCTTCGTCTAGAGGCCTAGGACACCACCCTTTCACGGTGACTACAGGGGTTCGAATCCCCTAGGGGACGCCAAGTTTGACAAGGCTTGGTAGTTATTGAAAAATAGCTGCAAACTTGTTTGATGTGATTTAAATTGTGTATATAATTTAAATCATCATCTGGAGTGGTAGTTCAGTTGGTTAGAATACCGGCCTGTCACGCCGGGGGTCGCGGGTTCGAGTCCCGTCCACTCCGCCAGCTTTGAGGCAAAGATTGAAATGTCTTTGTCTGCGTTGAAGAAATCTGCTGCGGTAGATTTCAAAGGCGGCCAAGAGATTGGCCGCTGTTATTTGTGAAGTTGTTTGAGGTTTGACACGCTTGAATGGCGCGGCGACCGAGATTCGCAAGGATCTGGGGGTATAGCTCAGCTGGGAGAGCGCTTGCATGGCATGCAAGAGGTCAGCGGTTCGATCCCGCTTACCTCCACCACCAAATTTTGTTTGGAAGTGGCGCGCGATTCAGGATGTGATCAGGCTAGAAGGTTGAGTCCCCTTCGTCTAGAGGCCTAGGACACCACCCTTTCACGGTGACTACAGGGGTTCGAATCCCCTAGGGGACGCCAAGTTTGACAAGGCTTGGCAGTGTTTGAATGAACACTGCGTAACTTGTCCGGTGCAGCGCAATATCGATTTCGATATTGTGGCTCATCTGGAGTGGTAGTTCAGTTGGTTAGAATACCGGCCTGTCACGCCGGGGGTCGCGGGTTCGAGTCCCGTCCACTCCGCCAACATATTGAGAAACCCCGCAAACGAAAGTTTGCGGGGTTTTTTCTTTGCCACTCGATATTCGTGGCTTTGCGCTGTTGATGAAAACGGGCTGTTTGATCTATACCTGCCCGACATTTCCTTGTCGTTCCGGCGGTTCAGTCGCGAAAACTCTGCTGGAGATCAAGCCTCAGCAATGGAGCATCGTCTGTGAGGTATTCAGCTGCAGTAATGCAAGGGTTCGATACGGGGTTTGGTATGGGCCTTGCGAGTTCAGGCGGCGCATCTTTTGGGGTTGGTGCAGATTGCTTTGCGCTACCCACACACCTCGTGACTGGACAAATGTTTGATCAAGCTTCCGTCCGGCCAGGACGATTGTGAATACAAACAAAAGAGCCTCCATTGGAGGCTCTTTTGTTTGTGCTGGTTCTTCCCCGAACGAGGCGGCCAGCGATTCAGACGCGTCGTTGGCTGTCTATCGACGGGCGGAGCAAGTAAGCCCGACCCGGGCAAGGGCTGCACATCGTGCGGTCGGGGGATCAACTGAACATCTGATTGCGGATCAGGCCCACCGCCAGCCCCTCGATGGCAAAGCTGTCGTCATCGGCGGCCACCTGAATCGGTTCGAAATCGCTGTTCTCGGGCAGCAACTCAATGCCACTGCGGCCGCGCTTGAATCGCTTGACGGTCACTTCGTCGCCGATTCGGGCCACCACGATCTGGCCGTTCTTGGCGTCCGAGGCTTTCTGCACGGCCAAAAGATCGCCATCCATGATGCCGATGTCTTTCATGCTCATGCCTTTCACTTTGAGCAAAAAGTCGGGCTTCTTGGCGAACATGCTGGCCTCGACGGCGTAGTTTTGCTCGATGTGCTCCTGCGCCAGGATGGGGTGGCCGGCGGCCACGCGCCCAATCAAAGGGAGATTCAGCTGTGCCAGGCTGGCCAAAGGGAAATCGAGTTGCTGTCGATCGCTGCCGCGGGGCGCGGCGCGGCCGCGCGCATATCCAGCTTGAAACTCGCGCGCCTCTTGTGACTCTCGGGCATCGCGTGCGGAGTTGAGCGCTCTCAATGTGTCAGACTTCAGGCGGATGCCGCGCGAGGTGCCGCCGACCAGTTCGATCGCGCCTTTGCGAGCCAGGGCCTGCAAATGCTCTTCGGCGGCATTGGCAGAACGAAAACCGAGCTCGGCGGCGATTTCGGCCCGGGTCGGTGGAGCGCCGGTGCGTTCGATGGCGGCTCGCACCAGATCGAGAATCTGCTGTTGGCGCGCGGTGAGTTTCGGGCTGTCTTCCACGGTGGTCGTCCTCTGCTTGGGGCCCTGGGGCTTGATTGCCTGAATATTTATCCAGTGACTGTATTTTCATCCAGGAAATTCAAAATTGCAAAGCAAGCAAGAAACAATTGCCGTGAATGCGCCGGTGTTTGAAGCGAAATCGGGGCTGGTCGTGATTCTCGGAACCGGTGGCACTATCGCCGGTACGGCGGCCGATGCCTCGGACAATGTCGGTTATCAGGCCGCGCAGCTCGGTGTCGCACAGCTGATTGCGGCGATCCCGCCGCTCGCCCGCCGTGCGCTGGAGGCCGAACAAGTTGTGCAGCTGGACAGCAAGGACATGGATTTCGCGACCTGGCGTCTGCTGGCGGAACGGGTCGCGGCGCATCTGGCGCGTCCAGAAGTGGCCGGCGTGGTCATCACCCACGGCACGGATACCTTGGAAGAGACCGCCTATTTCCTGCAGCGCGTCCTGGCACCCGGCAAGCCCGTGGTGATCACCGCGGCCATGCGGCCCGCGACCGCCCTTCAGACCGATGGTCCGCAGAACCTGCTGGATGCAGTCACTCTCGCTGCGGAAGGTAGGGTGCCGGGTGTTTTGGTGATGTTTGCCGGCAGCATCCATTCCGCCGAGCAGGTGCGCAAGGTGCACAGCTACCGGGTCGATGCCTTCGCGTCGGCCGACGGCGCGCGTCTGGGGGCGATGGAGGAGGGGGGGGTGCGCTGGTTTGCAGCGGGCCCGCAGCGCGGTGCGCAGCCGGTGGTAGGTCTTGCCCACTTGCCCCAAGGCGACCTGAGCTGGCCACGGGTGCAGATCGTGCTCAACCATGTCGGCGCCGATGGCTCGGTGGTTCAAGCCTTGTTGGCGCAGGGTGTGGATGGGCTGGTGGTGGCCGGTACCGGCAATGGCAGCCTGTCGCACGCCCTGGAGGCAGCTTTGCGCGAGGCGCAGCAGCAAGGCGTGCGCGTGCTGCGAAGCACGCGCTGCGATGCCGGGCTGGTCACTGCCTCGGCCGAGGCCTTGCCCAGCGCGGGAGCGCTGAGCCCGGTGAAGGCGCGAATCGAGCTGCTGCTGGATTTGCTCTCAAGCCCCGTGCCGCGCTGATTCGCGCCTCTGGCCTTGCTCGGTCGACTCAGGCCAGGGTCAGCGTGACGTCGATATTGCCGCGGGTGGCATTCGAGTAGGGGCAGACCTGGTGGGCGGCGTCCACCAGATCCTGGGCCAGGCTGCGGTCCACGCCGGGCACCGAGATGTTCAGGGCCACCTGGATGCCGAAGCCGGCCGGGATCGGGCCGATGCCCACATCGGCGGTGATGGACACTTCGGCCGGCAGGGCGACCTTCTTCATCATGGCGACATGCTTGAGGGCGCCGATGAAGCAGGCCGAATAGCCGGCTGCGAACAGCTGTTCGGGGTTGGTGCCCGGGCCGCCGGCGCCGCCCAATTCCTTGGGTGTCGAGAGTTGCACGTTCAGCGCGCCGTCCGAGCTGGATGAGCTGCCTTGGCGGCCGCCGGTGGAGGTGGCGCGAGCGGTGTAGAGGACTTTGTCGAGTGCCATGGTGATGTGCTTCCTATCAATCAGGGGTGGTGGGTGAAAGTTCGGCGACCGCCAGCTGCTGTCGCAGCTCATGCAGGCGTCGGGTCAGGGAACTCAGTTCTTCCAAAGAGCAGGCGGCCGCACAGGCCAGTCGCGGTGGAATCTTTTGGGCTTGCACCTTCAGGGCCAGGCCCATGGGCGTGAGCAGGATGTCGACACGCCGTTCATCTTGCGCGGCGCGCTGCCGTTTCACAAAACCCGCCGTTTCCATGCGTTTGAGCAGGGGCGTGAGCGTTCCGGAGTCGAGCGACAGGCGTTGCCCCAGGGTGGAAACGCTGATGCCGTCCTGCTCCCAAAGCACCAACATCACCAGGTACTGCGGGTAGGTCAGGCTCAAGGGCTCCAGCAAGGGCTTGTACAGCTTGGTCATGGCCAGAGAGCTGGCGTAGAGCGCAAAGCACAGCTGCTGATCCAGACGCAGCCAGTCCTCGTTTGCGGCGGCCGCCGGGGCAAGCTGCGGCATGTCGGGCTGGGGACAGTTGGATGGGCGTGACATGGGCGATAATGTAGTCCTCAATTTAATTGCACACAATTTATGTGGCTAAGGGTCTTGCTGCTAGACGTTTGCGACTCAGCAGCGCAGGGCCAAGCAGACCCGGTGTCCTGAAAGCGAGCACAAGATGGCGATGAGCATGGTGGCGAATGGTTTGGTGGCCTTGGTGGCCGCCTTGCACCTGTATTTTTTGGTGCTGGAGATGTTCTTCTGGACCAAGCCTTTGGGTCGGCGCGTGTTTCACCTGACGCCGGAGTTTGCTGAGGCCAGCAAGACCTTGGCGGCCAATCAGGGCCTGTACAACGGCTTTCTGAGTGCCGGCCTGGTGTGGGGCCTGCTGCAGGGCGCGGCCGGTGTGCCGACGCAGCTGTTCTTCCTGGGCTGCGTGGTGGTGGCCGGCGTGTTCGGCGCCGCCACGGTGGGCAAGAAGATTCTGTTCGTGCAGGCGCTGCCGGCGGCGCTGGCTGCGGCCCTGGTTTTGCTGACCTGAACGTCTGAAGCCCTGCGCCAGAAAACAAAAAAGGGCCCGAGAAATCTCGGGCCCTTTTCATCGGTGCGTAGGGGCTGCGCTTGCGATCAAGCCGCCGCGTGAATCGCGTCGACCTCGGCGCTGAGCTCAAGCCAGCGCAGCTCGGCGCTTTCCAACTCGTCGTGGATGGCCTTGAGGCGCTTGCCGGCTTCAACGATCTGAGCCGGTGTCGCCTTGCCTTCCGCCAGTTGGGCCTCCAGGGCCGTGCGTTCATCGGCCAGCTTGTTGAGCTTGGCGTCGATGGCGTCCATCTCCTTGCGAAGCGGGCGGGTTTGGTCGGCAAGCTTTTGGCGAGCTTGGCCGCTGAGTTTGCGGTCCTCGCGCGCGGCCGGGGCCGGGGTCGGGGCAGGGGCGGCTGCAGCAACTGGAGCCGGGGTGGCTGCCGCCACCGTGCTGCCTGACTTGCCGGCTTTGGCCAGGGCCTTGGCGGCATCCTTGGCGGCCTTGGCTGCTTCCTTGGACTGGTCCAGCAGCCAGCGCTGGTAATCGTCCAGGTCGCCGTCGAACGGGGACACCACGCCCTTGCTGACCAGCCAGAACTCGTCGCAGACCTCGCGCAGCAGGGCGCGATCGTGGCTCACCAGCATCACCGTGCCTTCGAACTCGTTGAGCGCAATCGACAGCGCCTCTCGGGTGTTCAGGTCCAAGTGGTTGGTGGGCTCGTCCATCAGCAGCAGATTGGGGCGCTGCCACACCAGCATGGCCAGCACCAGGCGGGCCTTCTCGCCCCCCGAGAGGCTGCCCACCTGCTGGTTGACCATGTCGCCAACAAAGCGGAACTGGCCCAGGAAATCGCGCAGCTCCTGCTCGCGCGCCTGCGGGCTCACCTCTTTGGCCAGGCGGACCATGTGCGAGAGCGGGCCTTCTTCCGGCCGCAGCACGTCCATTTCCTGCTGGGCAAAGTAGCCGATCGTCAGGCCCTTGCCTTCGGTGATCTTGCCGCCCATGGCGCGCTGCATGCGGGCCACCGTTTTCACCACGGTGGATTTGCCCTGGCCGTTGGCGCCCAGGATGCCAATGCGCTGGCCGGCCAGCACCGAGCGGTCGATGCCGCGCACGATGATGTTCTCGACGCCGTCGACCTCATAACCGCAAGCCACATCGTCAAACATCAGCATGGGGTTGGGCAGGCTGACGGGCTCGCGGAACTCGAAATTGAAGTCCGCTGATGCCAGCACCGGTGCCAGTTTTTCCATGCGCTCCAGGGCCTTGACCCGGCTCTGCGCCTGCTTGGCCTTGCTGGCCTTGGCCTTGAAACGATCGATGAACTTCTGCAGGTGCGCAATGCGCTCTTGCTGCTTGCCAAAGGCGGCTTGCTGCTGCTCCATGCGCTCGGCGCGCATGGCCTCGAAGGCCGTGTAGTTGCCGCCGTAGCGGTGCAGCTTGGCTTCGTCCAGGTGCAGGGTGACTTTGGTGATGGCGTCCAGGAACTCGCGGTCATGGCTGATCACGATCAGGGTGCCGTCGTAGCGCTGCAGCCAGGCTTCCAGCCAGACCAGGGCGTCCAGGTCCAAGTGGTTGGTCGGTTCGTCCAGCAGCATCAGCTCTGCCGGGCACATCAGGGCGCGGGCCAGCTGCAAACGCATGCGCCAGCCGCCGGAGAAGCTGTTCACCGGCGCATCGACCTGCTCGCCCTTGAAGCCCAGGCCCATCAGCAAGGCCTGCGCGCGCGGTTTCGCGTCGAAGGCGCCGGCGTCCATCAGCAGGGCATGGGCGTCGGCCATGGCATGGCCATCCTCGGCCGCTTCCGCATCGGCCAGGGCCTGGCGCGCGGCCATCAGGCGCACATCGCCTTCGAGCACAAATTCGGTCGCCGGCATGTCGGTTTCCGGCATGTTCTGGGCCACTTCACCCACGGCCCATTGGCGGGGGATGTCCACCTCGCCCTTGTCGCTTTGCAGACGGTCGGTCAACAGCGCAAAAAGGCTGGACTTGCCGGCGCCGTTGCGGCCCACCAGGCCGACTTTTTCGCCCGGTTGCAGGACGACGCTGGCGTCGTCGAGCACGACCTTGGTGCCGCGTCGCAGCGTGATATTGCGCAGGGTGATCATGGCGTGTGGCGACCTTCCGGGTTCTTGTTCTTGTGGGCGTTCATCATGTTCAGGGATTCTTCGGTGATCAGCAGCACCTGGTCGGCCCCCGAGGAGGTGTCCATCCAGGCCACCTCCAGCTCGGGGAAGGCGGCTTCAAAAAACGGGCGCTCATTGCCGATCTCCAGCAAGAGCACGCCGCGCGGTTTGAGCACGGCCGGTGCCTCGGCCAGCAGGCGGCGGATGAAATCCATGCCGTCATCGCCGCCGGCCAGGGCCAGCTCGGGCTCGGCGCGGTACTCAGCCGGCAGGCGGGACATGGTCTCGCTGTTGACATAGGGCGGGTTGCACAGAATCAAGTCGTAGCGGCGGCCGGCCGCCAGGGCCGGCGCCAGACCATCGCCCTGCATCAACCGGATGCGCGACTGCAGGCCATGCTTGTCGACATTGATGCGTGCCACTTCCAGGGCTTCGGCGCTCAGGTCCAGGCCATCCACTTGCACCTCGGGCCAGGCCATGGCGGCCAGCACGGCCAGCGAGCCATTGCCGGTGCACAGGTCCAGCACCTCGGTGGTCTGGTCGGAGAGCCAGGCATCGATGCTGGCATCGGCGATCAGCTCGGCAATGAAGCTGCGCGGCACGATGGCGCGCTCGTCCACGTAAAACGGCACGCCCTGCAACCAGGCCTCGCGGGTCAGGTAAGCGGCAGGCTTGCGCGTCGCAATGCGTTGCTCGACCAGCTCGGCGATGCGCGCTTGCTGGGCGTCGCTCAGCGTCAGGGCCTCGTGCTCGTCCAGCTGGTCCAGCGGCAGCCCCAGGGCCCAGAGCGCCAGCCAGGCGGCCTCGTCAAAGGCGACAGCCGTGCCATGGCCAAACGAAACGCCCGCCTCGGAAAGGCGGGCGGCTTGGGCCTCGATGCAGTTCAGTAAATTCATGGGGGCTCGGTGAAGGGCAGGGCGTGATTGTCGCCGATGGCGCGCGCCCCCTCGCCAACCCGTTACCGCCAACCCGTCACTGCCAACCCGTCACCGGCAAGCAGCCACAGGCTGTCGGCCTAGGGCGCGGAGGCTGGTGCGGGCTTGGCCGCGGCCGCGTCGACCGCCAGGCCGTAACGACCCGCCTCCTGGTCGATCTCCGGACGGCGCTCGCGCGCTGCTGCGAGTGCAGCTTGGGCGCCTGCGGCGTCGCCCAGCTTGCCCAGTGCGATGCCACGGCCGTAGTGGGGCCAGGCGAGCTTGTCGTCCAGCTTCAACGCACGATCAAAATCGGCCAGGGCCTTGTGCCACTCACCCTGCCGCAGGCGCAACCAGCCTCGGCTGTCGAAGTACTTGCCTTGCTCGGCATCCAGATCGATGGCCCGATCGCAGTCCCGCAGCGCCTGTGTCAAGTCACTGTGGAGCATCACGCGCGTCCAGCAGCGCTGGTTCAGCGCGTCGGCGGTGGCCAGGTCATGCGGGTAGGCCGCGAGCC
This sequence comes from Paucibacter aquatile, assembly GCF_002885975.1. Taxonomy (NCBI): domain Bacteria; kingdom Pseudomonadati; phylum Pseudomonadota; class Betaproteobacteria; order Burkholderiales; family Sphaerotilaceae; genus Roseateles; species Kinneretia aquatilis. The sequence goes on along the minus strand of NZ_POSP01000003.1, from coordinate 380,620 downwards.
AATGGTCCAGCTGCTTCACCACGGCGGGCAGGTGCTGCAGGCGCAGGTAGATCTGCGCCATCTGCAGGCGCTGCGGGGCTTGCGCGGGCAGCAGGCGATCCAGTTCGTCCAGGTCCTGGAGCGCGGCATCCGGCTTGCTCGGCTTGGCCATCAAGGTCGCCCGCTTCATCCTTGCCTCGGCGTGCGCCGGGTCTGCCGCCAGCGCTGCGTCCAGGTCTTGTTTGGCCAGCTTCGCTTGTCGCATCTGCAGGTGCAGGGTCGCACGAATCACGCGGTGTTCGGCGACTTGGGGCTCCATCTCGCAGGCGCGGTCCAGGTCGGCCAAGGCTGCTTTGTAGTCCTTGCGCGCCATCGAGGCCGCGCCGCGCCGGGCGTAGGACGAGGCCTTGGCTTCGGGGCCGAGTTCGGGCAGGCCGCTGGACTTGGCTTCGTCGCTGTCGTCCTTGGGCTCGGGCTTGCTCAGCGCGAACACCTGGCCGCCGTTGTAGGTGAAGTACATGCGGCGCTGCTTCTTGGACACATAGATGCGGTGCGAAAGGAAAAAGTCGACGCCCAGCAGCATGTCGATCTCGCGCAGCTCGAAGTCAGCGACGCTCAGGCGCACGTTGTGCACCACTTCGGCCCCCAGCTCGAAGCGATCGATCGCGCCGCTCCAGCCGGCCACCGTGCCTTGGCCCACACCGCCCACCCGGCCGGTTGCCTTCAGATCCGTGACGCCGACACTCTTGGCCGCCTTGAGCGACATCACCGTGCGGGCGCCGGTGTCGAACAACACACGCAGGCGTTTGCCATTGACCAGGGCGATGGTTTCGATGGCGGGAGTCTTGGCCTTGCGGTCGGGGCGCAGCAGCTCGATCTCTGAAACCGGCGTGTCGCCGGCCCAGTAAGCCATGCCATGCTTGTCGCAATCTTCGTTGGGGAACATCAGGCGAACCAGACCATGCGCCAGGTCGTATTCGGTGTCGGCCACCGACAGGATGTTGCGGCCCAAAAGGCCCATGGTGCCGTTGCGGTCGTCGTTGCCGCCGATCACAAAATCGACGTTGGGCAACTCGCCGCCAAGCAAATTGATGCGTTCTGCGGTGGCAAGGCCCGCGTGTTCGTCTCGCCCGGTCACGCCTGTGATTTCCATGCCCCAGGGCAGGGCACGCACCTTCATCTTCAGCTGCTGGGCTGCGGCATGGGTGAGGGTGCTGAAGAACGCGCCGCTGTCGACGATCAGGGGAATGTCCTGCCCGTTGATGCCCAGTGTGGCCACTGCCCGAGAGCCCTTCATCGTGACTGGCAACTCCAGGCTCTGAACCTTGCAGGCGGCCCAGCCGGGCTGAGCGCAGGCCACCCAGAGGCCCAAAGCACTGATCACTGCGAGCGCTTGATGCGCCCAGCGCTTTGCTGCACGCATGCCTGTGCTTTCTTCTGTCATCTCCATGGCCTCCCTGCCTGCCTGATTGGTTTGGTTTTGCGCATGCGTTCGTGCTTGCGCGGGCTGCACTGCCTGCTCTTGCAGGTCTTGGGCTGCCGTCGAGTTTGGACTTGAGGTCAGTTCAGCAGCTGCTCCAGCGTGCGGCGGTAGATGTTCTTCAAGGGATCGAGGTTGTCGACCGGCAGGTACTCGTCCACCTTGTGAATGCTGGCGTTGATGGGGCCGAACTCGATCACTTGCGGGCAGATTTTGGCGATGAATCGGCCGTCCGAGGTGCCGCCGGTGGTGGAGAGCTGGGTCGGGCGGCCGGTCTCGGCCTCGATGGCGGCGCAGACGGCGCCGCTCAGCGTGCCCACGGGGGTCAGGAAGGGCTCGCCGCCCAGGGTCCAGTCGAGCGCGTATTCCAGGCCGTGGCGGGCCAGCAGCGATTGCACACGGGCTTTGAGGCCTTCCGGGGTCGACTCGGTCGAGAAGCGGAAGTTGAAATCCACCACCATCTCGCCGGGGATGACGTTGGTGGCGCCGGTGCCGGCATGGATGTTGGAGATCTGGAAGGTGGTGGCCGGGAAGTAGTCGTTGCCTTCGTCCCAGCGGGCGGCCGCCAGCTCGGCAATGGCCGCGGCGGCCTGATGCACCGGGTTGCGGGCCAGCTGGGGATAGGCCACATGGCCTTGCACGCCCTTCACCTTGAGCTTGCCCGAGAGCGTGCCGCGGCGGCCGTTCTTGATCATGTCGCCGACCTGGTCGACCGAGGTCGGCTCTCCGACGATGCAGAAGTCCAGGCGCTGGCCCTGGGCCTTGAGCCGTTCGCAACAGACCTTGGTGCCGTCGACCGAGGGGCCTTCTTCATCGCTGGTCAGCAAGAAAGCAAGGCTGCCGCGGTGCTCGGGATGGGCGCGCACAAACTCCTCGGCGGCCACCACCATGGCGGCCAGCGAGCCCTTCATATCGGCCACGCCACGGCCGTAGATGCGGCCCTCGCGGTAGCTGGGCACAAAGGGGTCGGAAGCCCAGGCGTCCAGCCGCCCGGGCGGCACCACATCGGTGTGGCCGGCGAACATCAGCACCGGGCCGTCTGCATCGCTGCCGCGCTTGATCGCCCAGAGGTTGCTGACACGGAAGTTCTCTGGCCCGCTGTCCATTCGCTGCAGCTCGAAGCCCAGGGCAGACAGGCGCGCGCCAATCAGCTCCAGGCAACCGGCGTCATCGGGCGTGACGGAGGGGCGGGCGACCAGCGCTTCCAGCAGGGCGAGGGTGTCGGACATGAAGGCGAGGGCAAAAGAAAGGTGAGGGGAAAAAGACGCGCTGAAGCCTGAGAAGGCGCTGCGCCGCACAGCGCAGCACGGACTTCAGTCGCCGCGCACGTCCAGCGTGATCTCGGTGAAGCTGGCTTCGTCGCCGGCCGCTTCTTCCTTGGCCGGCGCTTGCTTGAGGGCGCCCGGGCTGTCGTTTTGCAGGCGCCAGAGCAGGTTGGTCGGCGAGTCGGCAAAGGCCAGGCCTTCGTCGCGGGTGATGGTGCCGTCCTTGATGAGCTGGGCGAAATGCTCTTCGTAGCTCTGCGAGCCTTCGGCGATGGATTTCTCCATCGCGTCCTTGACCCCGCCGAAGTCACCTTTCTCGATGAACTCGGCGATCAGCTTGGTGTTGAGCATGATCTCGATCACCGGGATGCGGCCGCCGGCCGTGGCGCGCACCAGGCGCTGCGAGATGATGGATTTCAGGCCTGCGGCCAGGTCGTTCAGCAGGGCCGGGCGCGACTCGGGCGTGTAGAAGGACAGGATGCGGTTCAGCGCGTGATACGTGTTATTGCCGTGCAGCGTGGCCAGCACCAGGTGGCCGGACAGGGCGTAGGAAATTGCCGCCGTCATGGTCTCGCGGTCACGGATTTCACCGATCAGGATGCAGTCTGGCGACTGACGCAGCGCGTTTTTCAGGGCAATCTGCAGCGAGGCCGTGTCGCGGCCCACTTCGCGCTGGTTGACCACCGAGCGCTTGTTGCTGAACAGGTACTCCAGCGGATCCTCGATGGTGAGGATATGGCCGGCCATGGTCTGGTTGCGCAGCTCCAGCATGGAGGCCAGCGTGGTGCTCTTGCCCGTGCCGGTAGCGCCCACCATCAGGATCAGGCCGCGCTTTTCCTGTACCAGCTTGCCCAGGATGGGTGGCAGATTCAGCTCTTCCAGCGAGGGGATGACGTGCGGGATGTGGCGGAACACTGCGGCGATGGTGCCGCGTTGGCGGAAGCCCGAGAGGCGGAAGCTGCCCACGCCGGGGATGGCCACCGCCATGTTCAGCTCGCCGTTCTGGTCCAGCTCGGCCATCTGGGCCGGGTCCACCACCTCGGCAATCAACTGACGCGGCTGCATGGGCCCGAGCAACTGATCCGACAGCTGCACGATCTGCCCGTTCAGGCGGATCAGCACCGGCATCTTGGCCGAAAGGTAAGCGTCGGAGGCACCCTTCTCGGCCATCAGCCGCAGGATGCGTTCCATATTTCCACTCATCCGCTGTCTCCCCGTTCTTGGTCTTCAAGCCGCTGGATGCGCCCCGGTCTCAGCCGGGGCAGTGCTTTTTTGCCCGGTTCAGGCGCGCAGCAGGTCGTTGATGCTGGTCTTGGCGCGGGTGCCGGCGTCGACCTTCTTGACGATGATGGCGGCGTACAGGCTGTACTTGCCTTCGTTCTTGGGCAGACTGCCGCTGATCACCACCGAGCCGGCCGGCACGCGGCCGTAGCTGACGGTGTCGGTCTCGCGGTCATAGATCGGCGTGCTCTGGCCGATGTAGACGCCCATGGAGATGACCGAGTTTTCTTCCACGATCACGCCTTCCACCACTTCCGAGCGGGCGCCGATGAAGCAGTTGTCTTCGATGATGGTGGGGTTGGCCTGCAGGGGCTCCAGCACGCCGCCGATGCCGACGCCGCCGCTCAGGTGCACGTTCTTGCCGATCTGGGCGCAGCTGCCGACCGTCGCCCAGGTGTCGACCATGGTGCCTTCATCGACGTAGGCGCCGATGTTGACGTAGCTGGGCATCAGGATCACGTTCTTGGCCAGGAAGCTGCCGCGGCGCGCCACGGCGGGCGGCACCACGCGCACGCCGGTGGCGCGGATGGCTTCTTCGCTCAGGCCGCCGAACTTGGTCGGCACCTTGTCGAAGAAGGTCATGTCGCCGGCGCCCATGAGGCGGTTGTCGTTCAGGCGGAAGGACAGCAGCACGGCCTTCTTGACCCACTGGTGCACCGTCCACTGGCCCACGGCCTGGCGCTCGGCCACGCGCAGGCGGCCGGCGTCCAGATCGGCCAGCACATGTTCGACCGCCTCGCGCACCTCGGGGGCATTGGCCGGGTTGAGGTTGGCGCGGTTGTCCCAGGCCAGTTCGATGGTCGATTGCAGATGGGCTTGTGTCATGAGTGAAAGCTCGCGGCAGCGGGTGCCAGTCAGGAAGAGGAAGAAGAGGAGGAAGGAGACGGGAAGGATTCGATGTAGGCGACGATGCGCTGGGCCGCTTCAAGGCATTCCGCACTTTCGGCCACCAGGGCCAGCCGGATGCGGCCGGCGCCGGGGTTCATGCCGTGGGCCTCACGCGCCAGCAGGCTGCCGGGCAGCACGGCCACATTGTATTGAGCCAGCAGGCCTTGAGCGAAGGCGATGTCATCGCCGCCGTGGATGTGGCGCGGCACGCCGCACCAGAGGTAGAAGCCCGCATCGGGCAGGGCCACGTCCATATGGGCGGCCAGCAGCGGCGTGACGGCGGCGAACTTGGCGCGGTACTGCGCACGGTTCTCCACCACATGGGCTTCGTCGTTCCAGGCGGCCACGCTGGCGGCTTGGACGATGGGGCTCATGGCGCTGCCGTGGTAGGTGCGGTAGAGCAGAAACTTCTTCAGCAGCGCCGCGTCGCCGGCGACAAAGCCCGAGCGCATGCCCGGCACATTGCTGCGCTTGGACAGGCTGGTGAAGGCGATCAGGTTCTTGAAGTCCGCGCGGCTCAGGCGGGCTGCCGCTTCCAGGCCGCCCAGCGGCGCTTCCTCGCGGAAGTAGATCTCCGAGTAGCACTCGTCCGAGGCGATCACAAAGCCGTGGCGATCGCTGAGCTCGAAGAGCATGCGCCATTCGTCCAGCGGCATGACCGCGCCAGTCGGGTTGCCGGGCGAGCAGACGTAGAGCAGCTGGGTGCGGGCCCAGGTGGCCTCGTCGATCTGTGACCAGTCGGCGGCGAAGTTCTTGGCCGGGTCGCTGTTGGCAAAGGCGGTCTGCGCGCCGGCCAGCAGGGCGGCGCCTTCGTAGATTTGGTAGAAGGGATTCGGGCAGACCACGGTGGCGCCGGCGCGGCTGGGGTCGATCACGGTTTGCGCCAGGGCGAACAGCGCTTCGCGCGAGCCATTGACCGGCAGCACCTGGGTGGCCGGGTTGAGGCTGAGGCCGTAGCGGCGCTGCAGCCAGGCGCAGATGGCCTCGCGCAGCGCCGGCTCGCCGGCCGTGGCAGGGTAGCCCGACAAGCCCTTGAGGCTGGCCATCAGGGCGTCTTCGATCAGCTTCGGTGCCGGATGCTTGGGCTCGCCGATGCCCAGGCTGATGGCCCGGTAGGCGGGGTTGGGTGTGATGCCCGCGTTCAGGGCCCGCAGGCGCTCGAACGGATAGGGGTGCAGTTTGTCCAGCAGCGGGTTGTGGGGCACGGAAGAGGCGGCAGCAGCGTTCATGACAGCGGTTGGGGGAATCGCCGGCATCATAGCCAGCCCAGGCACCCCGGCTGGCTACAGCGACAGGCAAGCCTGCCTTCGTGGTGGGTGGCGCCGTAGGCCACAGTGATCTCCTCGCCCACGGCAATCTCCTGCAGGGCGAAGAACTCGATGGCGCCGTCTTCCACGGCGATGCGGGCATTGGGCCGGCAGCTGTGGTTGGTGAAGCGCATGGGGTCGCTGGAGCGGGTGGCGTCCACCGCCCGGCTGCTGGACAGCTCGACCAGCATGATGCGCTGGCGGCCCTGGGCACGCCGCCGGGCCTCGGCCACGCTGATGGCCTCGCCGGTGAGCGCGCCAATCTTGGCGCCCGCGCGCACAGGCTCGGCCGCAAACACGCCGAAGCCATCGATGCGGCTGCGCCGCACCGTGACTTCGATCAGCTGGTAGGCCGGATGCGAGGCGAGGGCCAAGGCGGCGAGACGCTCAAGCAGGCAGGATCAGGAAGCGCGCTTGATTCAGCGCAGCAGGCCGGATTCGAAGCCGTGGGCCGGCAGGTCCACGCGCGGCTGCTGCTTCCAGCCTTTCTTGCGGTGCTCGACCACCACATTGGTGTAGATGCCGCCGCGCACATACCACTTGGCGGTGATGCGGATGAAGCGCGGGTCGGTGACCTTGACGATGTCTTCCAGGATGGTGTTGGTCACCTTCTCGTGGAAGGCGCCCTCGTCGCGGTAGCTCCAGAAATACATCTTCAGGCTCTTCAGCTCGACGCAGTACTGGTCCGCAATCATGTCGATGGTGAAGTGCGCAAAGTCGGGCTGGCCGGTCAGCGGGCAGTGGCAGGTGAACTCGGGCACCTGGAACTGGATCACATAGTCGCGCTCGGGAGCCGGGTTGGGGAAGACGTGCAGCTCTTTGCTCGGGGCCGAGGGCGGGTTGGGCGGCATTTCGCGCATCTTGGGCGCGGGCTTGGCGGCCGCAGATTTGGCTGCGGGCTTTGCGGCTGCTTTGATCGGGTCCTTGTAAGCCTCGGCGGGCAGCAGCGCAGGCGCGGCGGCCTTGCGTCGGGGGGCGGCGGCTTTGGCGGCGGTCGTAGCGGTGGGGGTCTTGGACGAAGTGGAGGGCGAGGACTTGGCCATGGCGTCAATGCAGGGCGGCCACCGCGTCGAAACAACGCGACGGCGTGCCAAAAGATGGGGAAGGGCGGATGGTATCATCCAGGCCCGCTCAAGCCCCAGGTTTAAGGGCTTTTGTTCAAATAAATCAACAGCTTAGGAGGCTCGTCGGGAGCCGCTGCCGGTGCAAATCGAGCGGCCGCGCCCGGCGGGTAAGAATGGTCTTGCGCCCATGCGTCTGAACTCGATCAAGCTCTCGGGCTTCAAGTCCTTCGCCGATCCCACGGTGTTCCAGCTGCCCGGGCAGCTGGTCGGCGTGGTCGGGCCCAATGGCTGTGGCAAGTCCAACATCATGGACGCAGTGCGCTGGGTGCTGGGCGAGAGCAAGGCCAGCGAGCTGCGCGGCGAGTCCATGCAGGACGTGATCTTCAACGGCTCGGGCAACCGCAAGCCGGCCAGCCGCTCCAGCGTGGAGCTGGTGTTCGCCAATGAAGACGGCCGCGCCGGTGGCCAGTGGAACCAGTTCTCGGAAATCGCCGTCAAGCGCGTGCTGACACGCGACGGGACCTCCAGCTACTTCATCAACAACCAGCCGGTGCGCCGCCGCGATGTGCAGGACGTGTTCCTGGGCACCGGCCTGGGTCCGCGCGCCTACGCCATCATCGGCCAGGGCACCATCAGCCGCATCATCGAATCCAAGCCGGAAGAGATGCGCATGTTCCTGGAGGAGGCGGCCGGCGTCTCCAAGTACAAGGAACGCCGCCGAGAGACCGAGAACCGGCTCAAGGACACGCGCGAAAACCTGACCCGCGTCGACGACATCCTGCGCGAGCTCAACAACAACCTCGAAAAGCTGGAAAAGCAGGCCGAGGTGGCGGCCAGCTACCGCGCCCTGCAAGACGCTGGCACGCTCAAGCTGCACCAGCTCTGGTTCCTCAAGCACCGCGACGCCACCTCCGAGCAAGGCCGGGTCAAGGCCGAGCACCTGGAGGCCGTCAATGCGCTGGAATCGCGCATGGCCGAGCTGCGCCAGGTCGAGGCGGAGCTGGAGACCGTGCGCCAGGCCCATTACGCTGCAGGTGACGAGCTGCACGCTTCACAAGGCCGTTATGCCGAAGCGCAGCTGGAAGTCAGCCGCCTGGAGGAGCGCATCCGCTATGTGGTCGAAGGCCGCCAGCGGGTGGAATCGCGCCTGATCGAGCTGCAGGCCCAGAACACCCAGTGGCAGGAGCGCTCGGTCCAGGCCCAGGAGGAGCTGGAAACCATCGCCGAGCAGATCGCCACGGCCGAGGAGCAAAGCGAGATCCTGGCCGCCCAGGCCGAGGAGCAAGCCGCCAATCTGCCCAATGGCGAAGACGCGGTGCGCGCCGCCCAAGGCCGGGCCAATGAGCAGCGCGCCCTGGTCGTGCAGGTGCAGCAACAAATCCAGGTGCTGGCGGCCGAGAGCCGCAGCATCGAAGAGCAGGCCCGCCAGCTGCGCACCCGGCGCGAGCGCCTGGCGGCCGAGCGCCAAGGCCTGGCCGTGCCCGATGCCGATCGCCTGGCTGAACTGAAGCGCCAGAGCGAGGCGGCTGACGAAGCCCGCGACATGGCCGACGCCCGCCTGCAAGAGCTGCAGGAGCAGGTGCCGCTGCAAGACGAGCAGCGCCGCCATGCCCAGGCCGATGCCAATGCCCAAGGCCGGCGCCAGTCCGAGCTCTCGGCCCGGCTCGATGCCTTGCGCGCCCTGCAGGAGAAGGTGCAGACCGAGGGCAAGCTCAAGCCCTGGCTGGCCAAGCATGGCCTGGATGGCCTGCAAGGACTGTGGACCAAACTCCATATTCAAGCGGGCTGGGAGAACGCCCTGGAGGCCGCGTTGCGCGAGCGCATGAGCGCCCTGCAGGTCGGCCGCCTGGAAACGGTGCAGGCCTTTGCCGCCGATGCGCCCCCGGCCCGGCTGGCCTTTTACTCGCCGCCGGCCGCCGCCATTGCCAACACCCACGAAACCCTGGCGCGCCTCAGCGATCTGCTGCGCCTGGACGACGCCGGCCTCAAGGCCTTGCTCAACGACTGGCTGGAGGGTGTCTACACCGCGGCCAGCCTGGAAGAGGCCCTGGCCCAGCGAGCCCGCCTGACCCATGGCGAGCTGATCATGACCCCGGCCGGCCATGCGGTCAGCCAGTTTGCGGTCAGCTTCTATGCGCCTGATTCCGAGCAGGCCGGCATGCTGGCCCGTGCGCAGGAAATCGAGCAGCTGCAGCTGGAACTGCGCGCCCAGACCCTGATTGCCGAAGAGGCCAAGAGCGCCCTGGTGCGCGCCGAAGCCGCCTACACCGAAGGCTCGCAACGCCTGGTGCTGCTGCGTCGCGAGGCCGGCGAGGCGCAGAACCGCGCCCACCAGCTCCACGTCGAGCTGCTGCGCCTGACCCAGCAAAGCGAGGCGGCCAGCGCCCGGCGCGGCCAGCTGGAAGGCGAGCTGGCCGAGATCGATGCCCAGGCTGAGGGGTTGCAGGAACGCCGTGTCACCGGCGAAGCCCGCTTCGAAGAGCTGGACATGCAGCTGGCCACCACGCAGGAGCGCCATGCCGAGCTGGACGAGGCGGTGATCCTGGCCGAACGCCGCCTGGGCGAGGCGCGCGAGCAGCTGCGGGCGCTGGAGCGCCGCGCGCAGGAGTCGCAGTACAGCGCCCGCGCCCTGGCTTCGCGCCGGGCCGAGCTGCAGCGCGCCATCGAGACGGCCCAGCAACAGGTGCAGACCAACACCGCCTCGGCCGAGAGCCTGCAGCGCGAGATGGACACGCTCAACGATGCCGCCGCACAGGCCGGCCTGCAGGACGCGCTGGCCTTGAAGATGGAGCGCGAGCAGGCCTTGGCCGCCGTGCGCAGCAACTACGACGACCTGAGCTTGCGCCTGCGCAAGGCCGACGAGCAGCGCCTGACCTTCGAGCGCAGCCTGGACCCGCTGCGCGACCGCATCACCAAGCTGCAGCTGGAGGAACAGGCAGCCCAGCTCGGCGGTGCCCAGTTCATGGAGCAACTGGTCGCGGCCGAGGTGGACCTGGAGGCCCTGGCCCAGGGCATCGAGCAAGGCCAGGTCAAGCTCTACGGCCTGCAGGGCGAGATCGACCGCATCAACCGCGAGATTGCCTCGCTCGGCGCCGTCAACCTGGCTGCCCTCGATGAGCTGACGTCGGCGCGCGAGCGCAAGACCTTCCTCGATTCGCAGTGCGCCGACCTGATGTCGGCCATGAAGACCCTGGAAGACGCCATCCACAAGATCGACCTGGAGACCCGCGATCTGCTGGGCGCCACCTTCGATCAGGTCAACCACCATTTTGGCCGCATGTTCCCGACCCTGTTCGGCGGCGGCCAGGCCAAGCTGGTGATGACGGGCGATGAAATCCTCGACGCCGGCGTGCAGGTCATGGCCCAGCCACCGGGCAAGAAGAACAGCACCATCCACCTGCTCTCGGGCGGCGAAAAGGCGCTGACGGCGATTGCCCTGGTGTTTGCGATCTTCCAGCTCAACCCGGCGCCGTTCTGCCTGCTGGACGAGGTGGATGCGCCGCTCGATGACGCCAACACCGAGCGTTATGCCAAGCTGGTGGCCGAGATGAGCAGCGGAACCCAGTTCCTCTTCATCTCGCACAACAAGATTGCAATGGAAATGGCCGAGCAACTGATCGGCGTGACCATGCAGGAACAAGGCGTGTCCCGCATCGTGGCGGTAGACATGGACAAGGCCCTGGCCATGGCCGAGGCCTGAAGAGGATGAGCAGCGAGAAGATGCAGCAGCAGAAAGCGACAACTGTGACGAAGAACTGGATGCGGGCGCAGCTTGCGGGCTGGCGCGCTGAGCGGGGAGCCTGCGCATGAGCCTGACCGAAATGCTGGCCATCCTCGGCGGCCTGGTGCTGGCCGGTGTGGTGGGCCACGGCGCCTGGAGCGCCCGCAAGGCCGGCCCACGCCGCGCCGAGCCGCAGAAAGAGCCGGTCATGGACGGCCAGCGCCAGGAGCCTGGCCTGGACGGCGCCGCCGCGGCCGAGCCCTCGGGGGCGGGCCTGGATGAGGCCTTGCCGACCGTCAGCCGCCCGCCGCGCAAGCCCTCGGCCCGCATCGATGCCTTGATCGACGCCATCGCCACCATCACCCTGGACGCACCCATCAGCGGCGAGATGGCCACCTCCCACCTGCCGGGCAGCCGCCGCGCGGGCACCAAGCCCTTTCACATCGAGGGCTTGAACGCCGAAAGCGGCGAGTGGGAGCTGCCCCTGGCCGGCCAGCGCTACGGCGAGTTCCAGGCCGGCGTGCAGATGGCCAACCGCAACGGCGCGATGAACGAGATCGAGTATTCGGAGTTTGTGCAGAAGGTCCAGGGTTTTGCCGATGGCATTGGGGCCTTTGTGCAGTTCCCCGACATGCTCGATGTGGTCAGCCGCGCGCGCGAGCTGGACCAGTTTGCCAGCGCCCATGATGCCCAGCTGGCCGTGGTCCTGCGCGCCCGCAATGCCGCCTGGACCCTCGGTTATGTGCAGCAGATGGCCTTGCGCCACGGCTTTGTGCCGGGCGCCATGCCCGGGCGCCTGGTGCTGCCGGCGGCGGAAGAGGGCGCGCCGCCCATCCTCTCGCTGAGCTTTGATTCCCAGGCTGCGCTGGCCGAAGATCCGCAGCAGTCCTCGCTGCGCGACCTGGCCCTGTCGCTCGATGTGCCGCAGACGCCGGAAGCGCTGGAACCCTTCGCCAGCTGGCAGGAAGCTGCACGCGGCCTGGCCCGCGACATCGAGGCCGATGTCTGCGATGACCGCGGCCACATCCTCAATCTGCACGCCTTCGCCAGCATCGGCCAGGAGCTCAGCACTTTGTACCGTGCCCTGGCTTCGCGTGATCTGGCAGCTGGAACGCTGGCGGCGCGCCGTCTGTTCAGCTAGGCTTCGAACGCAACGCGGCCCAGCGCCGCCCATCGCCAACCCCGACCCAAGGATCCCAATTTGCTCAGCAACCTGCTCTTCATCGCCGCCCTGATCGCCGCCAGCGCTTTTTTCTCAGTGGCCGAAATGGCGCTCGCCGCCTCGCGGCGGATGAAGCTGCGCCAGCTGGCCGATGAGGGCGATGGGCGTGCGGAGCAGGTGCTGGCGGTGCAGGAGCAGCCGGGCCATTACTTCACGGTGGTGCAGATCGGCATCAACACCGTGGCCATCCTCGGCGGCATCGTCGGTGAAGGGGCCTTGACCCCGCATTTCGCCGCCATGCTGGGCTATCTGGTGGCGCCCGAGCTGGCCCAGACCCTGGGCTTTGGCCTCTCGTTTGCGTCCATCACCTCGCTCTTCATCGTGCTGGCCGATCTGGTGCCCAAGCGCCTGTCCATGAATGAGCCCGAGCGCATGGCGGTGGCGGTGATCGGCCCCATGCAGTGGCTGGTGGCCTTGTTCAAGCCCCTGGCCTGGGTCTTCAGCGTGCTGACCGAGGGCCTGATCCGCGTGATGGGCCTGCCGGCCGCGCGCGACAACAGCATCACCCATGCCGACATCCTGGCCCTGGCCGAGGCCGGCAACCAGGCCGGTGTGGTGGCGGACGCCGAGCAGCAGGTGATCGAGAACGTGTTCGAGCTGGACACCCGCACGGTCGAGAGCGCCATGACCACGCGCGAGCGGGTGGTGTTCTTCTCGATCAACGACGATGACACCCTGATCCGCAACCGCATCGCCGACGATCCGCACTCGACCTATCTGGTCTGCGAGAGCGAGATCGACCAGGTGGTGGGCTATGTGGACGCCACCGATCTGTTCCAGCGCGTGCTGCGCGACGAGCCCATCGCCCTGCGCGCGGAAGGCCTGGTCAAGAAGGTGCTGATCGTGCCGGACCGCCTGACCCTGTCCGAGGTGCTGATGCAGTTCCGCGAAAAGCACGAGGACTTTGCCGTCATCGTCAACGAATACAGCCTGGTGGTGGGCGTGATCACGCTCAACGATGTGATGAGCACGGTCATGGGCAGCCTGGTCACCTCCTACGACGAGGAGCAGATCGTGCGCCGCGAGGACGGCTCCTTCCTGGCCGACGGCATCACCCCCATCACCGAGGTGCAACGTGCGCTGGAGCTGGACATCCTGCCCCATGCCGGCCAGTACGACACCTTGGCCGGTTTCCTGATGGTGATGCTGCGACGCATCCCCAAGCGCACCGACCAGGTGCTCTGGGCCGGCTGGCGCTTCGAGGTGGTCGATGTAGACAGCCACCGCGTCGACCAGGTCATGATCGCCCGCGTGCCGCCGGCGCCGCTGGCTGAGGCAGGTTGAGGCAAAAGTAGGGCAGCGGCCCGACATCCCTGAGCGGCCCGGCCCGAGCCGGCCATGCTCAGCGCCTTGGGCGCACACGAATTGGTTCTCAAGAGGCCTTCGGATTTCACGGTCTCTTGGCGAGGTGCGGACATCCATGCCAACTCTCGGTAGCCATTGCGCTGGACTGGCAAGGGTATTGGCGCAATCGCTTGCCATCAACATACAGACTTGACCCGCGCAAGCTGTAAGACCTTACATATTGCGACCTCGGAGCTTCTGGCAGCATCCGCCCCATAAGAATCAAATCAATACCAATGGGGTACCAGTACCTGGTTCGTGCTTGATGAATCGGTGCTGCAGGGAGGGTTCGAGATGCGGTCTCAAGGGCAGAGAAGGACGTTCCACGCGTTGCGGAGCCTATGGCTCGTGCTCGTGCTGCTGGTTCTTGGTTTGAGTGAGGCCTTGGCGGCGGATGCCGTCGACCTGTCCATCCAGAAAGCGCAAGCCTGGTTGCAGGCCCAGCTCAAGCCGGACGGCAGCTTTCAGAGCGAAGCCCGCTCGACAGTCCACCAGGCTCAAGCTGAGTTGGCGCTGGCATTTCGCGCTCAAGGACTGGCTCCACCGGAGTCGGTCCTGAATGCGCTTTCGCGTGGAACCGCTTCGGGACTCACCGAGGACGTGGCCCGCAGCACCTGGGTGTTCGGGGGGGCGAGCGCTGGCCCGTGGCTGCAATCGCTGCGGCAGCGACAAGGGGCAGATGGAGGTTTTGCGGCCCATGCAGACTCGCAGTCCTCCATGCTGGACAGTGCGTTCACCTTGCGCACCTTGCCACGGGCGCTCGACGACGAAGCGACGAAGGCGCTGGCCTATTTGCTCTCCAACCAAGCTGCTGACGGCTCTTGGAACAGCCCACCGCTTTCACCGATCTACCTGACGGCAGCATCGCTGCTGGGCCTGCGCGAGTGGGCCTCTGTCAAGCCGCAGGCTGCGGTGGCTGCGGCCAAGGCCGCGAGCTATTTGCTGGCGCAACGGAGCCCGGAGGGTGTGTGGAGCACGGCTGACTGGCTGAATGCATGGGTTTACCTGGCTGTCCATGACTTCAGTACGGCCCCGGCAGTTCAGGACATGGCTCGGACACGTTTGCTGGCCGGGCAGGCAATCGATGGCAGCTGGGGGCAAGATCCTTTCGCCACGGCGCTCGCGATTCAGGCCTTGTCGCTGTCCAAGCAAGCCCCTTTCAATCCGAGCCAGTCCGTTCTCAAGCTTCAGCTGGTGGACTCTGAATCGAATGCCGCTGTCTCCGGTGCGCGGATTCGTCTGCTTGGAACGGTGCCTGCGTCCAGCAGCAGTGATCCACGCGGACATATTGAGATCCGCGAGCTCGCGAGCGGCAGCTATGACTTGCTGATCAGCCACGATGCCTATGCCGATGTGTCGGTGCAGCTGCAACTGCTACCGGGCCAAGTCTCAAACCTGGGCGCTCTGCGACTGGCGCGCAAGAAGGCGGGTGACTCGGAGTCGACAAGCCTCAGCGGAACAGTGGTGGACGCCAGCACCTTGACACCGATCGCCGGGGCCTCGATTGCCTGGGCAGATGGTTCTGCTTCGACCGTCAGTGATGCGGGAGGGCAGTACAAGTTTGATTCAATGGCTCGTGGCAACCTGACTCTTGTGGTCAGCAAGCAGGGCTACATCAGCACGGCGGCGAGTTTGAACACCATGGCAGGAGGCGCCCATCTGTTCTCGCCCCAGCTGAGGCCTTCGACTGCGAGCTCGGGTTCGGAGGCCATGGGCTGCCGGATGTTCGGTAGGGTCACTCGCGCTTCGGATGCTGCACCCTTGGCCGGGGCGCTGATTCGCTTGAGCGGCGCCAACAACAAATCAACGAGCAGCGATACCGCTGGCAACTATCTGATTCCGCAGCTGGTGTCTGGCCTGACGACCGTACAGGTCAGTCGAGCTGGATTCGATCCGGCCACCGCCACCGCCACCTTGGCCTGTGCTGGCGCACCGGGCTTCGAGCTGTCGCCGAGCTTGCACCTCAGCGGCACGGCACCCCCGGGCTCCAATCTGGCCAGCGTGACCTTTTCGGTGCGTGACTTTGACACTGGCCTGCCCCTGGCGGGGGTGGCCGTGCAAGCCCGACCGCAAGATCAGGCCCCGTTGAACAGCCTGAGTGGCGCGGATGGCCGGGTTTCCATCGAGGGCTTGCAACAGACCAGTCTGCTGCTTCGCCTCAGCTTCGCTGGCTATGACGATGTGCTGGCCACCGTCAAGATCGATGCACTCAGGCCGATTGAGCTCGGTGGTCTGCAGATGCGCAAGAGCCGAGCGGCCATCGTTCGCGGCACGGTGTTTGATGCTGTCACCTCCCTGCCATTGGCTGGGGCCAAGATCCAAGTGGCAGGATCTACTCTCGAGGCCAGCAGTGACTCGGCGGGGCGCTACCTCATCGCGGGGCTGCAGGCAGGCTCCCAGGTGGTGACCGTGAGCCTGGACGGCTATGCCAGTGCTTCGGCATCCATGGCCGTGCAGGCCCATGGCGAAGCGCTGTTTTCGCCCAGCTTGTCGCCGATCGCTTCGGTCCCGGGTTCAGGCGCACAGAGCTGCCGCTTGTTTGGCAAGCTGCTTCGTTTCCGTGACGGAACACCTGTGCAAGGGGCAAGCGTTCGCATCTCGGGAGCCAGCAATCAGCAGGCAATCAGTGACTCAAATGGCAGCTACCAGATCCATGGCTTGAGCAGTGGCCTGGCTTCAGTGTCCGTGGAAGCACAAGGTCATGACACCGTGACCGCCGGCCTTGGCTTCGCCTGCACGGCGGGCGCGGCGATCGAGTTCTCGCCCCCTTTGTATGAAACTGGCAGCTCGCCGCCCGATGCCAACAGCGCCGGGATGTCCTTTCAGGTGATCGACGCTGCAACGGACCGGCCGCTGCCTGGCCTGAGTGTTGTTGTCAGTCCCTTAGGGCAGAGCCCTCGCCAGGTCCTGACCGACGTCAACGGCCGATTCACGGTCAAGGGTTTGAAAGAGGCGACCGTTCAGCTGGAGCTCAGCCCTCCTGGCTTTGACCCGGTGAGTCTGAGCTATTGGGTGACACCTTTGCGCAGCCAGGATCTGGGTCAGCTGCGATTGCGGCGCCAGGGCTCGGACGCTGAACTGAGTGACTTGGCCGTGATTCGGGTGCAGCGGCACACGGCCGTGACCGAGGTGCAGACCCTGGCCCTGACGGGCAGCCTGCGCGTGCAGATCAGCAGTATGGGCCGTGCCGGCAGCCCGGAAAGGGTAGGACTGCTTGCCTTCCATGACCGCAACGGCAATGGGCACTACGACAAGGAGCTGGACACCGTACTGGGACGCAGCGAATTGGCTGCGGGCCTGGCGGCTGGCACGGCCACCGAAATCGAAGTCTCTGTTGCCGGTCAGTTGCCCTTCAGGGACGCGCCGATTCATGTGCTGATCGACCCCGACCTACAAGTTCCCGAAGTCCGGCGCAGCAACAATATGAAGTCCACGGCCCAGGCCGCGGAATTGCGTCCGGCGATCGGTAGCTTCAATCCTTTGTTGAAGTGGCATTGGGATGGCGCCACGTCGATCTACCCCGACTACAACCAAGTCATGATGGCGCCGGTCGCGGGTCGCATCCTGGACACCAATGGCGACGGCAAGATCGATGCCTCGGACCATGTCTCGGTGGCATTCACCTCTTTCAATCGTGCCGGGGACACCTGGCGAGGTGATGGTGTCATTCGCGTCGTGGATGGGCATACGGGTGTCGACCAGCTCAGCATCAAAGACAGTGAAAGGCCGATCTCGGCGGTGGGCAATCTCGTTCTTGCCGATCTAGATGGGGATGGCCGTCCAGAGATCATCGGGGCCTCGCAGGACTATCGCGTTTCGGTCTATCGCAACGATGGAAGCCGCTGGTGGACATCCCAGCCAGTTGGTCCTGCGGACGGGTATCCGCCCTCGGGCGGAGCCAATGTGGCGGATCTTGACGGTGATGGCTCGCCCGAGATCCTGTTCGGTAGTTCAGTGTTTTCTGCACAAGGCGAGTTGAAGTGGCAGGCTCCGGGAATAAGTTTGGAAACTTCAGAAATTCGAGTTGCATTCCCGATTGCGGCCGATCTCATGGGTGTTGGCCAGCAGAACTTGATTCTTGGCAGTTCGGCCTTCACTGCCCAAGGTGAACTTCTGTGGCGAATGGGTGATGGATTCGCGGCTCTGGCTGATTTCGACGGAAACGCGATACCCTCAATTGCGGTGGTCGGAGGAGGCAAAGTTTCACTTTTGAATCGTAACGGCTCGGTGCGTTGGACGGTCCCCCTCCCCGGAGGGGGGTGGGGTGGGCCCGCGACGATTGCTGATGTTGACGGTGACGGTGTGCCGGATATTGGTGTCGCAGGGGCTAGCGCGTACACCACGTTTCGAAAGGACGGCAGCGTCATTTGGTCGAGGACTTCGCAGGACTATTCCTCGCAGTTCACTGGCTCTACCGTGTTCGACTTTGACGGCGATGGTTCTGCCGAGCTGTTGTATGCCGATGAGCTGCATCTGCGAGCCTTCAAGGGATCGACCGGCCAAGTGCTTTGGGAGATTCCGAACTCCTCGGGCACGGCGCACGAGTACCCCTTGGTTCTGGATATCGATGCCGACAGTCACGCCGACCTGCTCGTCGTGTCGAATGACTATTACCGACCGGCCAATGCCACCGAGCTGATGCATGGGGTGAGGGCTTTCCAGGACCGAGGCAACAGCTGGGTGAACACGCGCCAGCTCTGGAACCAGCACGCCTACAGCATCACGAACGTCAACGACGACCTGAGCATTCCGGCGCTGCCGCGATCTTCATGGACTGCACACAACAGCTTCCGCGCCAACAAGCGACTGGATGGCGCTGCAACGGAAGTACCTGATTTGACCGGCAGCTATCTGCGTGTCGACGACCGCGGCGCCGCTGGAACCTCGTCCTTGACGGTCCGTGTGGGCAATGGCGGCGCCCTGAGTGCGCCGGCCGGCGTTGCGGTCGCCGTCTTTGCCTTGGGCGAAAGCAACCCTCGCTTGCTGGGCGTCGGCCGGACTTCGCAAGCGCTCGACAGCGGGCAGTTCGAGGACCTACAGCTCGTGCTGCCAGGCGCTCTATCCACGGTGGAGCGCCTTCGTGTGGTGGTCGACGATGATGGCCAGGGTCATCAATGCTGCAGCGACTTTGATCGCAGCAACAATGAGGTGAGCGTATCGCTGCCCGGTTTGACGAACGCGATGACCCTGAGCCTGAGCAGTGACAAACCCAGCTATGGACCTGAGGACACCGTGCTCCTCAGCGCTCGCGCTGGCAACACGGGGAGCTTCGCCAAACGGGCCCGCGTGCGTGCCAGCATCCTGACTCAGGACGGAACCCTTGTCGCGAATCTGCCGCTGTCTGAACTGGCTGAGGTGCCGGTACAAGATGGGCGAAGTTTTGAGCTGGCCTGGTCGGTGGCTGATGCCCAGCCAGGCGGCTATCGTGCCCGGGCCGAACTGCAGGATTCGACGGGCAGGGTGCTGGATCGGGCCGAGCTGGAGTTCTCGGTGCAGGCCAGTCCGGTGAGCAGCTTGAACGCCTTGCTGCGCAGCGACAAGCGCCGCTATGCACGGGGGGAACTGATTCAGCTCAGATCTCGTGTCAGCAACGCCTCGACCCACACCGATTGGCAGGGCCTGATCGTCCAGACCGAAGTCCGAAAGAGCGGTGTCGCTCAATGGCAACGCAGCGAGACCGTGGCCCAACTGGGCGTTCGCACGCAGCGCGAATTCAGCTATGCGCTGACGGATGTTGCCCTTCCCGTGGGTGAGCATGAGGCTTGGCTGCGAGTTTCGGACAGCAGTGGCCTTGAACTGGCTTCGAGCACGGTCAAGCTGACGGTGCTGGACGTGGCCCAGACCGGCGTCGGCTTGAGCGGCCAGTTGCAACTGCAAACGGAACCCGTAGAACTGGGCAGTTCAATCGCTCTGGCATTGACCGCCTTCAATCGCGAAGCCAGCCCCTTGGTGGACTTGCCGCTGAAGCTGCGTCTGGTCGATCCGGCAAACGGTAGTTTGCGTGCCGAATTCGGTTTCACGGCCCAGCTTGCTGCACAGGGCAGCCACGCCAGTTCGATCGATTGGTTGAGCAGCGGCGAGCCCGGAAAGCTGCTGGCGGTCTTGTCGGCCAGCATCAATGGACGAGAACAGCTGCTGGACCAACGCGGCCTTGAACTTGTGCCGCCTCAGGTGCGCCTGAACTTTGCGCAGACGCTCAGCTCATGGCAGAAGGTTCTGGTTCTGAGTGCCTGTCGCCGCGCGGTGGATGATGTCTTGGGGCAATGCGGTGCCAAGCCCCTTCCAGCTGAAGATGCTGCGGCCTTGGTCCGTTGCGACAGCCAGCGCAACACGGCCTTGGCCCGCTATCTGGAAGCGCAGGGCCTGGAGCACAAGATCACCAGCACGGCACTGGAGTTCAGCCGCGAGTTGCGCAGTGGGTTGTTCAGCAACTACTGGGTCAACGAGGGCGCCGGCGGGCTTCGCGAACCCCTGCCCAGCGAGCTCAAGGCGGCGCTGGCACGTGGGCAAGGCCTGGTGTTGGAGGGCTTGCGCTTGTCGACGCCCCAGAGTCTGCATGCCTGTGCCGGCGTGTCCGTCCAGGGTGCGTTTGCCAATCCCACTCAGACCCTGACTTTTGCCGAGCAACTGTTCCCGGCCGGCGTGTTCACGGTCAGCAGCCAGACGGTGCCCTTGAAAGCCGGGCCTGCTGCCGTCGTGCAAGCCAGGCTTGGCAATGCCGATGGCGTGGTCAGTGCGCAAAGCACGGGAGGAAAGACACTCGCCCTCGGTTTCGACTGGCAGGCCACCTTGCTGTCCCAGCAAGCCGATGCCCGCTGGCCAGGGGTGCTCAAGAAGGCATTCCAGCATCTGCGCCCGGCCGCGCCTGAGCGTGCCAGCCATCTGGCCGGCGAGGTGATACAGCTGAGCTCGGTGCTTCGCAATGAGCTGGCCCCCTTGAAAGCGCAGCTGCTGATGACCTTGCCCGAAGGCATTCAATGGCTGCAAAGCTCGCAGAGTCCAGCGCTAGAACTTGTAAACGGCCGGCAGCGCTTGCGCTGGCAGCTGGATCTTGCCGCCCAGTCAGAACAGACCGTGGACACCCGCCTGCGTGTCTTGCCGGGGCGCTCGGTGCTCGATGTCGAAAGCGAGATCCTGGTTCAAAAGAACGGTCAGTACCAGCCTTACCAAAGCAAGACGCTTCGCATCCAGGTCACCGAACTTGTCGATCTGATCCAGGAAATCAAGAGTGGATTGACGGAGTCGGGCACGCCCGAGCCGGAGCAGCAAGCTCTGCGCCAGCAGGTTCAGACGCAGTTGCTTCGTATCGAGGCCTTGCTCGGCGCAAGCCAGTACAGCAGCGCTTTGACTGCGGCGCTCTATGTCCAGGCGCGCTTGCCAGGACTCGCTGCCAGTGCCGGCGTCACGGATTCGATGGCGCGCTTGGTCGGGGCCATTGCTTGGCTGCAGCACAGCGCACAGGAGACCCCATGAAGCCCGTTCAGAACCTAGAGCGTCGCGCCTTGCTGCGTCGCACCCGTGCGCTGAGCCTTGCCACCCTGGTGACGGTGAACCCGTGGAGCCGAAGCGCCCGCAGTCAGCCGGCTACGGCCACCGCCTTGGGCAGCCCTTCGGCCATCGACCTGGGCGTGGCAGCCCAGTACTCGGGCTTCTTCTTTGGGCGCGTGAGCCGGCTGCCCCATATCGAAGGCCGCCTGGCTGCCGCCGGCGACATCAATTTATCCGGCACCAGCATCGGCGAGCGCGCGCCGCCTGGCCTGCAAGCCTCCTTGGTCGTGGGCGGCAACGTCGTCCGCTACACCGGTGGCTTCATCCATGCGGGCTCTCTGGACAGCCACGGTGTCTATGCCGGCAACCTGGTCCTGGCCTCCCATTTTCTGGACCTGCGCAAGCAGGCCTCGCCCATCGACTTTGCGGCCGAGCAGGTCTATCTGTGCGGCCTGAGCGAGCAGCTGCGAGCCATGGTGCCCACGGGAAGCGTCAGCAAGCTCTGGTCCACCGTCACGCTCAAGGGCAGTGGTCGAGATCTGGAGGTCTTCGCCCTGAGCGCCGAGCAGGTCGCGAGCGGCCTGAACCTGCAGCTGGATGGCATCAAGCCCGGCGCCAGCCTGATCCTGAACGTGGCCAGCAACAGCCAGCGCCAATTGCTGCTCGGCATCGAAATGGCCGTGCTCAAGCCCTTCCATGGCCGGGTGCTGGTCCATGCGCCGGATGTGGATGTGCTGCGCATGGTGGGCATCCGGGTGGAGGCCAGCGTGCTGGCCCCCTTCGCCTGCGTCAAGGACTCCAGCGGCCACCTGGAGGGCAGCGTCATCGCCGCCAGCTGGGACAGCAGCATGGATATTGGCTACGGGCCGTTCATCGGCGCCTGAAGGCATGCCGCTGCATCAAACAACAAGAAGTCGGTGAGTCCGACA
Source organism: Paucibacter aquatile (assembly GCF_002885975.1). Taxonomy (NCBI): domain Bacteria; kingdom Pseudomonadati; phylum Pseudomonadota; class Betaproteobacteria; order Burkholderiales; family Sphaerotilaceae; genus Roseateles; species Kinneretia aquatilis. The sequence continues at coordinate 358,652 of NZ_POSP01000003.1, read as the reverse complement.
GACCCAGAGGGAGAGCCCCCCATGTTTTTCAGCTCCAAAGTGAACAAGGCGATCGCATCGACGCTGCTTCTGGCACAGCTGTGCCTGGCGGTTCAGCCCTTGATGGCTGCCGTGCGCGCTGACGGTGGCGCCGGTCTGCCCCAGGTCCAGGCCCAAACGGCCAGATTCCAGGCATTCCAGCAGCAAATGCAGGAAGCCAAGGTGCAGCTCGCAGCGGCCCAGGCCTCGCCGGCCGACCAGGCCAGCCGGCGGCTGGACCGCCTCCGCACCGTGATGCAGTCATTGAACGAAGGACAGGGCAGAGCAGCCAGCGCTGCCGATGAAGGCGCACTTCAGCTGCGTGCCCTGGGGCCGCAGATCCAGATCAGCGTTCGGGCGCCCGCCATGAGCGCTGAACAGCGCCGCCTCCATCAAGCGCAGATGAGCGCCTGGCGAGAAGAGCTTCGCGACCTCTTGTCGCAAGTCCAGGCGGATGAAGCCGCCACCCGTGAGGATCTGGCGCGCACCCGTCAATGGCTGCTGGATCGCAAGCTGCCGGGCGAATTGCTGGCCCGACATGACCAAGCCCTGCGTCAGTTCGAGCAAACGGCTGCGGCCTTGCGGCTTGCCGCGCAGGCTACCGAAGCAGAGATGCTGCCAGCCTTGACGCGGGCTTTGGCACCTCTGGATGCGCAGCGGCGCCAGCCCGCTGCGCCCAGCCGCAGCCTGCCCTGGCGAGCGCCCGAACCCAACAAGCGCCAGCCCGCTGACACCCGTTCGGCCTGGTTCCAACATTTGCTGGGCTCGCGTGATGTGCGTCTGGCTCAGGCCGGCTCGGGGCTGGACGGTATTCACTTCGAGGTGCCGCCCGAGCCTTCGGAAGCCCCGGTGCCGGCCGACCTTGCCGAAACGCCTGAGACCCAGCTCAGCCCGGCCCTGCGCGCCAAGGCTCTGGAGCTTGGCAACAATCCGGTCCAGATTCAGAACTGGGTGCGCAATCACATCGAGTGGCAGCCCACCTGGGGCGCGCTGCAAAGCGCCCAAGACACCCTGGACAAGCGACGCGGCAATGCCCATGACATTGCCAGCTTGCAAATTGCCTTGCTGCGAGCGGCCAAAATTCCGGCGCGCTATCAGTACGGAACCATCTCCTTGCCCGTCGCCCAGGTGCAAAACTGGCTGGGCTCTTTAGCTAAGCCGGAGGTCGCCCAGCCCCTCTTGTCCCAAGGCGGCATTGCCAGCAAAAGTGTCTGGTCCGCCGGCCACATCAACGAGGTGCAGCTGGAGCATGTCTGGGTGCGGGCCTACGTGAATTGGGCACCGAGCCGAGGTGCCAAGGCGGGTGCGGCCAGCCAGCATGTGAACCCGGTCGGGCCTCTCAATGCCTGGGTGGACATCGACGCCAGCTACAAGCAATACCAGTATTCGCCGGGCTTGGATCTCAAAAACCAAGTACCCCTGGACGGCGCTGCCCTGCTGACAGCTGCCCAGCAAGGCGCCACGGTCAACGAGGCCGAAGGTTGGGTGCAAAACCTGAATCAGGCGGCCATCCAGAATCAGCTCAGCAGCTATCAAAACCGGCTGAAGAGCTATATCGACCAACAAGCCCCCAACGGGACCGTCGGCGACGTTATCGGCCGAAAGATCGTGCCGGTCTTTGCCCCGCCCATGTTGGCTGGCAGCCTGCCTTTCCGTGTGGTGTTCAAGGCTCAGCAACTCAGCGCCGTGCCGCCGGCTCTGCAGCATCGCTTCAGCTACCGGCTCTACGCCAGCGCCCAGGACCGGCTGGATGACGCGCCTTTGCTGAGCTTTACCGAGAAAACCAGCCAGCTGGTCGGCAAGCGCCTGAGCCTGAGCTATGTGCCGGCCAGCCAGGCCGACGCCGATCTGATTGCGAGTTATTTGCCCAAACCCCATGCCGACGGCAGCCCCATCGACCCCAGCGAGTTTCCTCGCAGCCTGCCGGCCTATTTGATTCGCCTGAAGCCGCAGATCGTTCTGGACGGTCAGGTGGTGGCCAGCACCCAGCTGGGACTGACCATGGGCACACCCTTGTACGGCCAAGGCGGCTTCAGCCAGTTTCACGACCTGCAGCAATGGGACCTGGCCGAGGACGAGACGCACTCGGTCGGCAATGCCACGGTGTTTGGCCTCAGTGCCGGCGGCATCAGCGGCGCACAGCTGAATGCCTTGAAGCTGCGCCTGGAGGCCAGCAAAACCAAGCTGCAGGCCGGGGATCTGACGGGTCTGAGCGGCGAGCAGATCACCGGTGACTTGCTGACGGCCACGATCTGGAGTTGGTTCGCCGCCGCCGAGAGCCACAGCCGCCTGAGCCAGAACCAGGCCGGCGTGGTGGAGACCTTGGGCCTGAGCTACGGCTTGTTCCATGCCCAGGCCGAGCCGGTCTACAGCTGGGGTTTGATCCGCAAAGTGGAGTTCCCAGGCGTGAACATCGATATCGGCCATGTCCGCTTGCTAGGCTGGAGCAAGAACGGCCAGGCCGGTGATTGGGCGCAGTACATGCGCTTGCGGGGGCAGTACATGAGTGCCCTGGAGCATGCGGTACCCGAGCGCTTCTTCAGCGACAGGGCGAAGTGCAATCTGGTGGGCGAGCCGGATCCGAAGCCGGGCTTGCCGGCCTGTCCGCAAGGTATCAGCGCGGTCAAGGCATTGGCGCTGGCAGCAGCTCAAGGGCAGCGGATTTACACGATCACGCAGAAGGTGTTTCAGGATAACCCGGGTCTGGTGACCAGCCATTTGTCAGCGCACAACTGGGACACGAGGCAACGGGTGCAGCAAGCACTGGAGGCGGGCCAGGAGGTCACGATTCATCAGCGGCCGGTGCTGCAGGATGGCTGGGCCGGCGCGGGTTTCGTCTTGTTGGATCCGGAGACTGGGGCGGGGAGGTATTTGATTGAGGGTGGGGGGAATGGGGGTTCTGTGCCGCTACTTAAAGCGCTTGCAATGGCCCTAGGAATTACATCTGCCGCGCTCCCGTTTATCTTAATTGCCGCGTATATCAGTATTTTTCTCATATCTTTAATTGCAGCCCTTGCTTGGTACCTCGTCTTTTGTGAAGTCGACGGGAGTGGCTTCCCCAGCAAAGGAGATATTGGAAACATTGCGTGGTCGGTTATGTGGTTCTCGGCGCTAGCCGGGATGACCGTCGGCCCAATTGCTTCCTTTGTAATCGCAGTCGTAACCAGTGGACTACAAAATCATGCGTGTTTCTAAGATTGATGGCTATGGTGGTTTGTTTGTGCTATGTGCTTCAGTGGTGGGAGGGTTCGTAGTCAAGGATTTACCCTGCATACGATCAGTCGTGTCACTTACTTGCCTTGGCGTTATGTTGCTGCTGTATTTTCGCGCCCCCGTTCGATCGTGAAACTGGCCAGAAGGTTTGCCGTTCCTGGGGGGGGTTGTTGCATTGGCCTCTGCGGCAAAGACGATGCTCAAGATGGCAAAGGCATCGCGGTTATGGTTGTTGCCGTGCCATCAAATGCAGGTACACAGTGCCTTTGAGTTTATGAAATTTCAGTACTTGTATTGGCTACTGCTTGCTTCGTTGGTCGCGTCCATTGCGGTGAAATTTCTCACCGACAGGAGTGCGAACGCACGACTTGGGTGGATTGGAAAAGGCCTGCAGTTTTTGATCGCTTGTTTATTGCTGCTTATAGTGATTTTAAGCCAATTTTTGATTTTAATCTGATTTAAAAATATGCCGCGACCATTGTGAAAACAGGCGACGCTGTATGAACAAGATCCCTTAATACATGGGCTTCAGTCTTCGAAAGACTGAGTTGGTGCAAGCGGTGTTGGAGCGATCTTTCAGCGACAGGGCGAGCAAGTGCAATCTGGTGGGCGAGCCGGATCCGAAGCCTGGCTTGCCGGCCTGTCCGCAAGGTATCAGCGCGGTCAAGGCGTTGGCGCTGGCAGCAGCTCAAGGGCAGCGGATTTACACGATCACGCAGAAGGTGTTTCAGGATAACCTGGGTCTGGTGACCAGCCATTTGTCAGCGCACAGCTGGGACACGCGGCAACGGGTGCAGCAAGCGCTTGAAGCTGGGCAGGAGGTCACGATTCATCAACGGCCGGTGATGCAGGATGGGTGGGCGGGAGCGGGTTTCGTCTTGTTGGATCCGGAGACCGGAGCGGGGAGGTATTTGATTGAGGGTGGGGGGAATGGGGGGCAGTTCGCACTGGGTGTTGGCCTTGGCTCCTTGCTTATTGCAGCTGGATTGATCGTAGGTGAAGCATATGCGGCTTTGGCAGCTGCAGTTTTTGGCCTGGGGCCACTTATGATTCTTGTGCTATCTGCAGTGTTGTTTTCACTTATTGTACTTACAGTTGCGATGTATTACTTGGAATCTGGAAATCCATGCCTTGCGAGTGGAATTGGGTTTGCCGCCTCGATTCCTTGCTTGCGTCTTTCAAGCATATTCTCTTTCGCATTCGCAGTATTTGGATGGGTGCTGCCAACGGATCCTGTCTGGGCTTGTGTGGGAGGTGGCCGATGATTGATTTCATGTTCTGGCCGTCGGCTCTAGTATTTGTCATGCTGCTTCGCGTGGATTCGAAGGTTCGAACCTTCATGGTGGTCGTCACGCTGTTTTTTTGGATGAGTAGTATTGCTTGGTCTGGCTACCAATTCTTGAATTGGCAATTGAAAGCTATCGAACTGATTATGCTCGGGGCGGTTGCTTCTAAAGCTAAAGCGTTGGGTTTCAGAATAGGTTACTTGATATTGGTTGCGGCTGCATTGCTCGGTTTGAGGGGTGCGTCGCCTTCAGTCGCGTTGGTGCTCTGCTCGTGTGCGTTGGCCTCATGTTTTTTTGGTTGGCACATTGAAATAGTGGAAAAACGAAAAATGCTGAGCCCCAGGTGGTGGATTGGTTTTGAGTCCTTTGTGGATCGACTTCATCCATATGACTTCATTATGTTGATGGCTATTCCATTTTTTCAAATCTCGCGAGGAGTAGATATTCTCCGATGATAAGTGGAAATTCTGCGGATCCTGATTGGTAATGAAACTCGGATTTGAAGGAGGTCGGCCTTCTCGAGTTACGTTTTTCGCGGAAAAGGCATCCGTGAGTTCGTAGATTGGTGGTGTCAATTTTCTCGGTGATCGCTTTCGGTGTAATTGGTGCATTTGCGCCTGGCAATCCGATTCAAGAAGGCTTTGCGCTATGAATGTCGGCATTAGGTTCTTCTTGTTTGGTATGTTTGTGTTGCTTGGTCTAGCGTTGCTAGTCTTGATTTTCGTTAAATTTGAAGCGGCAAGTGATCAAAGAAGAAGGCAGATTTTGTTGGCCTTTTACATCAATTTGGTGGTTTTTTGTTTATTGAGTATTGTGTCTGCCTTCATTGATTGGCGCTAGGTTAGGTGGATTTTCTTGGTCGTGTTTTCGGTGAACATGATTTTGGAATTCGCCGGCTTGGCGATGAATCCCGCACTTGGAATCGCAGTGGCTTTCAGTGGCCTCCTAATTGGAGATTCTGTGGCGCGAGCGACTGAAATGCGCTGTACCAATATCGCCTGTCCGAAGGGGCTTCCATGACATCTACATAATCACGGTCCGCAGCAATGGGAGCTGGCCGAGGACGAGACGCACTCGGTCGGCAATGCCACGGTGTTTGGCCTCAGTGCCGGCGGCATCAGCGGCGCACAGCTGAATGCCTTGAAGCTGCGCCTGGAGGCCAGCAGAACCAAGCTGCAGGCCGGGGATCTGACGGGACTGAGCGGCGAACAGATCACCGGTGACTTGCTGACGGCCACGATCTGGAGTTGGTTTGCCGCCGCCGAGAGCCACAGCCGCCTGAGCCAGAACCAGGCCGGCGTGGTGGAGACACTGGGCTTGAGCTACGGTTTGTTCCATGCCCAGGCCGAGCCGGTCTACAGCTGGGGTTTGATCCGCAAAGTGGAGTTCCCAGGCGTGAACATCGATATCGGCCATGTCCGCTTGCTAGGCTGGAGCAAGAACGGCCAGGCCGGTGACTGGGCGCAGTACATGCGCTTGCGGGGGCAGTACATGAGTGCCCTGGAGCATGCGGTACCCGAGCGCTTCTTCAGCGACAGGGCGAAGTGCAATCTGGTGGGCGAGCCCGATCCGAAGCCGGGCTTGCCGGCCTGTCTGCAAGGCATCAGCGCGGTCAAGGCTTTGTCGCTGGCTGCAGCTCAAGGGCAGTGGAACTACACGATCACGCAGAAGGTGTTTCAGGACAAGCCGGGTCTGGTGTCCAGCCATTTGTCAGCGCACAGCTGGGACACGCGGCAACGGGTGCAGCAAGCGCTGGAGGCGGGCCAGGAGGTCACGATTCATCAGCGGCCGGTGCTACAGGATGGCTTGGCGGGGGCGGGTTTGGTTCTGCTGGATCCGGAGATTGGGGCGGGCAGGTACCTGACCGAGCCTCGAGGAATGGCCCGCCAGTGTTGCCAGGGCAGTCTTTCAGCCTCGCCATGTGTCTGCGTCTCGGTACACAAGGGCTGATCTGAAATTGATCAGCGAGCGAGGCCATACCGACTCAGGACAGCGTCCTACTTGGTTCTGGAGGCTTGATCAGCCCCACCGCCAGCGCCGTCCCCAGAAGCACGATGGCGCAGCCCATGGCCATGTGCATGGTGAAGGCCTCGCTCAGGAAGACATAGCCCCAGATCACCGCGAACACCGGGATCAGAAAGGTCACGGCGATGGTGTTGGTGGGCCCCACGCGCTGCATCAGGCGGAAGTAGAGGATGTAGGCCACGCCCGAGCACAGCACCGCCAGCATGGCCACGCTGAGCCAGGCCGGGCCGCTGGGCATGCGCTCGGGCCAGGTGAGCAGCGCGGGCAGCAGCAGCATGGCTGAAGCGGTGAGCTGGCTGCCGGTGGCGACGGTCAAGGGGTTCAGGCCGTTCAGATAGCGTTTGCTGAAGTTGGCGACGATGCCGTAGCACAGGGTGGCCAGCAGGCAGGCCAGGATGGCCCAGCCGCTGCCGCCCGGCTTGAAGCTGGCCTGATCCCAGGCCAGGAACACCACGCCCGCAAAGCCTAGGGCCAGGCCGCAGAGGCGGCTGAAATCCAGGCGCTGACCCAGCCACACCCAGGCCACCATCGCCCCCCAGAGCGGCGTGGTGGCGTTGAGGATGCTGGACAGGCCGGCCGTGATCGACAGCGCCGCGTAGGCGTAAAGCGCAAAGGGCAGGGCGCCGTTCAGCAGGCCCACCACCATCAGCGGCCGCCAGTGCTGGCGCAGCTCCGCCAGGCCGACACGAAAGGTCAGCAGCGGCAGCAGAAAGAGGCTGGCGCCCAGCACCCGCATGGTGGCCATGGGTACCGGGCCGAACTCATGCGCACCGAGCCGCATGAACAAAAACGAGGCGCCCCAGATGGCGGCCAAGAGGCTCAGTTCGATCAAATCCTTGGGCTTCATCATCTCGTGCCGGTGTTTTCCATGGCCGGCGACGGGCCAGCGAGCCGGCATGATAGGGGCTGGCCGGCGCCGGCCCACCCGTATCTTGCGTTCGGCCCGCCCCGGCTGGGCGCGCAGCGCGCCTCATTCAGAGAAACATGCCGCCCGAGGCTTCGATGCGCTGGCCGTTGATCCAGCCGCTGCCTTCGCTCAGCAGGGCGGTGATCGCGCCGCCGATATCGTCCGGCAGGCCGACCCGGCCCAGGGCCGTCTGCGCTGCAATGAAGCCATTGACATCGGCGTTGTCGCGCACCACGCCGCCGCCGAAATCGGTCTCGATGGCGCCGGGCGCCAGCACATTGACGGCGATGCCGCGCGGCCCCAACTCCTTGGCCATGTAGCGGCTCAGCACTTCCACCGCGCCCTTCATCGCGGCGTAGGCGCCATAGCCGGGCAGGGCGAAGCGGGTCAGGCCGCTGGAGATGTTGAGGATGCGGCCGCCGTCCCGGATCAGCGGCAGCAGCGTCTGGCTGAGCAGGAACACACCCTTGAAATGCACACGGAACAGCTCGTCGAACTGGTCCTCGGTGGTGTCCATCAGGCTGGCGTAGACGCCCATGCCGGCGTTGTTGATCAGGTGGTCGAAGTGCTCACGCTGCCAGGTCTGGGCCAGCGCCGTCTGCACGGCGGCGGCGAAGCCGGCAAAACTTTCGCTGCGGCCGGTGTCCAGCTGCAAAGCCACAGCGCGGCGGCCCAGCGCCTCGATCTCGGCCACGGCGCGGGCCGCTTCGTCGGCCCGGCTGTGGTAGCTGAGAATGATGTCGTGGCCCTGAGCGGCCAGGTGCAGGGCGCTGCTGCGGCCCAGTCCTCGGCTGCCGCCGGTGATCAGGGTGATGGGCGGGCGGGGGGAAGGGGTGCGGGTGTACATGGATGCGTCTCGGTGAATGGTCGAATGCCCGGTCGGGCTCTTTGTCGCTGCTGCTGGTGCTGCTGCCGCTGCGGCTTGCTGCCAGAACAGAGCGTGAGCGAAGCTTATTGAAAGCCCTGGCTTCGATAAACTGCTCTTCTGAGGAATGACTGTTCACCAAACAAAGACAATGCAAGGGGCCCCGCGATGAATCCGATGGAGCAAATGCAGGTCTTCAGCCGTGTGGTGGAGACCGGCAGCTTCACCCAGGCTGCTGCCAGCCTGGGTCTGGCCAAGGCCAGCGTGTCGGCCGCGGTCCAGCAGCTGGAGGCGCGGCTGGGCACGCGGCTGCTGCATCGCAGCACCCGCCGCGTGCAGCTGAGCCAGGACGGCCAGCTCTTTTACGAGCGGGCCAAGGATGTACTGGCCGATCTGGACGAGCTGGACGGCATGTTTCGCCAGGCGAGTCCGCAATCGCTGCGTGGCCGGCTGCGCCTGGACATGTCCACCGGCGTGGCCCGCCAGATCGTGATGCCGCGCCTGCCCGAGCTGCTGGCGCTTCACCCGGAGCTGGAGATCGAATTCGGCAGCACCGAGCGCCGTGTCGATCTGGTCCGCGAAGGTTTTGATTGCGTCCTGCGCGTCGGCCCGCTGGGCCAAGCCGAGGCGGGGCTGCAGGCGCGCCCGCTGGGCCTGCTGACGATGGTCAACTGCCTGAGCCCCGCCTATCTGGCCCGCCACGGCGAGCCCGAGGGTCTCGACGATCTGCGCCAGCACCGTCTGGTCCATTACGTCTCGGTGCTGGGCGCGCGCAGCAGCGGTTTCGAATACCTGGACGCCAGCGGCCAGCTGCAGCGCCAGGCCATGGCGGGCGCACTCACGGTCAACAACGCCGAGGCCTACCAGGCCGCCTGCCTGGCCGGCCTGGGCTTGATCCAGGCGCCGCGTGTGGGCGTGCAGGCCTTGCTGGATCAGGGCCTGCTGCGTGAAGTCCTGCCCGGATACCGGGCGCCGGACATGCCGCTGAGCCTGCTCTACGCCCACCGGCGCCAGCTGCCGGCTCGGGTGCGCGTGGTGATGGATTGGTTGGCCGGGGTGGTGGCCGAACATCTGCGGCAGGGCGTTGCACGACCGGGAGGCGAGGCAGGCCACGCTCAGCCACAATCCACATCATGAGTTCCACGCCCCACGAATTGTTTTCCACGCTGTCCGCTGAGGCGGTCAGCCCCGCCGCTGTCAATGCAGCGGCCGCCCGCGCTGCTGAACTGCGCGACACGCTGAACCACCATGCCCACCTCTACTACGTGCTCGATGCGCCGGCCTTGCCCGATGCCGAGTACGACAAGCTTTTCCAGGAGCTGCAGGCGCTGGAGGTGGCCCACCCCGAGCTGCTGACGCCCGATTCACCAACACAGCGCGTGATCGGCCAGGTGCTGGATGGATTTGTGCCGGTGCGCCATGCCGTGCCCATGCTTTCCATCCGCACCGAGACCGACACCGAGGCCTCGGGCGCACTCAGCTTCGACCAGCGCGTGCGCAAGCAGCTGGAGCTGGACGAGGCGGCCGCGCCGGTCGAGTACGCGGCCGAGCTGAAGTTCGACGGCCTGGCCATCAATCTGCGCTACGAGCAGGGCCTGCTGGTGCAGGCAGCCACGCGCGGCGACGGCGAGACCGGCGAGGACGTGACCCAGAACATCCGCACCGTGGCCCAGATTCCGCTGCGCCTGCGTGGCATCACGGCGCCGGTGCTCGAGGTGCGCGGCGAGGTGTACATGCGCCGCGACGATTTCGAGGCCTTGAACGAGCGCCAGCGCGCCGCAAACGAAAAGACCTTCGTCAATCCGCGCAACACCGCCGCCGGTGCGGTGCGCCAGCTCGACCCGGCCCTGGCGGCGCAGCGGCCGCTCAGCTTTTTTGCCTACGGCCTGGGCGAGGTGCAGGGCTGGGCCCTGCCGCCCACGCACAGCGGCTTGCTGGCCGCCCTGGCCGAGATGGGCCTGCCGGTCTGCGCCGACCGGGCGGTGGTGCAGGGCGCCGATGGCCTGGTGGCGTTTCATCAGGCCATCGGCGCCAAGCGCGATGCCCTGCCTTTCGACATCGACGGCGTGGTCTACAAGATCAACAGCCTGGAGCTGCAGCAGCGCCTGGGCTTTGTCAGCCGCGAGCCGCGCTGGGCCGTGGCCCACAAATACCCGGCGCAGGAGCAGCTGACGCGGCTGAACGACATCGAGATCCAGGTCGGTCGCACCGGCAAGCTCACGCCGGTGGCCAAGCTGGAGCCGGTGTTCGTGGGGGGCACCACGGTGTCCAACGCGACTTTGCATAACGTCTTCGAGCTGCGGCGCAAGGGCGTGCGCATCGGTGATCAGGTGATCGTGCGCCGCGCCGGCGATGTGATCCCCGAGGTGGTCGGTCGCCTGGCCCAGGCCCGCGCCAGCTATGTGCCCAACTTCCGCATGCCGCGTGCCTGCCCGGTCTGCGGCAGCGAGACGCTGCGCGAGCGCGGCGGCATGGACTACCGCTGCAGCGGCGGCATTTCCTGCCCGGCCCAGCGCAAGCAGGCCCTGCTGCATTTCGCCAGCCGGCGTGCGGTGGACATCGAGGGCCTGGGCGACAAGCTGGTCGACCAGCTCGTCGATGCCGGCATCGTGCTGAGCTTGCCGGGCCTGTACAAGCTCGGCGTGGCCAAGCTGGCCGCCCTGGAACGCATGGCCGAGAAGAGCGCCCAGAACATCGTCGACGCGCTGGAGAAAAGCAAGCGCACGACCCTGGCGCGCTTTCTGTTCGGCCTGGGCATCCGCCAGGTCGGCGAGACCACGGCCAAGGACCTGGCCCGTCATTTCGGCCGCATCGACGCCTTGATGGATGCCAGCGTCGAGCAGCTGCTGCTGGTGCGCGATGTCGGCCCTATCGTGGCCCAGAGCATCCACACCTTCTTTGCCCAGCCGCACAACCGCGAGGTGGTCGAGCAGCTGCGCGCGGCCGGCCTCAGCTGGGACGAGGGCGAGGGTGCGGCCGCCCAGGCTGGCCCGCAGCCCCTGGCCGGCAAGACCCTGGTGCTGACCGGCACCTTGCCGACCCTGTCGCGCGACGCAGCCAAGGACTTGATCGAGGCCGCTGGCGGCAAGGTCAGCGGCTCGGTGTCCAAAAAGACCCACTATGTGGTCGCAGGTGAAGAGGCCGGCTCCAAGCTGGACAAGGCGCGCGAGCTCGGGGTGACGGTGCTGGACGAGGCGGGCCTGCAAGCCTTGCTGCAAGCGTCGCAGGCAGGCGAGCCGACCCGCTCAGACTGAGGCGGTTTTCGCGGGGCTGGGGCTGCCGGCGACTGCGCTGTGGCCTTGCAACTGGCTTTGCAGCTGCTCGGCGCTGACCGGGCGGCTGAACAAAAAGCCCTGCACCTGGGCGCAGTCCAGGGCTTGCAGGGCGGCCAGCTGTTCGGGGGTTTCCACGCCCTCGGCCACGGTGTTCAGGCCCAGGCTGCGCGCCAGGCCGATCACGGCTTCGATGATGGCGCTGTCGCCTGCCTCGGCACCGGCCTGAGCGATGCCGGCCACAAAGGAGCGGTCGATCTTGAGCGTCTGGATCGGCAGCAGTCTGAGGTAGGCCAGCGAGGAATAGCCCGTGCCGAAGTCATCGATGGACAGCTGCACGCCCAGCGCATGCAGATCGTTCAGTGTGGCCAGGGCGTTGTCGGCATTCATGATCACCGATTCGGTGATCTCCAGCTCCAGCGCCGGGGGTGGCAAGCCGGTGGCGGCCAGGGTTTCGCGCACCAGCTCGACAAAATCGCCGCGCTCCAGCTGCCGCACCGAGACATTGACGGACACATGGTCCAGCACCAGGCCGGCGGCGCGCCAGGCCATCATGTCCTCGCAGGCGCGGCGCAACACCCAGGCGCCCAGCTCATTAATGAAACCGCTCTCCTCGGCCAGGGCGATGAAGCGGCCCGGCGGCACTGCGCCCAGCTCCGAGCTGTGCCAGCGTGCCAGGGCTTCGACCCCGCAGCAGGGGCCTGCTTCGTCAAGACAGTCGGAAGCCTGTGCCAGGAACTTGCTTTGGTAATGCACGCTCATCTCGCCGCCCTCCAGGCTGCGGCGCAGCAGGCGTTCCATATGAGCGCGGGCCAGCGCGGCCTGGGTCAGCTCGGGGCGGTAGAAATGGAAGCGGTTGCGGCCGGCGCGCTTGGCTTCGTACATGGCGGTGTCGGCGGCGCGGGCCAGCTCCTCGCCCGTGGTGCCATCGCTGGGGAAGAGGGCGATGCCGATGCTGGCCGAGACCTGCACCTCATGGCCTTGCAGCTCCATCGGCCGACACAGGGTCTGGATCAGCTTGTCGGCCACCACCGGGGCGTCCAGCAGCGCATCCTCACTTTCCAGCACGCAAACGAACTCGTCCCCGCCCAGGCGGGCCAGCAGATCGCTGCTGCGCACCAGTGCGCCCAGGCGTCGCGACACCTCGATCAGCAGGTCGTCACCGACAGAGTGGCCCAGCATGTCGTTGACTTCCTTGAAGCGATCCAGATCGAGGAAGAGCACGGCCAGCTGCCGCTGCTGGCGCTGCGCCTTGGCGATGGCATAACGCAGGTGTTCATGACACAGCAGGCGGTTGGGCAGGCCGGTCAGCGGGTCGTGGTGGGCCAGGTGTTCCAGCCGAGCCAGGGCGGCGCGCAGCTCTTCGGTGCGGTCCTGCACGCGCTGGTCCAGCACCCGGTTGGCGTCCTCCAGCGCCTGCGCCTGCCGGCGCAGAATCCCCTGCGCCCGCTGCACCAGCAGCAGCTGCAGGCCGTAGAGGCCCAGCATCAGCCCGAAACCGAACAGCACCAGGCGGCGGTGCAGGCCGGCCAGGCGCTCGACGAAGGGCGTGACGTCCTGGTAGAGCTCGATCACGCCCTGTGGCGCGCTTTCGCCGGGCGCGGGCGGTATGGGCATGTAGCTGCTGATCAGGTCAACCTGGGCGCGCTGCCCCTCGAAGGCGTCGAAGCTGTCGCGATGAACCAGCGCGCTGGCCGTGCGGCCGACCAGGGCCGACTGAAAGCCGGCGTTGTCGCGCTTGTTCTCGCCGATCTGAGCGGCACTGCTGGAATAGACGGTCAGGCCGGCGCGGTTGTAGAGCTTGATCTTGATGATGTCGGCATTGCGCATCAGGGCGCGGGCCTGTGCGTGCAGACCGTGGGCCTCGATCATGGTGCGCAGGCTGTCTGGGTCGGCGGGCAAGTCAGCCGCCAGCAGGGGGCTCAGCTGCGTACCGAGGGCGTTGATGAACACGGCCGTCATCGCCTCGTTGCGGCGCTCGGCCATGTGGATCAGCTCGCGTTGCATTTGTGCACGCATGCTCAAGGTGAGCAGCAGGCCGACGGCGGCGATCAGGCCGAGCGAGACCAGGGAGAAGTAGCGGGTCAGGCGGAATTGGCTGTTGGGGGCCGCAGGGGGGGCTGGGGGCGACACCGGGGCGGGCGGCCGCTGCAGGCCTGCCGGGCCACCAGCGGTGGCCGGCGCTTTCAGCGAATCGGAGTGGGGGTGGCCCTGCCCAGGTGTGGATCGCATTGTGCTCCCTTGCCGCCCGCCTCATGTTTCGTCTGCGAGTGCGGAACACAAATGTAGGCCAAAGCGGCTGACGCCGGCATGACGAAACGCAGGCGGCCTGCCGGGGCTGAGCAGGCTTGCACAGATGCTGCTCTAAACCCTTGCCTCGCGAGCCCTACGGGCAAGGCCGGGCGTACGGCGCCTCAAGCCCGAGGTGCCGGTTCCAGCGACAGGATGTCAGCCGCCATGCGTGTGGCGGCGCCGCGGTGGCCTTGCGCAAATGCCAGCGCGCGCTGGCGCATGGCCGCGGCATCGTCGGGCTGTTGGCACAGGTGCAGCGCAGCACTCAAGGCCTGGGCCAGGTCGGGCTGGCGACGGGCCGCGCCGGCCGCCTCGGCCAACTCTGCCGCCTGAGCGAAATTGAAGGTGTGCGGGCCCATCAGCAAGGGGCAGCCGCAGGCGGCGGCTTCGATCAGGTTCTGTCCGCCGAGAGGCGCAAAGCTGCCGCCCAGCAAGGCCACATCGGCCAGGCCGTAGTAGAGCGCCATCTCACGCATGGAATCACCCAGCCAGGCATCGGCCGCCAAAGCCTCCGGGTCCGGCACATCAGCCCACTGGCTGCGCCGCGCCAGGCGCAGGCCGGCGTTGCTGATGGCCTGGGCCACCTCATCAAAACGCTGCGGGTGACGGGGCACGATCAGCAGCAGGGGGCGGCCGGCCGCCTTCAGTGCGGCGCCCTGGGACTGCCAGGCTTTCAGCAGCAGGGCTTCTTCGCCCTCGCGGGTGACGGCGGCCAGAATCACCGGCCGACCCAGGGTCTCGTGCCAAGCCTGGCCGCGGGCCAGCAATACAGCGTCCACCGTCATGTCGAATTTGAGATTGCCGGCCACCTGCACGCGCGGCACGCCGCTGGCACGCAGGCGCTCGGCATCGGCCTCGGTCTGGGCCAGGGCCAGGCTGAGGCGCTGAGCGGCCGGGTGGAGCAGGGCGCGCAGGCGCTCGCCGCGCCGCTGGCTGCGAGCCGACAGCCTGGCATTGGCCAGCACCATGGGCAGGCCGCGCCGTGCCGCCTCGGCCTGCAGGCAAGGCCAGATTTCCGTTTCCATCAGCACGCCGACGCCGGGCTGCCAATGATGAAGGAAACGGCGCACCGACCCCGGTGTGTCAAAAGGCAGCCAGACCTGGGCGTCGCCATTGCGCAGCAGCTCGACACCGGCTTCGCGACCCGTGGCTGTGCTGTGGCTGAGCAGCAGGCGCAGCCCCGGCTGGGCGCGGCGCAGGGCGTCGATCAGGGCCGCCGCGGCCCGGGTTTCGCCCAGCGAAACGGCATGCACCCAGACCCAGCCGGGGCGGGGATGCTCATGGGCAGGGTAGATGCCCAGACGCTGGCGCAGAAAGCGCCGGTAAAGCGGCTCGGCCCGGCCACGCAGCCACAGGCGCAGCAGGTAGGCCGGCGTGAGCAGGCGCATCACGCCGCCGTACAGCCACAGCGCCAGGCGAGCGGCCAGGGTGGCTTCCAAGCGCGCAGCCTCGGGGGAACCCAAACCCTGGGTCAATGGCCGGCGGCGAAGGTGGCGTCGGGCTTGACGCGCTTGAGCTGGGCCAGCACGTCATGCTCGATGCGGGCCAGGGCTTCGGGCGTCTGGCCTTCGAAGCGCAGCACCAGCACCGGCGTGGTGTTGCTGGGGCGAACCAGGCCGAAGCCGTCTTCGTACTCCACGCGCAGGCCGTCGATGGTGACGATCTCCTTGGAGCCGGGGAACTCGGCCACTTCCAGCAGCTTCTTGACCACCTCGTGGTGCTCGCCTTCGGCGCAGGGCACATTGATCTCGGGGGTGTTGAAGCTGTTCGGCAGGCCGTTCAGCACGGCGCTGGGGTCGGCCACCTTGGAAAGGATTTCCAGCAGGCGGGCAGCCGTGTACATGGCGTCGTCAAAACCGTACCAGCGGTCCTTGAAGAAGATGTGGCCCGAGAGCTCGCCGGCCAGCGGCGCACCGGTTTCCTTGAGCTTGGCCTTGGCCAGGGAGTGCCCGGTCATCCACATCAGCGGGCGGCCGCCATGCTCACGGATCCAGGGCGCCAGGCGCTGGGTGCATTTGACGTCGAAGATGATCTCGGAGCCGGGCTTGCGGCCGAGGATTTCGGCGGCGAAGAGCATGATCTGGCGGTCCGGCATGATCATGGTGCCGTCCTTGGTGACCACGCCCAGGCGGTCGCCATCGCCGTCGAAGGCCAGGCCCAGTTCGGCATCGGTGGCGTGGACGATGCGCTTCAAGTCGTCCAGGTTTTCCGGGCGCGAGGGATCGGGATGGTGGTTGGGGAAGTCACCATCGACCTTGGAGTAGATGTCGATCACCTCGCAGCCCAGGGCGCGCAAGATGGCCGGGGCCGAGGCGCCGGGGATGCCGTTGCCGGAATCGACCACGATCTTCATCGGGCGCTTGAGCTTGGCATCGCGCACGATGCGGTGGCTGTACTCGGGGATGATGTCCATCTGGCCGACCCGGCCCTGGCCGACCGTGTAGTCCTCGGCCTCGATGCGGCGGCGCAGGCCCTGGATCTGCTCGCCGTAGACGGCGGCGCCCTTGAGCACCATCTTGAAGCCGTTGTAATCCTTGGGGTTGTGGCTGCCGGTGACCATGATGCCGGAGCTGCAACCATGCTTGCTGCGGGTGGCGGCCACGTAATACAGCATGGGCGTGGTGACGGCGCCCAGGTCCACCACATCGAGGCCGGTGGACTGCAGACCACGGATCAAGGCGGCCACCAGGCTGGGGCCGGAGATGCGGCCGTCACGGCCCACGGCCACGGCTTTTTCGCCCAGCTTGCGCGCCTCGGTGCCGAAGGCGCGGCCCAGATGTTCGGCCAGGTCTTCGTTCAAGGAGGTGCCGACGACGCCACGGATGTCGTAAGCCTTGAAGATGGATGCGTGAACTTGCATGTGTTGTGCTTCTGCCTGAAGTTGACGGGCGGGTGATGGGCGAGCGCTGAGCGCGGTACGCCGGAATTGCGTGGGTGCCAGCGGCGCCAAGCGTCGCGTGGATGGTGGATTGTAGGCAGGCTTGATGTCGGCTCTTCCGGCAACAGAACGCTTCGCACGCGGGCCTGCGTTCGAGACGCCGGCTCGTCGATTCGTTCCGGTTTGAAACCACCGATCGCACGCCGGCCCGCCCATGATCGCCTCTTGCCTAAACTGCCGCGCATGAATCCACTGAGCAATGCGTGGCGGCACACGGTCAGCACCGCTTTTGACGATCTTTGGCACATCGGTGCACCTCGCCGCTTGCCCGGGTACGTCCACTGGCCACTGATCGCCCTCACGGGCGCCAGCGTGGGGGCCTTGATCGTTCTTTTGGCCGCCTTGTTCAGCGGCAATCTGCTGCGCATGGGGTGGTGGTCGCCCAATTTCTTGTGGTCCATGCTCACGGGCAGCATCATCATGGGGCTGTTGCAGGGCAGCTTCATCGCTTTGGGCTGGCTCATTCCGTCAGAGCGACTCCGACAGTGGCGTGACGGCGTGGGCCGATCGCGCTGGCTGGTCTACATCGGCTTGCCTGCGCTGTGCAGCTTGCTCGGTCTGATTCTGCTCGATGTCCTGATGCGTTCCGTGGCCATGGGCAGCCTGGCCCGACCTCGATGGCCCAACTTCGGTCTGGTGATCACCTTCCTGATCTGCGGGACCTTGCTGGCCGGCCTGAGCTGGTGGCGATTGCGCGCCCAACTGCAGGCTCACAAGGTTCGCCAGCAGATGACCGAGGCGCAGCTGCGGCTTTTGCAGGCTCAGATCGAGCCACACTTTCTATTCAATACCTTGGCCAATGTGCAGGGCTTGATCGACTATGAGCCGGCCCTGGCCAAGCGCATGCTGGATGCGTTCACCGACTATCTGCGCGCCAGCCTGCTACAAATGCGCGCCGAAGACGTCAGCCTGGGCGAGGAGCTGGACCTGGTGCAAAGTTATCTGACCGTGATGCAGTGCCGCATGGGCCAACGCCTGCGTTGGCAGCTGGACATTCCGGCCGAGCTGCGCACCGCTCGCATCCCGCCTCTGCTTTTGCAGCCCTTGATCGAAAACGCCATTCACCACGGCTTGGAACCGCAGATTGATGGGGGACAGCTTTGCTTGCGCGCCCGCATGGATGGCTCGGGTTTGTGCATCGAGATCGATGACGATGGCATCGGCCTTGCTGCTGCGCAGCAGCGTCAGCGCCGGGGCAGCGGCGTGGCCTTGCAGAACATCCGCGAGCGGCTGCGGGCCACCTACGGCCCTGAGGCCAGCTTGCAATTGCAGGCGAGCACGGACGGACATGGCACGCACGTGCGCCTGAACTTGCCCCGTCTGCACCCTCAAACGGCCCCCGCCATCTGATGACCCCGAGATTGAGCTGAATCCGATGAATATTGACGCCATGACTCGCCCTCGCGCCCTGCTTGCCGACGACGAACCTCATCTGCTGCGCGTGCTGCAGGATCGGCTGCATGAGCTGTGGCCTGAGCTGGAGATTGTGGCCACGGTCCAGCATGGTCTTGCTGCGGCCGAGCAGATTGAACGGCTGCAGCCCGACATCGCCTTCCTGGACATCCAGATGCCCGGGCTGACCGGTTTGGAGGTGGCCCAGGGCATCGAAGGCGCGACGCGCGTCGTGTTCGTGACCGCTTATGACGAACACGCGCTGAACGCGTTCGAGCATGAGGCGGTGGACTATGTGCTCAAGCCGGTCCGGGCTGAGCGGCTGCAGCTGACGGTGGACCGCTTGCGCCGTGCCTTGGCGAGCCGTCCGGGCGCGCCTTGGCCTGCAGGCGACGAAGGTGGCGTGCCAGTGCATTCATTGCAAGCCGATGCCACTCAGCTGGCCAAGTTGCTGGCTCAACTGATGCCCAGCGCTACCCCTGTTCAGCCGACGCTGCGTCATCTGCGAGCCAGCCACGGCAGCAGCACGCACATCATCCCGGTCGAGGACATCCTGTACCTGCAGTCCGACGAGAAATACACCCTGGTTCGCACCGCAGCGCACGAGTACCTGATCCGCAGCTCGATCATGGAGCTGGCCAGCCAGCTGGACCCGCAGCGTTTCTGGCAGGTGCATCGCGGCACGCTGATCAATGTGGACCACCTGCTGTCCACCCGCCGTGACGACAACGCACGGCTCTTGCTGCGAATGCGCGGCCATGAGCGCGAGCTGCCGGTGAGCCGGGCCTATGTGCATCTGTTCAAGGCGATGTAGGCGCGAGCAGGGGGCTGGATGTCTGCGCCTGTCGTGCGTTGCGTGTGGCTTGCTTTGATTTTGAGGCTCCATCGACAGAGCCATTTTTTGGGGTACGGAGGGGATGCATGGCTAGGAAAATTGCGTGGGTTCTGATGCTGCTGTCGGCGATTCTGGTGGCCCTGTATGCCGTGGTCTTGCTGCTCATGCCGGGCATCAGGCCTGCGTTCATTCAGAATCTGTTTGCGCGCTTCCCGGTCACTACCTTGATCCACTTCATGGGTGGGGCGGTGGCTATCGTGGCGGGAGCGCTTCAGTTCTCTGTCTCATTGCGTCTGAGATACCGGGGTTTGCACCGTTGGCTTGGTCGGGCCTATGTGTTTTCGATCGTCTTTGCTGGGGTTGCTGGGCTGATCTTGGCTGTGAAATCAATCGGGGGCTTGTATGTGGCATCAGGATTCGGCTTGATGGCGGTTTTCTGGTTGGCCACCACGCTGAATGCATACCGTCTGATTCGCCAAGGACATGTGAAGTCTCACCAGGACTGGATGGTCCGAAGCTATGCCGTCACTTTGGCCGGCGTGACCTTGAGGCTGTACCTGGGCGTGAGTGTGATCCTCGGAATCAAGTTCTTTGATGCCTATCCAGTTTTGGCCTGGATCTGTTGGGTTCCAAACTTGCTGGTGGCCGAATGGTTGATACGGCGTCGTTTGCCTGCAGCCCGTGAGTCTGAAAGACCAGGACCCATCGAGCTGAATCTCGGGGCAGGTCGGCAGACATGAATCCTTGGCAAGCAGTGCATGCGAAAGCGGTCGAAGCTGAGTTGCCATGCAGCCGCTCAACCCTGGCTATGAGCCTGGGGCCGTGGGGGAGCTTCAAAACGGTCTGCCTTGAACCATGAGTTCATGCCTCGCCGCTGTCATTGACGGCCCCGGCTTGCCATTGGGCAGCGCAGCTTGCCGTTCGTCGCAGCCTTGCTTCTTGGACGACACTCGCGCCCTAAGCTTCAGCGCATGTTCAAGCTGAACCGTCCCTCCATGAAAACCAATTCCTTCAGCGCAGAGATGCGCTATGCCGCCCGTCGCTACTTCCGTCTTTACAAGCGGCGTAACGAAGCCGGCTGGGCCCGGGCTTTGATCACAACCGGCATAGGCCTGGCTTTCCCCAGTCTCTTCCTCATTCTGGCCGTGTTGTTTGGCAGCGCCACAGTCAGCGCGCCGAACTTGGCTTTCAGCTGGCTCAATGGCTTGTGCATCGCCTTCTTGATCCACGGCGTGTACCGGCTCATCGAACTGACGCAGCCGCAAGCCCGGCTCGATGCAATCCAACAAGGGGGCTGGCGGGCGGGGCTGTTCTTTAGTCTGATCCCGGTGGCCTGTATTCTTTTGGGCATGGTGCTGTTCGCCCAAGGCCTGGGCTGGTGGATGCAGTTGCAGGTCTCGACGCCGCTGGAAAGCACCCGTGGCCTGAGCCAGTTTCTTTTCATCTCGCTGGTGGGCGTCTTGATTGGCTGGGCGGTTGACCATCAGGTGCGCCGCCGCCAGGCCTTGGAGTTGCAGGCCACCGAGGCCCGCCTGCTGCATCTGCAAGCGCAGATCGAACCGCATTTTTTGTTCAACAGCCTGGCGGCGGTTCAAAGCCTGATCAAGCCGGCGCCGGACCAGGCCCTGGCCATGTTGGAACACTTCACCGACCATTTGCGTGCCAGCCTTGCCGCCCTGCGTGAGGACAGTTGCCTGCTGGGCACCGAGCTGCAAGCCGTGCGCAGCTATCTGGCCCTGATGCAGATCCGCATGGGTGACCGCCTGCGCTTTGTGGTGGAGGCCGAGCCCGCGGCCGAGCAGTTGCGCCTGCCTCCGCTGCTGCTTCAGCCCCTGGTCGAGAACGCCATCGTCCACGGCATCGAACCCAAGGATGAAGGCGGCGAGGTGCGACTGCGCGCCTGGATCGAGGGAACAAGCCTCAAGGTGCTGGTGCAGGACGATGGTCTCGGCCCGCTGGCCAAGCCCCGCCGCAGCCAGCAAGGGCATGGCATCGCCCTCAAGAACGTACGTGAACGGCTGGCGGCCCGCCATGGCGCGCGCGCCAGTTTGGATCTGCATATCGACGAGGCCGGCTGCCGCGCCTTGCTCTCCCTCCCCATCCAGCCTAAAGATCAAGGATCAGCAGCATGAGCCTGCGCGCCATCATCGCGGACGACGAAATTCATCTGGCCGAACACCTGAAGTCCGAACTGAGCCGGCTATGGCCGGAGCTGGAGGTTCTGGCGCTTGCACGCACCGGACGCGAGGCCGCCCGCCTGATCGAAACCCTGCAGCCTGAGCTCGCGTTTCTCGACATTCAGATGCCGGGCTTGACGGGTCTGGAGGTGGCGCAAGGCATCGAGGGCAAGACCCGGGTGGTGTTTGTCACGGCTTACGACGAGTACGCCGTCGAGGCGTTTGAGCATGCCGCGCTCGACTACCTGCTCAAACCCCTCAAGCCCGAGCGCCTGGCCCGCACTCTGGAGCGCGTGCGGGCGGGCTTGGCGCACGACGCAGCCGCTGTCGCTGCGGCCGAGCCACTGACGGATGCCGGTCTGGCCGGCGTGCTGCGCCAGCTGATGGTCCGCAGCGAGGGGGGCTCAGCCGGCGCTGTGCCCGCCCCGCGATTGCGTTATGTGCGGGCTGGGCAAGGGGAGTTGATGCACCAGGTTCCGGTTGAAGAAGTGCTGTTCTTCCATGCCGATGACAAGTACACCGTCGTGCAGACGGCCGAGGCCGAGCATCTGATCCGCACGCCCATCGTCGAGCTGGCTGAGCAACTCGACCCTGAGCAGTTCTGGCAGGTTCACCGCTCGACCATCATCAATTTGCGCCATCTGGCCGGCACCCGGCGTGACGAGGTCAGTCGCCTGTTCGTGCGCATCAAGGGTCAGGCCCGCGAGCTGCCGGTGAGCCGGGCCTATGTGCATTTGTTCAAGGCCATGTGAGCTTTCGCGCTGAGGGCAGGTCTGGCGACTCCATCGAGACGTCTGTACACGGCGGAAGGCCTTCGTGAGCGACCCCTTCGTGGTGTCCCTGCCCGCACCTCAGCAGCCTGCTGTGCGGTCACATGCCCATCCGGCCACCCCATGGCGTGTTGGTCTGGCGGCACGGAGCCCGAGCGACCGAGGCTCGCGCGCGCGAGGCCGGGGGGGCAGGAGCTCCGGCCTTCAGCTTCTCAGAGCCCAGGGCGCAGATCGGTGCTCACGCCTTTGAGCTTGCGGTAGAGCGTGCTGCGGCCGATGCCCAGCTGACGTGCTGCCAGCGCCATATTGCCCTGGCAGTTCTGCACCGTTTGGAGAATCATGCGCATCTCTGACTCGCGCAGCGTCAGTGCATCGGCCGGCACCATGCCAGAGACTGAGGCGCCGTCGCTGAGCAAAGGGCTGAAGGCGGTGTCGCTCTCGAAGCCGCTGTGTCCCTCGGCGGCCGGTGGCAAGGCCGAGGCCTGCCGGACGGCCATGGCATCGCCGGCAAGGACCACTGGCGTCGGGTGGGCGCCCACGGGGACCACGGCAGCGGGAGTGCCCGCGAACTGCATCGGTGACGCAGCTCCGTTGGCGCCGGGACTCAGGCGCCCGTAGAGCAAGGCCGAGCCTTCCTTGACACCCGCCGCAGGGTGCAGCATCAGGCTCATGGCCGGCTCGGCCTGGCGGCGGCTCAGCTCGAACAGCTCGCCCAGGCTCAGGCCGAAGAGCTGTTGCAGATCGAGGCGGCGCAAGGCGGTTGAGGGCAGGTTGAGCAGGTCGAGGGCGCGCCGGTTGGCTCCCAGCAGTTGCCCGTCGTCGCCCAAGGCCAGCACGCCCTCGTTGAGGGTGCCCAGTCGCTGTGGGCTGGCATGCAGGTGCAGGCGCAGGTTCTGGCTGAACTTGTCATTGAACCACTGGTTCTCGATCATGCGCGCCGAGATGCGGGCCAGCGCCAGGGTGTGGGGGTGGTAGCTGCGGCGGTCGCTCGAGACGTCGATCACGCCCAGCAAGGCGCCCTTGTGGTCGAAGATGGGCGCGGCCGAGCAGGTCAGGAACTGCAAGGAGCGCAGGTAATGCTCGGCGCCATTGACCAGGGTGGGGCGCTCGGTCATCAAGGTGGTGCCGACCGCATTGGTGCCTTGCGTGGCCTCGGCCCATTGCGCACCCGGCGCCAGGGCCACTTGCTGGGCACGGGCCAGGAAACCGGGGTCGCCCAGCGAATGCAGCACCACGCCACTGGCGTCGGTCAGCAGCACCATGCTTTGTGCATGGCTGAGCTGCTCGTACAGCATTTCCATCAAGGGCAGGGCCTGGGCGCAGAGCCGGGCATTGCGATGCAGCAGCTCGTTCAGCCGGCTGCCTTCAATGCGGTGGAGATCGGGGGCTTGCTGGGGCTGCAGACCGAACATCTGGCAGCGTTCATGCGAGCTCTGGATGGTGCTGTGGTGTAGAGCCTGGCTATGCGCGGAGGCGGTGCCCCGCGCGATTTGGGATGAAAACAAAACCGACCCCTGTGTGCATTATTTGACGGTCGACTATGGTCCAAGCGTCAGGGGCTGACAAGCGGGGAAGATTGGGTAAGCAGGCTCAGCCCCCCAATTTGAAGTAACAATATTTGAAAAACGTATGTCAGGCGTTGCTGGTTGCGCGCACTTCGCCCATTGTGGTGGTGCCTTGCAACACTTTCAGAATGCCATCCTGGCGCAGCGAACGCAGGCCTTCGTTCAATGCGGCCTGGAACAGTTCTTCGGCGCGTGCACCGGTCTGGATCAGGCGCCGGATCGGCTTGCTGACGACCAGCAATTCGTGCAGCCCCGCGCGCCCCTTGAAGCCGCTGAAGTCGCATTTTTCGCAGCCCGGGCTGTGGAAATGCAGCAGTTCTCCGCCAATGCCGAAGCGGGCCTGCCAGTCAGCCAGCAGAGCGGCCCGGTCGGGGCGCTGCTCCGGCGCGAAGACGTGGAGGTAATCGTCCAGCCACTCTTCCTGGTCGCTGCTGCTCAAGGGCTCGCCTACACGGCAAGACGGGCACAGGCGCCTCACCAAGCGCTGGGCCAGCACGGCCAGCAAGGAGTCGGCAAAGTTGAAGGGGTCCATGCCCATGTCCAGCAGGCGGGTGATGGTCTCGGCCGCGCTGTTGGTGTGCAAGGTGGACATGACCATATGGCCGGTCAACGAAGCCTCGACTGCGATCTCGGCGGTTTCGTGGTCGCGGATCTCGCCGACCATGATCACGTCCGGGTCGGCGCGCAGGAAGGCGCGCAAGGCCTTGGCAAAGGTCCAGTCGATGCGCGGGTTGACCTGCACCTGGCGCAGGCCGGCCTGGGTGATTTCGATCGGGTCCTCGGCCGTCCAGATCTTGCGTTCGGGCGTGTTGATGTGGGCCAGGGCCGAGTGCAAGGTGGTGGTCTTGCCGGAGCCGGTCGGGCCCACGCACAGCACCATGCCGTAGGGTCGGGCCACCGCTTCCTGCAGGTTCTTGAGGTTGGATTCGCTCAGGCCCAGCTTGGCCAGGGGCAGGGGCTTGGAAGACGAGAGCAGTCGCATGACCACGTCTTCCAGATTGTTGTTGGTCGGGATCGTGGCCACGCGCAGCTCCAGCTTGGACTGCGGCATGAAGCGGCCGAAGTTGATCTTGCCGTCCTGCGGCTTGCGGCGCTCGGAGATGTCGAGCTCACACATGATCTTGATGCGGGCGATCATGGCATTGCGGTAGGTGTGCGGCAGCTCCAGATAGGGGTGCAGCACACCGTCGCGGCGGAAGCGGATCTTGACCTTCTCGCTGCCCGGGTGGGTTTCGATGTGGATGTCGGACACGCCCTGGTTGCTGGCGTCGAGGATCATGGTGTTGATCAGGCGCACCAGGGAGTTGTCGCTTTGCTCGATCGGTTGCTCGTCTTCGCGGACATTGCGCTCCTGGCCCTCCCGCTCCAGGGTTTCGATCAGCTTGTCAGCCTTGTCCAGGCTGAAGTCGATCTGGAACCCGCCTGGCCCCGCATCGGTGGCGCGGCCCAGGGACTCAGAGCCGTAGCGCTCGTAGGCCTGGTGGATGGCAAAGCTCAGCGAGCCGACCTTGGCCAGGGTGGGCGTGACCTTGAGCTGGGAGATGAACTCCACCTCGTCCAGCGCATCGCGCCGGGTGGGGTCTTCCATGGCCACGATCAGGCGCCCGTCGCGCAGCAGCAGGGGCAGCACCTCCAGGCGCTTGGCCACGGCATAGGGCAGTTTGACGATGGCATCGGGCTCGAACGCGAAGTTGGTCACGTCCACCAGCGGATAGCCCATCTTGCGTGCCAGGGCCGACTGCAAGGCCTGCCGTGTGACCACGCCCTTGCGCACCAGCAGTTCGCCCAGCGGCACCGAACGGTCATCGCGTTGTTGCAGCAGGGCCTGTTCCAGCTGGTCTTGTGTGATCAGGTCCAGGGCCAGCAAGGCCTCACCGATGCGCACCATGGGCATGCGGGCTTGCTGGTCGATGGCTTGGATCAGCTGGTCGGCGGTGACGATCTGCTGGGCCACGAGGATGTCGCCGACGCGGCGCGAGCGCAGATGGCTTTGCTCGTTGACGGCTTCCTCCACCTGATCGGAGGTGGCCAGTTGTTCCTTGATCAGCAGGTCACCGATGCGCTCGCCGATCTCGAAATGCTCCAGCGCCTCGCGTGGGATGAAGACGCGCAGCACCGAGTCGTCGCTGTCGCTCAGCGGCGGAAAGAGAAAGAGGCCCAGGTCATCATGGCCGTGGCCGATGGTGATGCCGCGCAACTCGCCACCGCCGACGAAGTGCAGCTTGAACTCGCTGCGCGGGCGGTGGTCCAGCCGCAGCACATCCTCGGTGGTCTGCGAGCGCGGCGGCACGGTGATGGGCCGCAGCAACTTGATGGCCCGGAACTGGCTGAACTTCAGCGGCATGGCGCTGCGTGCCGGCGGCACATTGATCTGCGCCAGGCGCTCATGCGGCGCCACAAGGATCACATGGCCGGCGGTGCGGCTGTTGTTCAGCCCCAGGATCTCGCAGGGCTCGGCCGACAACTGCGGCGTGGCCTGAGGGTAGGCGGCATAAGGCGGCATCGGCCATGCGAAACCATCGGCGGCCCGGCCTTGGGGGCGCTGGGGCGCCAAGCCCTCGCCCGCACTGGAGCCGGCCTTCTCATGGGGCCAGGGCAGTGGGGTGGACAGATCGGTCATGCTGAAAACTCTCCAATGAGGGCAAGGTGCGAGTCAGGGCGCGTCCGCTTACGCGAGACGCGCTACACGCGCGCCTTGAATGCTAAAGCCGCTGGCTTGGTCGGCAAGCCGCGATTAGCCCAGCCTGCCACATTCTCTTTGTTTTTTCCTCCCGCTCGCTTCGACGCTGGGGCACCGAGCGGTTTCAGTGTCCTGTGCGGCGCGCTTCACACAAGGCCTCACAATCCCTGCCCAGATCGCCATCCATGCCACGGATTTGTTTCATGCCCCACCTTCCGCCGAGCCATCCCTGCATTCTTCTGACTGGCTTTGATGCCTTTGGTGGCGAGTCCATCAACCCCTCCTGGCTGCTGGCCCAGACCCTGGACGGAGCGCTGCTCTCGGGCCACCGGGTGGTCTCGCGTCGTCTGCCCTGTGTGTTTGGCGAGGCCTTGCGCGAACTTCAGCAAGCGCTGGACGAGCTTCAGCCCAGCCTGGTGCTGGCACTCGGACAGGCCGCAGGCCGGGCCGAGTTGTCGCTGGAGCGCGTGGCCATCAATGTCGACGATGCCCGCATTCCCGACAATGCGGGCGCGCAGCCCATCGACGAGCCCGTGATCCCCGGCGCACCTGCCGCCTACTTTTCAACCCTGCCGATCAAGGCCATGTGTGCCGCCCTGCGCGAAGCCGGTGTGCCGGCCGGGGTTTCGCAAACCGCCGGTACCTTTGTCTGCAACCACGTCTTCTTCGGCTTGCAGCATGCCTTGGCGGGCCATCCCGTGCGCAGCGGCTTCATGCACATCCCCATGCTGCCGGAACAGGCGGCTCGGCACAGCCCCATGCCCAGTATGAGCCTGGCCACCATGGAGCTGGGCTTGCGCCTGGCATTGCAGGCGGCCCTGCATGTGAGGCAAGACCTGCATGTCAGCGCCGGCAGCATCGCCTGATTTATTTCTGCTCGGGGCTGTAATCCTGGATCCCTTGCTTGCGACAGACGTGGGCGGCAGGCAAGATGCCGCCGAGTCCGCACTGCGGTCTCGTTCGGTTTCATTCATCTCAGTCTTCAGGAGTTCTTCTTATGCAAAGCAAGCAAGTGGTATCCGCCGCCTTGGCCGCCGTGTTCGCCGTGGGTTTGGTCGGCCAGGCGGCCGCGCAAGAAAAGGCCGCCAAGGAAAAGTGCTACGGCATTGCCAAAGCCGGAGAAAACGACTGCGCCAACCTCAGTGGCTCGCATTCCTGTGCGGGTCAGTCCAAGGTCGACATGGCCGTGGAGGAGTGGAAGTACGTGGCCAAGGGCAGCTGCAAGTCCCAGAACGGCCTCAGTGCCGAGGAGGCCAAGGCCAAGCTGAAGAAGTAATTCAGTCGGCAGCTTGTCCGGCAGCACCCGCCTTCTTGTCAAGATGAAGCATGGCACCGTGGGCATGGGCTGGCGACAGCCTCATTACGATGCCGTATTGGCGGGTGAGGTCGGCGCCTCGGATGTGGATTTTCTTGAGGTCCATTCCGAGAATTTTTTTGCCGAGGGCGGCGCGAGCCTGCAGGTCTTGCTGGCCGGCCGGGAACGCCTGCCCCTCAGTCTGCACGGGGTGGGCTTGGGGCTGGGGTCGGCGTGTGGGCTGGATCCGTGGCACCTCGATCGCTTGGCCGATCTGGTGGAGCGGGTCGATCCCTTTCTGGTGTCTGACCATGCAGCCTTCACCCGGGCGCCTTGGAATGGCGCGCAGCAAAGCCTGATGCATGCAGCCGATCTGCTGCCCATTCCCTTCGATCGCGTCAGCCTGGACTTGATGATCGGCCATGTGCAGCAAGTGCAGGAGCGCTTGCGCCGGCCGATTCTGGTCGAGAACCTCAGTGCCTATTTGGCCTGGCAGGCAGACGGCGCATCGGCGCTGTCTGAGCCCGAGTTTTTCAATGAGCTGTGCCGGCGCAGCGGCTGCAGGATGCTGCTGGATGTCAACAACCTGGTGGTCAATGCCCGCAACAGTGGCGCCCCGCCGGACGAAGCGGCACGGCGCGCCATTGACTGGGTGCAGGAGATTGCTGTCGATGCGGTCGGCGAGATTCACCTGGCGGGTCATTTGGAGCTGCCTGACGTGGTCATCGATGACCATGGCAGTCGCGTCTCTGAAGCAGTCTGGCAGGTGTACCGCGCGGCCATCGAGCGTTTTGGACCGGTGCCCAGCCTGGTGGAATGGGACAACGACATTCCCGATTTGTCCGTCTTGCTGGGCGAGGTAGCGCGCGCGCGTCAGGAAATGCGGATCTTGTGTCCATGAGTCTCGATCAGCTTCTACAGCGTCAGCAGGCCTTGTTGCAGGCTTTGACCGCGCCGCCATCCCAGGCCGCTCGCGCATTGCCCGAGGGTCTGGCGGCGCCGCCGGGTTTGAAAGGCGGCGTCGATCGGGGGCTGCTGGCCTATCGACTCAATGCCCAGGTGATGGCCGACAAGGTGCTGGCCCAAGCCTTTCCACGCCTGCGTGAAGTGTTGGGCGAGTCTTCGTTTGCGGCCATGGCTTGGGAATGCTGGCGCCAGCGCCCGCCGCAACGGGGTGATCTCGGCGAGTGGGGTCAGGTCTTGCCTGACTTCCTGGCCGAGCAGGAGGGCATGGACGCCTGGCTCTTGGAGTTGGCGCAGCTGGAGTGGGCGGCCCACGGTTTGGAGCGAGGGCCTGATGACGGCTTGGATGCAGAGTCCTTGCAGCTGATGGCCACCGAATCGCCCGCTGACTACACGGTGATCCTGCGAGCCGGCTCCCGGCTCCTGGACTTGAGTGCGGCTGCTTGGAACGCATGGCAGGGTGGACCTGTTCCAAATGACGGGTCTGTCGACGCCATGCCCACGCCGGTTTTGCTGTGGCGGCCCTTTTGGCGTGTTGAGGCGCAAGTTCTGAGTGTGGCCGAAGCGGCATTCACGCGCGCGCTTTTGCAGGCGTGCAGCCTGGAGCAGGCGCTGGAGGCTGCGCAAGCGGCGGACCCATGCTTTGACTTTACGGTCTGGTTGCAGCGGGCCTTGGAACGCCACTGCCTCAGTTCGGTGCGTTTACTGGCTCGACCTTAAGGCGAGCCATCGCGTTCGAACACGACCTTCATTTTTTTCCCGAAAGGAGGCGCTCATGGCGACTCAATGGATGGATGGCCTGCGTTCGGCCTTGTGTTTCTTGATGGATGCCGGTCCGCGGCGCGTGCCGGCCGCGACCGGGCAGCCCGACCGTGTCAACGTCCTGTTGTACGGCATTGAGTTTCAGGCCCAGGGCCTGGCCAGTCTCTTGGCCCGACTCTATGTTGCACAGGTGTTTTTCCTCTCGGGCTTGACCAAGCTCCGCGATTGGTCGGTGACCTTGGCACTGTTCGAGGACGAGTACCAGGTGCCGCTCCTGCCGCCGGAGCTGGCGGCCTACCTGGGCACGGCGGGTGAGCTGGCTTTGCCCGTGTTGCTGGTGCTCGGTTTGGGCGGCCGATTCGCCGCCCTGGGCCTGAGCGTGGTCAATGTGATGGCCGTGCTCAGCCTCAGCGAGATCGCTCCGGCCGCGCTGCTGGGCCATCAGCTCTGGGGCGCCTTGTTGCTGATGCTGGCGCTTTGGGGCGCCGGCCCCTGGTCGCTGGACGCCTGGTTGGGTGCACGCCGGGTGGCGCGCGCCTGAACCATCACCCACCCCCTCATTCGCGCGGCTGGAAACTGATCACCAGAACCGGCGGCACGCGGCCGTCGGTGTCGCGCGGCAAGGTCTCGGTCTTGTCGATGGCGCGCAGCACGGCCTTGTCCCACTCGGCATCGCCGCTGGACTTGAGCAGCTTGCTGGCCACGATCTGGCCGCTGGGCAAGGTCCGCACCTCCACCTCAGCCACCGGATTGCCGGCGGGCATGTCGGTGTAGATGATGTTGGGGCGGATGCGCGCCTTGATGCGGCCGCCATAACTGGCCGAGGGGCCGGAGCTCTTGAGCGCCGTGCCCGTGGCGCTGGGGCCGCCGCTGGCGCCGGCCATGCCCTGGATGCGGCGCAGGTTCTCCTGGCGCTGCGCCTCCAGCTTGGCTTCGCGTTTGGCTTCTTCGGCCTTGGCTTGCTTGTCTTTGAGTTGCTTGTCGAGCTTCTCTTTCTTGAGCTTGTCCTCGGCTTCGCGCTTGGCCTGCAGCTGCTTCTCGCGCTCGCGTTCGAGCTTTTCCTTCTCCTTCAGGGCCAGCTGTTTTTTGCGCTCGGCTTCCAGCTCGGCCAGGCGCTGCCGTTCGGCCTCCAGCTTCTTTTTCTCCTTGGCCTTGGCGATGGCGATCTCGGCATCGCGCTCGGCCTGGAGTTCTTCGGGGCTGGGCTGTTGGACCTTGGGCTCGGGCTTGGGCTCAGGCTTGGGCGGCTCGGGTTCCGGTTCCGGCTCGACCAGCTTGGGCGCGGCCACTTGCGGCACGGCGGACCACAGCTCCGCCTCAAAGGCCGGCGGGTCTTGCGTGCGCCAGCTCACACCGGCGCTGAGCGCGGCCAGCAGGGCCGCATGGGCGATCAGGGCGAAGGCAAAACCGCGGCCCATGCCGGGCGGGGCCGGCGGGCGCAGGGGATCATGCAGGTGGCGGGCACCCAGGGGCAGGCTGCTCATGGCCGGATCAAGGGTTCCCGCTGCTGTTGCTATTGCCGCCATTGCGCACGGCAAGGCCCACACGCTGGATGCCGGCACTTTGCAGCACGTCCATCACCTTGATCACGGCTTCGTACTTGACGTTCTTGTCGGCCGAAATCACCACCGGCGTGTTGCTCTGGGCGCCCTGGGCTTGCCGTGCGCGCTCGGGCAGTTGCTTGAGGGTCAGGGCTTGCGGCTCTTCCTGGTCCAGCTTGAGCTTGAGCTTTTCGTCGGGGCCGACGATGACGTGGATCACATGCTCGGGCTGCTGGCGGCTCTTGCCCACGCTGGGCAGGTCCACCACGCCGGTGGTGATCAGCGGCGCGCTGACCATGAAGATGATCAGCAGCACCAGCATCACGTCGATGAAGGGCACCATATTGATTTCATTGATGGTTCGGCGGCGAGATCCGCTGCGCGAGGAAACGGCGGCCATGGTGGCGGGCTCCGCGTGCTCAGCGCGCCGGGCCGGCCGGCTGGGCGGGCAGGGTGGCGTTGCGCTGCAGGATGTTGGAGAACTCTTCGATGAAGGATTCCAGGGTGATAGCGCTGCGGTCGATCTGGCGCGCGAAGCGGTTGTAGGCCAACACGGCAGGGATGGCAGCGAACAGGCCGATGGCCGTGGCCACCAGGGCTTCAGCAATGCCGGGCGCCACCGTGGCCAGTGTCACCTGCTGCACATTCGACAGGCCGACGAAGGCGTGCATGATGCCCCAGATGGTGCCGAACAGGCCGACGTAGGGAGAGACCGAGCCGACCGAGGCCAGGAAGGAGAGGTTGCTCTCCATGGTGTCCATCTCGCGCTGGAAGCTGGCGCGCATCGCGCGGCGCGAGCCGTCGAGCAGGGCGGTGGGTTCGACCACGCGACGCTCACGCAGCTTCAGAAATTCGCGCATGCCCGAGGCGAAGATGCGCTCCAGCGGCGCGCCACCGGTCTTGCCGTTGACGGCCGTGTAGAGCTCGTTGAGGTTCTTGCCCGACCAGAACTCCTGCTCGAAATCCTCATTGCCCTTTTTGATGCGCGAGAGCGAGATCAGCTTGCTGAAAATCACACTCCAGCTGGCCAGCGACACGGTCAGCAAGGCAGCAATCACCAGTTGCACCGCCAGGCTGGCGTGCATGATCAGGGCGACGATGGAAAGGTCTTGGTTCATAGAGCCACAACAGGTTTTTGGAGCGCCTCGATCACCGAGGCAGGAATACGGCAGGGTTTGAACTCGGCGATGCCGCCCTCGGCAGACAGCTGGGAGGCCACGCAGCCAATGCGGATCTCGCCTTCGGCAAGCAGGCGGCGGCCCTGGGGCCCTTCGATGAAGGCCTGCTGAAAGACCAGCATGCTCGCACGCCCGAGCTCGCGCGGCTCGACGGTGACGAACAGCCAGTCATCCAGCCGCGCCGGGCGAAGATAACGCACCGAGGTCTGGCCGACCACGAACATCACGCCCGATTCATGGCGCATGGCCTCCTGGCCAAAGCCTAGGCGACGCAGCCATTCGGTGCGGGCGCGTTCGAAAAACTTCAGGTAATTGGCATAGAACACCACGCCACCGGCATCAGTGTCTTCCCAGTACACGCGCAGGCCATGTTCAAAAACGGGTGCGACGGCGCCTGCGTCAGGGTTCATGTCCTTCGAACTCATGCGGATGCGATCCGGTAACGCGGTAGTTGCTCGGCCAGCCGGGCCACGGCCTCGCGCAGATCGTCCATGCTGCTGGCGTAGGACAGGCGCAGCCAATGTTCGCTGCCGCTGCGGCCGAAGTCGCGGCCGGGCGTCAGGGCGATCTGGGCGCTGCGCATCAGATCAAAGGCCAGCTCCCAGCTGCTGCGGCCTTCGGCGCAGAAGTCCGAGGCATCCATCCAGACGTAGAAAGCGCCGTCCGGTATCACCGGCACGCGCAGGCCCAAGGCTTGCAGCGCCGGCACGATGTAATCGCGCCGTTCGCGGAAGGCCGCGCGGCGTTGTTCGTAGATGGCCAGGCTGTCGGGTTCGAAGCAGGCCAGGGCCGCATGCTGGGCGATGCTGCTGGGGCAGATGAAGAGGTTTTGCGCCAGCTTCTCGATCGGTGCCACCAGCGCGGGCGGCAGCACCAACCAGCCCAGGCGCCAGCCGGTCATGCTGAAATATTTGGAGAAGCTGTTGACCGAGATCACGTCCTCGCCCAGCGCCAGTGCGCTGTGCTCGAAGCGGGCGTCCTGGCTGAGGCCGAGATAGATCTCATCGACGATGGTCACGCCGCCGCGCGCACGCACGGTGGCCACGATCTCACGCAATGCCTCGGGTTCGATCGAGGTGCCAGTCGGGTTGCTGGGCGAGGCCAGCAGCACGCCGCGGGTCTGCGCGGTCCAGGCGTCGCGCACCTGGGCCGGGCTGGGCTGAAAACGCTGCTCGGGCCCGGCGGGCAGCAGCACCGCCTCAGCGTCCACCGCAGCGACGAAATGCCGGTTGCAGGGGTAGCAGGGGTCGGGCATCAGCACCTGATCACCCGCCTCGAACAAGGCCTGGCAGACCAACTGCAAGCCCGCCGAAGCGCCGGCGGTGATGACGATGCGCTCCGGCGCGATCGTCAGACCCCATCGCTGGCCATACCAATCGGACAGGGCCTGACGCAGCGCGGGCAGGCCGGTGGCCGGTGTGTATTGGGTGCGGCCGGCGCTGATGCAGGCCTGCGCCGCCGCTTGCACGGCCGCGGGCGCGCCAAAGTCGGGCTCGCCGATGTTCAGAAAGACCATGGGGCGGCCGCCCTGCGCCGGGTCGCAGATGGGGCTGCGCGCCAGCTCGGCGGCAGCCTTGCTGCACTCCATCACATAGAAAGGCTCGATGTGGTCGAGTCGGCCGGCCAGCTTCATTTCGAAGCGGAACTCCCGCTGCCGGACTTGCCGCGCGCGCTCACTTCCAGCGGGCGCAGATCACCGGCGGCGCGGTCCAGCACGCCGTTCACGTACTTGTGACCATCGGTGCCGCCAAAGGCCTTGGCCAGCTCCACCGCTTCGTTGATGGCCACCTTGTAGGGGATGTCGATGCAGTGCTTGAGCTCGTAGGCTCCAATCATCAGCACGGCGTGCTCGATGGGCGAGAGCTCGGTGGTCTTGCGGTCCACATGGCGCGCCAGCACGCCATCGAGATCGGGGGCTTCCAGGATGCATCCGTTCAGCAGGGCATCGAAATGGGCCCGATCGGCCTTGTCGAAGTCTTGCTGTTCGCGCATGTGGGCATCGATGGTGCCGACGTCATCGCCGGTGATCAGCCACTGATACAGGCCTTGCAGCGCGGCTTCGCGCGAACGGCGGCGGGCTGACTTGGGCTGCACGCGCTTGCGCGGGGCGCTGGCGCTCTTGCTGGGGCTCGGGGTGGCGGCTGTCGCGCTCTTGTTGTTCGTGTTCACTGCAGGTCTTCCATCAAATTGGCCATCTCGACCGCCACACGGGCCGCATCACGGCCTTTTTCCTCGGCGCGTGCCCAGGCTTGTTCTTCGTTTTCGACCGTCAGGATCGCGTTGGCGATGGCGATCTGGTTGTCCAGGCCCACGCGCGTGATGGCTGCGCCACTTTCGTTGGCGACCAGCTCGAAGTGGTAGGTCTCACCACGGATGATGCAGCCCAGGGCCACCAGGGCGCTGTAGTCCTGGCTGTCGGCCATGGCATTGAGGGCGATGGGTACTTCCAGGGCGCCCGGCACGGTGACGTGGCGGATGTGCTTTTCGTCCACGCCCAGGGCCTTGAGCTCGGCCACGCAGGCCTCGGCCAAGCGGCTGGTGATGGCGTGGTTGAAGCGGGCTTGCACGATGCCGATGCGCAAGTCTTGCCCGTTCAGCGAGGCTTGAGCCGCGGCGTGGCCTTTGTCCGATCCTTGCATGGTGTGCGCTCTTCTCAGGAGTTAGGGGTGGCGGCCTTGAAGCCGGTGACTTCCAGGCCGTAGCCGGTCATGCTGGGCATGCGGCGCGGGCTGCCGAGCAGGCGCATCTTGTGCACGCCGAGTTCACGCAGGATTTGCGCGCCCACGCCGTAGGTGCGCAGATCCATGACGGTGCGCGGTGGCTGGGCCGGCTCGTTGGCTTGCAGACGTGCCAGCAGGCTGCCGGCTTCTTCGCCACAATTCAGCAGCACGGCCACGCCGCAAGGGGCGGCTTGCAGCTCGGCCAGGGCGGCGGGAAGCGGCCAGGAGTGGCCGCAGGAGCCGGTGTCCAGCAGGTCGAGCACCGACAGGGGCTCGTGCACGCGCACCAGCACCTCGTCGCTGGCCGACCACTCTCCCTTGCTCAGGGCCAGGTGGGTGGCGCCGGTGCGGTCGGTGTAGACGCTGCAATCGAACTCGCCCTGGGCGGTCTGCAGCTTGCGCTGGGCCACGCGGCTGATCAGGGTTTCGTTGCGGCTGCGGTATTCGATCAGGTCGGCAATGGTGCCGATCTTGAGCCCATGCTCCTTGGCGAACTCGATCAGGTCGGGCAGACGGGCCATGGTGCCGTCGTCCTTCATGATTTCGCAAATCACCGCAGCGGGCGTCAGGCCGGCCATTTGGGCAAAGTCGCAGCCGGCTTCGGTGTGACCGGCGCGCATCAGCACGCCACCATCCTGGGCTTGCAGCGGGAAGATGTGGCCAGGTTGCACCAGATCGCGCGCTTCGGCACCGCGGGCTACGGCGGCCTGCACGGTGCGCGCACGGTCGGCGGCCGAGATGCCGGTGGTGACGCCGGTGGCGGCCTCGATGGAGACAGTGAAGGCGGTGGCGTGCTTGGTGCCGTTGCGGCTGGCCATGGGCGGCAGCTGCAGGCGCTCGCAGCGCTCGCGGGTGAGGGTCAGGCAGATCAGGCCACGGCCGTACTTGGCCATGAAGTTGATCGCCTCTGGCGTGACATGGTCGGCCGCCAGCACGAGGTCACCCTCGTTTTCGCGGTCTTCTTCGTCAACCAGGATCACCATACGGCCGGCTGCAAGCTCGGCCACCAACTCGGGGACGGGAGATATGGGCATAAACCCGATTGTAGGCGGGGCAGGGCCGCTCCAACTGGAGCGGGGTCATCAATCGCGCAGCGGCCGGGCCCGCAGGCGCAGATCCTCGCCGATCGGCGTGCATTCTTGCCATTGCCAGCGCTGGGCCTGGTCGAGCTGGCTGAGGGCGGGCAGGGCAGCCAGTTCGCGCCCCGGACCCAGCAGCAGGGGGGCCAGGTAGACCAGGAGTTCGTCCACCAAGCCAGTGCGCAGCAGGGAGCCGTTGAGCTTGTGCCCGGCTTCGACATGCAGCTCGTTGATGCCGCGCCGGCCCAGTTCGTCGAGCAAGGCGGGCAGATCGACCTTGCCACCCGGGCCCGGAAGGCTGATCAACTCGGCGCCTTTCTCGAGCAGGGCAACGGCCGTTGCATGCCCTTCCAGCGATTCAAGCGCGTGGCAGAGCACGACCTGACCCGGTGGCTGCAGCAACCGGGCCGCGGGCGATATTTCAAGCCGGGAGTCAACGATGACGCGCAGCGGTTGCAAGACGGTGTCGACCAGGCGCACATCCAGCCGCGGGTCGTCATCGCGCACGGTGCCAATGCCGCTGAGCACGGCGCCCGCGCGCTTGCGCCAGGCATGTCCGTCCTGGCGGGCGGCCGGGCCGGTGATCCATTGGCTGACGCCGTTTTCCAGAGCCGTGCGGCCGTCCAGGGAGGCGGCCATCTTCATGCGCACAAAGGGCCGGCCGCGCTGCATGCGCGAGAGAAAGCCGAGGTTCAGCTCGCGCGCTGCCGTGCTGAGAGCGGGGTCTTCCACCCACTCGGCCTGCACGCCAGCGGCGCGCAGCCGTGCCATGCCCTGGCCGGCCACCTGCGGGTTGCTGTCTTCCAGGGCGACGACCACGTGGCCCAGGCCGGCGGCGACCAAGGCATCACAGCAGGGCGGCGTGCGCCCGTGGTGGGCGCAGGGCTCGAGCGTGACGTAGGCGGTCGCGCCCAGCACCGATTCGCCGCGTGCTTGCGCATCGCGCAAGGCCATCACCTCGGCATGGGCCTGGCCGGCGGCCTGGGTGTGGCCTTGGCCGAGCAGCCGCCCATCGGCCGCGACGATCACGCAGCCGACCCGCGGGTTGGGGTCGGTCAGGCCGATCGCACGTTCGGCCAGGCTCAGGGCATGGCGCATGGCCTCTTGCGCGGAGGCCAGGTGAGTTGGGCGGGGCAGGGCGGCGCTGTGGTTCAACGCTCAGTCCCAGGGCGCGGTTTCGAGCGTCTGGTTGGCAGATTCGCTGCCGGTCGGGTCGGTGCTCGGGCTTGCGTTTGCGGGCAGGGCGGCCAATGCAGCACCCGCAGCAAAGAAGTCATGCTCGCCACCGAGGCCGTCGATTAGCTCGGGGATGAGCTTGCACAGCTCGCCGGTGGCCAGGGCGGCGTCGGCATCAAAAGCCTCGTCCTTCTCGGGCGTGTCGCGGCCTTCGAAGGCGAGGTCGAGGAAGCTGATCTTCTTGATTTGCAAGGTGTCGGTGAGCATGAAGGACACACGGTCCTTCCAGCTCATGGCCAGGCGGGTGGGGGCCTTGCCGCTTTGCAGATGCTGACGCACCTCTTCAATGTCCAGCGCATGGCGAGCGTAGCGCACCACGGATTTCATTTCGTCGCCGCTCTTGAGTTCGCACTCGCGGTCGATGGTGAAGCCCTCGGGCGGCACACCGTCCATCAACCAGGCGGCCATGCAGACGGCGGGCGATTCGGCGGTCTGGATCAGGTGCAGGTTCAGGCCGTCGAGTGCCTTGACCAGCAAAGTGACCACCTCTTCGGCCCGGCTGGCACTGCCGGCGTCGATCATCAGGAGCTGCTGAGCCGGCGCGATCCAGACTCGGATGGAGGATTGTTTGGTAAAGGCCTGGGGCAGCAGTTCCAGCGTGGCCTGCTCCTTGAGATCCTTGGTCTGTTTTTTTCCGGGCTTGCGGCCGGTTTCCTGCTCGACGCGGGCGGCCAGCTCATCGGTGCGCTTGCGCACCACCGAGCCGGGCAGCACGCGCTGCTCCAGCATCAGCTTCAGCAGCCAGTGACCGCCGATGTCTTCGACCAGGGGTGCATGAGGGATGCCGCGCGGTGAAGTCCAGCCCAGCGACTGCGCCTGGGTGGCGCCGCACTCGACGAAAACGGACTTCGCCAGGCTTTCCTCGATCTGCTCTACCGTGATCTGCCAATCCGCACCGATGCGGTACACCATCAAATTCTTGAACACTGCAGTCCTTGCTCTTGTCTCACGTGCGCGGCCGCCGCCTGAGGGCGCGCGACCAAAACGTGATTGTCACTCAGGCCGATGGCCGAGGACGAGAGACGGGCGCGGTTCTCGATCAGGGTTGCGCGGGCGCCGCTTGTTGGAGCTCGGTGTTGCTGTTGACGAACACGCCGTTGTCCGGATCGACGGCTGCGCCAGTCGGGCAGCGGCTCACGCTGGCATTGATGACCAGGAAGTTCTGCCGCGCCAGCGAGGAGCTCACGGCGTCGTAGTTTTCCGGGTGCTCCGCATTGCTGATGCTGCCATTGCCGTCGTAGTCAGCGCTGTAGCGGCAGACCTTGCGGGCATTGGCTCCCGTCAATTCGATGCCGCTGAGTTCTGCCCGGCCGGACCAGATTCTCGGTGTGCCGTTGTTGGGCTCGATGAAGCAGTTGTAGCTCACGAAGGGCATGGTCGAGGAGGGGCTGGTCGGCGCATCGTCGAAGCATTGCTGCACGGTCGGGGCCGCAATCGCGTCGGCAAGCCGGCTGTTGGTGATCACCACATCCAGCGGCAAGGCAAAGCCTTCCGGATGGGCCGGGTCCGGGCGGAGGCTGTTCGAGAAACGAATGGTGCCACTCAGCAAATAGCCCACCGTGTTGTTCGAACAAGACTCGACGTCTTGCAAGGTCAGGCTGCTCGACGATGTGCCCATGGCCACCGTGCAGCGCCCGGTGATCACGCCGGTCAGGTTGTTGAACACCCAAGCCACCGTCGCCGTGGGGCCGGGCACGAACACGCTGGTCTTGTTGCCGAGGTCCTTGGCTTGGACCGGGATGCTGGCGTCGCGTTCTCCAGGACGGCGAGTTGGAGAAGACACAGCAGGCACCGAGAGTGAGCCGGCCAAAGCTGGGTCAGCTTTGGCGATGAAGGTATTCAGCTCGACTTGCTGTATTTCATTGGCTCGATCCAGCCACGAGACCTGCACTGTCAAGGCCTTCATGCTGGGCAGCGCCTGGGGTTGGGTAGCGGGCCAGTCAACCCAGTTAGTGACTGTGCGTGTCAGCGTGAAGGTGGCATTGCTGTTGGGGTTTCCAGCTTGGTTGTTGGCAGCCTGCGTGACCAGGCCTTGGTAACTCACAGTGCCAGCCGGCGCCGCGACTGTCGTAGGCAGCGTCCAGTAGCCTCGCGCTGTCTCAATGTCCTGCTGTGCAATACGCAGCGCTTCGCCGCGCTGCTTGGCCAGATCGGCTCCTCGGCGCATAGAACTCTGAATGCCTACAAGCGCAACCATGCCGAAAGTCATGATGAGCATGGCCACCAGGGCCTCGATCAAGGTCACACCGCGGGCAGTGCGGCGCTTGGCTGCGCAGGCTTGGCTGTGTCTGGTTGAGCTCATGGCGTCAGTTCCACCAACTGCCCGGCAGGCGCACAAAGCTGCCCGTTCGGTTCTTCAAAGCATCAATGATGCCGGCTTGGTACCAGATATCGACATTGCCGCTGACTGTCAAATTGCCCTCGGAC
The DNA here is from genome assembly GCF_002885975.1 of Paucibacter aquatile. NCBI lineage: Bacteria > Pseudomonadati > Pseudomonadota > Betaproteobacteria > Burkholderiales > Sphaerotilaceae > Roseateles > Kinneretia aquatilis. Next base: position 319,217 of record NZ_POSP01000003.1, on the reverse strand, counting down.
ATCAGGGCACCATTCAAAAGTGAAAGTTGTCCAATGGGGCTTGCCCACGTCACATCGCCTGTGGCGTAGAAGAGACCGGTCAACTGCATGGGGCCACTCAGTTGCAGGCCGCCCATGACGACGACGAGCATGGGGCTTGCTGCTGTGCCCAGGGTGATGTTGCTGGACAGCGCCATTGGCCCAATGACCCACGCCATGCGCACGCCACGGTTGTACTCCCCCAGCAAAATGGCTGCACAGTCTCCTGGCGCCGCAGGGCAGATGACTTGTCGCATGGCCGGCTGATTGATGTAGCTGTTCATCGACATGCCGAAATGCATGGAGAAAAAGCGACCAGGCGTGGCGCTCGTCGCAGCCAGCGTAGAGTCATTGGTGATCACCGCCAGGTGGCCAGGTGTGCCGGGAATACTATCTAGTCGGCTGTTGTCCAGCCCAGCAGCACTTCCTCCAGCGACGAGCAGGATGCCGCTGCTGGATGGCGAACTGTTGTGCAGGCCTAATCCTGCTGCCCCGCTCGCCACACCTCCCGCCAGTGTCAGTGGTGCTGCCGGAGGCATCTTCAAGGCGCTGACAAACCCAAAATCGGTCTCGATCCAGTTTGAACCCAGCTGTTTCTCACGTCGAGCCAGTTCGTTGTCGCAATCGCTTTGCACGACGCCATTGGCAAGCGAAGTTGTGCCGCTGCTTGAGCAAGCCCTGGACAGGATGCGAATCGTGCCGGGTCTTCGAGCATCTGCCCGGGTCTGGTTCATGAGTTGGATTCTGAAGTTTGGTTGCATCGCACTGGCTGCCGCCACACCTGCATTGACAGTCCAAGCGCCCATGCCAGGGCATCTGCATTGCCACCCTTGACCGGCGACTAAGGAGCAGTCAGCAAAGTACACGGTGTTGCTGGCGGGAGGGATCGATACTTGCAGCTTCTGTGTGTTGGGGTCCACACTTAGATAGCGGTCTCTGAAGCGATTTGCGCCTGCGGCCATAGTTGGCTGACAGGCTGCGTCAACATTCAAGCCATTCAGCTGGGCTTCTGTCCAGGCCACACCTGCATCCGCTGCTTCCATGGCGACACTGCCGCGGTAGTAGTTACTGGCAATGCGTTGCTCGAAGATCAAATTGCGATTAGCAAACGCTGCCACCATGGCCATCACTAAAAAAAGAACCATGACCACGACCAGGGTGGCAGCGCCTACTTGCGTGTCTTGACCATGCGACGGAGTTGAAAGCACGTAGCGCCTCATGCTGGAACGGCCGGGCAGGCCCCTGCAACATTGTCATTTCTCACGCGGCCACTCAGTTGAATGCTCCGGACCACACTGCTGTCGTGCACCGCTTGACCCACCAGGTTGATGCTGACCTGTCGGACCTGAAGCAAGGGGCATGCCGTTCCGGGGGGGCAAGTAAGCTCACAGAACTGCTGAAGTGGGAGGTTTTGGGTTTGCAGTTGAACCTGAAAGGCCGTAATTGTCAGAGTGGCTGGGTCTGTTATTGGCTGCCATGCTGCGCCGAGGCGCACCTTGAGAATCCCATCTTCCAATTTGAATCCAAAGCGCTCTGTGTTGTCGTTGATGGCGCCGTCTTCTGGATTTGGATACCCAGCTGCGTTATCTCGATTGGCCAGATGACGTGAATACTGAAACTCTAGGGATCCATTTTGGGCGTTTCCGCCACTGGTTACACTGGCATATGGATTGGGAGTTGGGGCCGCAAAGCTCCCTTCTGCCCAAACGCCGTTCTGTGGCATCGCCCAAAACCCGGCTCGCCTCAAGTCTCGCAATATCAAATCTCCAGCTGCTCGCAGGTCTTGTTGCAACTGGGTTTCCAGTACCAACAGTTTGTGTTCCTTCAGCTGGCTCGTCATCATCAGACTCGCTGCAGCCACCACGATCATTCCGACCGTGATGCCGACCATGAGTTCAATCAAACTCAGTCCGCGTTGACGGCGCCTCTCGTTCATGAGCCCGTTGCGCATCATTGACTGTTGGCCGGGCATGTCTGGTATCCAGGAATGTTGCCGCTGCCACTCGGCGAGCAGGTCAGAACCCGGCCGGCAGCATTCGTCTTGACCAGCAGAGTCGCGCCACGTGAGCCAGCCACCGTGACATAGAAGTTGGGATCGCTGGATCTGAGTTGGGTGCCGGAAAAGCCGAAGGGGTTTTCTGCCTGGCTGGGCGTCATGGTGACGCCGAGAGAGCGCCGTAATTGATTGATCTTGAGCTCGTAAGCTGATGAAAGGCCGCTGCCGCAACTTGTTCCCGCTTCTCGCAGGCAGTCGCACATACCGATCCCTGACCAGTAGGAAATCGAGTAGCAGGTGAGGTTGTCGTCGCTTCTGAACCGAACATAAACCTGTTCGGAACGAACGGCAGCCTCTGTTCGTGCATAGGCCAAATCAGTGGCCAGTTCTGCAGCCACCGCCTCGACTCGACGGCGATTGATGAAATCAGCCAAGGAGGGGGCTGCCAAGGCAAGCAAAACGCCAAGAATCGCGAGGCCCACCAGCAACTCGACGAGAGAAAAGCCGCTAACCCGGAGCCTGCGCATGGCAAAGGGCTTGAAATGCTTCGTATATGCGTTGCGTATCTTCATTTCGGCCAACATTGCGTGTTGCTACTTCCACTGGAGTCGCTGGCGAGGTAGTAAAGCTGCCCCCCTCGCACCTGAATCGAGATCGTTGCGCACTTGCTGTCGTTGGCTTGAGGCGTGCCGCTGACCGGCGTGGCAGTTACGGTGTAGCCGGAGTCAAAGGCTACATTGGGTGCGGTGCCGATGCCGGCGATGCTTAGCGTGTAGTGGCCGGCAGGCGTGCGATTGCTCGGGAAATTGAGACCCAAGTCCGAGAAACTGCTGGCGTAGGCGCTGCGATTCGCGCGCCAACGTTCCTGGGCTTGCGTGACTTGCGTCAACGCACTGATGGCATCAGAGCGACGACTGCGATTCATGTATTCGCGATAGCTCGGCAGCGCAACGGCCGTCAAGATGCCGATGATGGCCACTGCAATCATGAGCTCAATCAGCGTGAAGCCTTTCGCGGAAGACGTGCGTGAGTCAGGCGCGAGCAGTGAATTGTCGGGAGATTCCATTCGACGATTATCGAAACCCAAGGCCTGCCGCCAGTCGTTTGAAGTGCCGTCGGTCGGCCAAGTCCAACCGCCGGTCGTCCTCCACTTATTCGGGGGGGGTACTCAGCAGGTTTGGAGGCCGGAGTGCGCTTGGCCCGGTGCGCAGCTGCGCACTCGACCGGTGATGCTGACCACGTGGCGAATCACGTCGCCGTTGCGATGGTGGATGTCGATGCTTCCCGTGCTGCTCGTTGTGCCTTGGCGCGGGCTGTAGCTCAGGCCGCTGACGTTTGCGCGAATCGCCACCTCGCCCCGAGTCGGGAACCATTCCGACTTCACAACTTGCCCTTCGCCCGTGCAGACCGCCTGCCCGGATTCCTCGCAGCTGCATGAGGAACTGGGGCCGGAGTGCAGCACGTAGCAGGTACCCGAAGCGTGGCTGCTGAATTTGAGGTGGACATTGCTGCCATTCAGCACGGCCTCGCTGCGCGCCTGCTGCAGATCGGTCATCACGGTCTGGGCGACGCCGTTCAGGGACTGGCGCTGCTTGAGCTTGCCCAGGGCGGGTATGGCTTGTGAGGCCAGAAGCGCGGAGATCAGGAGGCTGATGCTGGCTTCCAGCACGGTGAAACCTGTTTGCTGCATCCGTTGGCTGGGCTTGCGCATGATTTAACTCCTGAGCTTGTTCATGGGGATGAACACAATCTAGGAGGCGCTGGCCTGAATCTCTGTCACTCCGTGGTGGGAGTCGGCCCCCTCTTTGGTGGGGGGTGTTCACGTGGGCCGGGGCGGCGCTAAAAGCGGCTCAGATCTCGCGGATCAGCTGGCGGAACTCGTCCACATCTTCAAAGCTGCGGTACACGGACGCGAAGCGGACATAGGCCACCTTGTCGATGCGCTTGAGTTCGCGCATGACCAGCTCGCCGAGCTTGGTCGAAGGCAGTTCGCGGGCGCCGCTGGTCAGCAGGGCTTCTTCGATGCGCAGCAGGGCGGCGTCGATTTGCTCGATGCTAACAGGGCGCTTGCGCAGCGCCAGTTGCATGGATGCGCGAACCTTGCGGGAGTCAAAGTCCGCGCGCGTGCCGTCTTTCTTGACCACCACGGGCAGGGCAATTTCTGCCCGCTCGTAAGTGGTGAATCGCTTGTCGCAACCCAGGCAGCGACGCCGACGGCGCACCACATCGCCTTCATCCGATTCCCGGGTCTCGGCGACCTGGGTTTCTCCGTGATTGCAAAAGGGGCAGCGCATCGGCGTGTCGTGCCTGGATCAGGCTCAGCGGTAGACCGGGAAATCGCGAGTCAGGGCGGCGACCTTCTCGCGCACGGCGGACAGATTGGCCTCGTCATGCGGCTTGTCAAGTACATCGGCGATCAGGTGAGCGGTGGCGCGCACCTGTTCTTCCTTGAATCCACGCGTGGTCATGGCCGGCGTGCCCAGGCGGATGCCGCTGGTGACCATGGGTTTTTGCGGGTCGTTGGGGATGCCGTTCTTGTTGCAGGTCATGTGGGCGGCGCCCAGGATGGCCTCGGCTTCCTTGCCGGTCAGGTTTTTGGGGCGCAGGTCCACCAGCATGACGTGGCTCTCGGTGCCGCCCGAGACGATGCGCAGGCCGCGCTCGATCAAGGTGTCGGCCAGGACCTTTGCGTTCTTGACCACCTGAGCCTGGTAGGCCTTGAACTCGGGCGTCAGCGCTTCCTTGAAGGCCACGGCCTTGCCGGCGATGACGTGCATCAGCGGGCCGCCCTGGATGCCGGGGAAGATGGCGGAGTTGATCTTCTTGGCAATGGCTTCGTCATTGCACAGGATGATGCCGCCACGTGGGCCGCGCAGGCTCTTGTGGGTGGTGGAGGTCACCACATCGGCGTGCGGAACCGGGTTGGGGTAGACACCCGCGGCGATCAGACCCGCGTAGTGGGCCATGTCCACCATGAAGTAGGCGCCGATTTCCTTGGCGATCTTGCCGAAGCGCTCGAAATCGATACGCAGGCTGTAGGCCGAAGCGCCCGCGATGATCAGCTTGGGCTTTTTCTCCCGGGCCAGGGCCTCCATGGCGTCGTAGTCGATCTCTTCCTTGGCGTTCAGGCCGTAGGAGATGACGTTGAACCACTTGCCGCTCATGTTCAGGGCCATGCCGTGGGTCAGGTGGCCGCCTTCGGCCAGGCTCATGCCCATGATGGTGTCGCCCGGCTGCAGCAAGGCGAAGAACACGCCTTGGTTGGCTTGCGAGCCGGAGTTGGGCTGCACATTGGCGAAGTTGGCGCCGAAGAGCTCTTTCAGGCGGTCAATGGCAAGCTGTTCGACCACGTCCACGTACTCGCAGCCACCGTAGTAGCGCTTGCCGGGATAGCCTTCGGCGTACTTGTTGGTCAGCTGGCTGCCCTGCGCCTGCATCACGGCGGGCGAGGTGTAGTTTTCCGAGGCGATCAGCTCGATGTGATCTTCTTGGCGACGGTTTTCGTTCTGGACGGCAGCCCAGAGATCCGGATCGACTTGGGCGAGGGTGGAAGTGCTACGGTCAAACATAGGGGTGGCAGTGCTCTAGAGGTGGAGTGCCCGTCCGGCTGGGCACCGATTTGAAGAAACAGGTGCATCAGCGAGACCAAGCTGCCCAGGCGAACGGCTGAAGTCGGCGTGGGGTTCAGCCCATCGACGTTCGCGCTTCCCGGTGGTCCACCACCTCAGGCTGCCGGTGACGCTCGGTCACCTGGCCCTCCTTGATCGCCAGTCGCGCGAAGGCTGCAGTGTAGCCGCAGCGCCAGGGGCTCCCGAGGAAGCCGGCTTCGCCAAAGCACAGGGCAGGCTGCGCTCAGTGCAGCTGGGCGACGCGCTCGTCCTCGACCGTGGCCGGGCCGCTCGGCAGCTTGGGTGCTGCCATTGGCGTGCTGGCTGGGCGAGCGGGTACAGGTCGGCCCGCGGCCACGGCCTTGAGTTGCTCCTGCATGGCCAAGACTCGGCTGGTGTAGTTGCCTTCGTCGGGCAAATTGGCTGCACCCACGTAGTAGCGCAAGCCTTCCTCCACCGTGCCGGCTCGCTGGATGCACTCTTTCAGCACTTGAACACCGACACGCATATTGGTGATCGGATCGAAGGCCGCGAAATTGCCGCCGAACGCCTCGTACTTGTCGTTGTGCACTTGGGTCATCACCTGCATCAGACCCTGGGCGCCCACCGTGCTTTGTGCAAATGGGTTGAAGGCCGACTCGATGGCCATGATGGCCAGAATCAGGGTCGGTTCCACCCGAGCGCGCTGGCCGACCGCGTAGGCTTCTTGAACCAGGCGACTGATGGGTTCCGGTGCAACCTTGTAGCGCCGTGCCACCCACTGGGCGATGGCGGCCTGCTGGCGGGGTAGGTCCTTGGGGTCGACCGCCGTGGCGCGGGCGATCGCATCCGGTTCTTCGTTGCCGATCAAGGTGTTGCCATCGGCGATATTGCGGGCTTCTTGGCGGGCATGGAGCCAGCCTCGGGCCTGGCCTTCGAGTTGCTGGCGCAGTTCAGCCTGGCTGGCAAAGGTCAGGAGCACAGCCACCACGGCCAGGCCGACCAGGGCCAGGGTGTTGTGGCTGACGACCAGCAGGCCTTGGCCGATGTCCTTGATGAACAAGGACGCAGCGGCTCCGGTGCTGCGGGTCAGGGATAAAAGATCACGACGCGCTGTCATGCGACTCCTTTCTTCTCTTCCACAAATCAAGCATCCCGGCTGGTGCCAGGGGCTCAAGAGGTGGCAGTGATAATGGGCCGGCCCAGGTGGCGGGGCTTGCGGATTGCAGGCCTTCGCCGGGGCTGACGTCCATCGGCAGCGGGACGTCTTCACCCTCCCAGAGGCGAAGACACGGGTTAACCCTGAATGTTCAGGGCAGGCGGATTTTAAGGGTCAAAAATAACCCGTCAAGCTTGTTAACTGGTTTTTATATTACTGAATATTATGAAGTATCGTGACCTGCGCGACTTTATTGGCGGTTTAGAGGGCATGGGTGAGCTCAAACGGGTGAGCCAGCCGGTCTCCCCCGTCTTGGAGATGACGGCCCTCAGCGACCGGGTTTTGCGCGCCGAGGGACCAGCACTCTTGTTCGAGCAGCCCACCGGTCACACCATGCCGGTGCTCAGCAATTTGTTTGGCACGCCGCGTCGTGTGGCCCTGGGCATGGGGGCCGACAGCCTCGATGATTTGCGCCAGGTCGGCCATGTGCTGGCCAATCTGAAAGAGCCCGAACCGCCCAAGGGCGTCAAGGACGTCGGCCGTTTGCTGCAGATGATGAAAGCAGTCTGGGACATGAAACCCCAGACGGTGCGTCGCGCGGCGTGCCAGGAGATGGTGCTGCAGGGTGCCGACATCAACCTCAAGGACATCCCGATCCAGACGTGCTGGCCGGGTGATATCGGCCCTCTGATCACCTGGGGTTTGGTCATCACCCGGGGGCCGCAGTCGGTGCCCAAGCCGCGAGCGCGCCAGAACTTGGGGATCTACCGCCAGCAACTGATCGGACGGCGCCAGCTCATCATGCGCTGGCTCGCCCATCGCGGCGGCGCCTTGGATTTCCGCGAGTTTGCGCTGGCCAATCCGGGGCAGCCGTTTCCGATTGCGGTGGCGCTGGGCGCCGATCCCGCCACCATCTTGGGCGCCGTCACGCCGGTGCCCGACAGCTTGTCGGAGTACCAGTTCGCCGGACTGTTGCGGGGCTCACGCACCGAACTGGTGGACAGCGGCGTGGGTGAAGCCGGCCGCATGTTGCAAGTGCCTGCCAGCGCCGAGATCGTGCTGGAGGGGCATATCCCGCCGGCGGCTGCGGGCTTCACCGGTGCCAGCGAGGACGGCGTGCCGCTGAAAGAAAAGGGCGGCTACCTGCACGCGCTGGAGGGGCCGTACGGCGACCACACCGGTTATTACAACGAGCAGGATTGGTTCCCGGTGTTTGAAGTCAGCCGCCTGACAAGGCGCGAGCAGCCGATCTACCACTCGACCTACACCGGCAAGCCGCCCGATGAGCCGGCCATTCTGGGTGTGGCGCTGAATGAAGTGTTCGTGCCGATTCTGCAAAAGCAGTTCACCGAGATCGTTGATTTCTATCTGCCGCCCGAAGGCTGCAGCTACCGCATGGCGGTGATCTCGATTCGCAAAGCCTATCCCGGCCATGCCAAGCGGCTGATGTTCGGGCTCTGGAGCTTTTTGCGGCAGTTCATGTACACCAAGTTCATCGTCGTGGTGGATGAGGACATCAACATCCGCGACTGGAAGGAAGTGGTCTGGGCCATCACCACACGCATGGACCCGGTGCGTGACACCACCCTGGTGGACAGCACGCCGATCGACTACCTCGATTTCGCCTCGCCGGTCAGCGGTCTGGGCGGCAAGATGGGCCTGGATGCCACCAACAAATGGCCGGGTGAGACCAGCCGCGAGTGGGGCCGGGGCATCGTCATGACGCCCGAGGTGCAAGCGCGCGCCGATCAGCTGTTTGAAACCCTGTTCACATCCTCAGCCTCGGGTTTGTCCGGGGCTTGATGGCTTGAAAGCGAGCCGGGCCTCACCTAGTGTTGGGAGGCCTGTCTCAGGCACAACCTCTGGCGCAATCATTGCGCGCCAGGAGCCCTCGGGCACATCCCCCGAGAGCCCCATCGGTGGCGTCAGCCACCACACCCCTTCCCGGTTCAGGCCTGGAAGGGGTTTCTACTTCTGGGCTTGACGTTTTCCGCTGGGCGTCGCCGCTTCAGTGGCCCGCGGCCAGGGCAATGGCCTCGTAGATGACATAGCGCACCCGGGCATAGCCCTCGCTGGATGGCAACCAGGTGCTCAGTCGCCATGGGCCGTCCGGACGCAAGCCGGCTGGGGCAGGGATCAGGGTGATGGAGCCCGGCACGCCCTTGTCATTCATGGCTTCGCGAAAAGCGCGCAGCGCGCGCGGCAGATGCTGCTCATGCGTGACCAGCACCAGGGTGCGGATCTGGCGCTGCTGCAGATAGTCGAAGCTGAAGCGGGCGTTCTCGCGGGTGTCGCGCGAGCGGTCTTCGATCCAGGACAGGGGGTGTTGAAATTCATCGGCAGCGACGCGGCGGGCGATCTGGCCTTCGCTGAGCAGCTGGTCGCGCGCCTGCCAGCCGATGCCGCCCGAAAAGCCCAGCGGCGCCTGGATCTGCCGTGACAGCCAGATGCCCAGCCGCAGCCGGGGCAGGCCGTATTCATTGAGCGAGGGGCCCTGGTATTCCGGCGCCCACTGGCGTGCACCGCCGCCGAGCACCAGCACGGCCACGCCGCCGTCCTTCGCTTGCAGCTGGCGCAGCCGGGCGATCTCCGCCCGGTCCAGGGCGGGCGGGGTGTTCAGCCATTGCTGGCTCAAAAAACGTCCGAAGCCTTCGCAACCACTGAGCCAGACCGCGATCACGGTCGCGAACAGGAGCAGCCAGCCACGACGCCGGCGTCCTTTTTGCAACTGCCAGCCGCCTGCGATGGCCAGGGCCATGAACACCATGGGTGCCTGCACCAGGCTCATGGCCAGCGGCTTCAAGTTTGGGGTCAACAAGCTCCAATCCACCTTCGCTCCACCTCGATTTCCACACCTGTTGTCGAATTGATTCTGTTTCGCCGGTGCGCATCATCGCTGCATGTGGGCATGAGCCCGTCGTCGGCGGGTGCGGGTCGGCTCGGCTATGCTCGCGCCGACTCGTTTGTCTCCCCCATACCTTCGCTGTGACGCGACCCGACACCATGAACAGCTCCATCCCTTCCTCCTTGCAACGCATCACCCTCGGTGGCGGCTGTTTCTGGTGCACTGAGGCCGTGTTTGAGCAGGTGCGCGGCGTGCATGCGGTGCAGTCGGGCTACTGCAATGGCCCGGTTGAGAACCCGTCCTACGAGCAGGTCTGCTCGGGCCAGACGGGCCATGCGGAAGTGGTGCGCGTCGATTTCGATCCGTCTGTGGTCAGCCTGCGCGAGTTGCTGGAGGTGTTCTTTGTCATCCACGACCCGACCTCGCTCAATCGCCAGGGCGCCGATGTCGGCACGCAGTACCGATCGGGTATCTACACCCATTCAACTGAGCAGGCGGCGCAAGCCCGCCAGGTATGGGATGAAGCCCAGGCCGCCCATCAGGGCCGGGTGGTGACGGAACTTCTGCCCGAGCAGAACTACTGGCCGGCCGAGGCCTACCACCAGCATTACTACGCCCGCAACCCTGGCCAGGGTTACTGCGCTTTCGTCGTGGCCGGCAAGGTCGAGAAGTTCCGCAAGACCTTTGCGCGCCTGCTGCGCCCGGCCGATTGACGCATCACGTGCACAAACACCTGCGGAGCGCTTGGCGTCGATGAGTATTCAATGGTCCGGGCTCAGCCACCACTACGCGGGTGGCGCCAGCCCCGTCGTTTTTCCTGATTTTTCGCTGCCGACCGGACGGCATTTGCTGCTGCGAGGCCCCTCGGGCAGCGGCAAGTCCACCTTGCTGGCCCTGATGGCCGGTCTGCTGACGCCGAGCGCGGGCCGCATCCAGATGGCTGGCACCGAGCTGAGTGCGCTGAATGCGCGCCAGCGGGATGCCTGGCGCGGCGCGCAGCTGGGCTTTGTGCCGCAGCGCCTGCACCTCAGTGCCAGCCTCAGCGTGCTGGACAACCTGGCTCTGCCCTTCATCAGCGCTGGCTTGCCGCCCCAGCCTGAGCGTGCCTTGGCTTTGATGCAGCAGCTGGGTTTGCAAGGCCTGGCCGCGCGCCTGCCGCACCATCTGAGCGTGGGGCAGGCGCAGCGGGTCGCCCTGGCGCGGGCCTTGATGCGGCAGCCGGCGCTCTTGCTGGCCGATGAGCCCAGCGCCAGTCTGGACGATGCCCATGCGCAGCAGGTCTTGCACTTGCTGCTCGAGGTCGCTGCGGCGCAGGGCGTCAGCTTGATCCTGGCCACGCACGACGGCCGTCTGGTCCAGCCGCTGGCGGGCAGGGCGGATTGGTCGCTGCTGGATTTGGCGGCGGGCCGCGCGGGCGAGGTGCAGGCATGAGCGCCCTGATTCGCCTGGCCTGGCGGTATCTCTGGGCGCAGCCACTGACGGCCGGCCTGAATCTCTTGCTCCTGAGCCTGGGCCTGGCGGCGATCAGCTTTGTGCTCCTGGTCAGCGAGCAGATCGAGGCGGGTGTGCGCCGTGATCTGGCCGGCATCGATCTGGTGGTCGGCGCCAAAGGCAGCCCCATGCAGATCATGCTTTCGGGCGTGTTTCATCTCGATGTGCCCACCGGCAACATTCCGCTGGCCACACTCAAGACCTTGCGTGCGCAGCCCCTGGTCGCACGCGCCGTGCCCCTGTCGTTGGGTGACAGCCTGCGTGGCTTTCGCATCGTGGGCACGGAGCGCAGCTATCTGGATCTGTACGGCGCCAGCCTGGCTCAGGGGCAGGCGTGGAACGGGCCGATGCAGGCCGTGCTCGGTGCCGAGGTCGCACAGCGCACCGGCCTGGGCCTGGGCGCATCGTTTGCCGGCAGCCACGGCCTGGGCGAGCAGGGGGATGCGCACGAGGGCAGCGGCTACATCGTGACCGGCATCCTGAAACCCACAGGCACCGTGATCGACCGCCTGGTGCTGACCGATCTGGCCTCCGTCTGGCAGGTTCACGAGGCCCACCATGGCGAGGCGCATGAGGCGCATGAGGCGGAGGACAGGAATGAGGCCCAGCGCGAGGTCACCTTGATCCTGCTCAGCTATCGCAGCCCGCTGGCGGCCATCAGCCTGCCGCGCTGGGTCAATGCCCAGCCGGGCCTGCAGGCGGCAGCGCCGGCGCTGGAAACCGCGCGCTTGCTGCGCATGGTGGGGGCGGGCACCGAGGTCTTGCGCGGCTTTGCGTGGGTGCTGCTGCTGGCGGCGGGCTTGTCGGTGTTCGTGGCCTTGCTCAATGCCGTCCGGGCCCGGCAGGCGGATCTGGCCATGATGCGCATGCTGGGCGCGCCACCGTGGCGGGTGGCGGTGCTGGTGGGGCTGGAGGCGGCGATTCTGGCGGCACTGGCCTGTGTCATCGGCCTTGGCCTGGGGCATGGTCTGTGCGAGATCCTGGGCCGGGTGCTGGCCGAGCGCCAGAGCCTGCGCCTGACCGGCGCCTGGTTCTCGAGCTGGGAGTGGGGCCTGCCCCTGCTTGCCGCGGCGCTGGCCCTGCTGGCCTCGGCCTGGCCGGCCTGGCGCGCTTACCGGCTGGATGTCAGTGAATTGCTGCAGGCGCCGCGCTGAAGCGATGCCGCTGCAGGCACAATGCCGCACTCGATCCGAATCGCCATGAACCGAACTGTGCTTCTTGTGAACACTCTGTCCCGCTCCGCGTTTGCGGCACGCCGCCACCTGCTGATGCTGGGCTTGGCCTTGTGCTGCGCTGGGGTGCAGGCGCAGGTGCCGGCTCAGGTGCCAGCCATCGGTCAAGGGCCGGGCTATCACGACCCGCGCAGCCCCTTCAAGCCGCTGCAGGAGCGCGAAGGCGTGCTGTCCTGGAGCCTGCTGTCCTCGGTGAGCACCAAGGCGGAGAAAAACCGGCTGGTGCCGACCTTTCCCGCTCCGGTGCAGGCGCTGAACCAGAAGAAGGTCAAGGTTCAGGGTTTCATGATGCCGCTGGAGCCGGGCGACAAGCAGCGCCACTTTTTGTTGTCTTCGGTGCCCACCTCCTGCTCGTTTTGCGTGCCGGCCGGTGCCGAGGGTTTGATTGAAGTCTTTACTCAGCAGCCGGTGCGCTACACCCTGGAGCCGGTGCTGGTCGAGGGCGTGCTGGCCGTGCTCAGCGACGACCCTTACGGTCTGTTCTACCGCATCAACGGTGGCCAAGGTCTGGGCGCGCCTTGAGCTCAGGCCCGAACCTGATCGACTGAACCCATGAGCCGCAGCTCCCAGACATCAGCCCGCAGCGCCCCGGCGCTGCGCTGGCCGCTGGCTCAGGCCTGGCGGGTCTGGGCGCTGCTGGCCTTGATGCTGGCCTTCCAGGGCCTGGGGCAATCGCACCGGGTGCTGCACAGCGCCGGCTTCGCGCGGGCCCTGGTGCCGCTGGCTTCGCTGGCGCCGGCCAGCGCTGTGTCGGATGCCCAGACCGCCCGGATGACGTCCGGCGAGGGCTGGGGTCACACACGCGGCGAGCTGATTTGCTTGCTGCTTGACCAGCTCAGCCACGACCACGCGCCCCTGGCCTTGCCCGCGGTGGCGCTTCAAGACGCTGTGTTCGCGAGGCCCGATGCGGCTCCGGTGGCGTCCTTGCACCTGGCGGCGTACTGGAAGCGCGCCGCCCGCGGCCCGCCTTCGGTGGCCTGAGCGAACTCCCTTTTTCGCCTCGACCGCGCAAGGTTCCGCGTGTTGGCCGCTGTGTTCAGCGGCGACCGTCTTTGTGACCTGCGTTCGGATCGAGATGGGCTTCGCGCGCATCCCATCTGGGTTTGTCCGAGCCCCGTTCCTCCGGTCATGTTTCGTGTCCACGAGTCCGCATGCAAGCGGACCGTCGGCACGAGCGCCAGAAAGTTTTCCGATCATGAGCACCGCTTCCGTTTTTGCCCCGCGGCCCTTGGCCCTGGGAGCCGCACTCCTGTGTCTGAGTCTGTCCAGCCAGGCCCAAACAGCCTCGATCGCTCCATCTCAGACTGCAGTCACGGCGGGTCCCGCTGGCGCGCTGGCCGCTGCGCCGTCCGCAGCCGGCAGCACCGAGCACCTGGGCCGTGTCCAACTGACCGGCAACCCCTTGCGCAGCCAGCAGCTGACCCAAGCCAACAGCGCGCTCAGCGGCGATGTGCTGAGCCTGCGCCGAGCCTCCTCGCTGGGCGAGACCCTCGATGGCCTGCCCGGCGTCTCGGCCAGCTACTTCGGCCCCAACAGCAACCGGCCCACCATCCGTGGCCTGGATGGCGACCGGGTGCGCATGCTGAACAACTCCGGCGCCTCGGTCGATGCCTCCAGCCTGAGTTTTGACCATGCCGTGCCGACCGACCCCTTGGTCATCGACCGGGTCGAGGTGTTGCGCGGTGCGGCCGCCTTGCTCTACGGCGGCAACGCCATCGGTGGTGTGGTCAACACCTTGGACAACCGCATCCCCAAGGCCATGCAGCCCGGCTTGAGCGGTGCGGCGGAAGTGCGCTTCGGCGGCCCGGCGCAAGAGCGCAACGGCGCCGTGGTGCTGGACGGTGGTGTCGGCTCGGGCAGCCAAGGCTGGGCCTGGCATGCCGACCTGGCCGGCCGTCGGGCCTCCAACCAAAGCGCCCCGCGCTTCACCGCCGAGGGTGAAAGCGCCACCGAGGTGCGCAACTCCGCGGCGCGCAGCCACGGCGGCGCGGTGGGCGGTTCCTACATCTTCGCCCAGGGCTATGCCGGGCTGTCGCTGGAGGACTATCACAACGACTACGGCGTGACGGTCGAGCCCGATGTGCAGATCCAGATGCAACGCCAGCGCGCGGCCACGGCCGGCGAATGGCGTTTCGCCCCGGGCAGCGGCGCGGCCGAACTGTTTCGCCGGGTGAGCTGGAACGCCAGCAGCAGCCGCTACCAACATCAGGAGGTGGAAGGCTCGGGTGAGGTGGGCACGGTGTTCAAGAACCGCGGCAAGGACCTGCGCTTGGAACTGGAGCATGCGCCCTTGGGCGCGAGTGCTGCCGTCAAGGGCATGCTGGGCCTGCAGATGGAGCGCAGCGACTTCTCTGCCATCGGCGCTGAAGCCCTGGTGCCCAGCTCGCAGACGCGCAGCAGTGCGGTCTTCTTGCTGGAGCAATACTCAGCCGGCCCGCTGACCCTGGAGGCGGGCGCGCGTGCGGAATCGGTGCGCGTCAACTCGGCCGGTGATGCGGCCGATGCCGAAGAGCCGCGTTTTGGCGCTGCCAGCAGCCAGCGCTTCAAGCCACGCAGCCTGAGCTTGAGCGGCAGCTATCGCCTGAGCGAGGCCTTCAGCCTCAATGCCCAGGTCAACAGCAGCCAGCGCGCCCCCATGTTCTATGAGTTGCATGCGCAAGGCGTGCATGTGGCCAGCGGCGCCTACGAGCGCGGTGACGTCAATCTCGGGCTGGAACGTGCCAAGGGTGTGGACTTTGGCCTGGAATGGAAGCAGGCCGAAAACTTCGTGCGCTTGAACCTGTACCGCACGCGCTTTGCCAGCTATATCGCCCTCGACGCCACGGGTGAGGAGTTTGAAGACGAAGGCGAGCGCTTCCCGGTCTATGCCTTCAAATCGGTTCCGGCCGTGCTGACCGGCTTCGAACTGGAAGGTCACTGGCATTTGCCGGCTCAGCTGCTGCCGGGCACGCAGTTCGCGGTCTCGGCCACGCTGGATGGCGTGCGTGGCCATAACCGGCAGACCGGTGAAGCCTTGCCTCGTCTGGCGCCGCTGCGCGCCAGCCTGGCGCTGGACGCCAACCAGGGCCCGTGGACGGCCCGCGCTGAGTGGCGCTTGAGTGCGCGGCAGAACCGTGTGCCGGCCCTGGACCATGCCACGGCCGGTTACGGTGTGCTCAAACTGAGCCTGTCACGACAGCTGCGCATCGGCAACAACGAGGCGCTCTGGTATCTGAAGCTCGACAATGTGGGCAATCAACTGGCCTACAGCGCCAGTTCGGTGGCCACCATCCGCGAGCTCAGCCCGCTGCCGGGCCGCAGCCTGCACACCGGCTTGCAGCTGCGCTTCTGAGCGAGCGCCGCCTCGAGCTTGTTAAGGGGGCAGGGGCTCAGGGGGCCAGGCGCTCCTTGAGCCACTGGCCGTCAGCTTGAAGGCGGTAGCTGAGGCGGTCATGCAGGCGCGACTTGCGCCCCTGCCAGAACTCCCAGCGCTCGGGCACCAGGCGGTAGCCGCCCCAGTGCGGCGGGCGGGCGGGGTTCAGGCCGTGCTGCACGGCGGCCTTGGCGGCGTTGGCCACCAGCACGCCGCGCGAGCTGATCACCTGGCTCTGCGGCGAGGCCCAGGCGCCCAGGCGTGAGTCCAACGGGCGGGAGTGGAAGTAGGCGTCCGATTCCTCGTCGCTGACCTTCTCGACCCGGCCCTCGATGCGCACCACCCGCTCCAGCTCCACCCAATGGAACTGCAGGGCGGCAAAAGGATGGATCGCCAGCTCCTGGCCTTTGCGGCTTTGGTAGTTGGTGAACCAGACGATGCCGCGCTCGTCATAACTCTTGATGAGCACGATGCGGGTGGATGGGCGGCCGTCGGCGCCCACCGTGGCCACGGTCATGGCATTGGGTTCGGGCACCCGGCTGGCCAGGGCGTGATCCAGCCATTGCTTGAACTGGCTCAGGGGCTCGTTCGCGGCCATGGCCTCGTCGAGCTCGCCTTGCTCGTAGCTCTTGCGCAGGTCGGCCAGGGATTCGGGTTTGCTGTGGTTGCTGCTGTTCATGCGCAGAGTATCGGCCCAGAGCGGGCGCTGGTACTTGCTCTGACGGTAGAACACCTTAAGTGATGGCCCCATTGCGCACAGCCGGGCCCGGGCGGCATGCTTGCGGCACTGTGCAGCCCGGCGTGTCGATCGGGCAGCGCCCGAGCCGAGGGGCTTTTTGAAGGATTTGATCTGATGACACATCGGCGACCGGCTGTCGTCGTGCTCGCGGCAGGACGCGGCATGAGATTCACCGGCCAAGGGCACAAGCTGGCGCAGCGCCTGGGTGCCGGCCAAGACCCGCTGCTGGATACGGTGCTGGCCCGCACCGTGGCGCATGCCTTGGCGACCGAGCTGCGGGTGGTGGTGGTGACCACACCGGCCCTGGCCGGCAGCCTGGAGCAGCTGGTGGCCGAGCGCGATGTCGTGGTGCTGCCGGAGCTGGACAGCCAAGGCCGCCCCAGTCCCGTGGGCATGGGCCACTCGATTGCGGCCGGCGTCAGTGCCAGCGGCGATTCCGAAGGCTGGTTGATTGTGCCGGCCGACATGCCCCTGCTGCGGCCTGAGACCATGACTGCGGTGGCCGTTGCGCTGAGCAGTTATCCCGTCGCCTACGCCCAGTACCGCGGCCGCCAGGGCCACCCGGTGGGCTTCAGTGCCGAGCTGTTCTCCGAGCTGGTTGATCTGCATGGCGACGAGGGCGCGCGCCGCATCATGGCGCGGTACCCCTCGCAGGCGGTGGATGTAGACGATCCCGGTGTGCTGCTCGATGTCGACACGGTGGCCGATTTGCAGCGGGTCAAGGCCCAGGTCAGCGCCTGATCGGCGCCAGGGTTTCGCACAGGCCGTGGGTGGCGGCCAGATGCAGCTGCCGCTCAAGTTCGCGGTCATGGATGCCGTGCGCGCGCAGGCCCAGCACGCAGCGCTGCAGATAGTCCAGGGTGCTGCCGTAACGGCCGCGAGCATGGCGCAGGATATGCAGCAAGGCGGCATCGTCCAGCGGGCCGACCCGGGCCGGGCTGTTGCGCTTGAGCGTGAAGCTCAGCGCCAAACGGGGGCCGGCCTTTGTGTGGCAATGCAGCCAACGCGGCGTGTACGAGCCCACCACCATCTCGCGCACCCAGAGCTCGTCCAGGACCCGCGCGCTGTGCTCGGGCGCCACCCGGTAGACCAGGCCGCGGCAGCTGCCGCCGGGCAGCAGGGTCAGCACCAGGCCGGGTTGTTCGCGATTGCCACGGTTGGACAGGCTGCGCAGGCGCAGCGCGCGGTGGTAGCCCTGGACCCGCGCCGGCCATTGCTCGGCCGCTTCAAAGCCCGGGCGCCAGATCAGCGAGCCGTAGGCGAAGAGCAGCAGGCCTTGTTCGCGGCACCACGTTTTGCGCGCCTCTTGCAGCAAGTCCTGGCTGTGAGCGGGCAGGGCGGCCAGGGCCTGCTCCAGAGGCAGGACTTCGCGCCATGCCGCATCACGGGCGGCGGCGTCGAGAGAAGGCGAGTGAGGGTTCATCAGGGCAGTCATCCTGCCACAGGCTCGCGCCGCGCGCGGCAGCTGTGACAATCGCGGCAGCTTTTCCGCAGCAGCTTCCCGCGGCCTCTGTCTCGACCTCGCCTCATGTTCAACACCTGTTTCCGGTCTTTCGCTCTGCTCCTGCTGATCGGCCTGTCGCTGCTGACGGCGCGGGCGGCCGAGCCCCTGAGTTCACCCACCCTGCGCAAGATCCGCGACACGGGCGTGATCGTGCTCGGCTACCGCGTGGCCTCGGCGCCGTTTTCCTACCTTGATGCCGATCTCAAGCCGGTGGGTTACTCGATCGAGTTGTGCGAGCGGGTGGTCCAGGCGGTGCGTGAGCGATTGCAGCTGCCGGAGCTGGAAGCCAAGATGGTCAGCGTCAGTTCGGCCACCCGCATGCCTATGGTGGCCAATGGTGCGGTCGATCTGGAGTGCGGCATCACCACCCACACGGCCGAGCGCCAGCGCATCCAGGCGTTTTCTCTGACCACTTTTGTGGCCGAGACCCGCCTGCTGTCCAAGCGCCAGCAGCCGATCCGCAGTGTGGAAGATTTGCGCGGCCAGCCGGTGGCGTCCACCATCGCCACCACCAGCATCCAGTTCCTGCACCAGCTCAACCAGACCCGCGAGCTGGACATGAAGATCCTGGTAGGCCAGGACGACAAGGACGCCTTCCGCCTGCTGCAGACCGGCCGTGCCGTGGCCTATGCCATGGACGATGTGCTGCTGCGCACCTGGCTGGCCGGCAGCGGCCGGCCCCAGGACTACCTGATCTCCGAGGCGTCTTTTTCGATCGAGCCCTATGCCCTGGGCTTGGCGCAGGGCGATCCGGGCTTCAAGCAGCTGGTCGATGAGGTTCTGCGGGCCTTGTTCCGCAGCGGCGAGATCCGCCGCATCTACCAGCGCTGGTTCGAGAGCCCGCTGCCGGGTTCGGGACTGAATCTGCGCCTGCCCATGAGCCCTGCGTTTCAGCGCCTGATCGAGCAGCCCAGCGATTCGCCCGATCCAGCGCATTACCGCTGAAACTGGCGGTCATTGCTTCAGTTCGATCTGAAGCGTTCCAGGTCGATGCCGTGGCGGTGCAGCTTGTCGTACAGCGTCTTCTTGGCCGTGCCCAGCAGCTCCATGGCCGCGGGCACCTTGCCCTGGCAGCGTTGCAGGGCCTGCTCGATGAGTGCCTTCTCCACCTGGTCCATCTGCTGGGCCAGGGTGGCTTGCGGCTCGGGCGTGGGGGCGCTGGTGCCCTCGAAACCGCCAATGTCCAGCACAAAGCGGTCGGCCGCATTGCGCACCTCGCGCACATTGCCGGGCCAGTCATGGGCCATCAGTTCGCGCAGGCGTTGCGGGCTCAGCTCGGGCGCGCTGCGCTCGTAGCGGGCGCAGGCCTGGTTGACGAAGTGCTGGAACAGCAGCGGAATGTCCTCGCGCCGCTCGCGCAGCGGCGGCAGTGAGAGGGTGGCGACATTGAGCCGGTAGTAGAGGTCGCCGCGGAACAGCTGCTGTTCGCTCAGGGCGCGCAGATCGGCCTTGGTGGCGGCGATCACGCGCACATTGATGGGCAGCTCCTCGTTCGAGCCCAGGCGCTCGACGCGCCGCTCCTGCAGCACGCGCAGCAGCTTGATCTGCAGCAGCATGGGCATGGTCTCGATCTCGTCCAGCAGCAAGGTGCCGCCGTTGGCATGCTCGATCTTGCCGATGCGGCGCTTGGACGATGAGGTGAAAGCGCCCGGCTCATGGCCGAACAACTCGCTCTCGAACAAGGCCTCGGGCAGGCCGCCACAGTTGATGGCGACGAAGTTGCGGTCGCGGCGCCGGCTCTCGTCGTGCAGGCAGCGCGCCACCAGCTCCTTGCCGGTGCCGGTCTCGCCCAGAATCATCACATCGGCCGAGGTATCGGCCAGGTTCAGCACCTGGCGCCGCACCTGCTGCATGGCGGCCGAATTGCCCAGCAGCACCGCCTCCATGCCGCTGCGCCGCTGCAGCTGGCCGCGCAGCTCGTCCACCGCCACGCGCAGCACGCGCTTGTCCAGGGCGCGGCGCACGGCGTCGAGAAAGCGTTCAGGCGCAAAAGGCTTTTCGATGAAATCGTAAGCGCCCGTGCGCATGGCCCGCACGGCCATGGCCACATCGCCATGGGCGGTGACCAGCACCACCGGGATTTCGGGGTCGGTGGCCATGACATGGTCGAGCAGGCCCAGGCCGTCCATGCCCGGCAGGCGCACATCGGTGACCACGATCAGCTGCGCCCCGGCCTGGATATGGGGCAGGGCCTCTTCGGCGCTGGCACAGGCCTGCACCTCCAGGCCCTCCAGCTCCAGGGTCTGGCTCAGGCTGGCCCGCACCGGCGGATCGTCTTCGACAAAGAGGACTTTGAATCCCTCGAACATGGATGGGTAGCTTTCCGGGTGAAGAGGTGAACGGGTGAATGGGTGAGCGCGTCAGCGGTAGTCGGCCGGCGCCAGCTCGAGGTCGAACTCGAAACACATGCCGGGCAGGCTGCCCACATCATCGCTGCGGCCGGCCGGCCGCGCGCGCAGCGTGCCGCCAAACTCGTGCACGATCTTGGCGGAAATCACCAGGCCTAGGCCCAGGCCCTGGCCCGGCGGCTTGGTGGTGAAAAAGGGTTCGAACAAACGCGCCATCTGCTCGGGCGCCATGCCGGCTCCGCTGTCGCAGACGCGCACCCAGACGCGGCCCAGGCGTTCACCCGGGCTCTTGCTCTCGTCCTCAAACGGCGCGGTGCTCAGGCGCAGATGGCGGGGCCGCGGGCTGCCGTCCTCGGCAAGCGGCAGTTCGGCCATGGCGTCCAGGGCATTGGCCATCAGATTGATCAGCACCTGCTCCAAGCGGTTGGCCTCGCAGTTGACGCGCAGCTCGGGCGCGATGGCCAGCTCCAGCCGCACCTGCTCGGCCTCGATGCGGTGGCCCAGCAGCACGCGCGCGCCTTCCACTGCGGCGGCCAGTGAAACCGGTGCGCTGGCGCTTTGCGCCTTGCGGGCAAAGCTCTTCAGTTGCCGGGTGATCTGGCTCATGCGCTCGACCATGGCGTCGATCGCGCCGAGGTTCTCGCCCACGGTGGTGTAGCGGCCCTTGTCGAGCAGCAGCAGGCTGTTGCGCGAGAGCGCGCGCAAGGCGGTCAAGGGCTGATTGATCTCATGCGAGATGCCGGCCGACATCTGGCCCAGCACGGCCAGCTTGGCCGCCTGCATCAGCTCGTCCTCGGCTTGCAGGCGCTGGGCGATCTGGCGTTTGAGTTCGGCATTGCTGAGCTGCAGCTCGGCCGTGCGCTCGCTCACCTGGCGCTCCAGCTCGGCATGGGCGCGCCGTCGCGCCAGCAGATAGAGCGCCAGCAGGCTGAGCGCCGCGCCCAGGGCCGCGCCGCCCCAGGCGACAAAGCGGGCCTGGCGCCAGACTTCAGCGGGATCGGACAGGGTGACCAGGCGCAAGCCCAGGGGCACGACGGCCAGCTCCTGCGCCAGCAGGCGGTGGCGCTGCTGCGGTCGTGCCGGGTCCCAGGACGGGAGCTGCACCAGGGCGTTCTGCTGCTGGCTCAGCGCCTTCATGTCCAGGCCCAGCGTGTCTTCCAGCGTGCCCGCGTAGTGGCCGCTGGCGCGCAGGGCGGCGCGCTGCTCGGCACTGGAACTTCCCAGCATGTGGTACTTCCAGGTCGGCACTGAGGACATGATGACCACGCCCTGGCCATCGACCACCAGCAGCTTTTCGCCCTGCGAGCGCAGGCCTTGGTCCACCCAAGTGGCCTCCAGGGGCGCGAGATTGAGCTTGAGCACGATCTGACCCCAACGCTGGCCGGCGCGCCGCAGCGGCTGGACGAGGAAGTAGTCGCTGCTGCCGTTGTCTTCATGTGCGGCAAAAAACTGGCCCGGCCCGCTGAGCAGGCGCTCGCCCAGGCGCAGCGCCAGGCGGCGCGCCTCGGCATCTGGTTCCTGGGCCGTCTCTGTGTCGGCGATTGAGCCCTGCGGGTTGTAGTTGTTGCTGGAGGCCAGCACCCGGCCATGGGCATCGCTGATGAAGGCCAGGCTCAGGCCCGAGCGCACCCGCACACGGGCCAGCTTGATCCGGGTCTGCGTCCGCAAGGCCTCGCTGTCGGGGCGGGCCAGCAAGGCCTGCACATCGGTGTCGACACTGAGCAGGCCCGGCAGATAGGCATGCCGGCCCAGCTCGGCCTCCAGGCCCGCGGCGTAGAGTTCCAGACGCTCATTGGCCACCGCCGCCAGCTGGGCCAATCCGGCGCGCTCACTCAGGCGTTGGCCCAGGGCTGCGCCGAGCACCGCCAGGGCCAGGCCGGCGCAGGCCAGCACCCAGGGCTGCAGCCGGCGGCGTGCGGCCGGGCTGGCTGCAGTGCTGGCAGCGGAGGCGGGGAAGGGAAGCGAGGAGGGCGGATTCATGCGTGGCAGCCTGCGGGCTGCGTAGTGTGCCCAATTTGCGAGCCCACTTGGAGCTCGAAGGCCGCGGCTTGTGGCGCCGAGTTCTCACTGGGGCGCGGCGTTCAAGCAGGTCTTGTGCGGATTTCCGCCCTGGCTGGCGGCAGCCGGTGTCGGATTCCGCCCGAGGGCGCTTGCCGCCCGGTCTGCGGGCTCCTCCCGCTTCATGGGAGGCCCTCGGTGAATACCCGCAAATCGTGATTTTTGGCATGTCGCTTGCAAACCTCCTGCCCAGTTCGACGCCACAGTCGACACAAAAAAAGGACGACATCTATGGAAACTTTTTTCCAGCAAATCATCAACGGGCTGGTGCTCGGGAGCATGTATGCGCTGGTGGCGCTGGGGTACACGATGGTGTACGGCATCATCAACCTGATCAATTTTGCGCACGGTGAGATTTTGATGGTGGGGGCGCTGGTGAGCTGGACGGTGATCAGCGCGCTGGCGGGCTCTGGGCTGCCGGGCTGGGCGCTGATGCTGATCGCGCTGGGCTGTGCGGTGCTGGTGTGCACGACGCTGAACTTTTTGGTGGAGAAGATCGCCTACCGGCCGCTGCGCAATGCGCCGCGTCTGGCACCGCTGATCACGGCCATGGGCATGTCGCTGCTGCTGCAGACCCTGGCCATGATCATCTGGAAGCCCAATCCCAAGCCCTTCCCGCTGCTGCTGCCGACCACGCCGATCGATCTGGGCGGGCCGGTGATCACGGTGACGCAGTGCGTGATCCTGGGCGCCACGGTGATGATTCTGGCCACGCTGATGTGGCTGGTGAATCACACGAAGCTGGGCCGCGCGATGCGGGCCACGGCCGAGAACCCCAAGGTGGCGGGCCTGATGGGGGTGAAGCCTGACTTCATCATCTCGACCACCTTTGTGATCGGTGCGGCGCTGGCCGCGGTGGCCGGCCTGATGTGGGCGGCCAACTACGGCACGGTGCAGCACACCATGGGCTTCATGCCGGGGCTGAAGGCCTTCACGGCGGCGGTGCTGGGTGGCATTGGCAACCTGGCCGGGGCCATGGTGGGCGGCGTGCTGCTGGGCCTGATCGAGGCCATCGGTGCGGGCTATCTGGGTGACCTGACCGGTGGCGTGCTGGGCAGCCACTATGCCGACATCTTTGCCTTCATTGCGCTGATCCTGGTGCTGACGCTGCGGCCCTCGGGCCTGCTGGGCGAGCGCGTGGCGGATCGGGCTTGAGGCCCCAAGGAGACACAGACCATGCAACAACAGAACAAACTCTTCGTCTTCCTGCTCTCGGCCCTGGGCCTGCTGGTGGTGCCGCTGATTGCGCAGCAGTTCGGCAACGGGCCGGTGCGCATCATTGACCTGGCGCTGCTGTACGTGATGCTGGCCCTGGGCCTGAATATCGTGGTGGGCTACGCCGGTCTGCTGGACCTGGGCTATGTCGCGTTCTACGCGGTCGGCGCCTACATGTTCGCGCTGCTGTCGAGCCCGCACCTGAGCGAGAACTTCGAGGCCTTCCGCATGGCCTTCCCCGACGGGCTGCACTCGCCGCTGTGGCTGGTGATCCCGCTGGCGGCGGGGCTGGCGGCCTTCTTCGGCGTCATGCTGGGCGCGCCCACGCTGAAGCTGCGGGGCGACTACCTGGCCATCGTGACCCTGGGCTTCGGTGAAATCATCCGCGTGTTCCTGAACAACCTGGAGTACCCGGTCAACATCACCAACGGCCCGCGCGGCATCGGCCAGATTGACTCCTTCCACTTCTTCGGCCTGGACCTGGGCAAGGGCACCGAGCTGTTCGGCTTCCCCATCCCCTCGGTGACGCTGTACTACTACCTCTTCCTGGTGCTGGTGGTGTTCAGTGTGCTGATCTGCTATCGCCTGGAGAACAGCCGCATCGGCCGCGCCTGGATGGCCATCCGTGAGGACGAGATCGCCGCCAAGGCCATGGGCATCAACACCCGCAACCTGAAGCTGCTGGCCTTCGGCATGGGCGCCACCTTCGGCGGGGTGTCGGGCTCCATGTTCGGCGCCTTCCAGGGCTTTGTGAGCCCCGAGTCCTTCAGCCTGCAAGAGAGCGTGATGATCGTGGCCATGGTGGTGCTGGGCGGCATCGGCCACATCCCCGGCGTGATCCTGGGCGCGCTGCTGCTGTCGGCCCTGCCTGAGGTGCTGCGCTACGCGGCCGGCCCGCTGCAGGAGATGACGGGCGGGCGTCTGGACGCCTCCATCCTGCGCCAGCTGCTGGTGGCCCTGGCCATGATCGGCATCATGCTGGTGCGTCCGCGCGGCCTGTGGCCGGCGCCCGAGCACGGCCGCGCCGCGCCGGTGCCGCAGAAGTGAACACCGGGTCTGCAAAGGAAAACAAGCCATGACAAGCAACAACAACAGCAACGCAGATGTGGTGCTCAAAGTCGCCGGTGTGTCCAAGCGCTTCGGCGGCCTGCAAGCCCTCTCCGACGTGGGCATCCAGATCAACAAAGGCCAGGTCTACGGCCTGATCGGCCCCAACGGCGCGGGCAAGACCACCTTCTTCAACGTCATCACGGGCCTGTACACCCCGGACGGCGGCACGTTCGAGCTCGGCGGCAAGCCCTATGCCCCGACCGCCGTGCACGAAGTGGCCAAGACCGGCATCGCGCGCACCTTCCAGAACATCCGGCTGTTTGCCGAGATGACGGCGCTGGAGAACGTGATGGTGGGGCGCCATGTGCGCTCCGGTTCGGGCCTGATCGGCGCCATCTTCCGCACCCCCGGCTTCAAGGCCGAGGAGGCGGCGATTGCCAAGCGTGCCCAGGAACTGCTTGATTACGTGGGCATCGGCAAGTACGCCGAATACAAGGCCCGCACGCTCAGCTACGGCGACCAGCGCCGGCTGGAGATCGCGCGCGCCCTGGCCACCGACCCCAAGCTGATCGCCCTGGACGAGCCCGCCGCCGGCATGAACGCCACCGAGAAGGTGGTGCTGCGCGAGCTGATCGACCGCATCCGCAAGGACGGCCGCACCATCCTCCTGATCGAACACGATGTGAAGCTGGTGATGGGTCTGTGCGACCGCGTCACGGTGCTGGACTACGGCAAGCAGATTGCCGAAGGCACGCCCTACGACGTGCAGCGCAACGAGAAAGTGATCGAAGCCTATCTGGGCGCCGGGCATGCAGCCCACTGATCGCGGCCCCAGGATCACCAGCAACAAGGCGACACCCACATGAACCCACAACAAGACATCCTGCTCGAAGTCAGCGGACTCAAGGTCGCCTACGGCGGCATCCAGGCCGTCAAAGGCGTGCACTTCGAAGTGCGCCAAGGCGAACTCGTCAGCCTGATCGGCGCCAACGGCGCGGGCAAGACCACCACGCTCAAAGCCGTGACCGGCCTGCAGCCGGTGGCCGACGGCGACGTGAAGTACCTGGGCCAGAGCATCAAGGGCCAAGGCCCCTGGGACCTGGTCAAGCAAGGCCTGGTCATGGTGCCGGAAGGGCGGGGCACCTTCACCCGCATGACCATCACCGAGAACCTGCAGATGGGCGCCTACCTGCGCAGCGACAAGGCCGGCATCGAGGCCGACATCGAGCGCATCTTCGGCATCTTCCCGCGCCTGAAGGAGCGCCGCGCGCAGCTGGCCGGCACCATGAGCGGCGGCGAGCAGCAAATGCTGGCCATGGGCCGGGCGTTGATGGCCAAGCCCAAGGTGCTGTTGCTGGACGAGCCCAGCATGGGCCTGTCCCCCATCATGGTGGACAAAATCTTCGAAGTGGTGAACGACATCCACAAGCAAGGCGTGACGGTGCTGCTGGTGGAGCAAAACGCCAGCCGGGCGCTGCAGTTGGCCAACCGGGGCTATGTGATGGAGTCGGGCCTGGTGACGATGACAGGCGAGGGTCAGTCCTTGCTCAATGACCCCAAGGTGCGTGCCGCGTATCTGGGGGAGTGAAGTGGGCGAGTGAGCTCCGCCACATCCGGACCCGCTTCAACCGCAAGACAGGGTCAGGTCTTGCTTTCGAAGGCAGCCGCTAGCGGCTGCCTTTTTCATTCCTGCCTCCGTGTTTTCCCATCCCCCATGGCTGAGGGGGCTTAGGGCTTTGTACGCATATGTGAAATATCACCGGGGTTCTACGCTGCCATCACGTTCTTCGGTTGTAACGCTCGCGCAAGCAGTGTTGCTGCCGAGGGCTGATCAACACCTCTTTCGAGGGGAAGACGAGGAAACTATGAAACTAGCTAAAAAATGCTTGTTGGGATTGGCCGGCGCGACGCTGGCCCTTGCTGCGCAAGCTGACACCTACACCGAGGGTTTTGACAACCTGGCCGCCTCCGGCTGGACCTTGACCAACAACAGCAGCCCCGCCGGTCAGGCTTGGTTCCAGGGCGTGCCCGAGTATTTCGCGGCCCAGTCGGGTGGCAGCGGCTCTTATGCCGCCGCCAACTTCCTGAGCGCGGCCGCCGGTGCCGGCAGCATTTCCAACTGGTTGATCAGCCCCGAGCTGACCCTGGGTGGTGCCAACACCGTGAGCTTCTTTGCTCGCACGGAAGCTGTCGAAGGCTTCTCGGACACGGTCAAGGTCTACTTCAACGCAGGCGCGGACGTCGCCACCTCCAGCTTCACCAGTCTGCTGGGCACCGTGACGCTGAGTACCTCGGGCTGGACGCAGTACACCTTCGCCCTGCCGAGCGCTGCCACCGGCCGCATTGCCTTCGAATACGCCGTCAGCGACGCCGCCACGGCCAATTTGGCTGCGATCGACAGCGTCAGCGTCAGCGCCGTGCCGGAACCCGCCAGCTTCGCCCTGATGGGTCTGGGCGTGCTGGGCCTGGCTTTCCTGCGCCGCCGCCAAGACTGAGAACGCCGGGGCCGCAACGCTGCCTCCGGCGCTAGCGTTCGCTGCCCAAGCTCGGAAACACAGATTCGGCTCTCCACACA
Source organism: Paucibacter aquatile (assembly GCF_002885975.1). Classification (NCBI taxonomy): domain Bacteria; kingdom Pseudomonadati; phylum Pseudomonadota; class Betaproteobacteria; order Burkholderiales; family Sphaerotilaceae; genus Roseateles; species Kinneretia aquatilis. The sequence continues at coordinate 292,048 of NZ_POSP01000003.1, read as the reverse complement.
AGGACATTGCCATGATTGAAAAGAAAACCCAGCAAGCCCTGCGGCTTGCAAGCGCCGCGGCCTTGATGGCCGTGGCTGGTCTGGCCCAAGCGGCCAGCCAGACTGTCGCCAAAGACCCCGAGACCGGCGCTCTGCGTGCACCGACCGCCGCCGAAGCCCAGGCCCTGCGAGGCAAGGCCGCCGCCGGCCGTGTGAGCAACGCTGCCAGCCAACCGCGCGGCCTGCTGACTGGCAAGATCAACCCGGCGCCGGTGTACCACCGCGACGGCACGGTCGAGCAAGAGCTGGATGAAAGCAGCCAGTCCTTCTCGGTGGCCGTGCGCAATCCGGACGGCACCATCGAGACCGCCTGTGTGACCGGCGCCGAAGCCGCCCAGGCCATCGTCAAGGGCAAGAAGTCCATCAGCAAGACAGCAAAGGTGCATGCACATGAGCACAAATAAATTCATCGGCGGCAAGTTCGCCACCGGCGCGCTGCTGATCGCCGCCGGCCTCCTGGGTGCCAGCCTGCAAGCGCAAGCCGCGGCCATCATCACCATCAACAACATGAATGCGCCGGGTGTGGGCTTCAATGACCCGACGCCGGTTGACCCGGTCGGTGGCAACACCGGCACCACCCTGGGTGAGCAGCGCCTGATCGCCTTCACGCATGCCGCCAACATCTGGGGTGCGACGCTGACCAGCAATCAGCCCATCGTCATCAATGCGCAGTTCACCGACCTGGCCTGCACGGCCACTTCGGCGACCCTGGGCAGCGCTGGCGCCACCTCGATCTTCCGCAACTTCCCCAACGCACCGAAGGCCAACACCTGGTATTCGTACGCGCTGGCCAACAAGATTGCCGGCGCCTACCAGGGCACCGCCGGTGCGGCTCAGATCAACGCCAACTTCAATGCCAAGCTGGGCAAGACGGGTTGCCTGGACGGCACCTTCTTCTACCTGGGCCTGGACAGCAATCACGGCACGAACATCGACTTCGTCGTGACCCTGCTGCATGAAATGGGCCATGGCGTCGGTTTCCAAACCTTCACCAACGGCTCCACCGGTGCGCAGAACGGCGGCTTCCCGGCCATCTGGGACCATTACCTGATGGGCACGGCCACCGGCAAGCTGTGGAAGGACATGACCAATGCGGAGCGTCAAGCCTCGGCCCTGAGCGGCGACAAGCTGGTCTGGACCGGCCCGCTGACCAACGCGGCTGCGCCTCAGGTGCTGCGCGCTGGCGTGCCCGCACTCAATGTGAGCGGCTCGCAAGCCGGTGCTACCGCGGGTGCCCATCCCGTCGGTGAAGCCTCCTTCGGCCCCGCCCTGACCGCCACCCCGATCACGGGCGCGATCATGCCGGTGGTGACCGCGACGGGTGCGCTGGATCTGGCCTGCGAACCGGTGACGGGCCTGAACGCCATCGCCGTGCGCAACAACATCGCCCTGGTCAGCCGCGGTACCTGCGGTTTCACCGTCAAGGTGAAGAACCTGCAGAACGCAGGTGCCAAGGCCGTGCTGGTGGCCGACAACGCACCCGGCACCGTCACGGGCCTGGGTGGCAGTGACCCGACGGTCACCATCCCCTCGGTGCGCATCACGCAAGCCGACGGTGCCGCTCTCTTGGCTGCACTGAGTAAGCGCACCCGCACGACTTCGGCCGTGTACGCCTCGCTGGCTCTGGACATGACTCGTTACGCCGGTACCGACGCTGCAGGCCGTCTGCTGATGTTCGCGCCGAATCCTTTCCAGGGCGGCTCGTCGGTGTCTCACTTTGATACATCGGCCACCCGCAATCTGTTGATGGAACCGGCCATCAGCGCCGACCTGACCCAGTCGCCCATGGTGCCGCAGGATCTGACCTTCAAGCTGCTGCAAGACATCGGCTGGTAAGCATGTCGATGTGGGGGCGATCCGTCGCGCCCACTCGCTGTTTTCGCGGCGCGTCGCCTTCGGGTGGCGCGCCGTTTTTCTTTAGGGGCGCGGCTCGGGTGGGGCGGCGAGAAAGCTCGCGTTCCGTACCTCGCATGTAACCCACGGGTCGGCTTGTTCTTGTAATATGGTTACCAACTTTCAAGCTGCCGAGTTACACCGGCCGACTGTATGAACAAGACCCTGATCGCCGTCACCGAACGCATCCGCGCGCGCAGCGCTGCCAGCCGCGCCGCCTACCTCGACGGTGTCGACCGACTGGCGGGCCGCAAGCGCGGCATCGAGCGCATGGGCTGCGCCAATGTGGCCCATGCCGTGGCGGCCATGCCCGCCAACGACAAGCTGCGCATCGTGGCCGAAAAGGCGCCGCACCTGGCCATCGTCACCGCCTACAACGATATGTTGTCGGCCCACCAGCCCTACGAGGCCTACCCGAATCTGATTCGTGCCGAAGCCCATGCTCAGGGTGCCACGGTGCAGGTGGCCGGCGGCGTGCCCGCCATGTGCGACGGCGTGACCCAAGGCCTGCCCGGCATGGAGCTGAGCCTGTTCTCGCGTGACACCATCGCTATGGCCACGGCCGTGTCGCTGAGCCATGATGTGTTCGATGCCGCCTTGCTGCTGGGCATCTGCGACAAGATCGTGCCGGGTCTGCTGATCGGCGCCTTGCATTTCGGCCATTTGCCCTGCGTCTTCGTGCCGGCCGGGCCGATGAGCAGCGGCCTGCCCAACAATGAAAAAGCCAAGGTGCGCGAGCAGTTCGCGCAAGGCCTGGTCGGCCGCGATGAGCTGCTCAAGGCCGAGTCGGCCGCCTACCACGGCGCCGGCACCTGCACCTTCTACGGCACGGCCAACAGCAACCAGATGCTGCTGGAAGCCATGGGCCTGCATGTGCCCGGTGCGGCGTTCGTGCACCCGCATGAGCCGCTGCGCGAAGCCCTGACCCGCGAGGCGGTGCGCACGGCCCTGTCCATCACCGCCAAGGCCCGCTACACGCCGATCGGCCGCCTGGTGGACGAGCGCTGCATCGTCAATGCCATGGTGGCCCTGCTGGCCACCGGAGGCTCGACCAACCACCTGATCCACTGGGTGGCGGTGGCCCGTTCGGCCGGCATCTTGATCGACTGGAGCGATTTCTCCGAGCTGTCCGCCGTGGTGCCCCTGCTCAGCCGTGTCTACCCCAACGGCGCGGCCGATGTGAACCAGTTCCAGGCGGCCGGCGGCCCCAGTTTTGTGATCCGCGAGCTGCTCGATGCCGGCTTGATGCACGAGGATGTGCTGAGCGTGGCAGGCAACTCGCTGCGCCCCTTCGCTCGCCAGCCGCATCTGGCTGAGAACCAGGCCGTGCAGTGGCACGATCTGGCCCCCGAGAGCGGCGACGAGAGCGTGGTGCGCCGAGCAAGTGCGCCCTTCAGCGCCAGCGGTGGGCTGAAGCTGCTGCAGGGCAATCTGGGCCGTGCCGTGATCAAGGTCTCGGCCGTGCCGGAAGACCGCCACATCGTCGAAGCGCCAGCGCGCATCTTTGCCGACCAGGAGTCGATGCTGGCGGCCTTCAAGGCGGGTGAGCTCGAGCGCGATGTCATCGTCGTCGTGCGCTTCCAGGGCCCGCAAGCCAATGGCATGCCCGAGCTGCACAAGCTGACGCCGCCGCTGGCAGTGCTGCAAGGTCGTGGTTTCAAGGTGGCCCTGGTCACCGACGGCCGCATGAGCGGTGCGTCGGGCAAGGTGCCGGCTGCCATCCACGTCTCGCCCGAAGCCTTGGCCGGCGGCCCGCTGGGCAAGCTGCGCGATGGTGATCTGGTGCGTCTGGATGCCGTCACGGGCGAACTCCTGGCCCTGGTGTCCGAAGCCGAATGGGCCGCCCGCGAGCAGGCCCAGATCACCCTCGAGCACGCTGCGCAGAACGGCCAAGGCCTGGGCCGAGAGCTGTTCGCCGGCCTGCGCCGCAATGTACGCACGGCGGAAGAGGGCGCCGTTAGCTGGCTCTGATCCGCCGCTGCTTGCCGCCTCGCCCTTTGTATCGATTCCCCACAAGGTTCTAGCCCATGAGCATCTCCAACACCCAGGCCCTGGCCGCGCACGGCCCCGTCATTCCCGTCATCGTGATCCAGCGCCTGGAAGATGCCGTGCCCCTGGCCCAGGCCCTGGTGGCGGGCGGCGTGCGCGTGCTGGAAGTGACGCTGCGCACGCCGGTCGCCCTGCAGGCCATGGAAGCCATGGCGCGAGCCGTGCCTGAGGCCATCGTCGGCGCCGGCACGCTGCGCACGGCGGCCGATGTGCAGGCAGCCAAGAACGCCGGCTGCCAGTTCGGCGTCAGCCCCGGTTTCACCGAGGCCATTGGCGCCGCCTGCCAGCAGCATGGCTTGCCCCTGTTGCCCGGCGTGTCCACCGCGAGTGAGGTGATGCAGGCCAATGCGGCCGGCTACAGCTTTTTGAAGCTGTTCCCGGCCGTGGCCGTGGGCGGCGTGAACTTGCTCAAGGCCCTGGGCGGACCTTTCCCCGATGTGGCGTTCTGCCCCACCGGCGGCATCAGCCTGGAGACCGCGCCGCAGTTTCTGAGCCTGCCCAATGTGAAGGTCTGCGGCGGCTCCTGGCTGACCCCGCAGGACGCGGTCGATGCCGGCGATTGGGCGCGCATCACGCGCCTGGCGGCCGAGGCTGCCGCGCTGCGCGCCTGAGCCTGAGCCTGAGCCTGAAACTCAGGCCGGACGTTCAAACACCAGGCAGGTCGTGCTGGCATGGGCGTACAAGCGCCCGTCATGGCCGACCAGTGTGGCCTCGGCCGTGGCCACTTGGCGGCCGCTGTGCAGCACCCGGCCGACGGCGCGCACCAGGGGCACCTGCTCGGTCAGGGCGCGCACCATATTCACCTTGAACTCCAGCGTGGTGTAGGCCCGGCCCACCGGCATGGTGGTGTGGACCGCGCAGCCCAGGGCCGAGTCCAGCAAGGTGGCAAACCAGCCGCCGTGCACCGTGCCCAGCGGGTTGTAGTGGCGCCGCTTCGGTTGGCCCTGGAACACTGCCTCGCCAAAAGCGCCGGATACCAGCATGAAATCCAGGGTGTCGCAGATGGGCGGGGGTGGCAGCTCGCCGTCCAGCATCGCGTGCAGGATTTGCAGGCCGCTCAGGCTCTGCACCTGCTCCGGGCGGGCAATGCCGGCGTTCTCCGGGCGAATGCGGGCGCGCACCGCTGCTTCGTCGGCACGCCATTGCTGCAAGATGATGTCGTGGCTCATGAGCGGGGGCCTCCTTCGGCGGTGGCGGCGATTTGGCGCAGGGCCTGGGCGAAGACCTCGGGCGGCTGGCCGCCTTGAATCAGGTGGCGTTGGTTGATGACGATGGCGGGCACGGAGTTGATGCCGGCGGCCTGCCACTCGGATTCGGCTTGGCGCACCTCGGCGCTGAATTGATCGCTGGCCAGCACGCTGGCCGCGGCCTCGCCGTCCAGGCCCACGCTCTCTGTCGCGCGGCGAAGCACCTGATGGTCGCCGGGATTCCGGCCTTCGGTGAAATAGGCGGTCAGCAGCGCCAGTTTGAGATCACGCTGCGCCGCGCCGCCTTGCAGGCCGGCCCAGTGCAGCAGGCGGTGGGCGTCAAAGGTGTTGTAGATGCGGTCGCGGGCGCCCTTGGTGAAGGTAAAGCCCAGCTCGGCGCCGCGCTGGCGGATGGCTTCGCGGGTTTGCTCCAGCTGGGCCGCTGAGGCGCCGTACTTGCGCGCCAGGTGGGCGTTGATCTCCTCGCCCTCGGGGGCCATCTGCGGGTTCAGCTCGAAGGGCTGAAAGTGCAGATCCACCTGCAGCTCCGGCAGGCTTTGCACGGCCTGCTCCAGCGATTTGAGGCCGATCGCGCACCAGGGGCAGGACACGTCGGAGATGAAGTCGATGCGTAGGGAAGGAGAAGATGAGCTCATGCCGGGCACTGTAGCCCAGGGCTGACGTGCCAGCAGGCCTGTGGTCTTGCGGCGCTGGTTTCAGCCCTGCCTGCGGCCGGGCAGGGTGGCCAGCAGCACGCCGGCCAGGGCCAGGCCGTAGGCCCAGGCCTGCCCGCCGCTCAAATGCTCGCCGAGCAGCAGGCCGACCAGGGCTGTGGCCACCGGCAGGAAGACCATGAAGACACCCGCCTGACCGGCCGGCACCTTGCGCAGCCCGCTCATCCACAGCCACACCGTCACCATGCTGGCGGCTGCCGCGTAGAACAGCAGCAGGCCCCAGATCGGCAGTGAGGGTTGGCTGAAATCAAAGCGAGTCGCCTGCCACAGGCCCAGCGGCGTGACCAGGGCCAGGCCCCAAAGGTTGATCAAGGCACTGATGCGCTTGGCCGACACCTGGGCCGTGAGTTTTTTGCCGATCACTACATAGCTGGCCTCGCAGAACACCGCGCCCAGCAGCAGGCCGATGCCCAGCCAGGAGCTGGCCGCCGGGCTGCCGGCCGGCGTACGCTCCAGCGCCACCAAGGCGATGCCTGCGACGCCAAGCGCGATGCCGGCCCAGACGCGCGCCGTTTGACGTTCCTTCAGCAACACACGGCTGAGCAGGGCCACGGCGGCCGGGATGCCCGCCAGGATCACGCCGGCCACCACGGCCGAGCTGTGCTGCAGGCCGAACAGCAGGCAGATGGAAAACAGGAAGTTGCCGAGAAAGGATTCCAGGAACAGAAGGCGCCGGTGCCGACCGTCGAGCGGTGCCTCGCCGGGCCCGCGGCGCAGCCAGGGCAGCATCAGCAAGGCCGCCAGGCCAAAGCGCAGCCAGGCCAGAAGAAACACAGGAAAGCTCAGCAAGAGGACTTTGGACAGGCCTACATAACTGCCCACCAGGCTGGTGCTCAGGGCCAGGCAGGCGTAGGCCAGCCAAGGCGTTGCAGCGCGTGGAGAGGTTGACGTGGGGGAGGATTGCATCAGGCGGTTGGTGGCAAGGGCGGGCGAGGCGGGGCGAGGCGGGGCGAGGCGAGGAAAGGGGAGCTGACTTGCTCGCACAAGTCGGGCGACCATTGTGGTCGCAGTGGCGCTTGCTTTTGGATGTGTCGGAAATACTTCTGCGACGCCGAGCCTGACTTGCTTGCCGGGCGAAGTGACGCAGAAACCGAGGAATCAGCTGTGCGTGCCAGGGCTTTCCGTCGTTCGTTCGAGCGACAGACTGTTTCGTGCCTGATCCTGCACGGCCGTAGCTGCTGGCGCGGCCGTTGCCCGTGGCTTGAGGCGTGTGTGGGCCTGCGTTGTGGCGATCCTGCCTGGTCCATTTGCCTGTCCCTGGCATGGCAGGGGGCTATCTGGATCGCGCTGTCTTGGGGCTGTATCCAAAACGCTTCTTGAAAGCCGTGGCGAAGTTGCCGGCGTTGCCGTAGCCGGCTCGTGTGGCTGCCTGGCTGACATTCAGCCCCTCGTGCACCAGCGAGAGCCGTGCGGCCTCCAGGCGGCGGCCGCGCATGTACTCGAACAGGCTTTCGCCGACAAAGGCCTTGAAGGCGCGCTGCAGGCTGCTGGGGCTCATGCCCACGGTGAGGGCGATGTCACCCAGATTGCTGGCGTCAAACTCACCGGCATCAACGCGAGCTTGCAGTTCGCGAAGGCGTCGATGGTCGCGCGGGCTCAAGGCCACCTTCGCCGGTGCCTGGCCGCCCACGGTGGCCAAGGCCTCGGCCAGGATCTCCATGACCCGCGCTTCCTGCTGCAGACGCTCGATCAAGCCGGCATGTTCCGGCGCGTGCACGATTTGCTGCGCCAGCCCCAGGGCTCGCGGCGATGGATGCCAATCCAGTCGAGCCAGGTGGCTGGACTGAAAAGCGCGCAGGCGCGCCTGCATCTGGGTGTCGCCCTCGCCCTGCATGACCCAGCACTCCGGCATCAAGGTCAAGACCAGTTTGTGTTCGTCTTGACCTTGATGGGCGCGACGAAGATAGGCGTCGGGCTCGGCAATGGCGACCAGCATGCCGCCGGAAGGCGTGGCTGTTTGTGGGCCGAGCCGGAAGTCCTGGTGGCCCAGCGAGAAGTCGGACTGCCCGCCGACGACCAGGCCGATCTTGAGCCCGGGTTGCACCGTGCCGTGGGTTTCACGGTCGTCCAGATCTCTCACGCGCATGCGCTGAAGAATCAGCCCCGAACTGAGTTCCCGACGTTCGACCAGTCCGGTGACCCATGGGGCGCATCTGGTGCGGTCGTTCCTCTGATCGCGGTTGGGTGCGCCGCGTTTTGACCGCGGTGCAGAGAAATCAGGCGTGCTCGCAAAGGTTGCAGACATGGGGTGCTTGGATAATTGCGGATGAGAATCGTTTTCATTCGCAAGTTTGCCACGTCTTCTTTCATGACCTCATTCAAGCCCACTTTTCGTCTCAGTTCCCTTGCCCTCGTGGCCCTCTCAAGTCTGACCTGCGCCCAGACTGCGCCGACCCAGCTCCCCGAGGTGGTGGTCACCGGATCTGCCCTTGAGAAACGCCTGGAGGAAGCGCCGGCCAGCATCTCCATCTTGACGCGCGCAGATCTGGAACGTCGCCCGGTGCACGAGCTGGCCGAACTGCTCGGCTCCGTGCCTGGCGTCACGTTGACACGCAGCGGCAACGGTGTGCCCGGCGTACAGATCCGTGGGCTGGGCAATGCCTACACGCTCATCCTGGTGGATGGGCGCCGCGTCAATTCGAGCTCGGCGGTGTTCCGTGGCAATGACTACGACCTGGGCTGGGTGCCCGCCGAGGAGGTGGAGCGCATCGAGGTGGTGCGCGGGCCGATGTCATCGCTGTACGGCTCCGATGCCATTGGCGGTGTGGTGAACGTCATCACGCGCAAGGTCGGTGCGCAGTGGCGCGGCAGTGCGCGGCTGGATGAGATCCAGCAACAAAACCGGCTGGCGGGCGACAGCCGAATTGCCAGCTTCTCGGTCGGCGGCCCCTTGATGGCCAAGCAGCTGGGTGTGAAGCTCTCAGGCGGCGCCGACAAGCGCGAGGCCGACGATGCGGCACTCAACCCCGCCGCCGGCAATGGCGTGCGCCAAAGTGGCTTGCCGGGCCTGAAGAATCGCTACATCAGCGGGCAACTGGCGTGGAGCCCCAGCGAGCTGCATCAGGTGACGCTGGACCTGGACACCAGCCACCGAGATCATGCGGGGTTTGAACTTGAACGCGACGCCTTGTCGCTGCGTCACCAAGGCCGCTATGAGTTCGGCCGCAGCGAGCTGCGCCTCTACAGCGACCACTCCAAGAATTTGACTGGCACGGTGACGGGCCAGATCAACCCCAACAAGTCCAAGGTGAAGGTGCTGGATGGCAAGTTCAGCCTGCCGCTGGACTTGTGGGAACAGAACCTGACCTTGGGCGCTGAACTGCGTCACGAGCAGCTTTGGGATCCCACCAATTTGGCCGGCGCTCCCGGCAGCCCGCCGCGCGCAAACCCCTCCACGGCCGTGCGCCAGAAGGCGGTGTTCTTCGAGGACGAGATCACGGTGCTGCCTGGGCTGACCCTGACGCTGGGTGATCGTTACGACGACCACGAGAACTTCGGCGGGCATCACAGCCCGCGTGTCTATGGCGTGTGGCATCCGGCGAAAGGATGGACCGTTCGTGGTGGCTGGGCGCGTGCGTTCCGAGCCCCGACGTTGTTGATCAACAGCCCCGATTGGGGGTCGCCGTCTTGTGGAAGCGCCACCGCGGGTTGCTACATCACCGGCAGCCGGGATCTGAAGCCGGAGACCAGCATGAGCAAGGAGCTTGGGGCAGCCTTTGATGGCGGCCGCTGGCAACTGGGCCTGACGGTTTACGACACCCAGCTGAAGAACATGCTGGACATCACCAACCGGACCTCGAACAAGACGCTGGCCCCGAGCTACGCCAACTTCATCGGCTTCCTGCCCGATGGCCGACCCATGTTCCGCTACCAGAACATTGCCAGTGTCCGCAGCCGAGGTGCGGAGCTGAGCGGCCGACTCAAAGTCAGCTCGGCACTGGATATCCGCGCCAACTACAGCTACACCGACGCCAAGAACACCAGCGGTGTCAGCGCGCTGCCGCTGACCTACCGTTCCAGACACGTGGCCAATCTGGGCGCAGATTGGCAGGCTTTGCCTGCGCTGGCGCTGAGCCTGTCTGCTCGCTTCAACGGAAAGCAATACATCAGCGTACCCGCCAACGGTCAGAACCTGCAGCAAGCCGCGGCGTACTCCATGGTGGATGGCAGCGCCAGCTGGACGGTGAACCCGTCGCTGGTGGTGCGGGTGGGCTTGTTGAATCTGGCCAATACGACCGTGGACCGGGAGAACAGCAACGAGTTCAACGAAGACGGGCGCCGCTTCTACCTCTCGGCCACGGTGCGCTTCTGATGAAGGCCTGCTTGATTCTTTTGCTGCTCGCCGCTGTGCTGCCGGTGTCTGCCCAGCAACTGCCCGTTGATGCCGTGAAGGGCGACTACATCGTGGGCGCACTCCAGCTCCCCGAGGCCGGTGTGCTGGAGTTGCAGTCTCCAGATGGACAACTGCTGCGTCGCCAGGCGGCGCCGGCCGGTGAGTCGGAGTTCCGCTTTGTGGCTCTCCAGTCGGGGCGCTACCGAGCCGGGCTGGCCAGTCCGCAATCGCAAGGACGAGTCTGGCTGACTGAGCAACGCCCGCTGGAAGCGCAGCTGCCTGAGGTCGCCGCACCTGAGGCGCCACTGGCCAGCCCCAAGTTGCGCGCCTTGGCCAATGAGCTGGGTGCCGGAACGCCTGCGTTCTGGGCTGCCGTCCAGGCCTCGGGCGCTCCGTGGATTGAGCCCATCCCCGACCATCCGCAATCGTGGCAGGTCAGCTTCTTGTGGCGAGGGGATGCGAGCACGCGCAGCGTTCGTCTGTTCTGGCCGGTGCGTCAAGGCGATCAAGAGCGCTTCGCACGCCTTCCTGGAACGGATGTCTGGCATTACAGCGTGCGATTGCCTTCGGGAACGCGGCTGGCCTATCAACTGGCTCCCGATGTGCCACAGCTCAAAGGCGCGGGGCGGCAGGCGCAGCGCCGAGCCATTCTGGCGCGCGTCCAGGCCGACCCATTGAATCTGCGTCGCTGGGCGGCCGGCACGCCAGCGCTGGGAGGCTTTGACAACATCCAGGCGGAGCATTCGCTGCTGGAGTTGCCTGGAGCACCGCCAGAGCCTTGGTTGGAGCCGCGTGCCGAGGTGCCTCGCGGGCGCGTGGAGCATCTGCGTTTTCAAAGCCAGCAGCTCGGCAACGAGCGCCGCTTGACGGTCTATCTGCCGGCACAGAAGTCGGCCGAAGCACTGCCCTTGCTGCTGCTGTTCGATGAGGATGCGTATGTGACACGGGTGCCCACAACGACCATCCTGGACAACCTGATCGCATCGGGCCGCATTCCTCCGCTGATGGCCGTGCTGGTGGGCAATCCGACCCGCGAGTCACGCTCCGAAGAACTGCCTTGCAATCCACGCTTTGCAGACATGATGGCCGGCGAGTTGCTGCCCTGGCTGGCTGCGCGCTATCCCGTCACCCGCGAGGCCGGCCGCACTGTGGTGGCCGGTTCCAGCTACGGCGGGCTGGCCTCGGCCTGGTTGGCGCTTCGCCATCCAGAACGCTTTGGCCGGGTCCTGAGCTTGTCGGGCTCGTTCTGGTGGGCTCCTGCGCGGCCGCCCGGCTTTGTGGCTGGCGGGCTCGACGATGCGGCAGAAGGCGAGTGGCTGACCCGCCAGTATGTCGCCGCCCCGCGCAGCGATGTCGTCTTCTACCTGTCGCCTGGCTTGCTGGAGCGAAGCGCCCCGTCCGACGGCCCTGGAATTCTCGAAACCAATCGGCATCTGCGCGACGTACTCATGGCCCGCGGCCAACGCGTGATCTACCGGGAGTTTGCCGGTGGGCACGACTATGTGAACTGGCGCAGCGAACTGGCCGAGGGATTGATCGCACTGTTGGGGGCGCCATGAGCCAACTGATCTATCACCCTCTGCGCGCGCGCCTGTTGCAGGTGTTGTCCGTTGAGGCGCTCTCACCGCGTCTGCGGCGCATCACCTTGGGCGGTCCTGAGCTCGAGGGCTTCGTCAGCCCCATGCCCGACGACCATGTGAAGCTGCTGCTCCCGGCGCCGGGCGAGACCCTGCCCGTCTTGCCGACCTTCAGCGACAAGGGGGCGACCTTTCCCGACGGTGCGGTCCGCCCGGTCGCGCGCGACTACACGCCGCGCGCGTTCGACCTGCAGCGGCAGACCTTGACCTTGGACTTTGTTCTGCATGGTGACGGCCCCGCCTGCACCTGGGCTGCTTCTGCAAAGCCGGGTGACCAGGTCGGCGTGGCCGGGCCTCGTGCCTCGCATGTGTTGGACCCCAATGCCCACGCGCATTGGCTCTTGCTCGGCGACGAAACCGCCTTGCCCGCGATTGCGCGCTGGCTGGAATGGCTGCCTCAGCAAGCACGGGTCACCGTGCGCATCGAGGTCGGACGTGCGGAAGATCGCATTCAGCTGCCTGCGCATGAAGGGCTCGATCTGGTCTGGCTGCATCGCGAAAGCCAGCGCGAGGATTGCTCGCTGCTGGCGGAGATTCGCCGGCTTGATTTACCAGGGGGCTTTGCCTGGATCGCTTGCGAGTCCGCGCAGATGCGGGGTTTGCGACAACACCTTTTGAGTGAACGCGGCTGGCCGCGTGAACAGCTGTATGCCGCTGGCTACTGGAAGCGCGGCGCATCGGATCATGATCATGAGCATTGAACTTTCTCGCCGCCAGCTGCTGCTGGCCACCCTGATGGCGCCGGCATGTGTCCGCGCGCAGCTTGTGACCGATATCGCCGGTCGCAAGGTTGAGCTGCCCAAAAGGGTCGAGCGAATTGTGCTGGGTGAAGGCCGTCAGCTCTACACGCTGGCCCTGCTGGAAGACCCACCCCTGGCCCGCGTCATCGGTTGGCAGGGCGATATGTCGACCTTCGATCCTCAGACCTACCAGCAGTACCGCGCGCGATTCCCTCAGATCGACGGCATCGCCAAGATCGGTGGAACCAGCGAAGCCAGTGTCAGCCCTGAAAAGGTGTTGTCGCTGCGCCCCGATCTGGCCATCTTCAGCATCAGTGGCCATGGTCCGGGGCGCCGCAACCCCTTGGTCGATCAGCTGCAGAAGATCGGCGTGCCCGTGATCTTCATCGACTTTCGCGAGCATCCTCTGGCCCATACCATTCCGAGCTTGCGCTTGCTGGGCCAGGCATTGGGACGCGAGGCGAGGGCGGAGAAGTTCATCGCCTTCTACGAGGCACAGACGCGCCGTGTTACCGAGCTCACGGCGGGCATTGGAAGTGCCTTTCGTCCTCGCGTCTTGCTGGACGCCCGCGCGGGTGATTCAGCGGGCGTGCTGACAGCGGGTCGGGGCAGCTTGGGTGAGCTGATTGAGATGGCCGGCGGCATCAACGCCGGAGCAGATATCATCCCCACGCCGTTGGGTGAAGCCAGCTTGGAAGCGGTGATTGCATGCAAGCCCGAGGTGTATGTCGCTACGGGCTACCAGCATCCCGGGACCAGCGCCCCGGGTTTGCGCATGGGGGCCCAAGTCAGTGAAGCCTTGGCCCGTGAGTCCTTGCTGCAAGTGGCGCGACGCCGCCCCGAGATCGCCAGCCTGCCGGCTGTGCGATCGGGGCGTATTTATGGCGTTTGGCATCACTTCTACAACACGCCCTACCATGTCGTGATGCTGCAGGCCATGGCTGCATGGCTGCATCCCCAGCGGCTTGCTGCCGTCGATGCGCGCGCCACCTGGCAGCAGATGCACCGCGAGTTCTTGGGCATGGCGCCGACCGGCCAGTACTGGATCTCGGCATGAGGGGCGCGTATGCCATCCTGCTGCGGCGCCGTCTAGGCATGGCCATGTGGATCGTGCTGGCCATTGTGGCGAGCTTTGTCTGGGACTTGACGACAGGCCCGTCTGGTCTGAGCGCTTCGCGCCTGCTCGAGCTTCTGATGGCGCCGATCCAGGGCGCCGCAGTTTTGGACGCCGAGCATGTCATCGTGTGGGACATCAGGTTGCCGCAAGCCTTGATGGCGGTGGTCGTGGGCGCCGCTCTGGGGCTGGCAGGCGCGGAGATGCAAACCGTGTTGGACAACCCCTTGGCCAGCCCGTTCACCCTGGGTTTGTCGGAAGCCGCTGCCTTCGGCGCGGCCTTGGCTCTGGTGCTGGGCGCGGGCAGCGCCTGGTCGGTGGCGGCCTCGGCCTTTGCGTTCGCCTTGCTGGCCGCCCTGTTGTTGGATCAGGTGGCGATACGACTGAGCATGAGCGCTGGCAGTGTTGTCTTGTTCGGCATTGCTCTGGTGTTCAGCTTCAATGCGCTGTTATGGCTGTTGCAATACATGGCATCCCCTGAAACCCTGCAGGCCATCGTGTTCTGGATCATGGGCAGCTTGGCGCGGGCGGATTGGCCCAAGGTGGCGGGGCTCACCGCGGTTTTGCTCTTGTGCTTGCCCTTGGCACTGCGCGATGCCTGGAAGCTGACCGCCCTGCGTCTGGGCGAGGACCGTGCGGCCAGTCTGGGCATCGATGTGCAGCGGCTGCGTCGCGGCAGCCTGTTTCGTGTGGCTCTGCTGGCGGGGTCTGCGGTGTCGTGTGTGGGAACCATTGGGTTCATCGGTCTGGTGGCGCCTCATATCGCGCGCCGTCTGTGTGGGGAAGACCACCGCTTCTACCTGCCTATCAGCGCCCTGGTGGGGGCGCTGGTGCTGTCCGCCGCTGCGATTGCTGCCAAACAGATCCTGCCGGGGGCTTCATTGCCTGTGGGGGTGGTCACTGCGCTGGTGGGCGTTCCCTTCTTTCTGGCCATCGTCTTGCGACGTGGAGGTGTGGCATGAGTCTGGACGTTCGGAACCTCAGCGCGGGCTACCGAGGGCGGCCTGTGTTGCGCGGTGTCAGTCTGCCCCGCTTGGGTGGAGGCAGCCTGACCGCATTGCTAGGTCCCAACGGCAGCGGCAAGTCCACCTTGTTGAAGGCGCTGGCTGGTTTGCTGGGCTATCAGGGGCAGATCGAGCTGGAGGGTGTCGACCTGCGTCGGCTTGGGCTTGCGCAGCGCATGGCGCGGATGGCTTACTTGCCGCAAGCGCTGCCGCGGGGCGTGCATTTGCGCGTGTTGGAGGCGGTGCTCACGGCACTGCGCGCTGATGGAGTGGCCCGCAGCGACGATCTGGAGCGTGTCGAGGCTGTGCTGCGAAGACTCGGTTGCGAAACTCTGGCCTTGCAGCACTTGGATGCCTTGTCGGGTGGCCAGCGCCAACTCGTGGGCTTGGCGCAAGCGCTGGTGCGCGAGCCGCGCGTGCTGCTGCTGGATGAGCCGCTCTCCGCCTTGGACCTTCGCCATCAACTGCGAACGATGGAGTTGCTCGCTTCTCTGGCAGTTGAGCGCGATATGGCCGTACTGATCGTGCTTCACGATCTCAATGTGGCCATGCGCCATTGCACCGGCGCGGTGCTGCTACAAGAGGGGCAGACCGTGGCCGCAGGTGCGCCCGCCGACGCCATCACACCGGCCAACTTGGCGAGGGTGTACGGGGTGCAGGCGAGGGTGGAGGCTTGCTCCAAGGGCCATTTTCAAGTCCAGGTGGACTGCGAGCTGCCTCAGGTGCCTTGCAGCACGCCGGTGTGATGGCGGCGTGATGGCGGCGGATCGTGAAGCTCACGCGATGTGCTCGCATGCGCTGGCAAGCCATGGGCACAGGCAGGCCCCGACAGAACGGCTCGCTGGTGCACTTCATCGGGAAGTACCAAGCGAGGCGCGCAACAGGGGTGGGCTTTCGCCCGCAGGCCTTGCGACGCCGCCGACAGCGGCCCGGCACAGGCGCTGTGACGAGTAGGGGGGCCATCTGGGCTGGAACCATGTGCCTCGCGCCAGCACCGCGCCATGGTCGGCTTCATTCGACCGTGTTGGCTTGGGCGCCGTTCGGGCGGCTGTTTGAGCATCTCGTCGGATTGAGGCATGCCGAGCTGAAGATGTCGGGAGATGCTTGCCCGAGCGGATCGCGAACCCTCGCCTTCGGCCGACCTCAACAAGAACGGAACCCCTCGATCATGATGCCCAGAAACTCCGCGGTACTTGGCTTGCTCGTGGTCTTGTGTGGGCTGTTTTTCGGTGCGACTGCTCGTTCATCACCGACGGAGGAAGCCGCCGACAAGGCCCGCGCCGTTTCGAGTCTGATTCAGGCGGAAATGGCGGCCCGTGGCATCCCTGGGGCTCAGGTGGCCATCGTCCAGAACCAAAACATCATCTTCACCGGCGCCTTTGGCCTGGCCACCCTGGAAGGTGCCGTCCCGGTGACTCCGCAGACCGTCTTCCCGATCAATTCGATCAGCAAGGCCCTGGCGGGTGTGGCGGTGATGCAGCTCGTCGAAGCCGGAAAGCTGGATCTGGACGCGCCCTTGAAGACCTACCTCGAGTCGCTGCCAAGTGCCTGGGGCGCGGTGACCGTTCGGCATGCACTCACCCACATGTCGGGCCTTCCAGAGATCGTCGATGACAACCTCCGAGCGATTGACGGCGCCGCGCCGGAGCTGGCCTGGCAGAAGGTGCAAAGCCGGCCCTTGGACGCACCGCCCGGGACCCGGTTTGGCTACACGCAGACCAACTATGTGGTGATCGGCAAGGTGATCGAGACGCTGACGAAGCGGTCGTATGCTGACTTCGTTCGGGAACGGCAGTTCATGGCCGCTGGTTTAACGCGGACCCACTTTTCTATCGATGGTGAGCCCGATGCGGCTTCGCTCTACAGCTTCCTGGCGCTGCAAATTCAGGGGATGAAGACGGTCGGCGTCGAGCGAAGCAAGGTCCCTTTGCTGCGACATGAGCCCATGACGGCCTATCTGGACGCGGCCGGCGGGGTCAAGTCAACGGCGACGGACCTGGCCAAGTGGGTGATCGCCTTGCAGCGCACGAAGCTGGTCAGCGCCAACAGCTTGGATCAGCTCTGGAAGCCGCAGGCGCAGAAGGACGGCACCATCCGCGGCTTCAATGCCCTCGTCAATGGCTACGGTTTGGGTTGGCCTTCGGCGCGGCGCGACGCCCATCCTGCGCTGACGCCGGTCGGCGGCGCACGTGCCGCTGTGTTCATCTACCCCCGGGATGAGCTGACGGTGCTCGTGCTGACCAACCTGATGGGCGCTTCGCCGGAAAGGTTCATCGACAACATCGCGTCGATCTACATCCCCGACCTGGTTCCGACGGGGCGTTAGTGGGAGATGCGTGAGGTTTGCGGCAGCGAACATGAGGGCTCGCAAGTCGCGGAGGTTCAAGCGGGGGGGGCTACAGCGATGAGTGAGTTTGCACATCGGGCGGCCGGAAATGAAAAACGGGCCGCTTGGGCCCGTTTTTGCTGACTTTCTGGCGGAGAGGGCGGGATTCGAACCCGCGGTGGGGATTAACCCACACACGCTTTCCAGGCGTGCGACTTAAACCGCTCATCCACCTCTCCGAAGCCCGCCATCATAGCGCAGTTTTCAGAGCCAAAATCGAAAAGCTCGAGTTTTCTGGCGGCTGCCCTTCAATTTTTTGCGTTCGAGCCTTTGAGCAAGGCCATGGCCGTGCCGATCAGGCCGGAGACCTCGCTCATATTGCCCGGCACGATCATGGTGTTGTTCTTCTGGGCCAGCTGGGCGTAGGCGTCCACGGCCTTCTCGGCGACCTTGAGCTGCACGGCCTGGTCGCCGCCCGGTTGCTGGATGGCGGCGGCGATCTTGCCGATGGCGTCGGCGGTGGCGTCGGCCACGGCCGTGATGGCGGCCGCGGTGCCGGCGGCCTTGTTGATCTCGGCCTGCTTTTCACCCTCGGAGCGGGCAATGGCGGCCTCACGCTCGCCGGTGGCGATGTTGATCTGTTCCTGGCGGCGGCCCTCGGAGGCTGCGATCAGGGCACGCTTCTCGCGCTCTGCGGTGATCTGCGCCTGCATGGAGTGCAGGATGGCCGGCGGCGGGGTCAGATCCTTGATCTCGTAGCGCAGCACCTTGACGCCCCAGTTGAGCGCGGCTTCGTCGAGCGCTTGCACGACCGAGCTGTTGATCACATCGCGCTCTTCGAAGGTGCGGTCCAGCTCCATGCGGCCGATCACGCTGCGCAGCGTGGTCTGGGCCAGCTGGGTGATGGCGACGATGTAGTTGCTGGAGCCATAGCTGGCGCGCATGGCATCGGTCACCTGGAAGTAGAGGATGCCGTCCACCGTCAGCTGGGTGTTGTCTTTGGTGATGCAGACCTGGCTGGGTACATCGAGCGGGATTTCCTTGAGCGAGTGCTTGTAGGCCAGGCGGTCGACAAAAGGCACGAGAAAGTTCAGGCCGGGGGTGAGGGTGCCGTGGTACTTGCCCAGGCGCTCGATGACCCAGGCGTTTTGTTGCGGCACGACCTTGATCGACTGGACGATGAAGACGGCGGCGATGACCAGCAGGAGCAGGGCGATTTCCATGAATGCCTCGATGTGAAGGAAAAAAGAGTGAAAGGAAACGAAAACAGCTCAGCAGCGGCCGCTGCAGGCGGATCGTTCAGCGGTCCAGCAGGAGGCAGCTGCCTTCGATGGCGCGGATGGTGTGCCGGCCAGGCAGAGGCTCGCCCTTGCCGCTGAAACGGGCCTGCCACTCGGCGCCGCGGTAGCGCACCTGAGCTTGGCCCTGGGCGTTCCAGGATGCAACATCCACCGCCTGACCGATGTCCAGGTGCGCATCGGGGTTGGCGTTGATGGGCGGTGGGCTGGGGTCGCGCGAGCGCTTGAGGTGCCAGAGCATCACGGCCGTACCACCGAGTGCGGCGGCCGAGATCATCTGCGCGCTGCCGCTCCAGCCCAGGTGGGCGGCCAGGGCGCCGGCGGCGCAGCCCAGGGCCAGCATCAGCAGGTAGAACGTGCCGGTGGCCAGCTCCACGGCGACCAGCGCGCCGCAGGCAATCCACCAGGCGGTGGCCCAATTCACAGCCATGTCATCACTCCCTCTCCATGATCAGGGCCACGCTTACTTGCTCGGGGCATGTTTGCCGGCGTAAACGAGGCCTGTGTTTCGCGCTGAGTGTACGGCGGCGGCTATCTCTTGCTGAGCAGGGCGCCGACCGGGACGAATTGAGTTTCCACGGCCCATGTCGGGATGCCAAAAGACACCGGGAAGCGCCCGCGGGCGTCCTGTTTGTGCGACAAAGGCCGGGGTGCGTCGCACACTGGCTTGGCTTGGCCCTACACTTCGCGCCTTTCGTTTTTCTGTCCCAGGCCCTGGAGGCTTTCACATGCTGCGCTTTCGCTTTCCCATCGTCATCATCGACGAGGACTATCGCTCCGAGAACACCTCGGGTTTGGGCATCCGCGCCCTGGCCGACGCGATCCAGAAAGAGGGCTTTGAAGTCCTGGGCGCCACCAGCTACGGCGACCTGAGTCAGTTTGCGCAGCAGCAAAGCCGCGCCAGCGCCTTCATCCTGTCCATCGACGATGAGGAGTTCACGCCCGGCCCCGAGCTGGACCCAGCCGTGCTGAGCCTGCGCAAGTTCATCGAAGAAATCCGCTTCAAGAACGCCGACATCCCCATCTACATCTACGGCGAGACGCGCACTTCGCAGCATCTGCCCAACGACATCCTGCGTGAGCTGCACGGCTTCATTCATATGTTCGAGGACACGCCGGAGTTCGTGGCCCGCCACATCATCCGCGAGGCCAAGAGCTACCTCGACGGCCTGGCGCCGCCGTTCTTCAAGGCGCTGATGGATTACGCGCAAGACGGCTCCTACAGCTGGCATTGCCCGGGTCACTCGGGTGGCGTGGCCTTCCTGAAGAGCCCCGTGGGCCAGATGTTCCACCAGTTCTTCGGCGAGAACATGCTGCGCGCCGACGTCTGCAATGCGGTCGAGGAACTTGGTCAACTGCTGGATCACACCGGCCCGGTGGCTGCGTCCGAGAAGAATGCCGCGCGCATCTTCAATGCCGATCACTGTTTCTTCGTCACCAACGGCACCAGCACCTCCAACAAGATGGTCTGGCACCACACGGTGGCGCCCGGTGATGTGGTGGTGGTGGACCGCAACTGCCACAAGAGCATCTTGCACTCCATCATCATGACCGGCGCGGTGCCGGTCTTCATGACGCCGACGCGCAACCACTACGGCATCATCGGTCCCATCCCCGAGAGCGAGTTTTCGCCCGAGACGATTAAGAAGAAGATCGCCAAGAACCCGCTGCTCAAGGGTGTGGATCCCGAGACGGTCAAGCCGCGCATCATGACGCTGACCCAGAGCACCTACGACGGCGTGCTCTACAACACCGAGACCATCAAGCAAAAGCTCGATGGCTGGATCGACACCTTGCATTTCGACGAAGCCTGGTTGCCGCATGCGGCTTTCCACAACTTCTATGGTTCCTACCACGCCATGGGCAAGAACCGGGTGCGCCCCAAGACCGCCATGGTCTACGCGACCCAGTCCACCCACAAGCTGCTGGCTGGTTTGAGCCAGGCTTCGCAGGTCTTGGTGCAGGACTCGCAGAACGTCAAACTGGACAAGCATTTGTTCAACGAGGCGTATTTGATGCACACCTCGACCAGCCCGCAGTACTCCATCATCGCCAGCTGCGATGTGGCTGCGGCCATGATGGAGCCCCCGGGCGGCACGGCCCTGGTGGCCGAGAGCATCTCCGAGGCACTGGACTTCCGCCGCGCCATGCGCAAGGTGGACGAAGAGTACGACCAGGATTGGTGGTTCAAGGTCTGGGGCCCTGATCAGTTGGTCGAGGATGGCTACGGCAAGCCGGCCGACTGGATGCTGGGCGCCAACGAAGCCTGGCACGGTTTCGGCGAAATCGCCGCCGGCTTCAATATGCTGGACCCGATCAAGTCCACCATCATCACCCCCGGCATGGACATGAGCGGCAAGTTTGCCGACACCGGCATTCCGGCCTCCATCGTCACCAAGTTCCTGGCTGAGCACGGTGTGGTGGTTGAAAAGACGGGGCTGTACAGCTTCTTCATCCTGTTCACCATCGGCATCACCAAGGGCCGCTGGAACACGCTGCTGACCGCGCTGCAGCAGTTCAAGGACGACTACGACAAGAACGCGCCGCTGTGGCGCATCCTGCCGGAGTTCTGCGCCGCCCAGCCGCGCTACGAGCGCATGGGCTTGCGTGATCTCTGCCAGAGCATCCACGAGGCTTATGCCAAGGGCGATATCGCGCGCCTGACCACCGAGGTCTATCTGTCCGACCTGGAGCCGGCGATGAAGCCCAGTGATGCCTTCGCGCACATCGCCCACCGCCGTACCGAGCGGGTCGAGATCGATCAGCTGGAAGGCCGCGTGACCACCTCGCTGCTGACCCCGTACCCGCCGGGCATTCCGCTCTTGATCCCGGGCGAGCGCTTCAACAAGAAGATCGTGGACTACTTGAAGTTCACCCGCGACTTCAACGCCAAGTTCCCCGGCTTTGCCACCGATGTGCACGGCTTGGTGGAAGATAAGGGCGAAGACGGTCGTTCGCGTTATTACGTGGATTGCGTGGCGGCGGGCTGATCCGGCGGCGACGCACAACAAAAACGGGACCCTCGGGTCCCGTTTTTTTATCTTGCGGCTGCCCGCCGAGAGCTCGGCCGGCATGCGCTGCCGAGAGAAGGGCTCAGCCTTCGCTCAGCGCCACATGGCTGAAGCCGCCGTCCACATAGGTGATTTCGGCGCTGACGCCGGCGGCCAGGTCGGACAGCAGGAAGGCGGCCACATTGCCGACATCCTCAATCGTCACATTGCGGCGGATCGGGGCGCTGGCGGCGAATTGGCTGAGCAGCTTGCCGAAGTCCTTGATGCCGGAGGCGGCCAGGGTCTTGATCGGGCCGGCCGAGATGCCGTTGACGCGCACGCCCTTGGCGCCCAGCGAATGGGCGAGGTAGCGCACGCTGGCTTCCAGCGAGGCCTTGGCCAGACCCATGGTGTTGTAGTTGGGCACGAAGCGCGCGGCACCCAGGTAGGACAGGGTCAGCAGCGCAGCGCCCTGGCGCAGGCGCGGGGCGGCCAGCTTGGCCATGGCCGGGAAGCTGTAGGCCGAGATGTCGTGGGCAATGCGGAAACTCTCGCGCGTCAGGCCATCGAGAAAATCGCCGGCGATCGCTTCGCGCGGGGCAAAACCGATGGAATGCACAAAGCCGTCAAACTCGGGCCAGGCCTCGCCCAATTGATTGAACAGGGCTTCGATTTGCGCGTCGTCGGATACATCGCAATCAAACACCAGTTTGGAATCAAACTCGGCGGCAAACTCGGTGATGCGGTCCTTGAAACGCTCGCCTTGGTAACTGAAGGCCAGTTCCGCACCCTCCCGGTGGCAGGCTTTTGCAATGCCATAAGCGATGGATCGGTTGGACAGCACGCCCGTGATCAGCAATCGCTTGCCTGCGAGAAATCCCATGTGTGGCTCCTAGGTTTGAAATCAGCGTGGGATTTTCGCATGCCAATGCCTCTTCGCAAGCTGCGCGCTTGTGGGCATGGTGCTTGCATAGTACAATCCCGGCTTCGCTGTTGGACACGGCGGACGGTTTGTTAGCAAAAACACCGGCTTGCGACTTGGCTTCAAGTGCAGGCACAGTGCGAGGCTGGCGAGCTGGGGGTTTGTGGTGCGGCAGCTTGCGGCGACGTCATGAGGCGTGGTTCAAGTGGGGCGGATCTGGATCTCATAAGCTGGTCGGGCAGTGCGACAGGCGGGTGCTTCGTGAGGGAGTGCAGGCCGGTTTTCAGCGCTGTAAGAACATGGGCGGATTCATCCAGCCCATTTTTTTTGCTTGATCGTTCCGTGTCCTTTTTGAAATCGCCGTACGGATCAGCCTCCGCGAGAGAAACGAAGATAGACCACGCATGAATTGGCAAGACGCTGTTGAGAAAACCGTGACCGGTTTGGGTTACGACCTGGTGGATTGCGAGCGCAGTCCTGGGGGCTTGCTGCGCGTGTACATCGACAAACTGCCCGCTGAGGCGCTGACCGGCGCCTTGATCAGTGTGGATGACTGCGAGCGTGTGACGCGGCAGTTGCAGTATTTGCTGGAAGTGGAAGGCTGTGCCTACGAGCGCCTGGAAGTGTCGTCGCCCGGTCTGGATCGACCCCTGAAGAAGCCGCAAGACTACGCGCGCTTCCTCGGCGAGGAAATCGAGATCACGCTGCGCATGCCTTTCCAAGGCCGCAAGAAATACAAGGGCGTGCTGGCCCAGCAGCCGGTCGAGGGTGGCGAGCCGCTGGCCCACCCGTTCCCCCTGGTTGCGCCTGATGGCGTGGCCGTGATCGAGCCGGCGGCGGCGCTGGCCGTGCTGGCTGCATTTGCCGACACCCAGGCCTGGCGCCTGGTGTTCAGTGAAGGTGGTGCCGAACAGGCACTGGATTTTTCTCTTGAAGAAGTGCGCGAGGCCCGCTTGGTGCCCGTGGTGAGCTTCAAGGGTCGTGGTGTGAAGCCCGCGCCGGCCAAGAAGCCGCCGCGCGCCAAGCCCGCACGCAAGGATGACAAGGTTGACGGAGGTCCTGATCAATGAACCGCGAACTGTTGATGCTGGTGGACGCGATTTCGCGCGAGAAGAGCGTGGAGCTCGATGTGGTGTTTGGTGCGGTCGAGGCCGCCCTGGCTTCGGCCACCAAGAAGCTGTGTGGCGGCGAGGCCGACATTCGCGTTTCGATTGACCGGGATTCCGGCGCGTACGAGACATTCCGCCGTTGGCACGTCGTGCCCAACGAGGCCGGCCTGCAAAACCCCGATGCGGAAATCCTGCTGTTCGAAGCCCAGGAGCAAATCCCTGACATCGAGGTGGAAGACCACATCGAAGAGCCCATCGAATCCGTGCCCATCGGCCGTATCGGTGCGCAAGCGGCCAAGCAGGTCATCCTGCAGAAGATTCGTGACGCCGAGCGTGAGCAGCTGCTGAACGACTTCCTGGCCCGCGGCGAGCAGATCTTCGTCGGCACCGTCAAGCGCCTGGACAAGGGCGACATCATTGCCGAGTCGGGCCGCATCGAAGGCCGCCTGAAGCGCTCGGAAATGATCCCCAAGGAAAACCTGCGCACCGGGGACCGCGTGCGTGCCGTGATCCTGGGCGTGGACCCGACCCAGCGCGGCCCGCAGATCATGCTGTCGCGCTCGAGCCCCGAGTTCATGAAGGAATTGTTCGCCCAGGAAGTGCCTGAGATCGAACAAGGCCTGCTGGAGATCAAGAGCTGCGCGCGTGACGCCGGCTCGCGCGCCAAGCTGGCCGTGCTCTCGCACGACAAGCGTGTCGACCCCATCGGTACCTGCGTCGGCGTGCGCGGTTCGCGCGTCAACGGCGTGACCAATGAGCTGGCCGGCGAGCGCGTGGACATCGTGCTGTGGTCGGAAGATCCGGCCCAGTTTGTGATCGGTGCACTGGCGCCGGCCAATGTGCAGTCCATCGTGGTGGACGAAGAACGTCATGCCATGGACGTGGTGGTCGACGAGGAAAACCTCGCCATCGCCATCGGCCGTGGCGGCCAGAACGTGCGGCTCGCTTCCGAGCTGACCGGCTGGCGCATCAACATCATGTCGGCCGAGGAATCGGCTGTGAAGCATGAGCAGGAATCGGAATCGGTCCGCAAGCTCTTCATCGAGAAACTCGATGTCGATGCCGAAGTGGCCGATATTTTGATCGCCGAGGGTTTTACCAGCCTGGAAGAAGTGGCCTACGTGCCTATGCAGGAAATGCTGGAAGTTGAGGCCTTCGACGAGGACACGGTCAATGAATTGCGCACCCGGGCCAAGGATGCCTTGTTGACCATGGAAATCGCCCGCGAAGAAAAGGTCGAGGAAGTTTCCCAAGACCTGCGCGACCTGGAAGGCATGACGCCCGATCTGGTCGCCAAGCTCGCGGATGGCGACATCCACACTCGCGACGACCTGGCCGACCTGGCCGTCGACGAGCTCGTTGAATTGGCCGGTATGGATGAGGGTGCGGCCCGCGCTCTGATCATGAAGGCCCGCGAACATTGGTTCAACGCCTGAGGCGATTCAGCCTCTCGACATTGCCCAATCATTCGCCCAGCACCGAACGCATAAGTTAAGGATCCAACAATGGCTGTGACTACCGTCGCCCAGTTCGCCGCAGAGCTTAATAGGCCTGCGAGCACGCTGCTTGAGCAGCTGCAAGCTGCGGGCGTCAAGACGTCTTCTCCCGATGACGCGCTCAATGAAGCCGACAAGGAACGTCTGCTCGATTACCTGCGCACCGCGCACGGTACCGGCGGCGCCGATCGCAAGAAGATCACGCTGACCCGCAAGTCGACCAGCGAAATCAAGCAGGCCGATGCCAGCGGCAAAGCCCGCACCATCCAGGTCGAAGTGCGCAAGAAGCGAACCTTCGTCAAGCGCGACGACGCCACCGGTGTCGATGACGCCGCCACGGCTGCCGCCGAGGAAGCGGAACTGCACCGCCGCGAGGAAGAAGCCCAGGCTCAAGCTGCCGCCCTGCGCCAGCAAGAGCAGGAGCTGGCTGCCCGCGTGAAGGAACGCGAAGAAGCCGAAGCCCGCGCCCGCGAAGCCGAAGAGCAACGCCGCAAAGAAAAGGCCGAACAAGCCGCCGCAGAGGCGCGCGCCGCTGAAGAAGCCGCCGCCCGCGCTGCTGAAGAAGCCGCGGCCGCCAAGCTGGCTGCCAAGGCCAAGGCCCCGCGTCAGACAGCTGAGGCCGCTGCCAAGGAAGCTGCTGCCATCAACCGCGCCGCTGCCGCTGCCCGTGCGCCGGCACCCGCTCCGGTGGCCGCACCCGCACCGGCTCCGGTCGCTGCAGCGCCGGTGGAGGCCCCTGCGGCTGCCCCGGTCGCCGCCGCTGCACCAGCCGCTCCCGCTGAAGCGCCCAAGCCCGCCCTGCGCGTGGTCAAGGCCGTGGACGTCGGCGCCGAAGAGAAGCAAAAACAGGTCGATCTGGAGCGCCGCCGCAAGGCCGCCGAGGCCGAGGCGGCTGCCATCCGCGCGATGATGAATGCACCGAAGAAGGTGATGGTCGCGAAGAAGGAAGAGCCCAAGCCGGTCGAAGCCAGCAAGGAAGGCATCAAGGGCACCATCCACAAGAAGCCGGGCACCCCGGGCGCGCCTGCCGCGCCGGGCGCCGCCACGGCCGGTGCTGCCAAGCCGGGCGACAAGAAGTCGGTCAAGTCGGAAAAGCTGTCGTCCAGCTGGGCCGACGATGCCAAGAAGCGTGGCGCCAAGCCCAGCGGCCCGGCCGCTCCGGGCGGTGCGCGTCCGTCCTCGGCCTGGCGTGCGCCGGGTCGCAGCGGCCCGGCTGGCCGTCGCGGCAATGACCGCGGCGCCGATCGCCGTGGCAGCAGCACCTCGACCTTCGTCGCCCCGGCGGAGCAGGTGGTGCAAGAGGTGCATGTGCCGGAAACCATCTCGGTGGCCGATCTGGCGCACAAGATGTCCATCAAGGCCTCTGAGGTCATCAAACAGTTGATGAAGCTGGGCCAGATGGTCACCATCAACCAGCAGCTGGATCAGGAAACCGCCATGATCTTGGTGGAAGAAATGGGCCACAAGGCCTTTGCCGCCAAGCTGGACGATCCCGATGCCTTCCTGGAAGAAGAGGGCGCCGGCGCCGAGCAGCAGCACGAAGCGCTGCCCCGCGCACCGGTGGTCACCGTCATGGGTCACGTCGACCACGGCAAGACCTCGCTGCTGGACTACATCCGCCGTGCCCGTGTGGCCGCGGGTGAAGCCGGCGGCATCACGCAGCACATCGGTGCCTACCACGTGGAAACCCCGCGCGGCGTGATCACCTTCCTGGACACCCCGGGTCACGCGGCCTTCACGGCCATGCGTGCCCGTGGCGCCACCGCCACCGACATCGTCATCCTGGTGGTGGCGGCGGACGACGGCGTGATGCCCCAGACCAAGGAAGCGATCCACCATGCCAAGGCTGCGGGCGTGCCCATGGTCGTGGCCATGAACAAGATCGACAAGCAAGGCGCCAACATCGAACGCCTGAAGGGCGAGCTGGTGGCCGAAGGCGTCGTGCCGGAAGACTTCGGCGGCGACACCCCCTTTGTGCCGGTCTCGGCCAAGACGGGCGAGGGCATGGACAGCCTGCTGGAGCAAGTGCTGCTGCAAGCCGAAGTGCTGGAACTCAAGGCCCCGGTGGCCTCCATGGCCAAGGGTCTGGTGATCGAAGCCAAGCTGGACAAGGGCCGCGGCCCTGTGGCCACGGTGCTGGTGCAGAGCGGTACGCTCAAGCGTGGCGATGTGGTGCTGGCCGGTTCGACCTATGGCCGCGTGCGCGCCATGCTGGACGAAGACGGCAAGGCAGCGACCGAAGCCGGTCCTTCCATCCCGGTGGAAATTCAGGGCCTGACCGAAGTGCCGCAGGCCGGTGATGAGTTCATGGTGCTGTCGGATGAACGCCGTGCCCGTGAAATCGCCACCTTCCGTTCGGGCAAGTACCGTGACGTCAAGCTGTCGCGTCAGCAAGCCGCCAAGCTGGAAAACATGTTCGAGAACATGGGTGCCGGCGATGTGCAGACCCTGGGCATCATCATCAAGAGCGATGTGCAAGGTTCGCAGGAAGCCCTGGCTTCTTCGCTGCTCAAGCTGTCGACCGCCGAAGTCAAGGTGCAGATCGTGCACGCCGCCGTCGGTGGCATCAGCGAGTCGGACGTCAACCTGGCGATCGCCTCCAAGGCCGTCATCATTGGCTTCAACGTGCGGGCTGATGCCGGTGCGCGCAAGCTGGCCGAAGGCAATGCCGTTGACCTGCGCTACTACAACATCATTTACGACGCCGTGGATGAGGTGAAGGCAGCGATGACCGGCATGCTGGCTCCCGAGCAGCGCGAGGAAGTCATCGGCATGGCCGAGATCCGCACCGTGTTCGTGGCGACCAAGATCGGCACCATTGCCGGCTGTATGGTCACTTCGGGCGTGGTCAACCGTTCGGCACGCTTCCGCCTGCTGCGCGACAACGTGGTGATCTACACCGGCGAGATCGACACGCTCAAGCGCATGAAGGACGATGTGCGCGAAGTCCGCGAAGGCTTCGAGTGCGGTATCAAGCTGAAGAACTACAGCGACATCGCCGAGGGCGATCAGCTGGAATTCTTCGAGGTCAAGGAAGTGGCGCGAACGCTGTAAAGCGGAGTTGCCCCAACCGGCGCAAACCCCGCCCTCCCGAGAGTGGCGGGGTTTGTGTTTGTGAGGGGCGCCGCCTGCAGTCTCAGCACAGGAGCAGTCCGAGATGCGACACAAACGAGTCATCCCCAACCGCAGCTTTCGCGTGGCCGACCAGATCCAGCGCGATCTGGCCGAGCTGATCCGCGAGCTCAAGGACCCACGCATCGGCATGGCCACGGTCAATGCCGTCGAGGTGACGCCCGACTACGCGCATGCGAAGGTGTTCTTCTCGGTGCTGGTCGGCGATCCGACCGAAACCGCGGAAGCCTTGAACGAAGCCGCCGGTTTTTTGCGCAACGGCCTCTTCAAGCGCCTGCAGATCCACACCGTGCCCAGCTTGCACTTCCACTACGACCGCAGCATCGAGCGCGCGGCCGAGTTGAGCGCGCTGATCCACAAGGCCAATGCCACGCGCGCCCTCGATGACGAGGCGCCCGCTGAGGGCGACGCTGCCGCGGAAGCGAGCAAGCCCACCGACCGCGCCGAGTGAACTTCGAGAAGCCCTGATTCTTTGTCCACCATGAACACCCGTCCCCAGCGCGTCAAGACACCGCGCCGTGCCCTGCACGGCGTGCTGCTGCTTGACAAGCCGCTGGGTCTGTCCAGCAACGACGCGCTGCAAAAAGCCAAATGGCTGCTGCGGGCGGAAAAGGCCGGCCATACCGGCACGCTGGACCCGCTGGCTACCGGCCTGCTGCCGCTGTGCTTCGGTGCCGGCACCAAGTTCAGCCAGGTCAGCCTGGATGCCGACAAGGCTTACACCGCCACCCTCAAGCTTGGCGAGATCACCACCACCGGCGACGGTGAAGGCGAGGTGCTGGAGCGCCATCCGGTGAAGCTGAGCCGCGAACAGATCGAGGCCGCTTGCGCCCAGCTGCGCGGCGAGATCACCCAGGTGCCGCCGATGTACTCGGCCCTCAAGCATGAAGGCCGGCCGCTGTACGAATACGCCCGCGCCGGCATCACCATCGAGCGCCCATCGCGTCAGGTCACCATTCACGCGCTCGACATCCTGCATTGGCAGGATGATGAGCTGGCGATTGCCGTGCGCTGCAGCAAGGGCACCTATGTGCGCACCCTGGCGGAAGACCTCGGTCGCTTGCTGGGTTGTGGCGCGCGATTGAGTGCGCTGCGTCGAACCGCATCCGGCCCGGTGTCGGTGGAACAGGCCATCAGCCTGGACGCCCTGGCGGCGCTGACCGAAAGCGAGCGCGAAGCCTTGCTGCGCCCACCCGACTCTTTGTTGGCGGATTGGCCCGAGCTGCGTTTGAGCAGCGACGAAGCCGCCCGCTTTCTCACCGGTCTGCGGCGCCGCGTTGCCGCTGCCGACGCCCCGCATGTGCGGGTCTACGGCCCCGAGCCGCAAGCCTTTCTAGGCAGCGCCCATGTCCAGGCCGGCGAGCTGATCGCCGACCGGCTGCTGAGTCCCGCCGAGGTGCAAAGCCTCATGGGTACACCAGCCGCCTGAAGTCCAGAATTTTTTGAAAGTGTCGTATGAGCAAGCAGATTCGTAACATCGCCATCATCGCCCACGTTGACCATGGCAAAACCACCATGGTCGACCAATTGCTGCGCCAAAGCGGCACCTTCGCCGACCACGAAAAAGTCGTCGACACGGTGATGGACAACAACGCCATCGAACGTGAGCGCGGTATCACGATCTTGGCCAAGAACTGCGCCGTGTCCTGGGAAGGCACCCACATCAACATCGTCGACACCCCCGGACACGCGGACTTCGGCGGTGAAGTCGAGCGCGCACTGAGCATGGTGGACGGTGTGGTGCTGCTGATCGACGCCCAAGAAGGCCCGATGCCCCAGACCCGCTTCGTGACCAAGAAGGCCCTGGCCCTGGGTCTGAAGCCCATCGTCGTGGTCAACAAGGTGGACAAGCCCGGTGCCAAGCCGGATGCCGTGATCAACGCCGCCTTCGACCTGTTCGACAAGCTGGGCGCCACCGATGAGCAGCTGGACTTCCCGGTCGTGTACGCCTCGGGCATCAATGGCTGGACCTCGCTGGAAGAAGGCAAGCCCGGTGAGCAGTGGGGTCCGGACATGTCCGCCCTGTTCAACACCGTGCTCAAGCATGTGCCCGCGCAATCGGGTGACCCGGCCGCCCCGCTGCAGCTGCAGATCTCGGCCCTGGACTTTTCGACCTTTGTCGGCCGTATCGGCGTGGGCCGCATCAGCCAAGGCACCATCAAGCCCGGCATGCAAGTGGCCGTGATGGAAGGCCCGGACGGCAAGTCCGTCAACGGCCGCATCAACCAGGTGCTGACCTTCCAAGGTCTGGACCGCGTGCAAGTGACCGAAGCCGGCCCCGGCAACATCGTGCTGATCAACGGCATCGAGGACATCGGCATCGGCGTGACCGTGACCGACCCGGCCAACCCCAGCCCACTGCCCATGCTGAAGGTGGACGAGCCGACGCTGACCATGAATTTCTGCGTCAACACCTCGCCCCTGGCCGGCCGTGAAGGCAAGTTCGTGACCAGCCGTCAGATCTGGGACCGCCTGCAGAAGGAACTGCAGCACAACGTGGCCCTGCGCGTGAAGGAAACCGACGAAGACGGTATCTTTGAAGTCTGCGGCCGCGGCGAACTGCACCTGACCATCCTGCTGGAAAACATGCGCCGTGAAGGCTATGAGCTGGCCGTGTCCAAGCCGCGCGTGATGTTCCAGGACATCGACGGCGTGAAGTGCGAGCCGATGGAGCTGGTGACGGCCGACGTGGAAGAAGCCCACCAAGGCGGCGTGATGCAGGCCCTGGGTCTGCGCAAGGGTGAAATGCTGAACATGGAGCCGGACGGCCATGGCCGCGTGCGCCTGGAATACCGTATCCCGGCCCGTGGCCTGATCGGTTTCTCCAACGAGTTCATGAACTTGACCCGTGGTTCGGGCCTGATCTCTTCGATCTTCGACGGCTACGAAGCTCACAAGGGCGAAATCGGTGGCCGCAAGAACGGCGTGCTGATTTCCATGGACGAAGGCGAAATCTTCACCTACGCCCTGGGTAAGCTGGATGATCGCGGCCGCATGTTCGTTAAGCCCAACGATCCGGTCTACGAAGGCATGATCGTCGGCATCCACAGCCGTGACAACGACCTGGTTGTCAACGCTACCCGCACCAAGCAGCTGACCAACTTCCGCGTCAGCGGCAAGGAAGACGCGATCAAGATCACCCCGCCGATCGACCTGACCCTGGAATACGGCGTGGACTTCATCGACGACGACGAGCTGGTCGAAATCACGCCCAAGAGCGTGCGCCTGCGCAAGCGCTTCCTGACCGAGAACGAGCGCAAGCGAGCTGCGCGCTCCTGAGAGCGAGAAGCTCGCTCCAGCGAGTTCACTGTGCTCCTCCCAGCCCTCCTCCGAGAGGAGGGCTCCAGTCAGTCTGTTGCCCGCGCCCCTCTCAGGGGCGCTCTCAATTCATCTGCCGTGACACATCGCAAGGCTGTGGTTCTGATGGTGCTGGTCACCCTGCTGTGGAGCACGGCGGGGGTGGTCACGCGCCATCTGGAGGCGGCGCGTGGCTTCGAGCTGACCTTCTGGCGCAGTGCCTTCAATGCCCTGGCTTTGCTGATCGGCCTGGGTTGGCTGCGTGGGCCCGCGCTGTTGGCTCAGCTGCGCCAGGCCCCGCGCATGGTCTGGGCCTCGGGCCTGTGCTGGGCGGTGATGTTCACTGCCTTCATGCTGGCGCTCAGCTTGACCACGGTGGCCAATGTGCTGGTGACCATGGCGCTCAGCCCTTTGCTGACCGCCTTGCTGGCCCGGGTGTTTCTGCACCACCGGCTGCCGGCGCGGACCTGGCTGGCCATTCTCGTGGCCAGCCTCGGCATCGCCTGGATGTTCGGGCACGAAATGGGGCAGGGCGGCGATGGGCCTCAGGCCACAGCACCCCTGGCTTGGCTGGGCATCGTGGTGGCCTTGGGTGTGCCCATGGCCTCGGCCATCAACTGGTCCCTGATGCAGCATGCCGGGCGCCAGGTGGCGGGCGATGCTGCTGCAGCGTCGACGGCCTCGGACATGCCCTTGGCGGTGCTGATCGGTGCGCTGATCTCGGCTTTGTGTATGCTGCCGCTCGCTTGGCCGCTGCAGGCCTCGTGGCATGACGTCGGATTGCTGGCCAGTTTGGGCGCGTTTCAGCTGGCCCTGCCTTGCTTGCTGGTGGTGCACCTGACGCGGGTGCTGTCCGGCCCCGAGGTGGCCTTGCTGGCCCAGCTGGAGGTGATCTTCGGCGTGCTCTGGGCCTGGCTGTGGGCGGGCGAGCAGCCTTCGTCGGCCGCCTTGCTCGGTGGCGGGCTGGTGCTTGCGGCCTTGGTGGGCAACGAGCTGCTGGCCTGGCGCGAGCAGGCCGGCCACGCCGCAGCAAGCCGCCGTTAGCGCGAACGATAATCGCGCACTTGAACATCAACGTTTCCAGGAGACAGGCATGAAGCCGCCCTTGCTACCCGAACTGCAATCTGCCGGCCAGGTTCTGGCCGAGGTCAATGGCTGCCTGGGCCTGATCACCCTGAATCGGGCGCAAGCACTCAATGCCCTGTCCCTGGCCATGATCCGCGATCTGACCTTGCTGCTGCAGACCTGGGCGGCGGCGCCCGAGATCGAGGCGGTGGTGATCCTGGGCGCGGCGCGCGAGGGCAAGCCGGCCGCCTTCTGCGCCGGCGGTGACATCCGCTTCTTCCACCAGGCGGCCCACGCCGGGGATGCGGCACTGGCTGCGTTCTTCACCGAGGAATACGCGCTCAACCACCTGATCCACCACTACAAAAAGCCCTACATCGCCTTGATGGACGGCGTTGTCATGGGCGGCGGCATGGGCTTGAGCCAGGGCGCCAAGCTGCGCGTGCTGAACGAGCATTCGCGCCTGGCCATGCCCGAGACCAATATCGGCCTGTTCCCGGATGTGGGCGGCGGCTACTTCCTCAGCCAATGCCCCGGCCATGTCGGCGAGTGGCTGGCCCTGACCGGCCATGCCATTGGTGCGGGCGATGCCATCGAGCTGGGCCTGGGCGATGTGTTTGTGCAGAGCAGTTCCTTCCCGGCCTTGATCGAGGCCTTCCGCCACGGCCAGCAAAGCAGCGCCGAGCATGTGGTGGCGACCGTCATGGACAAGGTGGACCTGGCGCCGGCGGCCGATCATCTGAAGCTGCGCGCCCGCATCGACCGC
Source organism: Paucibacter aquatile (assembly GCF_002885975.1). NCBI lineage: Bacteria > Pseudomonadati > Pseudomonadota > Betaproteobacteria > Burkholderiales > Sphaerotilaceae > Roseateles > Kinneretia aquatilis. Next base: position 258,917 of record NZ_POSP01000003.1, on the reverse strand, counting down.
CATTTCGCCTTGCCCGATGTGCCGTCCATCCTGGCCTCGCTGGAGGCGGAGCGCGATGACGAATGGGCCGCACACACGGCCGCCACCTTGCGCAAACGCTCGCCGCTGATGCTGGCCGTCACGCTGGAACAGCTGCGCCGCGCGCGTGGCATGGGTCTGGGTGCGGAGCTGCGCATGGAGCGCGAGATGGTGCACCACTGCTTCCACCTGAGGCCGGCGGCCGAGAGCGAAACCGTGGAAGGCATCCGTGCCCTGGCCGTGGACAAGGACCACGCGCCGCGCTGGCGCCATGCGCGCAGCGAGGACGTCACGGCCGCTGAGGTGCAGGCGTTTTTTGCCCCGGTCTGGGCGGCGGATCAGCACCCCTTGGCCGGGCTGAACTGAGGGCGAGGCACAGGCGATCCCTGCCTGCGGCAAGGCCATAATCTGCGCGGCAAGGTCCCACCGGACCTTGCCGTTTTTCATTGGCCCCTGCGCTGGCGCGTCACCCGAGCCAGCCACAACCGAAGAGCCCGCAGATGCCCACCGACATCGAGATCGCCCAAGCCGCCACCCTGCAGAAAATCCTGCCCTTGGCCCAGCGCACACTGGACCTGCCGGAAGAGGCGCTCAGCCCTTACGGCCACTACAAAGCCAAGCTGGGCCTGGAGCATCTGCCCGCCTTGTCCGGCCGCAAGAACGGCCATCTGATCCTGGTGACCGCGATCTCGCCCACACCACCTGGCGAGGGCAAGACCACCACCACGGTGGGCCTGGGCGATGGCCTCAATCACATCGGCAAGAAGGCCATGATCTGCCTGCGCGAGCCTTCGCTGGGCCCCTGCTTCGGCATGAAGGGCGGCGCGGCCGGAGGTGGCCGCGCACAGATCGTGCCCATGGAGGACATCAACCTCCACTTCACCGGCGACTTCCATGCCATCGCCCTGGCCAACAATCTGCTGGCCGCCTTGATCGACAACCACATCCACCATGGCAATGCGCTCGGCATCGATGTGCGCCGCATCAGCTGGCGCCGTGTGGTGGACATGAACGACCGCGCCCTGCGCGACATCACCGTGGCCTTGGGCGGGCCGGGCAATGGCTATCCGCGCCAGGATGGCTTTGACATCGTGGTCGCTTCCGAGGTCATGGCCATCTTGTGCCTGGCGACTTCGCTGGAGGATCTGAAGCGCCGCCTGGGCAATATCGTCATCGGCAGCACGGCCGACAAGCGCCCGGTCACCGCGCGCGAGCTCAAGGCCGATGGTGCCATGGCCGCCTTGCTCAAGGACGCGCTGGCGCCCAATCTGGTGCAGACCCTGGAGGGCAATCTGGCCTTTGTGCATGGCGGCCCCTTTGCCAATATCGCCCATGGCTGCAACTCGGTGATCGCGACACAAACAGCGCTGAAGCTGGCCGACTATGTGGTGACCGAAGCCGGCTTTGGCGCCGACCTCGGCGCCGAGAAGTTCATGGACATCAAGTGCCGCAAGGCCGGCCTGCAGCCCAGCTGCGCCGTCATCGTGGCCACCGTGCGGGCGCTCAAGTACCACGGCGGTGCCGATGCGAAGAAGCCGGGCAGTGACACCCTGCAGGCGCTGGAAATTGGCCTGGCCAACCTTGGCCGCCACATCGAAAACGTGCATCAGCATTACGGCCTGCCGGCCATCGTCTCCATCAACCGCTTTGACGCGGACACGGCTGAGGAGATCGCCCTGATCGAGGCCTATTGCCAGGCGCGAGGTGTGCGCTGCGTGCTGGCCACCCACTGGGCCGAGGGCGGCGCCGGTGCGGCCGAGCTGGCCCGCGCCGTGGTGGCCCAGTGCGAGCAGGGTGGTGCGTGCGCCGCCAGCCTCTACGAGGATGCGCTGCCGCTGGCCGACAAGATCCGCGCCATCGCCAGCAAGGTCTACCGGGCCGGCGAGGTGGTGTTCGAGCCCAAGGCCGACGCCCAGCTGCAGGACTGGCAGAACGCCGGTTGGGGCCAGCTGCCGGTCTGCATCGCCAAGACCCAGTATTCCTTCAGCAGCGACGCCAGCTTGCGCGGTGCGCCTGAGGGTCATGTGCTGCGCGTGCGCGAAGTGCGCCTGGCGGCAGGCGCCGAGTTTGTGGTGGCCATCTGCGGCGACATCATGACCATGCCAGGTCTGCCCAAAGTGCCCTCGGCCGAGCGCATTGATGTCGATGCGCAAGGGCGCATCAGCGGCTTGTTCTGAGCCTCGCAAGCCGCCAACGCTTGAACCTGTAAGGCCTTACAGCCTCGGCCCGATTTGAGGGTTTCTCCTTGCGCGTTGGCCCAGCCGGCTGCGCACACTGCCCATCCATGGCCCATGGATGGGCAGTTCGCGAAGGAGAAGCTCGATGCCTGCAATTCGCCCCTCGGTCTGGCTGCTGACCTCGCTGTTCAGCGGCCTTCTGCTCTCGCCGTCGTTCATGGTGCAGGCGCATGATGCACCCGCCAGTCCGGCGTCGGCCAAAGCGTCTGCAGCCGAGAACCTTCGCACGGTCTATCGGGCCTACTTCAAGGATCTGCGCCTGGCCCAGGGCATTGCCCATAGCCGCTTTGACACCCTGGAATCCAAGTACGAGCTGGGCTACTTGGTCGTGCTGGCCGATGCGAACGAGGCGCGTGAACTGCGCGCCCTGGGTTTCCGCCTTCAGGTCGATGAACAATGGCTGCCCGAACAGCAGGCCCAGGCCGCGCGTGAAAGCGCCGAGCTGGCCGAGCGGCGCCGCAGCCTGGGCAAGGCGCTGGTGCCCAGCTTCGCCGGCATTCCCAGCTACAGCTGCTATCCCACGGTGGAAGAGGTGTTTGCCGAGGGTGACGCCTTGATCGCGGCCAAGCCTCAGCTGGCACGCTGGGTGGACATCGGCGACAGCTGGCAAAAGACCCGCGCCAGCGGCGGCTACGATCTGCGCGTGCTCAAGCTCGGCAACAGCGCCGGCCCGACCAACAAGCCGCGCCTCTTCGTCAATGCCGGCATCCATGCCCGCGAGTACACGACCACCCCCTTGGTGCTGGAGTTCGCCAAGCGTCTGGTCAATGGTTACGGCGTCGATGCCGACGCGACCTGGATCCTCGATCACCACGAGATCCACCTCTTGCTGGCCACCAACCCCGATGGCCGCAAGAAGGCGGAAAGCGGCCTGCTCTGGCGCAAGAACACCAACACCGCCTACTGCGGCGCCACCAGCAACAGCCGCGGTGCTGACCTGAACCGCAACTTCACATTCCAGTGGAACAGCACCAATGGCGCAGGCTCCAGCGGCAGCGCCTGCAACGAAACCTACCGCGGTCCCAGCGCGGCCTCCGAGCCTGAGACCCAGGCCGTGGAGGCCTACATCCGCAGCCTCTGGCCCGATCGCCGTGGCCCCAACCGCGCCGATGCCGCACCGCTGGACACCTCGGGCATCCATCTGGACATCCACAGCCACGGTCGCCTCTTGCTCTGGCCCTGGGGCACCAATGGGGTGGTGGCCGGCAACGACAAGCAACTGGCCACCTTGGGGCGCAAGTTCGCCTACTGGAACAACCACACGCCGCAGCGCTCGCTGAGCCTGTACGAGACCGATGGCACCAGCGATGGCCCGAGCTACGGTGAGCTCGGTGTGGCGGCCTTCACCTTCGAGCTGGGCACGGCCTTCTTCGAGCAATGCAGCTACTACAACAGCACCGTGCTGCCCGGCAATCTGCCGGCCCTGATCTATGCCGCCAAGGTGGTGCGCACGCCCTATCAAACCCCGGCCGGGCCTGATGTGCTGAGCCTCGCTCTGGCCGGCAACGCCAGCAGCAGCGGCGTGCCGACGGGCACTCAGGTGGCCCTCAGCGCCACCGTGGACGACAGCCGCTACAACAACAGCAATGGTGCCGAGCCGACCCAGGCCGTGTCCGCTGCCGAGGCTTACATCGACACCCCGCCTTGGGTGGCCGGTGCCACGCCGCGTGCGCTTCAGGCCAGCGACGGCAGCTTCAACAGCAGCAGCGAAGCCGTGCGCGCCAGCCTCGACACCACCGGCCTGGCGCCCGGCAAGCACCTGGTCTATGTGCGCGGCCGCGACGCGGCGGGCAACTGGGGCGCTCTCAGCGCGGTGTTCCTGAACATCAGCGATGGCAGCGGCGGCACGGCGCCGGTGGCTGCCTTTGACACCAGCATCAACGGCCTCAACGTCAGCTTCACCGACCGCAGCAGCGATGCCGATGGCAGCATCGCCTCGCGCAGCTGGAACTTCGGCGACGGTGCCACCAGCAGCGCCGCCAACCCCAGCCATGCCTACGCGGCGGCCGGCAGCTACACGGTCAGCCTGACGGTGACCGACAACGAGGGCAAGAGCAACAGCTTGAGCAAGCCCCTGGTGCTCAGCGCCGACAACGTGCCGGTGCTCAGCAACGGCCAGACGGTCAGCGGCCTCAGCGGCGCCAGAGGCAGTTGGCGCTACTACAAGCTTGCCATCCCCAGCGGTGCGCGCAATCTGGTCGTCAAGGGCAGTGGCGGCAGCGGCGATATGGATCTCTACACCCAGAACGGCAGCCAACCCAGCCTGAGCAGCTACAGCTGCCGCAAGAATGGCTCGACCAACACCGAGACCTGCAGCATCGCCAGCCCGGTGGCTGGTTGGGTTTACATCGGCCTGTACGCCTACGCCGCCTACTCGGGGCTGACTCTGAACGTGAGTTTCACACCCTGAAGGCGAGGGCGCTCGGCGCCGGGGAAGCGGGCTTTGGGATAATTGGGCGGTGAATACCGCGCCCACTTTTGCTCCCGCCGCTTTCCCGGCCTCGACCGACTCGTCCACGATCAGCCCTTGGCGGCTCTCGGTCGCCCCCATGTTGGATTGGACGGACCGGCATTGCCGGACCTTCCATCGCCTGCTGACCCGCCAGACCCGGCTCTACACCGAGATGGTGACGACTGGCGCCTTGTTGCACGGCGATCAGGCGCGGCATCTCGACTTCAACCCCGAAGAGCATCAGGTTGCCTTGCAGCTCGGTGGCTCGGAGCCGGCCGATCTGGCGGCCTGCGCCAAGCTGGCTGAGCAATGGGGTTATGACGAAGTCAACCTCAACTGCGGCTGCCCGAGCGAGCGGGTGCAGCGCGGAGCATTTGGCGCCTGCCTGATGGCCGAGCCGGCCCTGGTGGCCGATGGCGTCAAGGCCATGCGCGATGCGGTGAGCATCCCGGTCACGGTCAAGCACCGCATTGGCATCGACAGAATTGAGAGCTACGACTTCGTGCGTGATTTCGTCGGCCAGATCGCCGAGGCCGGCTGCGAGGTCTTCATCGTCCATGCCCGCAACGCCTGGCTGCAAGGCCTGTCGCCGAAAGAGAACCGTGAGATCCCGCCGCTGCGCTACGAACTGGTGCACCAGCTCAAGCGCGACTTCCCTGCGCTGACCCTCGTGCTCAACGGTGGCATCAAGACCGATGAGGAGATTGCCGAGCAGCTCCAGCATGTGGACGGCGTGATGGTGGGCCGTCAGGCTTACCACGAGCCTTGGCAGATGGTGGACTGGGACCGCCGCTTCTTCGGCACGCCCAACCCGGCCTTGTCGCGCGAGCAGGTCGAGGCCGACTGGCTGCTCTATCTGGAGCGCCATGTCGCGTCGGCCCCCTATGCCAGCTGGCCCCAGGCCATGCGCCACGCCCTGGGCTTGTGGAACGGCCAGGCCGGTTCGCGCCGCTGGCGCCAGATTTGGTCCGACCATCAGTACAAAACCCTGGCGCCCCGCGCCGTGGCTGAGATCGCCACGCAGGCGCGCATCGGCGTGGCGGCTCATGTCGCTGAGAAGGCGGCCGAGAAGTTGGCGGCCGAGGCCGGTGTCAGCGCCACCGCAGCCTGAAGCCTTGATGATCTGGCTGCATGGCTTCGACACCGCCCTGGGCCGTTGCGGCATTGCCTGGAATGAGCGCGGGGTCTGTGGCAGCCAGCTGCCCGAAGCCACGCCCAATCTGAGCCGCGACCGTCTGCGCCAGCGTTTTCCTGCCGGGCGTGAGACCGATCAACTGCCGCCCGTGATCGCCGCGGCCGTGCGGGCGGTGCAGCGCCTGCTGTCGGGTCAGCTGAATGACGATCAGGAGTTGTTGGCCATCGTGCTGGATGACAGCGCGCTGCCCGAGTTCCAGCGCCAAGTGCTCGCGCAGACGCGCCTGATCCCGCTGGGCCAGACCTTGAGCTATGGCGAACTGGCTGCGCAGCTGGGCCAGCCCGGTGCCGCGCGCGCCGTGGGGCAGGCCGAGGGCCACAACCCTTTTGCGCCCATCGTTCCCTGCCACCGCGTCCTGGCCCGTGGCAGTGCTGCCGGCGGTTTTTCGGCCCATGGGGGCTTGCATACCAAGCTGGCGCTTCTGCGCCTGGAGGCTAGAGCCACCGCCGATCGTCCCGGTCGGCAGGCCGAGCTGCCGTTCTAGGGGAAGCCTCGCGCTCAAGGAGCCCGTTCCGAGCGTGCCTTCATGCGACTGTCTTGCACGCAGAGGCCGTCCGGATCATGGACCGCCGTTTCGTTGGGTACGCGCTGGACCCAGCCGTTACGTCTGCTTGCGAAAGGGGCAGGGCAACTGTAAGGGTTTACATGGCGATGGGCTCAGACCCCCAGGTATGCTGGGGCAGCCATTGTTTGGGTGTCCGAAGCAGCCTTGGGGGAGCGATGAAAGTTTGGCAGGAGGAACTGTTGCGTGTGGCGCATGACGCCGATTGCGAGCACATGATGCTGCAACGGCTGGGTGGTGCTGCGCGTGACCTGGGCTTCGACTATTGCGCCTATGGCATGCGGATCCCTCGTTCCTTCAGCAATCCCAAGACGGTGATGCTGAACAACTATCCGGCCCGCTGGCAACAGCACTATGCGCAGGAGAACTACCTCAAGATCGATCCGACCGTGCTGCATTGTCGGCAAAGCCTGCAGCCTCTGGTCTGGGCTGACGCGGTGTTCGTGAACGCCCTGAAACTCTGGCGTGATGCCCAGGACCATGGCTTGCGTCATGGTTGGGCCCAGTCCAGCCTCGATGCCTTCGGCGTGGGTGGCATGCTGACTCTGGCGCGCAGCGAAGAGCCGCTGTCACAGCGCTGGCTGGACCAGGAGGAAGTCAAGCTGCGCTGGTTGGTCTGCGTCGCGCATCAAAGCCTGTCTCGGCTTTTGAAGCGTCGCCATGCTCCCGGGCGCGAAGCGGCCTTGAGCACACGAGAGCTGGAAGTGCTCAAGTGGAGCGCGGATGGCAAGACATCGGGAGAGATCGCCACCATCCTGACCGTGTCCGAGAACACGGTGAACTTCCACATCAAGAACTCGATGGCCAAGCTGCGCGCCAGCAACAAGACCGCTGCGGTGGTGCAGGCGGCCTTGCTGGGTTTGCTGAACTGAGCTGAAGACGCTCAGGGAATGTGGCAGGTCATGTCCGAATTGGGACCGCAACGGCCGTTCCAGTTCCATTCCAACTGAACCTGCTCGTGCAAGCGCACGCTGAAGCTCAGACCGGGCACGGAGATCTGCAGATTCAGGTGATCGCCTTGGACCTGGTAGTAGCCCGGTTCGCCGCCGCCCCAATGGGTGTCCGGCACGATGGCCCCCTTGCCCAACTGCACGGTCACCTGTGCATTGCCCAGCAGATATGCCAGGTTGTTGTGTACATACTGGCCGATCGGGAACTGCTGACCGTTTGGCAATGTGACCTGGCGATCGGCCGAGATCAGTCGTGTCAGGCCGGTGAGCTGCAGATTGTCACGCCCGTAGAACAGAGCTTGGTTGCCTTGCCCCAGCGTGCCTTGCAGGCCCTGCAGCACGGCTTGGTCGATCTGACCTTCGACCTTGCGGATGATGAAGTTGCCGACCACCGGCAGGATCCAGCTGAGGTTGGAATCGCAGTCGGTGGATGAGTTCGGCTGACCATCGAGCATGATGCTGCTGCTGGGCACCTGCCCATTGCTGACGTTGTAGCTCGCGCCCACCGAGATGTTCGCCAGGGACAGGTGGCTGACGCAGTTGAAGCGGATGATGCCCCACTTCTTGCCCGAGAACTGGGTCCATGCGTTGTAGCTCACACCGCTGAGGGTGGTGCGCATCAGACCATTGCCTTGCGGGCTGATCTGCAGACGCAGATCGCCGCTGAGCGAGCCGCGTTGGAAGTTCACGCCATTGCTGCTGGCATAGCTGCGCATGAAGCTGTTGAGACCGTTTTCCATCTGAAACGGTATCGCGCGCAGCTCACCGGCGGTGCGGGCCAGGGGGCCGTATTGGTTGCGGCCTTCGCTGACGCTGACGCTGCCACCGCCATATTCCACGGTGACGATGTACTGGCCGCCGGTGACCACCGGATCCCAGCCGGCCTGGGCGCTGGGCAGGGAGAGAAGGGCGGCCAGGGCGACCAGGGTGTGTTGAATTCGCATCGACAGTTTCCTTTGTTGAGGGAGGCTACGAGAGGTGGAGATTGCTTCCGGGCCCAGGCATTACCAGGCAGCCGGCAGCGGCGAGAGCGAGAACAGGCGGCGCTGTTTCACGCAAGACAAGGCAGCTTCGAGCAGGCGTTGATCGCGGGCTTCGCAGGCGGGGATGCGCAAGTCGGGCAAGGTCTGGCGCAAGCCTTCGAGCAGCAGATCGCTGTCCAGCTGTGGTGCAGCCACGGTGGATGAGGACTCCTGAGCGAATGACCAGGCCAGGGCCAGCGCACAAGCGGACCAGAGACGGGCGTAGTCCACGGCCAGTTGCTGCGCTGCGCAGCTGTCCACGGGCAGGCGCTGCACCCAGAAATGCTGTTCGATCTCGCTCAGGCATTGCTGCAGCCGCTGGTCGAGGGCGTGCAAGGCGGACGCCACGGCGCCTTCCTCGGAGACCGCGCCCTCACAAGCACCGGGTTCGCGGCGCCAAACCAGGTAGGCCTGCATCAGACGGTCCTGGCCCTGGCTGCTCAGGCGCAGGTCCTTGCTGTCCGGCCAGTCGCAGGCCGCGGCCTCGCTGCGCAACAAGGCGCGCGCATCCTCAAGCAGCGCTTCGCGGGCGCTTGAGCCTTCTTGCCAGCATTGCAGCAGGGTGGGTTGCAATTGGCGCAGCTGGGCGGCGAGCAGGCCCAGATTGACCTGCGTGCTGCCGTCAAACAGGCTGACCACCTGCAGATCGCGCGCCATCTTTTGAAACATGCCCAGCGCATCCTGGCTGCGCAGGTAGTGCCGGGCGCCCAGCACCTGGGCCAGTTCGCGGGCCACCGCTTCGCAGCTGACGGGAAGCTGGTATTTGCAGATGGGCGACAGAACGCTCAATTCAGCGGGTAGACGAGCGATCGCTCGCGTGCAGGCCTGGGCCAGCAGATCATTGCACAGCAAGCGCGCGTAGCTGTGGGCCAGCTTGGCTCGGGCGGCGGGAATCTGCGTGACGGTCTTGCCGTAGAGCTGCCGCTGGCTCGCAAACTCCAGGGTGAGACGCAGCAAGGTGTCGGTGGCGCCCAGCGAAAAGCCTGCGCACAGGATGCGCGAGATCTGCAAGGTCTTGAGCACCAGGTTCAGGGCCGGTTCCTGGCGCGGCAGGCTGACATCGGCGGCCAGGCAACGGTGGTCCTGCAATGCAAAGCCGCTGATGTCGGCCCCACGGATGCCATGCGTGGCGTTCTTGGGCAGGCTGTGCCAGCTGGGGTCGGCATCAGGCTCGGGGCGGCTCAGGCGCAGCAGCACCAGCTCCTTGCGACCGTCCGCGTGGTGCTGGCAGGCCAGCACCGTGGCAGAAGCGCCGCGGCTGCCGTTGTTGATCAGCCATTTTTCGCCCTGGATGCGCAGGTGCTGCCCATCCGCCTCGGCTTCGACGCGGAACTCGGTCGAGAGGATGTCGCTGCCATGGGCTCGCTCGGTCAGGGCCAGGCAAGCCAGCCCACCGGCCCTGAGGCTGCGTGCATGGGCCGCTTGCTGGGCGGGGCTGCCCGCCAGCCAGATTGGCAAGGAACCGAGCAAGGTCTGGCCGAAGGCGATCACGGTGCTCAGGTCGCGGCGCGACAGGATGCGGGACAAGGTCAGGATGCGCTCGGGTTCCTGGAGCTGACCGCCCAGACGGCTTGGCACCAGTTGATCGAACAGACCCAGGCGCCGCAGCTGTTCCAGGCTGGTTTGGGGGAAGACTTCGGCCTCATCCTCCCGCAAGGTGTCGGCAAAGCACAGCAGCGCATCGCTCTGCCGTGGATCGCCCAGTTCTTGCTCCCACTGCGCTGCCAGCTTCAGGCTCTCAGCATGCATGGCGGCTCTCCTCAAACGGCGCTGCACCAGGCCGGGTGTGGACCAGGGCGCAGGCTTCGTGTTCGTTGATGTGCAATCGGACGTGCCAGTGGCGCCCGGCCGGGGCCGGCGGCCAGGCCGACTGGCGGCGCCAGCGCGGTTGGGCGTCGCTGCTCCAGCCCTCCAGCCGCCAGCCCTGGGCCAGGCTCACAAAGCTGCCCCGGCCCTGGCATTTGAATCGTGCCTCCTTGAGACACCACACCACGGTGCGGGCTTCGTGGATGCTCAGGCCCAGCTGCTGTGCCGTGAGCGCGCTTTCGTCCGCGGAGATGAGCATCTCCAGAGACTGGGCGCGCACGGCCTCGTGCAGTTCGGTGTCCAGTCCCAGCGGCGCGGAGTCGGCCGCGGCCATGGCCCGGCGGCGGCTGTGGCTGATGCTCAGGTGCAGCGGGCTGCCCGGCAGACAAGGGCGCGACAGCGCATCGCAGCCAATCAGCAGGCGGTCTGGTGCGGCCTCCGAGGCGCTCAACCAGGGGCGCAGGGCAGATTTGGCACACAAGCGGCCTGCCAGCCATTCGCGCCGACGCTTGGGCCAGGCCATGCCGCGCCAGCGTTGCAGCTCCTGCGGATGCAGTCGGGCGGCCAGCCATGCAGCATCGGGCGGCTCGGGCAGCGCATGCAGCAGCAGCTCGCAGCTCGTCGGCGTGTCCCGCTGCGGCTCGCTTGCTGCTGCCGGCCACGTCGGCGATTCAGGCCAGGCGTTCAAGGCGTTCAAATCCCGGCTCCAGCAAATCGCCCGAGAACTGTTCGCCCAGCTCGGCCAGCTGCACGAAGCGCGCGACCAGGCTCTGGAACAGGGGGCTGGAGGTGTCGGCCGCGAACGCATCGAGGCTGCTGATCTCCACGATCTCGAAGAAATCCAGGCCGTCACCGCCGGGGCAGGCAAACACCCGAAAGCGTTGCACGCTGGGCAGATCCTGGCAGGCGGCGTAGTCCACCTCCTGCACCCATTGGATGAAGGCGGCGCGGTGGTCGATGGACCTCAGGCGAATGCGGTCGATCAGAACGGGCATGGTGGGGTCTCCTCTGCGAGGGTGTGCTGGCGTTCAATGGCCACCAGGCCACGTTCGCCATCGACGGTCAGCCAGTCACCGCTGCGGATGCTGGAGGTGGCGAACTGCGTGTTCACCACCGAGGGGATACCGAACTCTCTCGCCACGATGGAGCTGTGCGAGAGCATGGAGCCCACATCCGTGACCACCGCACCGGCCAGTGCAAACAGCGGCGTCCAGGAGGCGTCGGTGAAATGGGTGACGATGACCTCGCCGCTTTGCAGCTCGGGCGCCTGGCGGTTCAGGTCCAGGATCACACGGGCGCGTGCTCGCAACACGCCGCGCGAGGTGCCCAGGCCGGTCAGGTCGCCGCGCACGGTGGCCACGGTGGCCGGGCGCACTGGCGGGGGGCCCACAAAGGTCAGTGGAGGTTCGCCGTCACGCAGCCAGGCTTGTTGGCGACGCCGGCGCGCCTCCAGCACGGCAGGGGGAAAGGCTTGCTCGGCGCTCAGGCGCCCCTCGAGATAGGCCTGGATGTCGGCGAACTCCATCCAGGCCATGTCGCTCATATCTCGCAACTGGCCTTGCTCCAGCAGGCGGCGGCACAGCTCCACCAGCACCCGGCGGACCAGCCAGATCGAGGTGATCATGCTCATGCGGGTCTCTTCGCGCAGGCGGCTGCAGGCGCAGTACAGGGTGCTGACACGGCGCAGCAGCCAGCGGCGGCCGGGCGAGAGTTCGGCCAGCAAGGCCTCGGTGTCGACCGAGCGGTGTTGATCGTTGTTGGCCAGGCGCTCATCCACGCTGAAGCCCTGGCGCATATAGATCTTGATCATCTGGAAGACATAGCTCGGGTCGTCGACCCAGCGCGGGTGCGTCAGCTCCATTTCTTCGTGGCCTCGCACGCCGTTCTCGCGCATGAAGGCGGCGTACTCCGCGCGCAGGAATGCCTGGCCTTGGGCATGCTCGGCCAGGGTGCTCAGGGCCAGCTCGGCCGGTGTGCGATCCAGGAGCGCGGGCAGTTCCGGGTAGGCCTGCAGGGCCTGGGTCAGCTGCCACAGCTCGCGCGCCGATTCCACGGTGCGCAGATTGGACATATCGCCCTTGAGCCGGTTCTGCAGATGCAGGCCGCGCCCGGGCAGCCAGCTGGTGCACATTTCCTCCAATGCGCCGTAAAGGGTGAAGGCATTGATGTAGAAGGGCAGGTAGCCCATGTGCATGGACTTGAAATAGGCCAGGGCATGTTGCAGCTCCTGGTTCAGCTCGCCCCGACTGAGCCGGCTCAGGTCCATCTGCTGTGCGCGTGCGTACTCGCGGTGGCGGCTGGCCACCATCCGGCGCGCACGTCGCTGGGCGCCCAGCAGCTCGCGCGCGGTTTTGTACAGCCAGTAGCCCGTGCTCTGCAGGCGGCGCCACGCGCTCGCGCCCAGGCGCTGGCCGTAGGGGTTGCGGTAGCCGTCCAGCACCACTTCCTCGCTGCTGAAGCGGTGCAGGAAGGGCGCCTGGTCCATGCCCGGCGGCGTTTGCGACAGCAGGTAGGCGGTGTAGGCCACATTGAGGTAGACATGGCCGCGGTAGTAGCCCATGTAGTGATCGGGGTCGCCGAGATCCAGCAAGCCGATGCCGGCACCGCAGGCGCGGTGCACCTGGTACTGGTAGTGCTTGGCGAAGCTGATGCCCAGTGGGGTCATGCGACCCGTGAAGATCTCGCCGATGTCCATGCGTGACCAGAGCACGGTGTCGGTCAGCGCCGCATCGGCCTGCCCTTGCTGTGGCCCCTCGTCCGGTGCGAGTGTCTGCAAGGTCGTGATCGCACGGCTTTGCAGCAGCCAGAGCTGGCCCTGCTCATCGCGCGCCCACTCGATGTCCTGCGGCTGGCCGAGCAGGCGCGAGCAGCGCAGCAGCAAGGCGCCGACTTCCTTGCGCGCCGGCTCATCCAGCGCCGCTGCGGTGGCCAGATCCTGGGGCAGGCTGTGCACCTGCAGCTGCGCATGTTCGGGCGACCAGAGCAAGGCGCTGTGCTTGTGAGCCAGGTCCTCGCCCAGAGTTCGCAGATCGTCGAGCGCCAGGGTATAGCCATCGCTGGGCACCCGCCCGGAGACCAGACCCTCACCCAGTCCGCGGCAGGCTTCGATGCGCATCTGTTTCAGCTCGGGTGCCAGCGGATCGCGTGCAAAGCCCACGCCGGCGCAGCTGCTGGCCGTGGCCGGCACCATGCGTTGAATCACCACCCCCATGCGCGCGCCGGCCAGCGCCTGCGCATGTTGGCGCCGGTAGCTCAGCGCCGCGGCATTGAACAAGGACGCCCAGCAGCAGCGCAGGCGTTGCAGGAGTTCGGGCACTCCTTGCACCTGCAGATAGCTGCTGTGCTGGCCCGCGAAGGACAGGCTGTGGCCGTCTTCATCACAGGCCGATGAGCGCACGGCCACGGCAACGGCGCCCAGGCCTTCGTAAGCCAGGGCCAGTTCGCTGATCGCGTGGCTCGGAAACTCGCCCTGGCGCAGCTTGTCCGCCATCTCGGCCCAGACCGCTGCATCGCCGCTGCCCAGGGCACGGTCCAGATCCAGACCGTTGTGCTGGGCGTACTCGTCCATGGCTTCGATGGGAATGCACAGCCCGTCGGGCACGGGCAGACCCAGGGCATGCAGCCGGGCCAGTTGGGCGCCTTTTCCGCCCAGTCGCTGGGCGTTGAGGTGGTGGCAGGCGGAGAAGCGCCAAGCCCAGCGCTTGTCGGGGTGGCGGTTGGCGTGAGGGCTGCCGTCGCCGTGGCGGGGGCTCAGATCGAGCGGGCTGTCCAGTTTCATCGGGGTCTCCTCGTCATTGCGCTTGGGCGGGGCGGCGGGCCAGAAAGCCGTAGTAGCTTTCGCCGGGCAGCAGCTGGCGGTGCGTGGCGTCCCGCCAGCCGGCTTCTTGCAGCAGGCCCAGCAGCTGGTCGCGCCGAGGGAGGCCGGCGTCGATGTCGGACAAGGTCCACCACAGGTGCAGGGCGGCCACCGCCGGGCTGCCACCTTGGCAGCTGCTGGTGATCAACAGACGGCCGTCAGGGGCGAGCAGACCGGCCACATGGTCCAGCAAGGCCCGGCGCTCGTCCGTCTTGAAGTAGTAGAAGTTGTTGTGCAAGGTGATCAGGTCAAAGCCCTGCCCGGCCGGCGGCGGCGCCAGCTCGAAGAGCTGCGCCTCTTGCAGCGACACGCGCTCCAGCAGGCCTTGCGCCTTGAGGTGGGCGCGTGCGCTGGCCACCACCTCGGCCTGCATGTCGATGGCGCTCAAGCGCATCTGCGGCCATTGCCGCAGCATGTAGCTCAGGTAGTGCCCGGCGCCGCAGCCCACCTCCAGCACGCGTTGTGGCGGCTGCGGGTCCTGGGCAAATGCCCAGTCGATCGCTTCTTCGACGAAGGGCTCCAGGATGCGTGAGGAACGGGCAATCAAGGCGCCGTCCTGATCGTCCAGGGTGTAGGCGCGACCCTCGCGCAGCCGCGTCGGTGCAGCAAGAATGGCGTCAAAGTGATAACGCGTCACTTCGGCGAACATGGCGGCGGTCACATCATTGCGCGGCCGTGCCAGCAGGCGCGACAGCTTGCCCTTGAGGTGGTAGCGGCCGCCGCGCAGGGCCAGCTCGCCCACGCCCAGGCCGCAGTCCAGCCAGGCCAGCAGGGCGTGATGGCGCTCCGGCCCCACGCGCAGGGCTTGCGCGATGCTGTGGCTGTCGCGTGGCGCCTCGTGCAGCAGGCTCAGCAGGCCCGAGGCATCGGCAGCGCTGGCGAAGGCGCTGCGGTACAGGCTCTGGGTTTCCCCGCCCAGGCGCAGAAAGGACAGCACGTTTTTCTCAAAGATCAGCTTCTTCAGCGTGGCCAGTTTCATTCGCAATCCTTGTGTTCAGTGGTGCATCAGCAGGCTCAGCTGCAAAGCCTGGCCGAGCTGGCGGAACTCGCTGCTGGCCGCGCCGCTCAAAGGCCGGCTCCAATGGGCGCGCAGCTCCATGGCTTCGCGCACCTGCCACTTCAGGCCCAGCAGCAGCTGGCCGCTGGCGTCCTCGCGTTGGTGCAAGCCCATCAGGTCGACTTGCAGCAGGGGGTGGGCCTCCCAGCTCAGTGCGGCCGCGAGGTAATGCCGGCCGCGGCCCAGGGCGGGCAGGCCGGGGCTCTGCGGCGCGCTCTGACGCAGCAGCTCCAGGTTCAGCAGCCAGCCCGGGCGCAGCCGGTATTGGCTGCCCAGCAAGGCGCGCTGCTGCCAGCCCGGGGCGCTCGCCGCGCCGCCGCGGTGGGCGAGCAGTTCCAGGTACCAATCGCCGCCGGCCAAGTCCAGTCGTTGGGCGCCGAGGCCGATCACGGTGCGGCCGCCGCGGCGCGCCAGCCAGAGCTGGCCCAGGTCGGAGCTGCGGCTCCAGGCCAGGCCTTGCTGCACATGCCATTCCCGCTGCTTCGCTGCACTGCTGCCGTCCGGCGTGGGCTCTCGGTGCAGGCTGATCAGGCTCTGGCTGCTCCAGCCTTCGCTCAAGCTCTGCTCGAACAGCAGGGCATCGATGCCGGGTTTGTAGAGTCGCTCCAGATCCAGAGGCTGAAACGGCGCATGCAGATCCAGCACCGACCAGATGCGGCCCAGACCGCGGCTGATCGGCTGCCGGCCCAGGCTGGCTTGCCAGCCGGCCTGACGTGCGCTGAGATAGGCCCAGTCCAGCTGCAGGCGGCTGGCATGGCGAGCGCCCAGGCGGGCCCGCGGCGATCCCAGTGCACGCACGTCCGGCGAGGGGCGCAGCCAGGCCCAGTCCTCACGCTTCTCAGCCTGCCAGTGCTCGGCATCGAGATGCAGGGTCCAGCGCGGCTGTGCGGCGCTGCCGGCGCCGCCTTGCGCATGCAGGCGCAGCTGGGCATTGAGCAGATGCTGCCGCTCTGTGGGCAGGACGCCGAGTTCAGGACGCAGCTGCATGGCGCGCAGCCAGAGCAAGGCGCCGCGCTCGCTGGCCATCTCGCGATCCTGCGACACCTCCAACGGGGGCAGGCTGGCCGCCTCGGTCGGGGGCGCGGCGCGACTTGCCCCGGGCGCAAGCAGGAGCAGGAGGAGCAGCAACACGAACATCACCATCGCACTCAGGCCAGTGCGGGCGAGGGCGAGGCCGCGCGCCGTGGCGGCTCGCGCCCTTCGGCGCGACCCCCGGGCTCCACCGCGTCCTGGGCCTGGTCGGAGACCAGCTGGCCATCGCGCAGCAGGATCACGCGCCGTGCGCGCTGGATCACCAGAGGGTCATGGGAGCTGAACACAAAGCTCACGCCCTGATCGCGGTTCAGCCCCTGCATCAGCTCCATCAGCGCAGTTGCGGTGGCCGAGTCGAGATTGGCCGTGGGTTCATCGGCGATCACCACCCGCGGCCGGCTGGCAATGGCGCGCGCCACCGCCACCCGCTGTTGCTGGCCGCCGCTGAGCTGGTCGGGATAACGGTGCATCTGCTCGGCCAGACCCAGCTGCTGCAGCAACTGCATGCTGCGCTGGCGGCGCTCGGCTGCGGGCACGCCCTGGAACTCCATCACCATCTCGGTGTTCTCCAGCGCACTCAGCACCGGCATCAGGTTGTAAGCCTGGAACACAAAACCCAGGGCATCCCGGCGCAGCACGGACAGCTCGCTCGAGGACAGGCGCGAGACATCGCGCCCGCCAAACAGAAGCTGCCCTTCGGAGGGTGAGTCCAGCAGGCCCAGCAGATTGAGCAGGGTTGACTTGCCGGAGCCGGAGGGCCCGGCGATCACGACGAACTCGCCGGCATCGATGCGCAGATCGATGCCGCGCAAGGCATGCACCTGCACATCGCCTTGCTGGAATCGCTTGTGCAGGCCCTGGGCCTGGAAGATGGCGGAATCAGGCATGGTGTTGGATCGCTTCGATGGGTTTGAGACGTCCGGACTTGACGGCCGGCATGAGGCTGACCAGCAGGGTCAGGACCAGGATCAGGGCGGCCACGCCGGCCAGCTTCAAGGGGTTGAGCAGGGAGTAAAATCGCTCGGGCAAGAGCACGCCGCCGGCCTCCAGGCCGGTGCCGAAGACCTCGCGGAAGTTCAAGCCCTCGGTGGCGAAATGGGCATGGGCGGCCAGGCCGAGCATCAGGCCCAAGGCCAGGCTCGCGCCGGCCAGGTACAGGGATTCCAGCAGCACCACGCGCACGATCAGGCCCGGGCTGCTGCCCAGGGCCAGCATCACGCCGAATTCCCGGTGCCGCTTGAGCACGGACATGATCACGGTGTTGAGGATGCCCGCCACCACGACCACGACCACGATCACCATCAGCAGGGCCATGCCGGCCGCATCCATGGCCACGGCCGAGTTCAGCTCCGGCGCCGCTTCGGTCCAGGTCTGTGCCTCCCAGCCGCGCGCTTGCAGCACCGGCTGAAGTCGCTCTTGCAGGGCTGCAAGCTGGCGCTCATCCTGGAGGTAGAGCGCCAGATGGCTGATGCCCTGGCCGCTGCGGCTCAGGGTTTGCGCCTGCGGCAAGGGCAGCTCCACCCAGAAGGCATCGAGTTCCTGAATGCCGGTGCGGAAGATGCCGTGCAACTGGAACGCAGCGCGGGCAAATTCGCCGCCACCCAGGGGCTTGACCGTCAGCGTCACACGATCGCCGATGCGCACGTCCAGGGCTTTGGCCAGGCGCTCACCCAGCACCAAGGGCGGCAGGCCGGCTTGCCCGGACGCAGAGCGGCCGTCTTCCGTGGCGCTTTCCGCGGGCAAGGGCTGGCCTTGCACGATGGCGCGGGCATCGGCGATGCCGGAGACCGGCAGCTCCAGCGCCGGGTCCACCCCGGAGGCGGTGACCGCGATCTGCTGCGCCCCGGCCTGAGCCATGGCCGAGAAGCGCAGGCGCGGCACGGCGCTCTGGGCCAGCGGGCCGGCACTGGCGCGCACCAGAGCCAGGGCCTGCGGCCCGGCGCTGATCAGCCGCTCCAGGCTGGGGTCCTGGGCATGGCCTTGCTGGGACAGGATCAAATGACCCAGGCCCATGCGCACGCCGACCTGGATCATGGCCTGGTGGCCACCGTCGGAGAGGCCCTGGAAGCAGGTCAGCAGGGCCATGGTGATGACGATGATGGCAGCGGTGAAACCGCTGCGGCGGCGGTGGCGCAAGAGATTGCGCAGGGCCAAACGGTGGGCAAGCATGCTCATCTCCTCACTGCGCTCTCATGCCGGCAGCTGGGGCCAGGCGAGCAGCCCAAAGCGCCGGCACCAGGGCCGATACGACACTGATCAGCACCAGCATCGCCAGGGGCAGGGCCGCGCCGGCCGCACTCAGCTGCGCCCGCAGCACCGGCGCCATGCCCACGCCCGACAGGCTGAACTCGCCGAAGCGCGACACATCCAGACCATGGACCTGCAACCAGCCCACCAGCGCGGCCCCAGCCGTCAGGCCCACCAGGCCGCCGGCCAGACACAGCAGCACCGTCTCGGCCATCACCAGCAGCAAGACCTTGCTCGGCGCCAGCCCCAGGGCCTTGAGCAGGCTGAGTTCGCGCTGGCGCTCCATCACGCTGACCAGCATGGTGTTGAGCACACCCACGCCGGCGATCAGAAAGACGATGAAAACCAGGGTGCCCATCAGCGCCCGATTGGCCGCAATCAGAGCCAGCACATCGGGCCGCAGCTGCGACCAGCTCTGCACCTGCTGACCCTCGCCGAGCTGGGCTTGCAAAGCAGCGGCGCGTGCATCGGCCTGGCCGGGGTCGGTCAGGCGCAGTGCGATCTCGTGCGCCTGATCGGGCAGTTGCAGCATGTGCTGCAGATCGCTGAGATGCAGCAGCAGACGGCTGCGGTCCTGGTGGTCGAGGCCGGTTTGCAGCACACCGCGCACTTCGAGTTCCAGATGGCTTTGCACACCGTGGGCACCTTCCACCAGCAGCTCCAGCACCTGGCCCCAGCGACCTTCGGGGTCGGCGCTCAGGCCCAGATTGGCGGCCAGCTTGGCGCCCAGCACCACGCCGGGGCGCCGGCTTGGCCCCGGTGCCAACTGCTCGGCCAGGGCCAGGCTGGCGTCGGCACCCGACGTGGCGGTGGGTGAGGGCGCGGGCGTGGGCGTGGCCGTGGAGCTGGCGCGCCCCTCCAGCCGGGCAAAGGCCTCGGCGATGGCCGCCTCGGTCAGGGCCTGGTCGGCGGCCTGCTGGGCTTCGCTCAGCGCCTGGGCCTGGCGCCAGGGCGTGGCCTCGGCCGAGAGCCACTCGCCGCTGCTGCGCTTGCGATGCAGCACGGTGACGGCGGCTTCCTGTTCAGGATCGATGCCCAGCAGCTGCACTCCGCTGGAGCGACTGCCGTGGCTGAGGTAGGCGAAGGCATAGAGCCGGGCGCTCACGCCCTGCACGCCCTCGGCCGACCTCAGCGCGGCCAGGGCCTGGGCGTCGGCCGGCACGCTGCGGCGCAGAGCGCGGCTGTCCAGGTAGCGCGGCTCATGGATCTGGATATGGCCGACCTCGCCCTCGGTCGTGCCCTGAATCAGCTCCTGGCTGAGGCCATCCATCAGGGCCAGGGTGGCCATGCACAAGGCCAGGGCCAGGGCCAGACCCAGGCCGGTGACGCGGCTGCGTTTGGCGTTGCGGCCCAGATTGCGCCAGGCCATGCGGTAGACGGTGCTCATGGGGTTTCAGCGCAGCGCGCGCTCCGAGAAGTCGTCGGCACCGAAGTCGCTGTCGAACTTGAGCCGGACGTAGTCGATCTGGGTGTATTCGTCGGGCTTGTCCAGGGCCTTCATGGTCAGGCGCGTGGGCAGCACGCGGCCCTCCAAGGGCTTGAGCTGGCTGTAGCGCAGCGAGCGCTGGGCCTGCGTGTCATCGGCGCGGCGAAAGTAATCCACCTGCAGCGGCAGCACGCTTGCGCCTTTGCCGCCTTCCAGCAGCTGCAGCTGATATTCCACCTTGCCCCAGGCCACGGGTGCTGCGGGCTTGGGGCTCAGGCGCAGCAGGGCGCGTTCGACCGGGCGGCCCAGCTCGTCCTTGTCCCGTGTCTTTTGCAGCAGCTCGTAGCCGTAGTGCCGCGCCAGATCGGTTTCGCGCATCAGGTCGTCGTTGCTGAAGTGACTGCCCATCCAGTTGTCGGCCAGCATGGAACTGCCCATCACCGTGATGCGGCGGCTGCGCGGGTCGTAGAAGCTGATGCGCTCGCCGACCTTGAGCGTGGCATTGCCGCGCCACAGCGCCGGGCCCAACATGCGGATCAAGACCTTGCCGGGCTCGCTGCGGTCATCGCTGAGCACCATCAGGTCGTAGCTGCGCTGGTAGTCGCTGCGCTCGATGTGCATCTTCATCACCGCGGCCGAGCTGCGCCCGCGCAGCACGCGCTCGGCTTCGTGGATCCACTGGCTGAGCGTGGCGTCGGAGACCGCCTCCGCGGCCCGGAGCTGCATGGGCACGGCGGCGGCCGGCAGCAAGGCCAGCAGCTGCAGAAACAGGCGGCGCGCCGCGGGCGGCGCTGCCAGCGAACGCCAGGTGGGCGAGGGCGAGCTCGGCGAGGGCGGTCTTGACGAGGGCGGTTTTGTGGCGGTCATGGGCTGGGGCTGCAAGGCAAACAGGGTGATGCGTCGGAACGCTGCGAGACGCAGAACGCAGATGGCGCACGGCGGTGGTGCTGGGCCTGGCGCAGGGCCTGAGCCGGCGTGCCGGCGCGCGCGATGAACAGCAGGCGCTCGCGGCAACCGAGCAGACCCGCCAGACCCTGAGCCAGGTCCTCGTGCTGCAGCGCCACGCTCAAGGGGTGCAGGGCCTGGCCGGCATCGGCCGCCGCCAGCCAGAGCCGGGCGATGGCCTCCCCGGCCAGCCATCCCTCCAGCGCCGTGCCGCTCTCGCGGGGCGTGCTGAGGTAGAGCAGGGCGGGGCTGCTGAGGATCAGGGCGCGCAGCTGGCGTCCGGCCTCGGCCGTCACCGGGCGGCCGGCCGGCCCGCGCAGAAAGCGCGGGTGCAGCAACAGCTGCAGCAGGCGGCGGCGCCAGGCGGGCAGGGGGCCGAACAAGCGTTCGATTGGCATGCCCTGTGGCACAGGGCGGGCGGGCTGCTCGGCGGCAAAGTTCAGGTGGGCATAGGTCTCGGCCCAGGCCTGCGGGTGCATCAGATCGCGGGCGCCGTGGCGGGCATAGAACTCGGCCAACTCGGCCCGTGCGGACCTGGCATGCAGGGCTTGCCAGCGCAGCGTCGGGCGCGGCTCCTGCAGGTCCAGCGTGTAGGGCAGCGGGTTGTCCGGTGACTCCAGGTGAAAGCGCAGGCCCTGCATTGGCAGGTAGGGGCCGCGCTCGGTGTGGCGCAGGCGCAGGGCGCGGTTCAGGCGTGCCAGGCCGGCGTGATCGACGCGCTCGGCGCAGGGCTGAGCGCCGAGCAGCAAGAGAAGGCGCCCTTCCTGGCCTTCTTGACTCGGCTCGGCCGGCACCGCCTTGACCGGCCAGGCGCTCAGACGCAGCAGGTTCAGCAAGATGGCCGCAAAGCCGCCCAGGCTGATCAGCATCTCGCGCTGCAGCGCCGGCAGGGCGCGCAGGCAGCGCGCGGGGTCCAGCTCGATGGCCAGGGCCTGGGTCCAGGGGCCGCTGTCTTGCCAGCGTGGCGGAACCGCGGGCAGGCAGCGCAAGCGCCAGGGCTGGCTGTTGTGCGAGGACGGCGCCCGTGCAGCCAGGGCCAGCAAGGGCTCGATCCGCTGCAGCAAGGCGTCGGGCATCACGGCGTCGTGCATGGGGCCTCGTACTCAGAAGGCGCCGACGCGCTTTTCATGATCGATCTCGAAACCGTGCAGGCGTGCCAGACCCTCGATCTCGCGCACCTGCTCGGGCCGCACCGGACCCTTGCTGAAGTCGGCGCGGATGCCCGAGAGGCCCAGCAGCAAGGTCTCAGCGGCGCAGGCGAAGATCAGGCCCGGATCGAGCTGCATGCCGGGCAGCTCCAGCTCGGGCGCCATCGGCAGGCGCACCACGCCGCCGCGGATCAGGCGCAGCTGCGGCAGGGCCTGGACGCTGTCGGCATCGACATCGCCGGGCACCGCCACATCGCAAACCAGCACCGGGCGGTCGGTCGCGAAATGTTCGGCCCGCAGCACGGGCTGGGGGCTGCTGGAGGCGCTGATCACGATGTCGGCCTCGCGGCAGGCGTCCAGCGAGGTGCTCAGCTGCACCCAAGCCTGCTGCGCCAACCAGGTATCCAGCTGGGCCAGGTCCGGCGTGCCTTGCTGGGCTTGGCGCCACTCCCGCAGCGCCCGGGCCCAGGTGCTGGCGGCATCGATGCTGGGCAGCGGCTGTTGCAGCAGCTCGCTGGCGATGTCGCGCCGCACCTGGGCCAGGCGGGCCTCATGGCCGGGGCGTCCAAGCAGGATCAGGCGGCGACACTGCGCGGCCAGCAGCAGCGCTTGCACCTGACCGATATTGCCGGCGGCGCCGACCACGGCGACCACCGCTTCGGAACTGACCAGGCCCATGCGTGCGGCACTGGATCGGGTCGCGGCCAGGCTGGCCGCCACCGTCAGGGCGTTGCCGCTGGTGACGGGCGGATGCTCGTACTCGAAATCGATGCAGTTGGCGGTGACGATGGAGGTGTAGCCGCCAAAGCCGACCAGGCCGCAGCCTTCATCGCGCGCCCGCTGGTAGGCATGCTGGACCTGACGCCGAATCTGCTGGGCACGGTGGAAGCGGATGTCGGCGGCAATGCTCTCCGAATCCATCATGATGCCGTAGAGCCGCAGCTCGACCTCGCGACCCAGGGGTGAGCGCACGCGCCGGCTGGCAATCAGCTGCGGCTCCATCGCGCATTGCACGCGGCTGCACAGCTCGCTCAGCTGTTCGTCGCTGAGGCCGGCCAGGCCGGGCTCCCACTCGCGCAGGCTTTGGGCGTCGATCAGGTGGGCCAGGAAGCCGATGCGCTCCACGGCCGTGGCGCTGCCAGCGGGCGCCAGAGACTCGGCGCCGCTGCCCGTCCGCGCGGCCGGCAGGACCAGGGGCGTGAAGCCGCTGGACAGCATGTGGGCGAGCAGGCTTTGCAGATTGCCCTGGGCCAGCGTCTCGAACAAGGCCCGGAAGGCTTGCAGCGCCTGCTGCAGATCGGCGGGCTGCAAATAGGCCGAGGGCTGGATGCGCAGCACGCTGCGTCGGCCCAGCGAGGGCAGCACCCGCAAGCCATGAGCGTGCAGCAGATGGCCGGCGCAGACCATGCCCAGGAGCTGCTCCTGGGCCAGGCTGGCCAGCAGGGGGGAGCGATGCTCGCTCAGGTCCTGCAACTCCAGACCCAGCATGCAGCCGCGCCCGCGCACTGCGCGGATCAGCTCGGGATGGGCGCGCTGGAGGGCTTGCAAGCCCTCCAGCAAGGCCTCGCCGAGCGAGGCGCAGCGTTGCGCCACAGCATCGCGCTGCAGGATCTCGAGGCTGCGCAGCGCTACTCTGGCGCTGAGGTCGTCCTCGGCAAAGGTCGAGCTGTGCAGCATGCCGAACTCGCGGTGCTGCAGCGATTCGCGCACCGCCAGGGCCGAGATCTTGCACAGGCCACCACCCAGAGATTTGGCGAAGGTGAGGTAGTCGGCCGGCAGCCCTTGTGCTGCACTTTCGATCGGCCGGCCGGTGCGGCCCAGGCCGCACTGCACCTCGTCGGCGATCAGGGCCACCTCGGGGTGGTGCTCGCGCAGTGCTTGCAGCAGGGTGCGGAACTCCGCATCCAGCTCCAGGATGCCGCCCTCGCCGCGCAGGGGTTCGTAGATCAGACCCGCCAGCCGGGGCAGGCGGCGCTCGACCAGGCGCAGGGGCTGGAACTCGAACTGGTAGACGCTGACGCTGTGTTCGCGCAGCTGGGCCAGGAACTGGCTGGGCTCATGGACGAACAAGGCGTCGGGGTTGTTGCGCACAAAGGCCAGGCGGGCATCGCGGTTCCAGGTCAGGGCGAGCGAGCCCAGGGTCTTGCCATGGAAGGCATAGGGCAGGGCCGCCATCAGCGGCGCCGTGGCCAGGGCTTGCAGATTGCGCTGGTTCACGGCGGACAGCAAGGCGTCCACATGGTCCAGGGGCTCGTGTTGCAGCAGGCGCTCGGCCTGTTGCAGCAGGGGTGCGTCGATCTGGATCTCGCCGCGCTCCAGCCGGATCTGCAGCTCGCGGGCATTGGCCGCGCAGGCATCGCTCATGGCCTCCATGCGCTGGGCATAGGCATAACGGGCATGTTTGATGGCGGCTTCGACCGCCTCGGTGCCGGTGTTGAGCAGGTAGATCTTGTAGCGCTCGCCGCTGTGCTGGTGCAGGTAGTCGGCCAGGGCCTGCTTGAGTTCGCTGGCTTGTTGCCTGCGCGAGCCCTGGGCATGCACCGGGCGCTGCTGCGCCAGGCAGCGGGTCAACAGCTCCACCAGCTCGGGGTGGTTGTGGCCCAGCAGGGTGGAGCCGAAGCCGCCGACCAGATCCAGGACTTGCCGTTCCTTCCCGTTCTCATCGAGGTAGTAGAGATGGTCTCCGCGCGCGCGGGTGAACTCGACCATCAGCCCCGCCGTCTCCAGCAGCTCTTCCTTGCCCAATGTGGCTTGTCCCACCATGCTTGCCATGTTCAACGTCCTCCGCGCGCTTCACGCTTGTAGTCGCCGCGCAGTTGCTGCACGAGCTGGTTTTTCAAGACTTCGCTGCCGCCCGAGAACACGCTGCTGGGCAGGGCATTGCGAAGCTCGCGTTCGATGGCGCCACTGAGCATGCCGAGCGCGCCGTGCAGATGCACTGCATCGAGTCCGTTGAGCACGGCGGCCTCGCTGAGGGCAAGCTTTGCGGCCAGGCTGGCATCACCGCGGGCGGGCTGCGGCAGGTCCAGCGACCAGGCGGCGCGCAGGCAGAGCAGGCGCGCCGACTCGTAGCGCAGCTGCATATCGGCCAGGCGGTGGGCCAGGCTTTGCTGCTCGATCAGGGGGCGACCGAACTGCTCGCGCTCCTCCACATGGGACCAGCAAGCGCGCAGCTGGCGCTTCATGGTGCCCAGGTACATGGCGAACAGGCAGCTGCGTTCCCAGGCCATGCTGGCCTGGAAGATGGGGCCGCCGCTGCCCTCCTTGCCCAGGCGCTGGGATTCATGAACCCAGACGCCATCGAACTCCACATCGCCCATGGCCGTGGTGCGCAGGCCCAGCTTCTCATGCGGCGTGGCGCTGATGTGCACGCCGCTGCTGTGGCGGTCCAGCACAAAGCTGCTGTAGTCGAGAAAGCTGCCGCTCTCGCCGGTGCGGGCGTGGACGATGAGGAAGTCGCAGACCGGCGCATTGCTGATGTAGCACTTGCGCCCGCTGATGCGATAGCCCTGGCCTTCGCGTTGGGCCCGGGTGCGCATGGCCGAGATGTCCGAGCCGGCTTGCGCCTCGGTGATCGCATGGGCGCCCAGCCAGCCTTGCTTGCCGATCTGCGGCAACCATTCCTTTTGCTGCGACTCGCTGCCGAAGGTCAGCAGCGGATGGATGCAGGCGCACAGGTGGGCGGCCAGGGCGAACACCAGGCCGGTGTCCGGTACCTGCTCGCCCAGGGTCTCCAGGGCCAGAGCCAGATCCAGGGCGCCCAGGGCCTGCCCGCCGTACTCGGCCGGGGCGGGCAGCAGGTGCAGGCCCGCGCTGGCCATGGCCTGCCAGAGCGGCCGTGAGAACTCGCAGGCCCGGTCACGTTCGTGCAAGAGCGGGTCCTGCAAACTGGAGGCCAGGGTGGCGATACGCGCTTGCAGCGCATGCTGCGCGGGGGTCAGGGCGAACTGCATTCAAGCCTCTTCCAACACAAGGTGGTAATTGATGCCGCCGGTGCCAAAGGCATTGATGCCGGCACGGCGACGCTGCTGAGGGTTGCGTGGCCAGGGGCGCTCGGTGAACAAGGGGTCGAGGCCCAGGCGCGGCCATTCCAGCTCGGGCTTGAGCGGGCGTTCGAAGTGGTTGGCCGGCATGCGCTCATGGGCCAGGGCCAGCACGGTCTTGATCAGGCTGGCCATGCCGGCCGCGGCAAAACAGTGGCCGAACTTGGACTTGAGCGCCCCCAGTGCCAGGCCTTGGGTGGCCCCGGCGTAGACCTCGGCCAGCGAGGCGGTTTCCACCTGATCGCCAATCAAGGTGCCGGTGCCGTGGGTCTCCACATACTGCAGCGCCGACGGGCCGATGCCCTGGGTCGTCAGCGCGGCAAAGGCACGACGCATGGCCTGGGTCTGGCCCGCCTGGTTCGGCGCGATCATGGATTTGCTGTCGGTGCTGGCGCCGAAAGCCAGCAACTGTGCAAGCACTGGCAAGCCCAGGGCCTCAGCCTGGGGCTTGCGCATCAGCAGCACCGCGCCGGCGCCATCGCCCGGCGTGAAGCCGCTGGCATCGATGCCGAAGCTGGCCATCAAGCCGGGCGCCAGCATGCGTTGTGCGGCGCAGAGCAGCAGATCGCTGCTGTTGACCGGCAGCTCCACACCCAGCACCAGCACGGTGTCGACCTGACCGGCGCGCAGGGCCAGGCCGGCCAGATCGAGCGCCGCCATGGAGCTGGCACATGCGGCTTCAAGCGCCAGAACCTGGGCCGGCAGGTCGCCGACCACGGCACGCCCCAGGCCGCTGGCGGTGGCCAGGCCCTGGTCCTCGGCGGAAGGCAGGCGTTCGGCCTGGGCCTGGTTGTGCAGGGCGTGGGCCAGCGATTGGCGCAGTGCCTCGTTCCAGCCCTGCAGGCGGCCGAGCGCATCCAGGCGCTCCAGCACGCGCGGCAGCAGGGCTTGGGCGCCGGCGCTGCGCAAGGCCGGCGTCGTCAGATTGCTGGCGCAGATGACTTGCAGCCGGCCGAGGCGCTCCGGGGCCAGGCCGGCGACAGCCGACCAGGCCTCGCTGGCCACGCTGCGCGCCAGATGCATGCTGGCTGCATGCGGGTGCAGGGCCGGCTCGAGACCGGCATGGCTGGCCTGCTCGATGTAGTAGGCCAGGCTGTGGCGGGCTTGCGGGTCCAGGAAGGGATCGCAATGATGGCGCGCCGGGTCGAGCGGGCGGAAGCGGTGGCCGGGCTGGCTCAGGGCTGCCCAGAACTCGGCATTGCCCCGGGTGTCGCCAAAGGCGCTGCCGCAGCCGACCACGGCCACCGGGCCCGTCTCGGAGCCAGCCTGTTCCGGTAGCGGCTGGCCGGCGGCCTGCAGCACAAGACGCGCCTGCGGGCCGAGTTCGGCGTGGACGGCTGGGCTGCGGCTCGCACCAGCTCCCGCGGTTTGTGCTTGTGCTTGTGCTTGTGCTTGAGCCAGGGCCGCCAGAGCCAGGGCCTGCAAGTCTTGCATCGCATGGCCGTAGCCCAAGACCGTCTGCACAGGCAAGACCTGACCCTCGATGTGCACCACCGGCCCGGCGGCCACGGTCGCTGCGGGCCTTGGACAGACGGGCGTGGCGGGGGGCAGCTGCAGCATCATCTGCCCGGCGTGGGCCGCGGACACATCGCCGAGCAGCAGGGCGCAGGCGGACTCGCGCCAGGTGGGCAGCTCAGGGGTGGAGGTGTCCGTCAGGTCGGGGCGTTCGTGCAGGGGACTGTCCAGGGTTTGCGCGCCCAGGATCAGCACCTGCCGGCTGCCGCCATGCGACAGACAGTTCAGGGCTGCGGCCAGCGCTGCGCGCCCACCTTCGGCACGTGCCTCCAGGGCCAGCACGCGTCCGCGCAGCTGAAAATGCGCGGCCACCCGTGCGGCCAGGGCGCTGGCCATTTCGCCCACCTTGTCGTGCGAGCTGGCGGTGAAGCCCTGCTCCAGATCCTGACGCCACAGTTCCAGCAGAGCACGTGCATCGGGGTGGTCGCGCCAGCCCGCGGCGGCCCAGCGCAGCGCTGCCGCGCGAGCTTCGTTTTCGTGGCTGCGGTTGAGCCCGAGGGCGGTGACGAGAATCACATCGCAGTGCTCGCGTTCGAGCTTCACGCCCGCCCGCTCGGCCTGCTGCAGCGCTTCTTGCGCGAGTTCGAGCAGATGGATCTGAATGCGGTGGATGGACGCGCGATAGATCGGTGGGATGCCGAATTGACCCAGATCGCCCGCGCTTACGGGCAGGCGCTGCTCGGCAGGCAAGGGCGGCAGGTTATGGAGCGGCAAGGCATGGTCCGCGCCTGAACCCGTGCAGGCCGAGCGGACGGCCGCCAGCCGATCCAGCCAATCCTGGGTTGCTGGCAGGTTGGCGTGACGCAAGCCCATGCCCAGCAGGTGTGCGGCGGAAGCGTTCATGACTGGGCGGCCTCTTCATCCAGGATCAGGGCCTGAAGCCGGCGCAGGTCGATCTTGCCGTTGGCGTTCTTGGGCAACTGAGCCAGCGCCACCCATTGCTGCGGCACCATATAGGCCGGCAGGAGGCTGGCGCAATGCTGCTTCAGAGCCAGGGTGCCGGGCACGCAGCAGCCTTCGCGCGGCACATAGGCGGCCAGCAGGCGGGTGCCACTTGCGCCTGGCAGGGCCAGCACCGCGCATTCGGCCAACTGGCTTTGGCGAGCCAGGGCCGCCTCGATCTCCCCGAGTTCGACGCGGAAGCCATGGATCTTGACCATGCGGTCGCGGCGACCGTGATAGAGCAGGCTGCCCCGATGCCAGGAGCCCTGGTCACCCGTGGCATGGCGGCCCAGCCGGTGCTGGTGGCTGTTGGCATCGTCGGGGCGTTGCCAGTACCCGGGCGTGACACAGTCACCGGCCACCCAGATCTCGCCCTGATGGCCTTCCTCGACGATGTGGCGACCGCTTTCGTCCTGCAGCCAGACCTCGGCGCCGCGGATGGGGCGGCCAATTGGCACAGGCCCATCGCTGGCCAGGTCTTCGGCGCTGACCGGATGCCAGAGGCAGACATTGGTCTCGGTCGGGCCGTAGAAGTTGTAAAGGCGACAGTCGCGCGGCAGCTGCGCTGCCAGGGCCTGCAGCAGCGGCTTGGGCATGACTTCGCCGGCAAAGATCAGGTGGCGCAGGGCCGACTGGCGTTCCGGTGTGAGGACGCCGCTGCGCAGCAGAAGGCCGAAGGTGGAAGGCACGCCGTAGACCACGGTGGTCGCTTGCTGCTCCAGCAGCTCGCCCAGTCGCGCCATATGACGCAGCTCCGACTCGTGGCTGATGTAGACGCTGGCGCCGGCCTGCAAGGCAGCGAAGAGATCGAAGGTGCTGAGGTCGAAATTGAAGCTCGCGAGATTGAGCAGGCGGTCTTCATGCTGCAGGCCCAAGGTCTGGGCGGCCCAGCTGACGAAATTGAGCACATTGAGCTGGCTCAGCTGCACGCCCTTGGGCAGCCCGGTGGAGCCCGAGGTGTAGAGAATGGCGGCCACCGCTCCGGGATCGATGCGCTCCTCCTGCAAGGCCGGTCCAGGGGGAAGGCCGGTCAGCTTCGGAGAAAGCCAGCGTCCCTGGGCTTCGGCCCAGGCGTCCGCCCAGGCCTCCAGCGCCGGCGTCTGCTCGCTCAGCACCAGCAGGCGTGTCGGGCGTGTGTCGGGATCGCGGCGCTGCGCTTGGGCCTGAAGCCAGAGTTCGGCATGGGCGGCATCCAGGATCAGCAAGGCTGGCCGCGCGTCGGCCACGATGGCTTGCACGCGCTCGACCGGCTGCGCTCCGTCCAGGGGCAGGTAGCGTGCGCCCGAGAACAGCGTCGCCAGAATGCACTGGGCGTACAGCGCCTGCTTGTCCATCCAGATGGCCACGGCCTGGCCGCCGCAGTCCGCCAGCAGCTGCTCACGGGCCGTGGACACCCATTGGCGGCAATCGCCATAGCTCAGCTCATGTCCAGCGTCACGCAGCAGCGGCCAGGCGTCGGGCCATTTCAACAGGGCTTGATGCACGCCGCGTTGCAGCACGGCTTGCAGTCCCAGGGACCGCCGATCCATGGCTGCTGGGGTCGTTTCCAGCGTGGGGCTGCTCATGCGGCCAAGGCCTCATGCAGGGGCAGGCGGTTCTCCTGGGCGGCCGCGAGCAGCATGTCCAGCGCCTGGTCGAGATCCTGCCGGGTGTGCGATTCCAGCACGCTGATGCGCAGGCGCGCATCTCCCACGGCCACGCCGGGGAAGACCACGGTCTGGCAGTAAAGACCGCGCCGACGCAGGGAGCGACCCATATTCATGGCCAGGGTCTCGTCGCCGATGCGTACCGGGATGATGGCGCTGTTTGACTGCTCCGTGTCGAAGCCCAGTCGGTCCAGGCTGGCCTTGAGGTAGTCGATATTGCTCCACAGCCGCGCCAGCCGCTCTGGCTCCGCTGCCATGATGTCCAGGCTGGCGTTCAAACCCGCGGCCACGGGGGCCGGAATCGTGGCCGCGAAGACATAGCTGTTGGCGTAGTAGCGCAGGTAGTCAATTACCTCAGCGTCACCAACAACAAAGCCACCCTGGCCACCCAGGGCCTTGCTCATGGTGCCGACCTCGAGATCCACCCGGCCCTTGAGCTGGAAATGCTCGGTGGTACCGGAGCCGGTGGTGCCGAGCACTCCGGTGCTGTGGGCCTCGTCGATCAGCACGCGCGCCTGGTAGCGCTGGGCCAGCTTGAGCAGCTCGGGCAGATGCACGATGTCTCCATGCATGCTGAAGACCCCGTCGGCGACGATCAGGCGCCCGCCCGACTGGTCTTCATGGCGCGCCAGCATGTCCTCCAGCGCTTGCATGTCGTTGTGCGGGTAGAGCCGGCGGGTGGCGCCCGAGAGCTTGCAACCGTCCTGAATGCTCATGTGGTTGTAGACATCGCCGATGACTTGATCGCCCGGTCCCACCAAGGCGGCGATGGTGCCCAGATTGGCTGAGTAGCCGGACGGGAAGACCAGGCAATCCTCGCGGCCCTTCAGCTG
The DNA here is from genome assembly GCF_002885975.1 of Paucibacter aquatile. NCBI lineage: Bacteria > Pseudomonadati > Pseudomonadota > Betaproteobacteria > Burkholderiales > Sphaerotilaceae > Roseateles > Kinneretia aquatilis. Next base: position 227,985 of record NZ_POSP01000003.1, on the reverse strand, counting down.
TGCCAGCTTGCGCTCCAGCACCTGATGCACCTCGGTGGTGCCGGCGATCAGACGGCTGCCGGTGTTGGTGGCACCGTACTCGCGGCTGGCCTGCTGAATCGCGTCCAGCACCCGTTCGTCATTGGCCAGGCCCAGGTAGTTGTTGGAGGCGAACAGCAGGAACTCACGCTCCCGGCCCTCGTGCCGGTCGAAGATGCGCGCACGGTTGCTGCTGCGCCCACGCGAGGCCATGCCGTACCAGAAGTGGCCTTGCTCGGCCCGCTCGCGCTGGAAGCGCTGGAAGCGACGGGTCTTGGTGAAGATGTCCGGGTCGGTGCCGTTGCCGACAAAATCACGCATGGTCGTCTTGCTGCCCGTGCTGCCCGTGCTGCTGCTGGAGTCAGCCGTGGCCAGCGCGGGCGCGCTGAAGGCGGCTGCAGCGGCCACTGCAGCCCGGGCCAGCGCAGCCGGGTCGGCGCTTGGCGGCTGTTGCACCGGAGCCTGTGCCGGTAGCTGGGCCGCAAAGCGCGCGCTCAGGCTCACCAGGGTGTCGGAATCCCCCGGGGACACGCTCACCCGCGTCTGCAGGAGACTGTTGAGCTCGCTGACGATGCCGGCCAGCATGATGGAGTCGATGCCCAGATCCTCTTGCAGCAGGGCATGGTCCTGCAAGGCCTCATCGGCGTACTGCGAGTGCTTCTGAACGACCGCCCTGACGGTGGCCGCAATGTCGTGATGTGCTGCGTTCATGGTGCGTGCTGCGTGGTTGACGGGCTGACTGAGGTGCTGGCCTGGCTGCTGGGCTTCAGGCGGCTTGCGGCTTGTGCGGCAAGATGTGGATGGGCTTGATCTCGCAAGGCGGCGCCTCCTGCTCGTTGGCGGCTCGCTGGGCCGAGGCAGCGCTCACCTGGCTCTGCGCTTGAGCTTGGGCCTCCTGGATCAGCTGATCGCGCAGACGCAGGTAGTAGGCATTGACCTTGTCGACCGAGATCAGCCGGTTGGCCTCCAGGCTGGAGATCTTGGGAGTCTGGCCCCTGAGCGCGGCCATGTCCTTGGATTGCTGGATGAAGCGCTCCATGCGACACATCAGCCAGGGGCGCACGCGGCGCCAGCCCGGGATGGGCAGGGGCTTCACCATCGGGAACAGCAGGTCGCGCTTGGGCTCCTTGTAGCAAATGCAGAGCCAGCAGTTCTCATCGTCGATGGGCGTGGCGATCAGGTAGACGTCGAACACATCGTTGCGGATCTGCACCATGTTCGGCATCTGCACATCCACGCCGATGCGCCAGCCGCGGGTCCAGGGCAGGCGTGCCCTGAGGGTTTCCTCGGCCGTGCGGTCGTCGTCGGGCCGCAGGATGAAATCGCTGCGAATCAGGTGCCCTTCGAGATGGCAGCTGAAGTCATCGACGCGTCCGCCCTTGGGGTCCCAGATGTTCAGGGCCGAACCCTTGTGGACGAAGGGCACATGGTAGACCTCGCAGACGCTCTCCACATAACGTGTGTAATGCGTGGGCGCATGCCAGGCATAGCGCGAGGTGAAGCCGGTGTACTCAGCAAACTCCTTGAACATGGGCACTTCCGGCAGTTGCTCGGGCACCTGCTCGCCGGTCCAGCACCAGATCAGCCCATGTTGCTCGCGCACCGTGAAGCTGGGCACCTGCATGTGCTTGGGCACCACGCCGTTCTTGCCCAGCACCGGCATGTGCACGCAGCGGCCATTGGCGTCGTACTGGAAGCCGTGGTAGGGGCAGGCGATGTAGTCGCCATGCTGCTGACCGTGGCTCAAGGGCACGCCCTTGTGGGCACATCGGTCGGCCAGACAAACCACCTGGCCGGCGGTGTCCCGGTAGACCACCAGGTTCTTGTTGAAGCGGCGAATCCCGACGGGTTTTTTCTTCTTGACGTCTTCGCTGCGAAGGATGGCATACCACTGGTTCGGAATCATGCGATTTTCTCCAAGGGGTTGAGACGCAGCACCAGCGCTTCGAGCTGGGCGACATTGGCGAAATGCTCGGGGTGGATGTCGGCCACCGGAATCTGCACGCCGAACTCCTGGCGGATGTAGTCCACGACATCGAAGAGTGCGGCGGAATCCAGGATGTTGAGCTCCAGCAAGGGGGTGTCCCGCTGCACGCGGCTGCCGTCACCCAGGAAGGCATCGGCGATGAATCGGCACAGGGTCAGTGAGAAATGGCTGTCAGCCATGGCGTGCTCCTTCAGCAGGCAAGAGGGTGCAATTGGGTGCGGCGCCAGATTTCCTGGGCCAGCAGGGCGGGGCTGTTGTGGCGGTAGAGCGCATCAGGCTCCAGCTGGATGCCGTGGCTGCTGTCCAGATCGGCCAGCAGCTCCAGCGCCGCCACCGAATCCAGCGCCATGCTGGCAAAGCTGTCCTCGGGGTGCAGCTGCGCAGGCGTGCAACGCAGCGCCTGGGCGATGCGAAGCAGCAACCAGCTTTCGATGGCGGCCGCGCTGTCCAGGCGCGTGGGCAGCGTGTTTGCCGCGGCCTGGCTTTCGATCGCTTCAGTCCGAGCATCGATGCGCAGGTAGATGGGCAGCCGGCCTTCAATGAACTCTTGCTTCAGCGCCACGCGCTGCAGCTTGCCCGAGGAGGTGGTGCGCACCGTCTTGCGCGGGATGAAGAGCAAGGTATCGAGCGTGATGCCGTACTTCTCGCTCAGGCGGGCGTTGATGCGGCGCTGCATGTCGAGCTCGTCGATCGCGCTGCGCGGAACCTCCAGCGCCAGGGCCACCTGTTCCTCGCCCAGCGGACCATGCTGGAAGGCCACAGCACGGCAGTTGATCAGCTCGGGGCAGGCGCTCAGGGCTTCATGTTCGAGGTCTTGAGGGAAGTAATTGGCACCGCGAACAATCAGCAGCTCCTTGCTGCGCCCGGTGATGAACAGCTCGCCTTGATCCAGGGCGCCGAGGTCGCCGGTGCGCAGCCAGCCGCCTTGCCCATCCAGCCATTGGTTGAAGCTCTGGGCGCTGCGCTCGGGGTCTTGCCAGTAGCCGTGGGTGACGCTGGAGCCGCGCACCCAGACCTCGCCGATTTCACGCTCGCCGCGCGCCAGTCGCGAGCTGGGCTCGACGATGCGAAGCTCCAGGCTGGCGTGAGGCCTGCCACAGCTGACCACGGTCTGGCTGTGCGGCAGCTGCGCATCCTGCGGCAGCCATTGCTGGCGCGCCAGGGCGCGTGCGTCCAGGTGGCGTCGCCCCAGTGCCTGACCCAGGGGCTTGCCGCTGACCATGAGGGTGGTCTCGGCCATGCCGTAGCAGGGGAACAGTGCTTCGGCCTTGAAGCCCGCTGCGGCGAAACGTTGAGCGAAGGCATCCATGCAGCGCGCATGGATGGGCTCGGCGCCGCAGAAGGCCACCCGCCAGCCACTGAGGTCCAGATCCTGCAGCTCGCGATCACGCACCTTGTCGACGCAGAGCTGGAAGGCAAAGTTGGGGCCGCCGCTGCTGACCCCGCCGCTGCAGCCCTGGCTGAACTCGCTCACCGCTTGCAGCCATCGGGCGGGGCTGCGCACCAGCACACTGGTGGGCATCAGCAAGGTGGCGAAGCCTGCATGGACCGGCTGCAAGACGCCGCCGACCAGGCCCATATCGTGATACGGCGGCAACCAGATCACCGATCGGCTGTGCCCCTTGCGGTGGCCGAAACACTCCTGGATCAGTTGCGAGTTCTCGACCAGATTGCGCTGGCTCAGCATCACGCCCTTGGGCCGGCCGGTCGAGCCCGAGGTGTACTGCAGCATGGCCAGGGCCTCCGGGTCGGGATCCAGCCCGGCCAGGCTGGCTGCGGGCGCCTGATCCAGCTCCTCGACGCAGATCCATCGAGTGGCGCCAAGCTCAGGGTCGGTGCGCAGCTCGGCCAGTTCCTCATGGAGGCTGGCCCGGCGGCACAGCACATGGGCCTGGCCCAGCTCACGCAGCACCAGGCGCAGACGATCGGCCTGCAAGGGGCTGCGCGGCGGAAAGGTCGGAACGACCACGATGCCCGCCGCCAGGCAGGCCAGAAAGGCCACCACGAACTGCCGCCCCTGCGGCAGGGCCAGGACCAGCTGAAGACGCCCCTCGTCCGCACCCGGCAGCTGGCGCAAGGCCTGGGCATAACGACCCACCCAAGCGGCCAATTGGCTGTGGCTCAGTTGCTCGTCCTGATCGTCCTCGGTTTGCCAGAATTGGTAGACCAGGGCGTCGCCCTGTTCTGCTGCATTGCGACGCAAGGCCTCGGCAAAGTTGCGCGCTCGGGGCCACTCGGGCAGCTCATGGCTGATGCTGTGCTCCTGCGGCGGGGCCACCGCACGAGGGCGGGTGGAGGGGGCGATCAGGGTGTCGTCGAAGCTCATGGTGCTCTCGCGGTTGGGTGCCGGGCTCAGGCCGCCTGAACGCTGGGGCTGCGGCCGGCCGCTTGCACGCGCAGGGGGCGACGGGATTGGCATTCGATCTGGCAGGCAAACAGGCGGTGGCCGCCAACCACCTGCGCGGGCGCCAGGGCGCGGGTGACAAAGCCGGCCATGTTCAGCAGTCGCTCGATGCCCACAGGGGAGACGGTGACCAGGCTGCGAACGCCCAGGCCCCGGGCGTGGTCCAGGGCCGCCTGCAGCAAGGCGATGGCCTCGGTCGAGGAAAACTGGGGCAGCGTGCTGTGGGCGCGCGGCCGGTCTGCATCGATCAAGGCTTGACTCGGATTGAGAACTGCAAAGCGCGAGAGCTCCCAAACCGCCGCATCGCGCGGCAATAGCCCCGGCGCCAGCATGGGGAAGACCTCCTGCAGCAGGTAGGGCCTCAGCGTCGGCAGCAGGCGGGCGCATCCTCCCAGGGCGCCCGATTCGTCACGCAGCAGGAGGTAATGGGCATGGGCATGATCGAACTGATCGAGCTCGCAGCCTGGAGGGCAGTCGAGCTGCCACCCCAAGGTTTCGACGAACACCTGGTAGCGGTAGGCCGCAATCTCGGCCAGCAGTTGCGCCCCCATCTCGTCTCGCGAAACAGCACTGATATGCACGTCCATCTCCTCCGTTTGGAACGGTGCGGACGATACGCAAAGCGCTGTGGTTTGAAACCTATCAACTCTGGTAGGTCGATTGCCATGAAGCTGCAGCATGCCTGGGGGCGGGCGATGCCGGCCTGCGGCTGCCCGCTCCGGCGGGTCAGAAGTCTCGACGCAGGCCGATGGCCGCACTCAGGTCTCGCGCGTCGTGGAAGTCCCAGGACGATTGGCGATGGCGCCAGGACAGGCGCCCGAAGGCCGTGAACTTGCGCAGCCCGAAGGGTGCGGCGTGAAAGGCCATCAGCGCCGCGCTGTGGATCTGTTCACTGGCTACCCCGCTCGACGCTGGAGCCAGGGGATGCGGGCCGCGCTGCTTTTGCCGATGCCAGGCCAGGCTCAGTGCCAGCCCCTGACGTCCCCATTGCTGCTGGTAGCGCAGCTCGCCACCCCAGCGCCGGTGGGCCATGGCCTGCCCTTCGGCGGTGTCGTGGCGGGCGTCGAGCTGCCAGCTCAAGGTCTGGTGGGCGCCGACATCGTGGCTTCGCCACAGGCTCAGCTCGCTGACGCGGCCCGAACGTCGCAGCAGCAAACGCTCGGCCTCCGCGAGCGACTGCTGGCCACTGAGTTCCGTGGCGATTCGGCGCTGCGCGCTGCTCAAGCGCAGGTTGTAGCTGCTGCCCAGCAACTGCGACGCCTCGATCTGCCAGCCCTGCAGGCTTTCCCGGCTGCGCTGGCGCACGACACCCAGGGCATAGGGGTCTTGCCAGACTTCGCGCTGGGGCAGAGCCGGCATCCAGTACAGGCCCAGAGTGGAGCCATCATCCCAACGCATGCGAGAGCCGAGCAGCATGTGATAGCCATCGGCCACGCCGCCCACGGCACTGCTGACCCGCCACTCGCCCGCCGTGCTCCCCAGGCGCTGACGCAACTCGAACATGGGGCGCAGGCGCAGCTGCCGGTGTGCGTCAACCGTGGACTGCAGCGACTCTTGCTGGGCTTGCCCCTCGCCGTCCAGGCGGGATCGGCGCTGCTCGGCCATCAGCAGCAGGCTGATATGCCCGTGCAGGCCGACTGAGTCGGCTGCTTCTTGCGGTACCGGTGATGCGGCTGACGTGCCTGCCGCGTGGGCAGGGGGCAGGCTCAGGAACGGACCCATGCCGAGCCCACAAATGAGGCGCCAAGCGAGGCGGTGCGCCAGGGCGGGCGCCCTGCCAGCTCGGCGGTGGGCAGGCGACGCGGTTTGAGCGGCGTGCGGGAGAACAGAGGCGGTGAATGCCATGGTGTCGATTCCTGTGTGATGGGGATGTCGACACTCTAGAAATCAGCGCGTCACAGCCAGGTCACAGCGTTCGTTCCGGGGCCGTGGCGGTCAGACCGGCCGTGTCGGGCGGCACGGTTGCAGGGCTCGCAGGGTTCGCAGGGTTCGCAGGGTTTGCATGATTCGGAAAGCAGGGCTCCGCGTCGGCAGCAGGCCCTGCGCCGCCCGGGAACTCGATCTCGACCCGATATCGCTCGGCCTGCACCTCGGTACTGAGGCGCCACGCCAGGCGCTCAGCGATGGCGGCCACGATGTCCAGGCCGTGGCCGTGGCCAGGCTCCGGCGGCGCGCCCGCGTGGCGGATGGCTGCACTGGCGCTCCGCCCATTGCTGAGCTGCAGCCGCCGCCCGCGCATGGTGATGCGGATTCTGCCGTCGCCATGCAGCCAGGCATTGCGCAGCAGATTGCCCAGGGCCATGCGTCCCAGTGCCCGGGGCAGGCACAGCTGTTCGAGCTCTCGCCAATCCTCCGCACCGTCCGCGGGCCATTGCACATGAGGCGCCGTTGTGGTCGCGGCGGGCAGTTCCTGCAGGCAGGCGCGCAGGCCTTGCAACAAGGGTTCGTGGTCAGCCGCCGGGCCTTGCTGCTCGCGGGCGAGCAAGAGGAAGAGCTCAATCAAGGCCTGCATCCGAGCGCCGGCCTCCTGAACCCGTTGCAGCGGTGCCAGCATGCGTTCGCGGTTGGGCGCCAAACGCATCAATTCAGCGGCGCCCTGGATGACGCTCAGCGGTGTGCGCAGCTCATGGCTGGCGAAGCGGGTGAAGTCGCGCTCGCGCCGGGCATAGTCGGCCAGATCTTGGTAAGCCCGGGCAAAGCTGTGGCTGAGCCGGCCCATCTCGTCGGGCCGCTCCAGCACTGGGCTGCGCATTGGCGCCAGGCCCTGCGTCTGGGCCTGGACCTGGGCGGTCAAGGCCTCGATCGGGGCTGCGGTCCAGCGCCCAAGCCGCCAGGCCATGAACAGGCCGAGCAGGGCGGCACCGGCCAGCATCAGCAGCAGGTGGACGCGGATCGCACGGTCGTAGCCGGCCAACTCGCTGTCCAGCTCGGGCCGGTAGAGCAGAAAGACCTGCTCGCGGCGGCCGCCTTCGGGCGCCGGATGTTCAAGCACCAGCACATGCGCATCGATCTCGCTCAGTTCATGCACGCCTTCTTCGTTCAATTGCTGCAGCACGGCGGGCAGCCCCGCCTGTGCGCTGCTGTAGAAATGGTAGGCAGGGCGAGAATCCTGGGCGGCCAGTTGCGCGAGCGGGACGCCTTGGCTCAAGTGCTGGCGCAGATCCTGCGCGCGCCTCTCCAGCGCCTGGTTGATGAAGCTGTCGGCCGCCAGTTCCGTGGCTGCCCAAGCGATCACTGCCATGCCCATGGACAGCACTGCGACCAGACCCAGCACCGCCAGCTGCACGCGGCGACGAAGGCTGGCTGCCCACCAGTCGGCCACTCGGCCACGCGCCAGTTCAAGTGCCAATTCAAGCGCTCGCATCGAGCCGGTAGCCTTGGCCGCGGACGGTGCTGAGGCAGCCGGGCGGCAGCAGCTGGCGCAGCCGGTAGACATGCGTACGCAGTGCGCTGCCCTCGATGGCTTCGTCTTGCCAGATCGCGTACTCCAGATCGGCCTTGCTGACCACGGCGGGGGCCTTTTGCATCAGCAGGCGCAAGATCTTCAGCTGCACCGGATCCAGGGCGATGGGCCGGTCCTGATGTTTCAGGATCAGGCCGACCAGGTCCAGTTCGAGCGCGCCGCATCGCAGGACTCGCTTGTGCGCGCCGATGTGACGGGCATGCAGGGCGCGCACGCGACAGCCCAGTTCTTCGAGCGCAAAGGGCTTGACGAGATAGTCGTCGCCACCGGCGGCAAAGCCGGCCAGCTTGTCCGGCAAGGTATCTCGGGCGGTGAGGAAGAGGACGGGGGTGTCGATCTGCAGATCCTGGCGCAGGCTTCGGCACAGGCTCAGGCCATCCATGCCGGCCATATTGATGTCCAGCAACAGCACGTCGAAGCAGTGGCTGCGCAGGCTGGCCAATGCACTGGCGGCGCTGTGGGCATGACTCACGCTGCAGTCCAGCAGGCCCAGGTAGTCACCCAAGGTGGTGGCCAGGGCGGCCGAGTCTTCAACAATCAGTACACGCATGGTTCGAGCTTGGTTTCAGCACGCCGCCCGGGGGAGCGAAGCAGGAGGCAGCGCGTGCGGCGGCGCAGCTTAACCGAGGAAGCCGACCGGCTCGGTCCGCCGACCTGGAGTCTGAGGGGCTGTCTCACGATTTGACCTGCTTGTGACAGGGCGGGCGCTAGGGTGAAAGGGCGCCGCTGAGCTTGGCCAGCGAGCCTTTCCAACCCGACCGACCCTTCACGTTCACAAGGCTGCCTCATGTCGATTTCAGATCCCTTCCTGTCCCCCACCTCGGTTTTGTCAGCGCAGCGCTCTTGTCGCCGCGCCGGATCGTGGGCCTGTGCATGGCTTGCAGTTGCACTCATGGTGCAGGGCCCGGCCGTCTGCGCGGCGCCGCAAGGCACGCCGCAGAACACACAGCCAGACGGACCGCAGCCCCAGCAGCTGGCGTCGCTGGATCAAGCCTGGACGCTGGCGCAGCGCCGGTCGCCCGAGGGGCGCGCCCACACCTTGCTGGTGCGCGAGGACCAGGGCGCGCGCTTGCTGGCGCAGGACCTGAGCGTGGGCTTGCAACGCTTTCCCGAAGACAGTCTGGAGCTGGTGCGCAGCATGGGCCACGCGGGCCTGCAGGCGCTCTCGGAGCGGCTGCCCTGGGTGGCGGTCGACAAGCGCGACTTGCTGCCTAGCGCCAGGGCTCATTCCCATATTGCCGCGGGCACCAACTACGCTGCGCATGCACGCGAGGCCGACATCGACGAGGTCTTTCTGTTTCCCAAGTTCAGCACGCCCAGCCCGGCGCGCAGCGAGCTGCGCCATGAAGCGGGGCAGTTGCTGGACTATGAGGTGGAACTGTGCCTGAGAGCCGATCGCGATCTGGCCAACTTGGCCGATCTGCAGGCAGCGCAGCTGGGCTTTTTTCTCTGCGGCGATCTGACCGATCGTGCCGAGCTGCTGCGCCGCATCAACACCGAGGACCTGACTTCGGGCCATGGGTTCAGTGATGCGAAAAGCGGGCCAGGGCGCATGCCCACCGGGCCCTATCTGGTGGTGCCGCGCGACTGGCGCCGCTGGCTGCAGGGCGTGCGCTTGCGCAGCCATGTGAACGGGCAACTGCGCCAGGACGCCGCGGCGTCGGACATGCTGAAAACCCCCGACCGCCTGTTACAGCAAGCCTGGCAACGGGGCCTTCTGCCACTCTGGCGCTACCAGGGGCGGCCCGTGCCGCTGCTGGAATCGGGTGTGCTGCGGCAGGGGCAGGTGCTGCTGACGGGCACGCCCGAGGGTGTGGTCTACCGGGCGCCGAGCCTGGGCTTCCGGTGGCGTCATGGGTTGGCCTGGTTCTTCGGCCTGTCCTGGCTGCACCATGGACCGGTGCGCTATGTGCTGGATGCTCAGATTCGCGAGGGCCTGGCGTCGGGCCGCTTTCTGCAAGCAGGCGATGTGCTGGAGCACAGCGCCGAGGGTTTGGGGCAAATCACCGTGAAGATCCGCTGAAGCCGGCCGGACGTCGCTGGCAACCTACAATCGGCGCCCGTCTCGCAGCCAGGTCCGACCATGTCTTTTGCTTCTTTGGGCCTTGCGCCCGTCTGGGTTCGTGCCGTTCGCGAGCAGGGCTACCACGCCCCCACGGCCATCCAGGCCGCCGCCATTCCGCCCATCCTGGCCGGGCGCGATGTGCTGGGCCTGGCGCAGACCGGTTCGGGCAAGACCGCCGCTTTCGGCTTGCCCCTGCTGCAGCGCTTGCGCATGCCGCCCGGCCAAGGCCCGCGCCGCCTGCAGGCCCTGGTGCTGCTGCCCACGCGCGAGTTGGTGGTCCAGGTGGGTGAGGTGCTGCGGGAGTTCGCGCGCAGCCTGAGCGGCTCGCCGCGCCTGAAGATTTCCGAGGCCTTCGGCGGTGTTTCCATCAACCCGCAGCTGATGGGCTTGCGCGGTGGCACCGATGTGATGGTGGCCACACCGGGCCGTTTGCTGGACCTGATCGAGCACAAGGCCCTGGATCTGCGCAGCGTCGAGATGCTGGTGCTGGACGAGGCCGATCGCCTGCTGGACCTGGGCTTTGCCGAGGAGTTGCAGCGCATCCTGGCCTTGCTGCCGGCGCGCCGTCAGAGCCTGTTTTTTTCAGCCACGTTTCCGAAGGCGGTGCAGGGCCTGGCCCAGGGCCTGCTGCAGGAGCCTGTGGAAGTCCGCATTGCGCCGGAGCCGCAGCGCACGGCCGCCATCCAGCAGCGTGCCATTCAGGTGGACGAGAGCCGGCGCACGCCGCTGCTGCGCCATCTGTTGCAGACCGAGCCCAGTTGGAGTCGGGTGCTGGTATTCGTGGCCACGCGCTACGCGACCGAGCATGTGTCCGACAAGCTCTGGTCCCACGGCATCAAGGCTGCCGCCTTGCACGGCGAGTTGAGCCAGGGTGCCCGAACCCAGGTGCTGGCGGCCTTGCGCCATGGCGAGATTCAGGTGCTGGTGGCTACCGATGTGGCCGCCCGCGGTCTGGACATTCCCGAGCTGCCGGTGGTGGTGAATTACGACCTGCCACGTTCGCCGGCCGACTACATCCACCGCATCGGCCGCACCGGGCGTGCGGGCGAAACCGGTCTGGCCGTCAGTCTGGTGCCGGCCAGTGCCGAGGCCCATTTCCGGCTGATCGAGAAGCGCCAGGGCCAGCGCGTGCCGCGTGAACAGATCGCGGGTTTCGCTGCCAGCCCCCTGAGCCCGGAGCAGGCTCAGGCCCTGAACTCGAACGGCGGCATCAAGGGCCGCCGCAAGAGCAAAAAGGACAAGCTGAGGGAAGCCGCTGCCGCAGCGGCGGCGTCAGCGCCCCTGCCTGGCGACGAAGCTCAGCGGTAACGCGACCACAGCAGGTTGGCGCTGTTGGCGGCGGACGGGGTCACTGCTGTCTCGCCCGGCTTGAAGCTGGAAGGCAGGTTGCTCAGGTCGATCTTGGTGCTGGCGCCGATCTTGCTGGCACCCGGTGCGGTACCGATGCGCGCCGCCGAGATGTAGCCGTGCACTGTGGTGCTGCCACCGGTTTCCAGGATGTCTCCGGCCAGCACATCGCCGTAGACATGGTTGGAGGCAGCCAATGTGACTTTGCCGCCGGTGTAGTTGTTGCCCACCTGGCCGCCGGCGCCGAAGGCGATATTGCCCGCGCCGACCGTCAGCAGGGTGCTGCTGCCGGCCTTGCAGAAGTTCTTGGGTGCCAGATTGGGGTAGCTGCTGTTGGTGCACACCGAGGCGTGACCGGCATAGTTGACCGCGTAGGACACATTGGTGCCGCCGGTGTTGATGTTGCCGGTGGCCAGCCAGCTGTTGTAGAAGGTGCCCTGGCCAGCTTCGAAATCACCCTTGAACCAGACAATGCCGGGTGCCATGGTCACGCCGGCCAGCGTCCATTTGCCGCCGCTGTAGCTCAGGCAGCTGTTGTATTCGCTGTAGCCGGTGCAGATCTTGGCCGGGCAACTGGCGGGGCTGTAGCTGTTGCTGCTGCAAACGTAGTCCTGGTTGGCACCACTTCCGACCAGAAAGTAGACGCCGTCGGGGATGTTGCTGACGTTCTTGACCGTGACCTTGGTGTCACTGCCGACCCGCTCGAACGCGTAGTTGGCGGAGCTCTGGTAGGCGTAGGCATCGAAGGTCGGCACGCTGATCGTGCCGGCTGTCAGCGGCGTGATCGCGACATTGAGGCCGGCCACGCGGCTCATATGCACTCCGGTGTTCCAGGGCTGCACGGTCAGGCTGCCGCCGTAGTTGCCGGCGGCCACCGTGCCGGCCACTTGTTCCTCGTAGTTGCCCTGCACCTGTGCCGAGCCCGTGATCAGCGAATTGCTGGCGACCACGCTGCCCTTGGTCTTGAGCGTGGCGATGGTGGCGCTGCTGCCCAGGGTGACATTGCCGATGGCGAGCAGTTCGGTCACGGCATTGCTTTCCAGACTGACCGTGCCGTTGGCCTTGATCGTGCCTGCGCTGACGCCGCCGGTCAGCGACACATTCTTGAGGGACTGCACCTGGCTGTAGCTGCCGCTGCCGCTGAGGGCGATACTGCCCTCGGAAAACAGGGTCTCGATGCTGGTGCTGCCGCCCAGGCTGATGTCGCCCGAGGCGTACAGATTCGAGATGCCGGCCAGGCTGCCGGCACCGGTGACCTTGCCATCGACCACGATCTTGCTGCTGGCATCGCCGATCACGGTCAGGTCGCCGCTGATGTCGAGATTGCCCTTGATGTTGACGGCTGCGGTCTTGCCGCCGCCACCGCCGCCGCCCGGGCTGCCTTTGGCGCAGAAGGTGGCCGCCAGCAGGGCATTCGCGCCGCCGCTGCTGCCCGTGATGTTGAAGCCCACCCGGGTGCCACCGCCGCAGTTGACCGTGTCATTGGCCAGCACCTCGCTGACCGTGGCGGCAATGCCGCTGACACCGGCGAAGCTGACCACCTGATTGGCGCTGAGCTTGGCCGCTTCGACCGCCCCGATCTGGAACAGGTACTGCCGCACCGCTTCAATGCCGCTCCAGGCTTTCAGCTGCGCCTGCGTCAGGGCATGCACCGTGACCGATTGCACCTGCAGGCTGCGCACGTAGTAGATGCCGCCGAACACCATGCCACCCAGGGACAGGCCTGTCAGCAGCATGAAGAGCACCGAGGAGATGCCCCGCTGCAATGAGCGTGCGAGGCGGGTGCTTGAAACAATGCGAATGGCCATGGGAGATCAGGAAATCAGATTGGCCAGGCAGCTGACGTAGGTGTTGCTGCTGCCGCTCACACTCGAGGCATAACCCAGACTCACGCTGACCGAAGCGGCCGGCGCGCTGAGCTTGCTGATGGCCTCTGGCACGGCGCCGTAGGGCCAGCAATTGCTGCCGTTGCGGGCGCTCAAGGTGACTGCCTGGGCCAGCACCTGGTCTTCCACGAGTGCGCGGCTGGTCCAGCTGATGGTTTTCCAGTTGCTGCTCAAAGGGTGACAGCCGCTGCTGGCCTGCAGCAGGTAGAGCGCCTTGTTGCTGCTGTTGGAGAGAAGGGCGCCGCAGCTGTAGCTGGCGGTGTTGGCGCTGAGCCCCGGGTTGTGCACCCAGACCAGGGCATTGCCGCTTTGCGCCGCGCTGCTGAGGGTGACTGGGGTGCCATCGAGCTTGCCCGTGCTGGAGTTCAGCACGGCGTTGCGAATCAGCAGCAAATGGTTGCCGCTGCTCGGACTGCTGATGCCGTAGCCCGCGCCTTGCAATGCGATTTGTGCACTGAGCAGGCCGGTGGCCAGCTGACCGTCCTGGATGGAGCTGCGCACCAGGCCTCCGTCGCCGAAGACGGTCTGCGTGGTGCTGCGGTACAGCGCCAAGGCGCCCAGCACGGCGATCAAGGAAATCACCATGCCCACCATCAAGCTGATCAGGCTCAAGCCCGCTTGGGGGCGTCGGCTTGCGGAGGTGAGCCGGGGCGTGGACATTGGCTCGGGCCTCAATTGCTCACCGTCAGCGTGCCAGGCCCGAACAAGGTCTGGGCATCGGCAGCGTATTGGATCTGCGGCAGGCTGGTGGCCTTGGCCACACCGTTGACGGTGACCGTCACGGCCGTGATGGTGCAGGTCTTTTGCACACCCGAAACCTGCAGGCTTCCGCCGAGGCTGAGGTTGCTGCTGCTGGTGCTTGCGCCGGTGGCCGGGCAGCCATTGGCCACACCTGCGCCTTGCAGATCGGCGCGGATGCTCTGGATGGCCAGGCTTTGTCCCTTTTGGTACTTCTGCGCGACCATGGCGCGGCTGACGGCGTAGACCAGGCCCAGGCCGATCACGCCCAGCAACACCATGGCGATCAAGGACTCGATCAAGGCATCGCCGCGCTCGCCGCGCCGGCGAGCGGATCTGCCCGGTACGCAGGCGTGAGAGACGGTGGGAGAGGTCTCTGTCATGGGTGCCGTCATCTCAGTTGAGCGTGCCATCGAGCGGGGCTTCAGAGCCGCGGCTGACGCGAAAACTCAGGGCGGTGCCGCACACGGTGCCGGCCACCGTGGCCGCGATCGGCATGCCTGCGCTGTCCAGCGCCACGCACTGGCTGTCAGCGCCGTTGACCTGGATGCTGGCTGGCGGGTTGGAGGTCCAGGCCGCGGCCGTGCAGTTCAGTGCGGCAGGCACGCCGCTGGCGACGCAGAGCTTGCCGGGAATGCTGATCATCACCGCCGAGGCGCCGGCGCTGCTGGCGCTCGGATTGCGCAGCGCCAGGGCCTTGAGCTGGCTCATGCCCTGCATCAGCAAGGTCTGGCTCTGGCGCATATAGGCCTGGGCGCCCCAGGAGGCCGAGAACGGCGCGACGGCCAGGGCCAGCAGCATCATGATGGCAATGGTCACCATCATTTCGATCAGCGACACCCCGCATTGCCTCGTGCCCAACGATGCGCGGATCACCATGTCGTGAAGCCACAGGCATTGGTGGCGGTGCGCGTGTTGCTGTTGTTCAGGGTCAGCACACAGCTGGCCAGACTGCCCTTGCCGGTGGCGGTCAGGGTGTAGCTGGTGGCCGTACTGACCAGGGTGTAGTTGAAGTAGGCCGATTGCGTGGGGGCCCAGGCGGGGAACATGGTGGTGGTGGCCACCGTGCCGGCAGCATTGACCGGATAGCTCAGCTGCAGCTGATAGCGGTTCTCCATGTTCAGCGCCAGGGCGGCGAGGTCGGCGCTGCCGCTCTTGGCGCGGCTTTTGTTGACATAGCTGGTGTAGGAGGGGATGGCGATGGCGGCCAGGATGCCCAGCACGACCACGGCAATCATCAACTCGACCAGAGTGAAACCGGTCTGTGCCGCAGTGGGCCGCGCGCGGCGATAGGCCGGGGCCGCGGCCGTCGAGGACTTGGGGGCAACAGCAGGAGCAGTGTTCAAGATCATTCCTCGCAAGCGCTGGACAAACAGGCCAAAAACGGCCGCGAATTCGCTTCGGCCTGTGCACACAACATTAAAACCAACTAGATACCAATTTTACAGACTGGTATCTAGTTAGGTCTGCGATGTTTGTCACGCTCGCGGGCTGCGTGCGAGCCCGAATCCGTCAAGCGCACATGCAGATTTGCTTATATCGGAAGCCTGGGCGCTTGGGTACCCGCGAAGCGGGACTGGTGGACCGCAATTGCCCAGCTTTTCGCGCAGGCGAGGGCTCAAGCCTGTTAAGGCTGACGCGCGGCGCGGCGCAATGCCACCGCATCGGGCAGCTCGCGCGCTGCGCCATGTTGCAGGCGGAATATCTGCACCGCGGCCTGCACCTCGCCGACCTGGGCCTGCAAGACGCTGGCCGCACGTGCCAGCTGCTCCACCAGGGCCGAGTTTTGCTGCGTGATGCCGTCCAGATGGCTGATCGCCTGGTTGATCTGCGAGATGCCGCGCAGTTGCTCATCGGCACCCAGGTGGATCTGGCCGATCAGGCGCGTGAAGTGCTGCACCGACTGCAGGGTCTGTTCGATGCTGTCCTGGGCGCTGCGCGTTTGGCGTTCTCCGGCCTCGACCTTTTCGGCTGAATCGTGAATCAGCTGGCGGATCTCAGCTGCAGCCTGCTGGCTGCGTTGGGCCAGAGCACGCACTTCGCTGGCCACCACGGCGAAACCTCGCCCATGTTCCCCGGCGCGGGCCGATTCGACGGCGGCGTTGAGTGCCAGGATGTTGGTCTGAAAGGCAATGGAGTCGATCACCTGGATGATTTCACCGATGCGCCGAGAGGCGCCGGCAATGCCGCCCATGGTGTCGGTGACATGGTGGACGACGTCGCCGCTCTGGCTGCTGACCCGACTCAGTTCCTCGGCCACCGACGAAGCCTGGTGGGCGCTGTCGGTGCTGCTGCGCACCGTGCCGGTGATTTCCTCCATGGCGGCGGCAGTTTGCTCGAGGCTGGCGGCCTGAGCCCCGGTGCGCTGGGCCAGATCGGCATTGCCCTGGGCGATCTCGCGGCTCAGACGGTTCATGTCCTGCAGCTCATCGAGTGTGTCGGCCACCAAGGCGCGCAAATTGACGCGCAGCTGGTTCAGCGCGGTTTCCAGCGCCTGCAGATCGCTGCCCGAACTCAGACTCGCCTGAGGCTTGAGTGCCTGGCTGAGGTCGCCCGCGGAGAGCTGATGGGCATAGGCCAGCAGGCGCTGAAGGCCCGCGCGATCGCGATTCACGCAGGCGCGGGCGAGACCCAACGCCAGGGCGGCCAAGAGCAGCACCTGGGGCACAAACCAGGGGCTGGCTGGCGCCACGCCCCAGCGCCCCACAGCCATGCTCAGGCCCGCCACCAGCAGCACGATCAGGCCTGTGGGCAACCAGGGGCCGGGCCGCAGTGCGCGCAGCCAGCGGCTGCGCCAGTCCCGGCGCAAGACCTGACCCTCGTGCAGCACATGCAGCAAAGCGCCTTTCGCCGCTTCACCGCGCATGGTGGCGTAGAGCGCCTCTGCCGCCTGCACCTGCTCGCGGCTGGGCTGGGTGCGCACCGACAGGTAGGCCACCGGCCTGCCGTTCTCGCTCAGCGGTGTGACATTGGCCAGCACCCAGTAGTGGTCGCCATTCTTGCGGCGGTTCTTGACCACGCCGGACCAGGGCAGGCCGCGTGCCACGGTGTCCCAGAGGTCGCGAAAGGCCTCCTCGGGCATGTCCGGGTGACGAATCAGGTTGTGGGGCTGGCCCAGCAACTCGTCCGCGCTGTAGCCGCTGACCTGAATGAAGGCCGCATTGCAGTGCAGGATGCGCCCCTTGAGATCGGTGGTGGACACCAGCGTGCGCCCGCTGGGGAAGGGGAATTCCTGCTGGCTGACGGGAAGATTGCTTCGCATGGGCAGCGTCCTCGCGGCGCAGATCGCCCGTGGCCGCCGGTGGTCCCGGCCGCATCCGCGTCTGCTGGGCGCAGTATCACGCGCCCGGGCGCTTCATGACCAGCCCCCGTGCGCGGCGCTGCGGCTGCAGGCCGCGGCGGGCTTTCAGCCCAGTTCCACCCAGACCGGCGCGTGGTCGCTGGGGCGTTCGTTCTTGCGCGGGGCGCGATCGATGACGCAAGACTTGACCCTGGGCTGCAGGGCGGCGCTGGCCAGGATGTGGTCGATGCGCAGGCCTTGGTTTTTGCGGAAAGCCAGGTTGCGGTAATCCCACCAACTCCAGCTCTTGGGTGCTTGCTCGAAGAGGCGGAAGGTGTCGCAGAGCGGCAGCTCGATCAGGGCCTGGAAATGCGCCCGTTCCTGCGGCGTGCAGTGGATCTGGCCGGCCCAGGCCACCGGGTCGTAGACATCACGGTCGTCCGGTGCGATGTTGAAGTCGCCCATCAGGAGCAGGTTCGGGTGGGTTTGAAGCTCTGCCGCGACAAAGCTGCGCAAGGCATCCAGCCAGGCCATCTTGTAAACGAACTTGTCGCTGTCGGGAGCCTGGCCGTTGGGGAAATAGGCGCCGATGCAGCGCACGCCGTCGACGGTGCCGGTGATCACGCGCGCCTGGGGGTCTTCGAAACCGGGGATGTTCTTCACCACATCGGTGGCCGGACTGCGGCTGATCAAGGCCACGCCGTTGTAGGTCTTCTGACCGAAGAACTGCACCTGCCAACCCGCGGCCTCGAAGTCCGCTTGTGGGAACTTGTCGTCGGTCAGTTTTGTTTCCTGCAGCACCAGGCCATCGACCGGGTTGGCCGCCAGCCAGTCCAGCACCTGGGGCAGGCGAACGGCCAGGGAGTTGACATTCCAGGTGGCAAATTTCATGGGGCGGGCTCCGGTGCAGGTCGCGTACATCAAGCAAATGGTCGAATGCGTCCGAAATGACGCAGGGCCGGCAGCTTAACGCCTGGCCGGCCCTGGTGAGGATGCAGCGCTGGGAAGCCTGCGCGAAATCAGGGCGCCGCCTGGCGCACGCGGGTGGGAGGCAGCAACAGGGTGAAGCGGCTGCCCTGGCCCACTTCGCTCTGCACCTGCAACTCGCCACCGTGGCGCTGCATCACATGTTTGACGATGGACAGGCCCAGGCCGGTGCCGCCGGTTTCGCGGTTGCGGCTGCCGTCGACGCGGTAGAAGCGCTCGGTCAGTCGCGGCAGGTGTTCACGTGCGATGCCGGGGCCGGTGTCGGTGACCGAGATTTCGCCGTGGCCGTCGGCGGCCAGGCGCCAGTTCAATTCGATCTCGCCGCCTTCGGGGGTGTAGCGCACGGCATTGCTGAGCAGATTGCTGATGGCGCTGATCAGCTCGGTCTCGACGCCCGCCAGCTCCAGCGCGCCGACTTCGCCGATCTTGAGCTGATGGCGGCCGTTGGACAGGGCCTTGGCATCGGTGCCCAGGCGCAGGAACAGAGGACCCAGGCCGATCCAGCGGTCCGAGCCGGGGCGGGGGCTGCCTTCCAGCTGCGCCAGGGTCAGCAGGTCGCTGACCAGGCTCAGCATGCGCTCGGTCTGCTGGCCCATCAGGGTCAGCACCCGGCGGCGTTCGGGCTCGCTCAGGGGCAGGGAGCTCATGGTTTCGATGAAGCCGCTGAGCACCGTCAGGGGCGTGCGAATCTCGTGCGAGACATTGGCCACGAAATCACGGCGCATGGCTTCGGCGCGTTCACGCTCGGTCACGTCCTGGCTCAGCACCAGGCGCAGGCCATCACCGTAGGGGCGCACGATCACCGACAGCGTGCCCGAACCGCGCGAGCTGGTCAGCAGCAGGGGCTCGTTGAACCGGCCGGCCTGCAAGTAGCTGACGAAGCTGGGATAGCGGACCAGGTTGGTGATGCGCTGCTGCAGATCGCGCTGCGGATCGAGCGCGAAATGGTCGGCCGCGACACGGTTGCACCAGGTGACATGGTCGTGGGCATCGAGCATCAGCACGCCGTTGGGCGAGGCCTCGATGGCCGACAGGAACTGCTGCAGCTGCAGGCGTTCGTGGGCGATGGCCCGGTCGCGCTTGCGCAAGGCGCGCTCGATCAGATAGGCGAGGTCGCCCCAGTAGCCGCTGCTGCGCGGCGCATCGCCGGGCTGCTTTTCGCGCAGCCACTGCATCAGGCGACGGATGCGCAAGGTGTCGATCAGCAGCAGCGCGACGATGGCGCTGACCACGCCCAGCCATTCGCTGAGCTGGGGGTAGCCCGTCAGCGTGCCGATGCCGCGCCCGGCCAGATCACCGGCAAACACGATCAAACCCACCAAAGCCAGGCGGGGGAGAAAACCGATCACCGTCATGAAGGGCGCTTTCCGGGCGAGGGCGGCGTCATCAGGCCGACAGGGGCTGGGCTTGCTGCGACAGGCGGTAGCCGGCGCCGCGCACGGTCTCGATCATGCGCGCACATTGCACGCGCTCCAGCGCTTCGCGCAGGCGCTTGACGTGCACGTCCACGGTGCGCTCTTCGATGAAGACATGGTCGCCCCAGACCCGGTCCAGCAGCTGCGAGCGGCTGTGCACGCGCTCGGGGTGGCTCATGAAGAAGTGCAGCAGACGGAACTCGGTAGGGCCCAGCTTGACCTCGGCACCTTCGCGGCTGACCCGGCGGGTGCCGGGGTCCAGGCTCAGCCCGCCAATCGTCACCACGGAATCCAGCGCCTCGGGCGCCTTGCGGCGCAGCACCGCGCGGATGCGGGCCAGCAGCTCGTTGGTGGAAAACGGTTTGGTCAGGTAGTCATCGGCCCCGGCGTCCAGGCCCGAGACCTTGTCGGTCTCTTCGGCACGGGCCGTCAGCATGATGATGGGCAGGTCCTTGGTGCGTTGCTGGCCGCGCCATTGGCGGGCCAGGGCCAGACCGCTCTGGCCGGGCAGCATCCAGTCCAGCACCACCAGATCGGGCAGCACCCGGTCGACCTCGTACTGTGCTTGGTCTGCGCTGCTGGCCAGGGTCACTTCGAAACCGGAGTGGCGCAGATTGATGGAGATAAGTTCGGCAATCGCCGACTCGTCTTCGACAACAAGAATCCTCGACATGCTGTGCTTCTTCTTTTCGAATGAGGTTGATCAGTCTTTGAGGGCCACGGATTCCACGGTGTCCATGGGGTTGTGGCGGATGTCCGTGCCCTTGACGATGTAGATGATCTGTTCGGCCAGGTTCTTGGCGTGGTCACCCACACGCTCGATCGCCTTGGCCACGAACACCAGATCGATGGAGGCCGAGATGGTGCGCGGGTCTTCCATCATGTAGGTGATGAGCTTGCGCATCAGGCCGTCGAATTCCTGGTCGATCTGGTTGTCCTGCTTGATCACTTCCAGCGCTTGCACGGTGTCCAGGCGGGCGAAGGCGTCCAGCGCCTTGCGCAGCGAGGCCGTGGCCAGCTCGGCCTCGAAGGAGATGTCGCTGACCGGCAGTCGCAGGCGGCTGAACACGCCCGAGTTGATCAGGCGGTGCACGGTGCGGGCGATGCGTGCGGCTTCATCGCCGACGCGCTCGAGGTTGCCGATGGTCTTGGAGATGGCGATCAAGAGTCGCAGATCGCGGGCGGTGGGCTGGCGCAGGGCGATGATGGCGGAGAGGTCGTGGTCGATCTCGACCTCCATCTGGTTGACGCGCTCTTCAGCGACCAGCACGCGCGAGGCAATGTCACCGTCGAAGGAGGTCAGGGCCGAGACAGCCAGTTCCACCTGCGATTCCACCAGGCCGCCCATTTCCAGAACGCGGGTCGAGATACCGCTCAATTCCAGATCGAACTGGCTCGACAGATGTTTGTCACCCATGACTTCTACCCTTTGCGAATTTGAATCAATCGTTGCAGTCTAACGAGCAGCTTGCGCTGAGAGGCGGCCGTGCCGCCCGTGGGCTCAACCGAAGCGGCCGGTGATGTAGTCTTCGGTTTCCTTGCGCTTGGGCTTCATGAAAACCTCGCGCGTGGCACCGTACTCGACCAGCTCACCCAGGTACATATAGGCCACGAAGTCGGAGACACGAGCGGCCTGTTGCATGCTGTGGGTCACGATGACGATGGTGTACTTGGTCTTGAGCTCTTGCAGCAGCTCTTCGATCTTGGCGGTGGCGATCGGGTCCAGGGCCGAGCAGGGCTCGTCCAGCAGCAGCACTTCGGGCTCCAGGGCAATGGCGCGGGCAATCACCAGACGTTGTTGCTGACCGCCGGAGAGGCTCAGGCCGCTGCTGTCCAGGCGGTCCTTGACTTCATTCCACAGCGCGGCCTGGCGCAGCGAGCGCTCCACCGTTTCATCCAGCTGGGCACGGTCCTTGACACCCAGCAGGCGCAGGCCGTAGGCCACGTTTTCGTAGATGGATTTGGGGAAGGGGTTGGGCTTCTGGAACACCATGCCGACCCGACGACGCAGCTGGGCCACGTTGACGCTGCGGTCGAAGATGTTCTTCTGGTCCAGCTGCACCTCGCCTTCGATACGGCAGCCATCCACCAGATCGTTCATGCGGTTGAAGCAGCGCAGCAGGGTGGACTTGCCACAGCCGCTGGGGCCAATGAAGGCAACCACATGGCCGCGCGGAATGTTCAGCGAGACGTTGTGCAAGGCCTGCTTGGCACCGTAGAACAGGTTCAGGTTCTTGACCGCCAGGGCCACGTCCAGTTCTTCCAGCGGCTTGAGCGGCACGGCCGACTCAGGCACGGCGGTGGCGATCTTCAGCTTGGGCAGTTCGGCGGTTTGGGTGAGGGAGCTCATGAAAGTCTCTCCAGATCAATAGTGTGGGGCAGAGTGTGGGGCAGGGCGATGCAATCAGGGCATCAGACCGAGTCCAGCTCTTTGAATTTTTCGCGCAGACGGTTGCGCATGCGAATGGCGGTCAGGTTCAAGCCGATGATGACCACCACCAGCAGCATGGCGGTCGCGTAGACCAGGGGCCGTGCAGCTTCGACATTGGGGCTTTGGAATCCCACGTCATAGATGTGGAAGCCCAGGTGCATGAACTTGCGCTCCAGGTGCAGGAAGGGGAAGAAGCCATCGAGCGGCAGTGCCGGCGCCAGCTTGACCACGCCCACCAGCATCAGCGGCGCCACTTCGCCAGCCGCGCGAGCCACGGCCAGGATCAGGCCGGTCATCATGGCCGGGCTGGCAATGGGCAGCACGGTGCGCCACAGGGTCTCGGCCTTGGTTGCACCCAGGGCCAGGCTGCCTTCGCGCACCGAGCGGGGCACGCGGGCCAGGCCTTCTTCGGTGGCCACGATCACCACCGGCAGGGTCAGCAGGGCCAGGGTCAGGGCCGACCACAGGATGCCGGGGCTGCCGAAAGTCGGGCCGGGCAGGGCTTCGGGGAAGAACAGGCGGTCGATGTTGCCGCCCAGGAAGTAGACGAAGAAGCCCAGGCCAAACACGCCGTAGACGATGGAGGGCACGCCGGCCAGGTTGTTCACCGAGATGCGGATGATGCGGATCAGGGTGCCTTGCTTGGCGTACTCGCGCATATAGATGCCAGCCATGATGCCCAGCGGCGTCACGATCACGGCCATCAGCAGCACCATCATCACCGTGCCGAAAATGGCGGGGAAGATGCCGCCTTCGGTGTTGGCTTCACGCGGGTCGTCCCAGATGAACTCGCCCAGCTTCTTGGCGTAGTGGCTGATCTTGTCGAACAGGCCCATGGTGTTGGCGCGGTAGACATCGGCCACCTGGGCCAGGGGCACTTCCACTTCGCGGCCGTCGGCCACGCGGGCGACAAAACTGTCGCGGGCCAGTTGCTTGCGCAAGGCGTCGGTCTTTTCCTGCAGGGCGCCGAACTCCTTGTTCAGGGCTTCGCGCTTGGCAGCCAGACTGGCCTTGGCGGCATCGTCCAGGTGGTCTTCCAGTTGCAGGCGGCGTTCGCTCAGGCGCAGGCGCTCGAGCTCGTAGTTGACTTTGCCAATCTCTTGCTTCTCGAGCTTGTGGATCTGCTTGAACAGGTCCTGGGCACGGGCGGTGCGTTCTTGCAGCGGCGCCCAGGCGGCTTCGCCGCTGGCAATCAGTTGACCTTCTTGCTTGACGGCCACCAGATGACCGTAGAAATTGCCCCACTCGCGACGCTCGACGGTGATGACGTCGTGCGGCTTGGTCTGTTCGCCCAGCAAGGGCAGAGGGAACCAGCGGAAATCCACACCCGACACATCGCGGTTGCCCATCTTGATGAGCACGCGGTCGGTGAAGGTGTCATCACCCGGGATCACGAAGCCCGCTTCGCGCAGGCGGCGCACAGACACCTCTTCGCGTTCACGGATTTCGCCGATCAGGCCGATGGTGGAGCCGTCACGTTCCTTGTAGGTGGTCTCGATGACCGCCTTGGGCCAGAAGTGGCCGAGGCCACGCAGGGCCGTCAGGGCCATCACGCCGGCCACAGCCAGCACGGACACTGCCACGGCACCGGCGGTGAGCCAGATCCAGGGCGAGCCGCTTTTGAACCAGTCTTTCATGATTGATCGTGCTCCGTCAGATGGTGCTGTACTTCTCGCGCAGGCGCTGACGAATCAGCTCGGCGAGGGTGTTGACGAGGAAGGTGAAGGCGAACAACACCAGGGCGGACAGGAAGAGCAGGCGGTAATGGGTTTCACCAACGCCGGCCTCGGGCATTTCGACGCCGATATTGGCGGACAGGGTGCGGAAGCCCGAGAACATGCTGAAGTCCATCACGGCGGTGTTGCCGGTGGCCATCAGCACGATCATGGTTTCACCGACCGCACGGCCCAGGCCGATCATCACGGCCGAGAAGATGCCAGGGCTGGCGGTCAGCAGCACCACGCCCATCATGGTCTGCCAGGGCGTGGCACCCAGGGCCAGCGAACCCGAGGTCAGCGACTTGGGCACGCTGAAGATCGCGTCTTCGGCGATCGAGAAGATGGTCGGGGTGACGGCGAAGCCCATGGCAATGCCCACCACCAGCGAGTTGCGCTGCTCGAAGCTGATGCCGGCCGTGTTGGACAACCAGTGCGGCAGGTCACCACCGAAGAAGGCGGCCTCGATCGGGTGGCCCAGCTGGAAGAAACCCCAAATGGCCAGGGCGACAATGGGCATCAGCAGGGCGGCTTCCCAGCCCAGGCCGACACGTTCGACCAGGCTGCGGGGCATCAGGTGCCAGACAAAGGATGCAAGCACCATGGCCGCCGGCAGCAGCAGCAAACTCATCAAGACGCCGGCGAGGTTGTTCTCCACCAGCGGAGCCAGCCACAGCCCGGCCAGGAAGCCCAGCACCACAGTGGGCAGCGCGGCCATGACCTCGATCGAGGGCTTGACGATTTCGCGCATGCGCTGGGTCATGAAATAGGCGGTGAAGATGGCGCCCAGAATGGCCAGCGGCATCGCCACCAGCATGGCGTAGGTGGCGGCCTTGATGGTGCCGTAGGTCAGCGGGGCCAGGCTGAACTTGGGTTCGAAGTCAGCGTTCGAGGCCGAGCTTTGCCAGACGTAGTCAGGCTCTTCATAGCTCTCGTACCAGACCTTGCTCCACAGGCTGCTGAAGGAGACTTCCGGGTAGTGGTTGTCGACGGCGGCGGTGTAGACGCGGCCGGCCTCATCCTGCGCCAGATAGCCGTTGCCGCGCGGCGGCACGCCGAGCACGGTCAGCGGCTTGTCGCTGAGTTTCTCGACGAAGAGCAGGCGTTGCGAGGTGGCGAAATAGCTGCCCAGATTGCCGGCGGCATCGCCGACGATGAAGCCCTTGCGGAAGAACTCCGGCGCCAGGGCCGTGACCGCAGCCGGCATGGGCTTGAAGTCACGGATTCGGGTCATGCTGAAGTTGGCGCCTTCGGTGCGCACCAGGAACCACTGGCTCAGCTCACCCTTGTCGGTGCCGACGATCAGCGAGTAGCCACCGCTGAGCATGGTCAGGGCCGTGACCTTCTGGCCCTTGGCCAAGTCCACGGTTTCCAGCAGTTTGGGATTGCTCTTGTCGCTGATGTTGTAGCGCGCCAGCTTGGCGTCGCCGTGCAACACATAGAGCTCGCGTTGCTTGGCTTCCACCACCAACTGGCGAATGCCGGCGGGCGGGTTGGCGATTTCGGAGCTCTGTACCTCGCTCTTGGTCTCGCCCGTCATCGCATTGTTGCTGATGTTCACGGCGGAGAGCAGCAGGCGTCCGTCTTCCGTGACGGCGGCGATGGTCGAGCCATCGTCCGACTGCTGCATGCCGATCAGCTGGATGGCGCGGCCTTGCGGGTCCAGGGCCAGCGGTGCTTCGCCGACCGGGTAGGCCAGGGCGGGCGTGATCACGCGCTTGTTGTTGGGGAAGCTGACCGAGAAACTTTGCTTGACCAGCAGCACGCGGCCATCCGACAGACCGAAGGCCTGTGAGAAGCTGCGGCGCTCGCCGGTCTCGGCGCTGGTGATGCGCACACCCTCCGGCACGGGCACTTGCACCTGGCCGATGGTCTCGCCCGAGGCGAACTTGAAGAAGGTGATGGCGCCACCTGCGCCCACGCGCGAGCCGATCTCGCGCTGTTCCTCACCCGTCAGGGTGAGGGTGGCTTGAGCGTTGCCGCCCGGGGTGGCGAACTGGGCGCGGTGATCTATGCCAGGCGGCATGAACAGCGGCACCACCACGCTGACCAGATAGACGAAGATGGCCGACACGGCGACGATGACGCTGAGGCCGCCGACGGTCATCAACTTCTCGAACAGCTTGTCGGTCAGCAGGCGCCGGCTCATGGCTCGGTCGACGCTGATGGCCGTTTGGGTGGGACTGGCAGTATTCATGGCTTGGAAAAGTTCCGCGCTGATGGTGGTCAAGGGTGGGCAGGACTGGCCTGCTCACCCTTTTTCTCTCAGAGGCTCAAAGTAAGGACAGAGCCAGGTTTTGTATTCAGGACTTTTGCGCCACGCGCAGAGACTTGAAACGCTCCACCCGGTTCATCGGCTTGCCACCCTTGACGCTGTCCTTGTTCATCACATAGACCAGGGTCTCGCCCTTGGGGCCGCTGCCGATCTCGGTGAAGCTGTAAGGCACTTCGCCGAAGGCCAGGAAGTCCTTCATGTCCTTCAGGTCGCCGAACACGTAGAAGCGATTGCCCTTGAGCACTTCGCCGTAGAACTCGGGCGCGCCGCCGAACTGGCCGCTCAAGGCCTTTTCGCCGAGGCTGGGGCGGTTGCCCTTGACATCGTCGCCAGTGATGCCGAACACCAGGGTCGCGCCGCCTGGGCCTTCACCAATCTTGGTGCGGGTCAGGGTCACTTCGCCGTGGTTCAGGAAATCCTGGTAGTTCTTCAGATCACCGAAGGCATGGACACGGCCCGACTCGGGCAGCACCACATACAACTCCTTGATCAGTTCAAGCGCCGGCGCAGCGACCGGGGCAGCCACCGGAGCCGGTGCCGGCGCAGCGGCCACCACCGGAGCGGGTGCCGGCGCGGCAGCCGGAGCGGCCACAGGCTGGGTGTTGGCGCAAGCGCTCAAACCCAGGACGGCCACGAGCAGGGCCGAGTTCAGTGCAGTCGTCTTCATTGCTTGGGTTCCTTTGCAGCTTGAGGTCGGGCTGCCGCTGCGCCAAGAGGGCTGGGCGGCAGCCGCGACATCCGCTGGCTTGCTTCTTACTTGCTGATCTCAGCCAGGAAGCGGGTGGCCATGGCGGCGGGCACCGGCACGAAGCCGTCCTTGATGGTCACTTCCTGACCTTGCTTGGACAGCACCATCTTGAAGAACTCGCGCTCCAGCGGGTTCAGCGGCTGGTTGGGCTTCTTGTTCACGTAGACGTACAACACGCGGGCCAGCGGGTAGGTGCCGTCGATGGCGTGCTTGGCATCGGGTTCGACGAAGGGCTCACCGGCCTTCTTCGACAGCGGCAGGGCGCGCACGCCCGAGGTCTTGTAGCCAATGCCCGAGTAGCCCAGGGCATTGATCTGGGTGGACACGCTCTGCACCACCGAAGCCGAACCCGGCTGCTCGGCCACATTGCGCTTGAAGTCGCCCTTGCACAGGCCCACGTCCTTGAAGAAACCGTAGGTGCCCGAGACCGAGTTGCGGCCGTACATGGCGATGTCGCGGCTGGCCCATTCGCCAGTCAGGCCGACTTGGCCCCACTTGGTGAAGTCAGACGCGCCGCCGCACTTGCGGCTGACCGACAGGATGGCGTCCAGGTCGGTGATGGTCAGGCCCTTGATCGGGTTGTCCTTGTTGACGTACACAGCCAGGGCATCAATGGCCACGCCGACGGCGGTGGGCTTGTAGCCGTGCTTCTTTTCGAAGCCTTCGACTTCACGGGCAGTCATCAGACGGCTCATCGGGCCGAAGTTGGCGGCGCCTTCGGTCAGGGACGGCGGCGCGGTGGACGAACCCGCGCCCTGGATCTGGATGTTGACGTTGGGGTAGAGGCGCTTGAACTCCTCGGCCCACAGCGTCATCAGATTGTTCAGCGTGTCAGAGCCCACGCTGGTGAAGTTGCCGGAGACGCCGGATGCCTTTTGATATGCGGGCAGTGCCGGATCCACCTTGACAGCCTGGGCTGTGGCGGAGGTTGCGACAAACATCAAGCCTGCGATTTGCAGGGCAGCGGCAAGGCGAGAAGGGGTCATTCGTCAACTCCAGTGATTAGAAGGGGTGTGCTTTGTCTTGAAGCAGCCCGGATGCTAAACAGCGGTCGTGACAGAGATATGACGGAATTTGACATCCGGCGTCACAAATGAAAATCGCCGCCTGTCATGTGACAAGGCGGCGACTGTCATATGTCACTGCCTTCTGGCCCAAGCGGCCCAGGCAGTGGACGCCAAAACGCGCGAAAAAGCCAGCGGGAGCCGGTGAAAATCGCGGGCCTTGACTGAAAACTGAAATATTACAGATGCAGCGCGGCCATGCCGCCCAGGCCAAAACCCAGCAGGCCGAGGCCGACCGTGGCCCATTCCATCCAGCGCTTTTTCGTCAGCAAGGCGATGGCGGCCAAGGCAATCGAAACCTGCAAAGCGGTGGTGGCCTGTGCCCAACGGTGGTGCAAATGCATCTGCTCGGCGCTCTTTTCGTCAAAAGCCTGAGACTCCTTGTCCAGCGCTTCGGCCTTTTCTCGGATGCCGCTTTTCTCTTCCTTGTAGCGTTCGACTTCCTTTTGGTAGCCGGCTTTCTTGTCCTCGGGCACCAGGGCCAAGGCCAGTTCGGCCATGTTTTGCTTGTTGCTCTTGGATTGGTAGAGCGCCCATTGGTTGGCCGCTTCGGTCTTCTTGATGGCGGCATCGTTCTTGTACAGACCGGCATTGGCCTGTGTGGCCCCGCCCATATAAGAGAACATCGCGCCCACAGTGGCCAGGACAGCCGTGATCACCGCCAACTGACCGGCCAGGCCCTTGGGGTCGGCATGGGCAGCATGTTCAATCTCGTGGTCGTGCGGGCCGTGCACATGGAATCCGTGTCCAGACATGGTGGCTTCAGTCCTCTCTCGCTATCCAATCGTTCTGTTTCAAGGCTGGGCGCGGCGCTCGTAACGCACAAAGTCGAAGCGCCAGCCATTTTTCTCGCTGTGCAGCGTCTGCCGCCCAGTCTCCGCAAACTCGGCCGCGGGCCAGGCCGGAAACCAGCTGTCGGCATCGGCAAAATCGGCGGCCACCTCGGTCAGTTCCAGCACATCGGCATGGGCCAATGCTTCTGCGTAGATCTGCGCGCCGCCGATCACGCAGACCTGGGGCAGGCCGTCACAGGCCCGCAAGGCACTCGGAACATCAGCAAATACCTCGGCCCCGGCCAACATCAGACCCGGCTGCCGTGACAGAACCATGTTGCGCCGACCCGGCAGGGGCCGAAAACGCTCAGGGAGGGAGTCCCAGGTCTTGCGACCCATCAGCACCGGCTGTCCTTGAGTCAAGGCCTTGAAATGAGCCATGTCTTCAGGCAAGTGCCAGAGCAAGCCGTTGTCGCGGCCGATCTCTCGACCGCGGCCCAGGGCGGCGACCAGCACGACCCGGGGTCGTGTGGAAATGGCGGGTGTGCGCTGCTCGCTCATACGGCCTCCATGGCCTTGGTGGCCGGGTGAGGGGCGTAGCCCAGCAGCTGAAAGTCCTCCAACTCATCGCTGAAGATGGAATCCGGCCGGCGGCGGATCTTCGTCTGCGGGTAGGCGCGCGACTCGCGGCCAAACTGGGTACGCATCTGGTCAATACGGCTGTTGTAGACAGGGCGATCGCCGCCGGTCCAGGCGAAATCGTCGAGGTCGCACTGCGGCGCCTGCATCTGGGTCAGCAAGGCGTTGCTGGTGATTTTGAAGGGCAGGCCCAGGAAAACGTCGAGCTTGCGCTGGTCGCACGGGCAGGACTTGCGGTCACGCCGGCCCAGCGTCTGAGGTGTCGCGAGCAAAGACCGAAAGGTGGCGTGACGATTTGCGACATCCCATTTCCGAGCCCGAACGGTACACATAGGTGTTCTTGACGAGGTTTCCAAAAAAGTACCCACAACCGGGCGCCCATGAAAGTAGTGCAGAGACTGCGGGCCGCAATTATGCGGGGCGTGGGGCTGCCAGGTCGGATCACGGCCCGCTCGCTCTGGCGAGCAAGAGTTTCCATGGCCCACCGACTGCCGATCCCTGCCAGGGCGAAGAACCTCGAGAACGGCTTGCTGACGCAAACCGGCCCGTTAGGTACGTCCGCACGGTCCGCGCCATGAAGCACGCGCCGGGCGATGGCCGCACATGAGTCGCAATGAGGCCAGGGATGATGTCAGTTGTCTTGAGGCCGCCTTCAGTGTCTGTTCCCTCTGCCGCAGCGTCGCATCGGCCCGCGTCAATGCCAAAGTACAGGCGCGTGAGGCTCACGAGGCGATGCTGGCATGCGGTGATCCACGGGGCTTGTTGAGCGAAGACCTGCGCCTGTTGCTGGCGAACTCTGAAGCAAGAAGTTCCCGCAAACCGATTCGATGGGATGCCTTGGGGACTCTGCCGCGCAGGACAGGCTGCCTGCTGCAACGCTGAACGCGGCCCATCGGACCGGTGATGTCCGAGGCCTCCAGTTTGAAGCTCAGACCCAGGCACCCAGGGGCGTGATGGACCCGCTGCGTCAGCTTGCTGGCACCGGCGATGCCGAACCCCAGGACATGGTCAATCGCCTGTCGGCATCGTCGCCTGCCCGATGACTGGCGTTTTGACCTGGTCTGTCGGATTCAGATTGCCCAGGCCCTGCTGCGGGCCCCTGCGGCACCAGAGCGCGCAGGGGCAGTTTCCTGACCAGCTTTCTTTACCAGCTGTAGCGCAGCGCAACACCACCCGCCCGCGTGCGGGTGTCCCGGCCGTACTCAGCCTGCAGGTTGAACTCCACGGCCAGCGATGGGCTCAGGCGCAGCTCGGCCTGGCCGGACAGGATGGCCAGGTCGGGCGTGGGCATCAGGCCGTTGACGCTGAAAGCTCGTCCGTTGAGGGTTTTGAATGCGGCAAACATGCGGTGCTCACTCCAGGTCTCGTGAGCCCAACCCACGCGTCCCTTCAGCTGGAGCGAGGCGCCGCTGGGCAGCATCATGCGGCCCTCCACCGCCGTGCCCAACTCGCTGCGCAGCTGGGTGAATGCGCTGCGCTGGTAGCTCAGGGCCAGGTGAGGCTGGGCCGAGGCCTCCTCGTCGTGCGCGTGGATCGTGAAATGCTGCAGTTGCAAGGCCGCGAAGGGGGCGATGCGCCATCCTGGAGGATTGATGCGCAGGCCGGTCTCGATCCGCGCACCCCAGGCCTGGGTGCGCATCTGAGCCAGGTGGTGTGCGCCTGTCAGTTCAAAGCGTCGCTCGGTATCCAGCGTCTGGCGTGAATGCGTCAACGATCCCGTCAGGTACAGCTGGCCCCAGCGGCTGTCCGCCTGGCGCACCGCATAGGCGCCCAGCTGAACGCCAGGCCCGCGCGCCTGGTAGCCGTGGGACATCTCCAGGCTGGAGCGGTTGCTCGCGAGCGCAGCGCCCACCATCGTGTTGGCGTCGAGCGAAGTTTCAAGCCCGAAGGCCAGACCGCCCAAGTGGGCCTTGACATCCGCGCTGCCTGCGCCGTCGTAGCTGGCGCTGTGGCGTTCACCCAGGGCCTGGACCCAGGCATGCCGTGTCAGCTGACTCGATGAAGGTGCGGCGGGCAGGGCGCCCAGGCGGTCCGTCAGCAGGCGCCCGAACAGGGTGCTCAGCCGAGTGCCTACCGTCGCCACCGTGGTGGCACCGGCGCCGCTGAGGTCCCAGTACACCTGGTGCAGCGCCTCAGGGCTTGACAGGGTCACCAGGCGGGCGGTCAGCTCGCGGTAGTTGTCGCGTGACTCCGACTGGGCGGAGGCCAGCAGGTCGCCCAGGCGCTGCACGTCCTCGTTCATGCCCTCGGGGCTGAAGTCGGCATGCACGCTGAACCCCAGCTTGCCATCCTGGGGGTGCAGGCGGAAGTCCAGAATGGCCGTGTCGGTCACGGACAAGGCGCTGGCGTCCAGGCCCCCGCCCGCGCTGAAGATGGTGCCCAGAGAGTGCGTGCCCGGCGTGATCACGTGAGCGGTCTGCAGGACCGGTTGCAAACGGCCCTTGAGGGTGGCGTTGCCTGTGACGTGCAACTGATCGGCCACCCCGCTGGCATGGTCCATGCGCAGCGCCAGCGTGCCGCCTTCCCCTTGAATCAGATGACCGTTGATGCGCGTGGCAGCACCGGTCTCGCCGCCGTGCATGATCGTGCCCTGGTTGTGCAGCGTGCCACTGCCACCGAGGTTGAGCGTGCCACCGTGCAGCATCTTGCCGCCGCTGTGGTTGTGCACCTCGTTGCGCGCGCCCTCGGTCAGGTGCAGGTCACCCAGCAGCTCACCATGGTTGTGGATGGCAATGTCGCCTCCGGTGGTCTGCACTGCGCGACCGGCGTGCCCGTCGGCGCTGCCCACTTGCCCCCGGTTGTGCAACTCGTTGATGGGGCCTTCGAAGTACATGGCGGCGACGCCGCTGCCACCCACCAAGCTTGCACCCTCGCCGACCTCGACAACCGGGTCGGTCGAGGATGAGCCCCATAAGGCGTGTGCGTCTCGGCCTGAGACCGTCACCTTCACACCGGCGGCGTAGTTCACCTTCACATCGCCGCTCTTGCCGGAACCGCCTTTGTAGGTGGTGGTCTGAGTTCCGCTGGCGACGATGCCGCCGCCGCCGGCGATCGACTGCGCCACGATGGCGTGAGCGCCATTTCCGCTGGTGCTGATGTCCGCAAACACATTGACGGTCACGGCCCCGGCGTCTCCACTGCCCTTGTTGTAGGTCACGTTCAGGGCATTGCCCACGCCGATCACGGCGCCGCCACCGCCTCCCACGCTCTGGGCCAGGATGCCGTAGGCGTTCACACCCGAGGTGCGGATGGGGGCGTAGCTGTTGACCTCCACCGTGCCGCCATGGCCGCCGCTGCCGCCCGCGCCGAGTGTGGCGCTGTTGTAGGCATAGGCCAGGCCACCGCCATTGCCCACGCTCTGCGCGACGATGCCGATCGAGCCGGCCCCTGTGGTGCTGATGGCTGCGCGGTTGTTCACGAGCACGGCCGGCTTGGACCGCTGATCCTCGCCCGGGTAGGCGGGGCTGCCGGGCCGGCCGCCCAGCTTGGCGTCGCTGGCCAGCGCCAGGCTCAAACCGCCACCGCCGCTGACCGTTTGGGCCACCAAGGCCGGCGCCATATCGCCCCGGGTGCTGATGCTGCCGCCGTCCAGTTGGGCCGTCACGAGGCCGCTGAACTTCCAATCGTTCTTGCCAGTGGCCGTCGAGCCCAGGTTCATGGTGCCGCTGAAGCCCTGGCCCAAACGTCCCGCCGCCAGGGCCACGCCGCCGCCATTGGAGACGCTTTGCACCACCAGCCCGGCCGAGTGCAGGCCGCTGGTGCTGATCGACGGGCTGCCGCTGACGCTGGCATCGAAGGCGCGGCTGCCACTGCCGGTCTGTCCCAGTTGGCCGCTCAGGGTGGCGTTGGTGCTGGCCGCACTGCCGGGCGCCGCCACGGTCGGCGCCACCCAGGAAAACACACCGCCGCCGCCCGCCACGCTTTGCGCCAGCACACCCAGGCTGCCTGCGTCGCCGGTGCTGATGGCTCGCGCGCCCAGATTCACCCGGGCGGTGCCGCCGTCACTGCTGCCATCGGTGCCGCCGAGCTGGAAGCTCAGATCCACCCGGCTGGCCTGGGTCAGGTTGGTATGGGCAAAGTAGCCGCCACCACCGCCAATGCTTTGCGCCACGAGTGCGGGCGCGTTCATGCCGCTGGTGCTCCAAGCCTGCGAGCCTTTGCGTGCATCCACGCTGACCGCCGCGCCGGTGGACACATCCGTGCTGCTGGCCATGCTCAGCTTGTGGGTGACCGTGCCTGTGGCCCAGTAGTGGTCACCGACCAGGCCGCCGCCCGCCCCGATGCTCTGTGCCACCAGGCCGGCGGCCCCATGGCCTTGTGTGCTGATGGCCTGGGCGGTCCAGACGGTCACGTCGCTGCCGATGGCACCGCTGCTACGCAAAGTGGTCTGCAGCGGGTTCTCCGGGCTGAGCACCATCCCGCCGCCGCCGCCAATGCTCTGGGCCACCAGGCCGTGGCCGAGTGCGCCATGGGTGCGGATACTGCCCGTCAGTGCGACATCGCCGCTGCACTGACCGGCGCTGTCCAGCCCATTGCACAGGCGCACCACGCCGCCGTTGGCAAAGCCCGGCGCGCCACCCAGGGTGGCTGATCCGAAGGAGGTTGACAGGCCGCCGCCGCCGCCGATGCTCTGGGCCACCAGGCCCGCGGCCCCCGTGCCGCTGGTCTCCACCGCAGCGCTGCTGGACAGCAGCACGCGAGCGCCCGCCTTGGCCTGACTGTTCCCCAGGATCGTGCCGCTGGCCCGGCTGAGGTTGAGACCGCCGCCGCCGCCAATGCTCTGCGCCACCGCCGCATGCGCCAGGTTGCCGTAGGTGCTGACACGCTGACCCAGCGCCAGCTCCACCGTGCCGCCCGCGCCGCCTTTGCCGCCGCTGCCGCCGAGGTTCACGCTGCCGCTGAAGGCGCTGCCCTCGCTGGACGAGGTGGCCGCTGCACCCACGCCACCGCCGCCGCCCACGCTCTGGGCCAGCAGGCCCACGGCCAGGTGTCCTGCGGTGCTCAAGGTCTGGTCGGACAGCAGCCAGATACCGCCGCCATCGCCCCCATCTCCGCCGCTGCCGCCCAGCTGGCTGCTGATCGAGACGCTGCCCAAGCTGCCGGACTGTTGCCAGGCGGCCGCGCCCCCGACACCGCCGCCGCCACCAATGCTCTGTGCCATGACCCCGAAGGCGGCCAAGCCCTGCGTGCTGATGTTGGAGTTGATATCACGCAGAGCCAGCGTCACCGCACCGCCGTTGCCGCCGGCGCCGCCAGCGCCCCCGAGGTTGAGCCCCAGGCTGTAGCTGCTGCCCTTGGCGCTGCTGCTGCTTTGGCTGCTGCCGCCGACACCGCCGCCGCCGCCAATGCTCTGCGCCATCACCGCGGCGGCGAAATGCCCCTGGGTGGCCAGGGTCACCGTGCCGTTGGTGCTGACGTTGACCGTGCCACCCTGGCCGCCGCCACTGCTGCCACTTTGCCCACCCAGCGCGAGGCTGACCGACTTGGTGTTGTCGCCCCCCGTGTTGCTGCTGGCGCTGCCGCCACTGCCGCCACCGCCGCCAATGCTTTGCACCAAGAGGGCGCGGGCCGCTTCGGCCTCGGTCTTCACGCTGCCAGAGAACAGCGTGACCGCGACATCGCCGCCTTTTCCGGATGCACCGCCCTGGCCGCCCAGGGCGAGGGACGCAGCAGCTGTTCCTGTCGATGCGCTGCTCGACGCTGCGCCTCCAGTACCACCGCCACCCCCGACGCTTTGCGCCACCAGGCCATCCGCGCCCCAACCGCTGGTGCTGATGCTGCCACCGCTGTTGACCTTGACGATGCCGCCATCTTGGCCGCTCCCCGCCTTGCCGCCCAAGGCCAGGCTGGTGTTGCTGTTGCCGGCATCGGCGCTGGTAGCGCTGGTGCTGCCCGCCACGCCGCCGCCGCCGCCCACGCTCTGGGCCATCAAGCCCTGAGACATCAGGCCACGGGTTTGCAGCTGGGCGCTGCTGGCCAGGTCCACCGACACATTGCCGCCCCGGCCGCCGCTGCCGCCGCTGGCGCCCAGCGCCAGGCTCACCGCATGGGCGCCGCTGCTGGCGTTGGTGCTGCTGCTGCCGGCCTCACCGCCACCGCCGCCCACACTTTGAGCAAACAAAGCTGTCGAGCGCGCCCCGAGGGTGCTGACTGAAGCCGCAATGGACAGCCGGACATCCCCCCCGTAGCCGCCGCTGCCACCGCTGCCCCCCAGGGCGGCGGCCACCGCCACGCCGCTGGAGGCGGAAGTCGAGCTGCTGCCATTGCCCGTGCTGGCACTGTTGTCACTGCCACTGGCGTCACCCGCGGTGGCTGCCGCGCTGACGGCTCCGCCGCTGCCACCGCCGCCGCCCACGCTCTGGGCGAACACGCCGTGCGACTGCACGCCGCCGGTGCTGATGCTGCTGCCCAGCGCAGTGCCGCAGCTGCCATCGGCCTGGCGCGTGCCACACACCGTCACCGCACCGCCGTGGCCACCACCGCCCGCTGTGCCCCCCAGCCCCATGGCCACCGAAGCCGAACTGCCTTGGCTGGCCGTGGAGGTGGAAGAGCCCCCGTTGCCGCCACCGCCACCCAGGCTTTGCGCGATCAGCCCGGACGACAAGGCGCCCCGCGTGCTGAGATTGCCGGCGCTGGCATGCACGGCCACCGTGCCCCCATCTCCACCGCCAGCCCCCAAGCCACCCAGCGAGATGGCCACGCTGCTCTTGGCCGCATCGGCATTGCTGCTGCTGCTTCCTCCTTGGCCGCCGCCGCCGCCCACACTCTGGGCCAGCAGGGCAGGGGCGTGGGCGATGCTGTGCACGACACCCTCTTGCACCGCGAGGCCTGTGCTCACGCTGCCGCTGTGCTGCACCACCACCGAGCCGCCATGACCCGCCTTGCCACCCGCTCCCCCGAGGGCGAGGCTGGCTGCGTAGCCGGTGCTGGCCCCTGCAGCGCCGCCCTTGGTCGGGGTGCTGCCGGACACGCTGCCGGCGCTGGCCGAGTTGCTCTGGTTGTTGGGCGATGAGCTGGCCGTGCCGGTGCTGGCACTGGTTTTGCCGTCGTCTGCGGCCGGGGTGACGCTGGCGGCCGTGCTGGCGGCGCCCCCGTTGCCACCGCCTCCGCCCACGCTCTGGGCAAACAGCCCGCCGGCATTGCCCTGCCAGGTGCTGACGCTGCCGGTGTTGATCAGATTGACGCTGCCGCCACTGCCGCCGCCGCCGCCACTGCCGCCCAGACCCAAGGAGGCGGCGGCCTTGCCGCCGGCCTGTGAGGTGGCGCTGACCGAGCCGCCATCACCGCCACCGCCGCCCACGCTCTGGGCAAAGACGCCCAGGGACTGGGTTCCGGCCGTGCCGATGCGGCCGCTGTTGCGCACCTGCACCGAGCCCGCGTCGCCGCCGGTGCCGCCGCTGCCTCCGAGGCTGACGGCGACAGCACTGTTGCCGCCCTTGGCATTGCTGGTGCTGCTGCCGCCGTGACCGCCACCGCCGCCCACGCTCTGCGCATACAGACCGGCCGACAGATCGCCCAAGGTGCTCACCAGCGCGCTGCTGTCCACCGCCACGGCGCTGCCTTTGCCGCCCAGGCCACCGGCGCCGCCGATGCTGAGGGAGGCCCCCACGCCGTTGTCATTCTTGGCGCTCGAGCTGCTCGGCGCACCGTTGTCCTGGCTGAACTTCTGCGCCACGGCCACCGTGGCATTGCCCACGGTCGAGCCCACCAGGCCGGTGTACGCGGCCACGCCGGCAGCCTCCACCGCGCCCTGTGAACCGTCTGCGGAGGTCGATGCCGAGCCCCCATGACCACCACCGCCGCCAATGCTCTGCGCCAGCACCCCAGGCGACTGCGCGCCCGTTGTGTTGAGGGCGCCAGTGGGGGTCACCACCACCATGCCGGCATCGCCGCCGCCGGCACCAAAGCCGCCGACGGCCACCGAGGCCGCGTGCTGGTTGCTGACGGCGCTGGCCGACGCGGCACCGCCCTGACCGCCACCGCCGCCGATGCTCTGAGCCACCATGGCCGGGGCCTGCTGACCGAAGGTGCTGACGCTGGGCAAGCTCACCTTGTTGACCGGGGTGCTGCCCGCCGCTGCGCTGGCAGAGCGCCCTTCGGCCTGGCCGGTGGTGATCCAATGCACCGTGGCGGCGCGGGTGTCGTTGCCAAAGCTGGCCCGCAGGTCAGCGTAATTGGCCAGGTACTGGGCCGGGTTGAAGCTGCTGGTCACGCGACCTTCCCCATACCCCCAGTCCCGGTAATGCCGCAGCCCGGCGAGCGGATCGTTGCCCAGGGCGCGGATCAGGTCGGGGTGGGACGCGATGTAGATCAGCGGGTCCACGAAGGCACTCGCGCTGTCGGTCAGCGCCAGTGCGACCGGGGTGCTGCCGGCGGGCGCGCTCGCGCTGCGGCCCTCGCTGACGCCGGTGCTCACGTAGTGATTGGTGGCTGCTGCCAGGTCGCCGTTGAAGGACGCTTGCAGGTCGCTGTAGTTCGCCATGTACTGCGCTGCATTGAAGCTCTGCGTAGGGCGCGCCTCGCCGAAGCCCCAGTCGATGTAGTGCTTGAGGGCAGCCGCCGGGTTGTTGCCATAAGCCTTGAGCAGGTCGGCGTTGCTGGCCAGATAGGTTTGCGCATCGAAGTTCAGCAGCGCATTGCCCGCGTTGCTGCCGCTGCCGCCGCCACCGCCAATCGCCACAGCCGCTGCGGCGGAGCCGGCGATGGCGTGCGAGCTGGCCGCGCCCCCCTGGCCGCCGCTGCCGCCGATGCTCTGCACCAGCACACCCGCTGCGCGGTCACCCTGGCCGGCCGCGCCCGAAGCGCTGTTGCGGCTGGGCACGCCTGTTTGCACGGCATCCAGCAAGCGCACGGCGGCCTCGGCCCCGGCGCCGCCGGCAGCCCCCTTGCCGCCCACCGTCACAGCGGCGGCCATGCTCTTGTTGTTGGGGTCGCCCCCAGAGGCTGAGGCCGCAATCGCGGCGGTGGCCCCGCCCTGGCCGCCGCCGCCGCCGATGCTCTGAGCCACCACGCCCACCGCCCCTTGACCCTGGGTGATGACGGTGCTGCGGCCCACCACGGCGACGTTGCCGGCGTTCTGTCCACTACCCCCCGTGGCACCTGCTGCACCCGCCGCGCCGACGGATACCGCCATGGACGGGTTGCCCGTCGATGCGCTGGCCGACAGGGCCGAGCCGCCATTGCCGCCGTTCCCGCCGATGCTCTGCGCCAGCAGGCCGAATGACTGCTGGCCGCTGGTGAGCACCGGCGCATCGGCCTTGATGTTGACCGTACCCCCTTGTCCGCCCGTGCCACCCGTGCCGCCGATGCTGGTTGCCATCGCCACGATGGTGGTGGCCGAACCGGCGGCCGTGAAGCCGCCGCTGCCACCGTTGCCACCGATGCTTTGAGCCGCCAGGCCTGGGGCCATGTGTCCGCTGGTTTGCACAGGTAGGCGGGCCGTCATGGCCACCAGACCGGCCTTGCCACCGGCGCCACCCGCGCCACCCAGGGAGACGGAGGGCGCTGCCGCCATGCTGACCGAAGCACTGGCGGCCCAGCCGCCGGTGCCGCCCGAACCGCCCAGGCTTTGCCCCAGCACGCCAGGCGATTGGTCGCCCTCGGTGACCAATCGCTGCTCGGGGCCATGGACATGCAGCCAGACATCCCCACCGGTGCCACCCTTGCCACCGCCGCCACCCAGGTTGGCGGCCAGGCTCAGCCCGCCGGCCAAGGCGCCTGCCAGGGTGTGCCCGCCACTGCCGCCATTGCCACCCAGGCTCTGGCCTTGAATGCCCGGAGAAAAGGCGCCGCGGGTGAGCAGGCTCGCGCCATGGTCGATGCTGACCGTGCCGGCACTGCCCGCATTGCCACCGCCACCGCCCACGGCCAGCGCGACACTGCCTTGAAAGGACAGCGCACCTGCGGCGCTGAAGCCGCCTTGTCCACCGCCGCCGCCGATGCTCTGCGCCAGGATGCCCGGGGCATGCCCGACCTGGCTGGACTGGGCGGCGATCGCACCGGTGCTGTTCACCTGCACCGAGGAGGCCGCCGCCCCCGAGCCGCCGCTGCCCCCCGCGCCGATGCTGATGCTGCCCATGCCCGCCACGGTGCCAGCGATGGCATGGCCACCCGAGCCGCCGCCGCCGCCAATGCTTTGGGCCAGCAGCACCGGGGCACCACCGCCCTGGGTGGTCAGCGCCCCCTTGTTGGTGACGTTGACCGTTCCCGCATGGTTGCCCGAGCCGCCGCTGCCGCCGACGCTGACCGCGCCGGCCACGAACTCCGCGCCGGACAGGGCCACCGAGAACCCGCCATGGCCGCCACCGCCGCCAATGCTCTGGGCCACCAGGGCGCTCGCGCCGCTGCCCTGGGTGGTGATTGCGCCACGTCCGTAAGTCGGATTGCTGCTGCTGTCCTCATTGACGAGGGTCACGTTGCCGCCGGTTCCACCCGTGGCACCATCGCCGCCGACCGCCAGGGAGCCGGCATAGCGTCCCGAGGCCGCCAAAGTGATGGCCGAGCCCCCATTGCCGCCGCCGCCGCCAATGCTCTGGGCCACCAGACCTTGTGATCCTTCACCGCTGGTGTTGATCACGCCACCAGGGTTGTGGACCGCCACAGCACCGGCCGCTTGCCCACTGCCTGCTTTGCCGCCCACACCCAAAGAGGCCGAGCTGCCGGTGTACGCCAGGCTCAGGTCCATGGTGCTGCCGCCGGAGCCGCCACCGCCGCCGATGCTCTGGGCCAGCAGCCCAGGGGATTGCGCCCCGGAGGTGTTGATGCTCTGCCCATTGCTGCTGGCAAAGACCTGCCCTCCGGTGCCTGCCGCGCCGCCGCTGCCGCCGAATCCCAGCGACTGCGAGCCGATCAGGCTGCCGGACAGCGACATGGCGTAGCCGCCCGCGCCCCCGCCGCCGCCAATGCTCTGGGCCACGATGCCAGGCGAGGCGAGGCCGGTGGTGGCGATGCGGAAGTCCGTTCGGACCGCGGTCAGCACAGGGGTTCCGGCGCAGGGGCTGAAGCTGGAGGAGAGGGCGCTGTAGCTGTTGCAGTTCACCAGCACATTGCCGCCGTTGCCACCGCCTCCGCCGGCACCCCCATGAGACACGGCGGCACTGTCGCCGGCCAGGGCTGTCGCATAGGCCAGGGCCCCGCCCGCACTGCCGCCGCCACCGCCAATGCTTTGGGCCAGCAAGCCCGGGGAACTGATCTCGGCGGTTCCGAGGTGACCGACATGGGTCACCAGCACCTGCGCACCTGCGCCGCCACTGCCGCCGGTTCCGCCCACGGCCATGGCCGAGGCATTGCCGAAAATGGTCGTCGCCTTGCCTTTGGCTTTGGCAAAGCCGCCCACGCCGCCACCGCCGCCGATGCTCTGGGCCACCAGCGCGATGGCACCCCCTGCGCTCGAGTCATCGGCCGTCCAGCGGTCCTGACCGTTGCAGGCGATGCCGGTGCACAGACTGTTCCAGTTGATGACGGTCACGGCGCCACCGTCACCGCCCGCGCCGCCGGCGCCGCCGACGGCCGTGGTCTTGCTGCCGCTGGAAATGGCCATGCCGCCCGAGCCGCCGCCGCCGCCAATGGCCTGGGCGAACAAGGCGGTGCTCGCGGGGCTGAACACAGAAACCGATCCGGTGTTGTTCACCACCACCGCGCCCGCATGCCCGGCTGCCCCACCATCGGCACCCAGGATATGAAGCCCGGCACTGGCGCCGGCATGGCCCCCGCCGCCGCCGACCGACTGCGCTGCGAGGCCGAATCCGCCCGCGGGATTGCAGTTCGTGGTGACACTGTCGCTGCAGCCCAGGCGGGATCCTGATCCGACCTGCAGCGCCCCCGTGTTGTCCACGGCCAGGGTGCCGCCATTGCCACCCGTGCCGCCACTGCCGCTGTGGCTTTTGGTGTTCACACCGCCATCACCACCAAAGCCGCCAATGCTCTGCGCTGACATCGCGTTGCCGCCATCGGTCAGGATCTTGCCGGTGTTGCGCAGGATCACATCACCCCCGGTGCCACCGCTCTTGCCACTGCCCGCATTGGCTTTGTTGGCGGCATCGCCGCCGGTGCCACCGGCGCCGCCACCGCTTTGGGCCACCAGCCCCGCCGCACCGAGCCCACCACTGACCTGCATGGACAGCGCGTTCTCCAGCCGGACATTGCCGCCAGCACCGCCCGCCCCGCCATCGCCGCCCTTGTAGTCGTCTTTGCCGCGGGTGTTGTCGCCACCATCGCCGCCCGACCCACCATGGCTGATCGCCACCACGCCGGTGCTTGCGACGCTGTAGATGGCTTCTGCCGGGTTGGCGCCGGGCTTCACGAACACGGTCACGGAGCCGCCTGCACCGCCAGGGCGACCGTCAAAGTCGCCCTTGCCGCATTGACCGGAAGGATCACCATTGCCGCCTTTGCCGCCATTGCCGCCGCTGCTGCTCACGCCGATGAGCGTCCCTGGGTAGCTCAGGGACACGAGGCCGAGCTTGATCGTCTCGTCAATCGAAGGGCCGGTACCGCCCGGCGTACCCGGTACGGGGCCACTGACGCAAGAGCCACCGCCGACCGCATCCTTGCCCGCGGTGCCATTGGCGCCACTGCGGGCATCGGACACGTAATAGTTGGGGCCGGCCGTGACCGCCTGTGGCCAGGCTGCAGTTGGTGCGCACAGGCACAGAATGCCCCAGCCTTGCGCCAGCATCAGCCGACGTGAGGGGCGATTGGCAAAAGCCCCGTGAAACGCGTGCGCGCTCGTGTCGACGTCGGTGGCAGAGGAAGTGATACGTGGAGTCATGGCAGAAGACGGCAGGTGAGGGCGGTTGCCTGGCACCGGGTCTGCCCTGATGCCTGCACAGTTGTGGGGCGCGCGGGGCTGCACGGTGCAGGAGGCGGATTCGCCAACCATCTTAAGAATGCTTCTTGAGTGGGCATCGCTCAGTTAGCGTGCCCAAAAACGCATTTTTCAAGCCATCTGACTCGGGCTCACACCAGGTCTTTGGAGGGGCGTGCGCATGCCTCCAGCCAAGCTATCTTGACTGGCTGATCCAGCTTGAAGCAATGTCCGCTGCGCCCAGCGATGCTGAGGCGTGCTGGCGATGGGGCGCGTCCAGAAGCGATGCGGTTCATACTCCTTCGAAGCACGCTGTTCGAAGGAATGAAGGCGGCATTGCCCTGCAAGGACTAAACCGCGACTGCGCCCTTGATGTGGGGGTGCGGTTCGTAGTCGGTGAGCTGGAAATCCTCGAGGACATAACCGTCTATCGAGTCCGGCTTCCGAACAAGGTTCATTTTGGGAAGCGGGCGCGGATCGCGCGTCAATTGCAGCTTCACTTGCTCGAAGTGATTGCTGTAAATGTGAACATCCCCCCCCGTCCAAACGAAGTCGCCGGGTTCCAAATCGCATTGCTGCGCAAGCATCAACTGCAGCAGCGCATAGCTTGCGATATTGAAGGGCACGCCCAGAAACACATCACAAGAGCGCTGATAGAGCTGGAGGTGAAGCTTGTTTCCGATCACAGCCGTCTGGAAAAGACAATGGCAGGGAGCGAGTTTCATCTGTTGGAGCTCGCCCGGGTTCCAGGCAGTAACGAGCTGACGGCGTGAGTTTGGGTCGCGCTTGATTTGCTGAACTAGCTCAGCAATTTGGTCAATAGTGCGCCCGTCCGAAGTCGTCCAGTGGCGCCACTGTTTTCCATAGACCGGCCCAAGGTCGCCATTCTCGTCGGCCCATTCATCCCAAATGGAGACCTTGTGCTCCTTGAGCCATTTGATGTTTGTGTCTCCGCGGAGGAACCACAGGAGCTCAACGATGATGGATCGCAGATGCAGCTTCTTGGTCGTCAGGACTGGAAATCCCTTCGCCAGGTTGAACCGCATCTGATGTCCGAAGACAGCGCGCGTGCCGGTCCCGGTCCGGTCTGGCCGGTCGGTTCCCTCATCCATTACGCGTTGGAGTAGCTCAAGATATTGCTGCATGGGATGTCGCGTCCACGTTAGGCCGGTGACTGCGGTCACCTTGACTTGTATACGTTCATTGCCCGCCGGACAGAAAGCTATCCGCAGGCGGCTTCTATGGCTGGTCAGTGGAGGGTCGGATGTGTACCGGTACCCATCGAAACTTGCACGCTGTAGACCGCGCCCCGGCGGCTGTTCTCGCGCGGCCATTC
Source organism: Paucibacter aquatile (assembly GCF_002885975.1). Lineage (NCBI taxonomy): Bacteria > Pseudomonadati > Pseudomonadota > Betaproteobacteria > Burkholderiales > Sphaerotilaceae > Roseateles > Kinneretia aquatilis. The sequence continues at coordinate 184,609 of NZ_POSP01000003.1, read as the reverse complement.
GTCCCAGACGGTGTCGCCGCGTTCCTGCAGCGATTTCACCTTCGAGGCACCGCTCAGGAGCCGGGGGAGTTCCTGGTTGATCGATTTCAGCTGCACCGCCGTGGTCGTGGCCCGTGTAAAGCCCGGGCTCGGATCGACGCGCATCTGGGGACCGCGCCACGAGCGCGTGCGCTTGCTGGTGCCGGTGCGGTCGCCCTTGTGCGCGCCATACTCCAAGACATGGTGCATGAAATCCTCAAACTCGCGAGGTGCGACGCTGCTGCAGATGTACATGGGGCGGGATTCTAGAGCTGCGGGCTGCATCCAGCGGGGTCTGTCACAGGCAAGCGCCGTTCAAGCTGCGATGATGGCGCGTCTGGTTTGCCACGAAGGCATGCGCTTCCGCCCAATTTCATCCCATCTCATCCCCTCCCATTGAAATTTACGGTCCTATGTTGATCAAACGTCTGCTCATCGCTTTGCTGGTTCTGGTGCTTCTGGCTCTGGCCTATTTTTACGCTGCCTTGAATTGGAGCTACTCCAGCGGCGAGCGGGCGGGTTGGATTCAGAAGCTGTCCAAGAAGGGCTGGATCTGCAAGACCTGGGAGGGCGAGCTGGCTTTGGTGTCCATCCCGGGCAGTTCCACCGTCGAAAAGTTCCAGTTCACGGTCGCCAATGACGAGACCGCCGCCGCCCTGACCGAGGTGATGGGCAAGCGCGTGAGTCTCCACTACGAGGAGAAGGTCGGCCTGCCCACCAGCTGCTTTGGCGAAACCCGCCACTACGTGACCAAGGTGACGGTGGCTTCGGACATTTCGCTCTCGCCGGGCGTGGTGGTGCACACCAGCCCCGCTGCTGCATCGCCCGCACCCGCAGCCTCGGGCGCCAGTGCCCAGCCTTGAGTGCCGGACGGCGGCGAAGCTCAGGTCAGAAACATCTCCCTCAGCTCGCGCCGCGGCGCCGGTGAGGCGGCCTCCAGCCCGTAGCCCACGCGGGCCAGCATTTGCACGGTCTCGGGGCTGTCTTCGCTGCAGGCCAGAAGCTGGCGCAGGGCGCGCAAGTGCGGGCGGACTTCGGCGTACTCCTGCAAGGCCTGAGACAGCGGATGCATGTCCAGGCCGGCCGCGCAGGCGCGCAGATGGCTGCGTACATAGGCTCGACCGCAGCGCAGCTGGGCTGCGCGTGAGTTGTCTTCGCTGACGATCCAGAGATAGCCGCTGGCGGTCTCAAAAGCGGCCCAGCGCTTGCGGATCTGCGCCATGCTGCTGCTGTCAGCCCGGGGCACTTCGAAGCGATTGAACAGGCCCAGCGCGGCGCTGAGCCGCACCATGCCGCCCATCAAGGCGATGCCGTCCCGGTGCTGCTCCACTTCGGCCGGGCCGATGCGCATCAAGCGGGCGGATTCCAGATAGGTGCGCGGGGTCAACATCTCGGTCTCGAAGGCCTCACGCGTGATGCGTCGCAAGGCATCCATGGTCTTGCCGTCCGTCACGGCGCCCACCCTCAGGCCCGCCCCAGCCTCCACCGCTGCATCGCGCAAGGTTTGCCATTGCTCGGCGCTGACGCTGCGGCTGCTGTCGTACAAGCCTTTGTGGGTGTGGCGGCGCCGAATCTGTGCGAACAAGGGGTCGCGCGCAAGCCCGGGTTCTGTCCTCAGGCGCAGGCGCGCAATGACCTGGCCACCCGGCAAGGTAAAGGGTGTGGGCTCACCGTTTGGGAAGGCCTCCACCTGCAGCCGAATACCTCGCTCGGCCGCGGCGATCACGGCCAGTTCAATGAAGGCGCCACAACCGATCAGAATCTGCCGGCCCCAGGGGTCCGTCTCGGGCAGCAGGCGCTCACCATCACAGATCAGCAGGATCTGCCCGGATTCACGCAGATCGGCCAGCCAGGGCTGGCGGTTGTGCGGGTTCGGTGCCAGCAGCGCATGCGCCAGCAGCCAGTGCCTCACATCCCCAGCGATGTTTTGGACAGGTTCTTGCCATGCGCTGAGCGCAGGCGGCGGAACCTCCTGCGTGCAGCCGCTCAGGGGCAAGGCTGCCCCCACCACGCCTCCGCCCAGCAGGCGGATGAAAGCCCGCCGCGCGGGCTGCCGGCCGTCAGCGCGCGGCGACATGGGGTGGCACCGCCTGGGCCAGGAGTTGAACAAAGCGCTGGGCCACGCCATCGGCTTGCAGCCTGGCATGGCCGGTGGCCGTGTAGGCCGAGCCGATGTCCTCCATGCCTGCCCGTCCCGTGATGGCCAACGCCGCCACAGGTTCCTGGCTGACGCTGTCCAGGGCCTGCAGTTCCACGGTCACGCCACCATGCGAGAGCGGGCCGATCAAGAGCAAGGTGGTCAGGAAATTTGCGGCGGTATTGGCCAGCTGCACCTCGGTGATGGATGCCTTGATCGACAAGGTCTCGCGCGCTTCGCCCATGCTGTGCAGCTGCCAGCCGGCCGCAGTGAATCGTTGGCTGAGTGCCGCCATCAAGGCCTCGCGCAACTCGCCTCGTTGCTCCTCACTCAAGTCCACGCTGTCGCCGAATGCGATCGTCGCCGGGTCGATGCGCACCGCGCGATAGCGTTGAGGTTGGGCACTGCGCCAAGACTTGGTGCCATCGGCCTGTGTTTGCAGCTCAATCCGCGGGCTCAGGCTTTGCGTTTGTTCCGGCGCGCCGATGCTGGCGCAGCCCGATAGGACCAGGCCCAGGCTCAGTGTCATGCCCCATGCCAGGGCGCCGTGCCGCAGGGCTGTGCGCGTCTTGATGTACTTCACCATCGTGTTGGATCTCCAGTGTCCATGCCGCTTCGGACTGAAGCGGCTGGGGGCACTGTCGCAAGCCCTCTGCGGCCTGCCTAGATCGGCGCGCGCAAGCCAGCTATGCCAATCTGCATGGCCCGCCTGACGCGTTCGCGATGGGAAATCAAGCGGTCTCGCCAAAGGCCGGCGGCAAGGCTTCGGCCAGAAAGTCGTAGACCCGCCGCACCAGCTTGTTCGAGCGGATCTCGCGATGCACCGCCAGCCAGCAGGGCAGGGTGGGCACGCTCACCTGCGGCAGCACTCGCCGGATCTCGGGTCTCTGGCGCGTGGTGTAGCTGGCCACAAAGCCGATGCCGGCGCCGGCCTCCAGCAACATGCGATAGGCCACCTGGTCATCGGTTCGGATGGCGAAGTCCTCGCGGCTCAGTGGCAGGCCCAGAGCGGCCAGGCCGCGCTCGATCTGCGGGTCGCTGGCATAGCCGATCAGGTTGTGTTGCAGCAAATCGGCGGGCTCGCGTGGGGTGCCCGCGCGCTGCAAATACCGCTCGTGGGCGAAGGCGCCGATCTCGATCACGCCCAGCTTGCGCGCGATCAGGGCGGTTTGTTCGGGCCGCACCATGCGAACGGCAATGTCGGCCTCACGGCGCAGCAAATTGCTGAGCTCGTTGCTGGCAATTAGCTCGATCTGGATGTCGGGCTCCTGGGCTCGCAACTCGGTCAAGACCGAGGGCAGCAGGTAGCTGGCCGCCGTCACGCTGCAGCTGATGCGCACCGTCCCCGCCGTCTGATTGCGTTGCCCGGCCAGCGAGCGAGCCAGGGCTTCAGCGCCCTGTTGCATCTGCCGCGCGGCGGCCGCGATGGCCAAAGCACTGCGGGTGGGGGTGACACCGCGGCCGGTGCGCTCGAACAGCGGTTCGTTCAGCTGCGTTTCCAACTCGGCGATATGTCGGCTGAGCGTGGGCTGCAAGACGCCGGTGCGGCGAGCGGCGCCCAGCAGGCTGCCGGCATCCAGCACCGCCAGAAAGCTCTTGATCAGCGCCCAGTCAAAGGTCTCAAGCTCAGGATGTGTGGCCATGTCGATGAGGCGAGGATTGGGGTCCGCTGAAGCCCTGTCAGAGATCGAACTGCAGCGCCGCCAGGCGCGCATACAGCCCGCCGCGCGCGCTCAGTTCCGCATGCGTGCCTTGCTCGACGATGCGTCCGTGCTCCATGACGATGATGCGGTCGGCGCGCTGCACCGTGGCCAGGCGGTGGGCGATGACCAGGGTGGTGCGGTCCTGCATGGCCACTTCCAGCGCGGCCTGCACCATGCGTTCGCTCTCGGCGTCGAGCGCGCTGGTGGCCTCGTCCAACAGCAGCAGGGGCGGGTTCTTGAGCATGGCGCGGGCAATGCTGATGCGCTGCCGCTGGCCGCCGGACAGGCGCACGCCGCGCTCCCCCAGGAAGGTGGCATAGCCCTCGGGCAGGGCGCGGATGAAATCGTCGGCAAAGGCCGCCTTGGCGGCGGCCATCACCTCGGCATCGCTGGCCTCGGGCCGGCCGTAACGGATGTTTTCCATCGCGCTGGTCGAGAAGATCACGCTGTCCTGCGGCACCAGGCCGATGGCCGAGCGCAGATCGGCCAGGCGCAGGCGATCGGTGGGCACGCCGTTGAGCAGGATGCGGCCGCTTTGCGCCTCATAAAACCGCAGCAGCAGCTGGAACACCGTGCTCTTGCCGGCGCCGCTGGGGCCGACCAGGGCCACGGTTTCGCCCGGGGCAATTTCCAGATCGAAGTCCGCCAGGGCTGCCTGTGCGGGGCGCGAGGGGTAGTGGAACTGCAGGGCTTGCAGGCTCAGGGCCGTGCCGCCCTGGACCGAGGGCAAGGGCAGGGGATCGCGAGCTTCGGCCACGGGTGATTCGCTGGCCAGCAACTCCATCAGCCGCTCGGTCGCGCCTGCCGCGCGCTGCACATCGCCAAAGACCTCGGCCAGCACCGCCACGCTGCTGACCAGCAGGATCACATAGACCACGGTCTGGCCCAGATGGCCGGCCGTGATCTTGCCCGCCAGCACGGCTTGCGTGCCCTGGTACAGGCCCCAGAGCAGGGCGGCAAAGGTGGCGGTGATGATGAAGGCCACCAGGCCCGAGCGCACCTTGGTGCGCTTGCGGGCGGTGTCAAATGCGCTCTCGCTGGCGGCAGCAAAGCGGGCGGCCTCGGCCTTCTCCTGGGTGTAGCTCTGGACCACCGGCACGGCATTGAGCACCTCGGCCGCGATGGCGCTGGTGTCGGCCACCCGGTCTTGTGAAGCGCGACTGAGCTTGCGCACGCGCCGGCCGAAGTACAGGGCCGGCAGCACCACCAGCACCAGAATGCCCAGCACCTGGCCCATGACCAGCGGGTTGGTCGCCACCAGCATGATCAGCGCGCCGATGCCCATGACCGTGTTGCGCAGGCCCATGCTGAGGCTGGAACCCACCACCGTCTGCACCACCGTCGTGTCGGTGGTGATGCGGCTGAGCACCTCGCCGCTCTGCGTGGTTTCAAAGAACTCGGGGCTTTGCTGCAGCACATGGCGGTAGACCGCATTGCGCAGATCGGCTGTCACCCGCTCACCCAGCCAGGTCACCATGTAGAAGCGCCCGGCCGAGAACAGACCCAGCGAAGCGCCCACCATGAAGAGCGCCAGGAAATGCTCGCGCATGGCCATCAGGCGCTCGCCGTGGTTGCTTGCGCCGCCCAGGCCCTGATCCACCAGCTGGCGCAAGGCCATGGGAAAGGCCAGGGTGGCCAGGGCTGCCAGCAGCAAGAACAGCAGGGCCGCACCGATGCGCAGGCGATAGGGCCGCAGAAAAGGCCAGAGGCCGCTCAAGGAACGGGGATGCGCCCCGGGGCGAGCGGCTGCTTTGGGGCCATCGGCCGCAGCCAGAGTGGCTCGGGAGCTGGAAGGCAGGGCGGCAGGCGTGGCGGCAGGCGAGGTGGCAGAGGATGACATGCAGCGCAGTGTAGACAGGACAGAGGAGGGGGCGCGAGGTGCACGAAACGCAAGAGGATGCGTGCTGAGCACGCCGGCGCTTCGGGCTCCGAGCGAGGGGCCTGGGGGTGGGGATCGCAGCAGTTGAGATGGGGTGGCCTGCCCCATCCACAAGCCCTGCCTTCGGTGAGCTTTTCCTTTATTTGACTTGACAATGATTGCCTAGGCAAATAAATTGCCAACCATGCCCAAAAGTAAAACTCCTTCGGCCGCCCCTGAGCCCGGCCAGCACCCGGGCCCAGATGTGGGTGCCAGCGCGGAAGCGGGTCTCGACCCCGCTGGTCATCCGCGCTTTTATCAGTCGGCCAGCTACCGCCGCGAAGATAGCTTGGGCTGGCTCTTGCGCAAGCTCAAGCAGTCCATCGTCCATCAGGCAGGCCGCCAGCTCGGCGATCATGGCCTGACCCATGCGCAGTGGGGCGTATTGATGGTGCTGCGCTTTGGCAGCAACCACTGCACGACCACGGCCCTGTGCCGCGAACTCGATGCCGACGCGGGTGCGCTTTCGCGCTTGCTGGACCGCCTGGAAGCCAAAGGCCTGGTGCTGCGAGAACGCTTGGCCGAAGACCGCCGCGTGGTCCAGGTCTCCTTGACCGACGCCGGCTTTTCAGCCTCCGACCAGCTTCCGGCCTTGCTGTCCGATGTCTTCAATGCCCACCTCAAGGGCTTCAGCCACGCCGAATGGCAGCTGCTGCTCAGCATGTTGCGCCGAATGATTGACAACGGCGAAGCGCTGCGCCGGGCGCAAAGCACCCCGGACATCGACTGATCGCCGCCGCCCAGGCTGCAGCGGCCGCGCCGTTGAAGGGCCACCTTGCCGGGTACGCGGCATCCCCTTTCTCTCGAACTCATGACCATGCTTGCACACCCCCTCAAACGCTTGACCGTGGCGCTGAGCTTGCCGACCCTTTTGGCGGCCTGCGCCTTGCAGCCCACGCTGCCTCCAACTGCCCAGCGCCTCAATGGCTCACAAATCGGTCTCCAGGTCAACGCGGACGCCCCCGCCCATATGGCGCCGAGTAACTGGTGGACCGAGCTGAACGCGCCCGAGCTCAATGCCCTCATGCAGCGTGCCCTGAGCGAAGCGCCCAGCCTGGCCCAGGCGCGTGCCCGAATCCAACGCGCCCAGGCCAGCATCGAGAACGCCGAGAGCAGCGAACGCGCCGCCGTCGGCCTGAGCCTGGACGCCGCCCGCCAGCGCTTCCCCGAGCACAGCATCTACCCGCCGCCGCTGGCCGGCACCCTGCGCAACACCGCCACCCTGCAGGCCTCGGCCAGCTATGAGTGGGATTTCTTTGGCCGCCACCAGGCCGAGCTGAACGCCGCCCTGGGCAGCGCCCAGGCCGCCCGCGCCGATGCGGCCGCCGCCCAGCTGATGCTGAGCAGCCAGCTGGCGCGCAGCTATGTGCAACTGGCCCGCGTGCTGGCCCAGCGCGAGCTGCTGGCGCGCCAGAGCGCCGAGCGCGAGCAAGCCCTGGCCCTGGTGCGCCAGCGCAGCCAGGCCGGCTTGGACACAGCCCAGGATCTGCGCGCCGCCGAGCTGCCCCTGCCTGAGCTGCGCCGCCAGGCCTTGCAGCTCGAGGAGCAGGCCGATTTGCTGCGCCACCAGCTGGCCGCGCTGAGCGCCCAGCCCATGGCCGCGCTGAAGGATTTGAAGCCCGCGCTGCCGGCCGCGCTGCCGCTGGCCGGCGAGGGCGCTTTGGGCCTGGACCTGCTGGGCCGCCGCCCCGATGTGGTGGCCGCGCGCTGGCGTGTGGACGCGGCCACGGCCCAGGTCAGCAGCGCCCGCGCGCAGTTCTATCCCAATATCTCGCTGGGTGCCTTTGTCGGCTTCAACGCCATCGGCTTTAACAACCTACTCAAGTCCGGCAGCCTGCAGTACGGTGTGGCACCTTCCTTGCGCCTGCCCCTGTTCGACAGCGGCCGCCTGCGCGCCCAGCTGCGTGGTTCGGCGGCCGAGGCCGACGCGGCGGTCGCGGCCTACAACGGCGCGCTGCTGGAGGCTGTGCGTGATGCCAGCGACCAGCTGCGCAGCCTGCGTTCCTTGCAGGAGCAGAAAACCGAGCAGGCCGCTGCGCAAGCCCATGTGCAGGCCGCCCTGGAGCTGGCCCGCCAGCGCCACAGCGCCGGCCTGGGCAACCGCTTGGCCGTCCTGAACGCCAGCCAATCCCTGCTGCAACAGCAGCGCCAGGCCCTGGACCTGCAAGCCCAGACCCTCGATGCCCAGCTCCAACTGCTGCGCAGCCTGGGTGGCGGTTGGACCGAGGCCAAGCCCTAATACCCAATTCACGCGGCGCCGCCCGAGCGGCCCGGCGCCCGCCACCACGCACACCGAAGAGACCCAAGATCATGTCCGACATCCAAGCCTCCAAGCCCGAATCCAACCCCAAGCGCAAGAAGGCGCTGACCGTACTGACCCTGGCCGTGCTGGCCGGCGGCATCGGTTACAGCGTTTTTGAGACCATGGTCGGCCGCCGCTACGAGCAAACCGACAACGCCTACGTCAACGCCAATGTGGTGCAGATCACCCCGCTGGTGGCCGGCACTGTGCGCGCCATCCACGCCGACGACACCGATTTCGTGCGCGCCGGCCAGCCCCTGGTCAGCCTGGACGCTGCCGACGCCCGCGTGGCCCTGGAGCAGGCGCAAAGCCAGCTGGCGCAGACCGTGCGCGAGGTGCGCGGCCTGTATGCCAACAACAGCACCCTGCAAGCGCAGATCCGCGCCCGCGACAGCGAGGTGCGCCGCGCCGAGGTGCAACTGGCCACGCTGCAAGCCGATGTGGCGCGCCGCGCGCCGCTGCTGGCCACCGGCGCCATCGGCCGCGAAGAGTACGAGCACGCCACCGCCCAGGTCGCCAGCGCCAAGAGCGCGCTGCAGACCGCGCAGTCGGCCTTGTTGACCGCCCAGGAGCAGCTGAACGCCAACCAGGTGCTGACCGAAGGCGTCAGCGTCGAGCAGCATCCCAATGTCCAGCGCGCCGCCGCCCGCGTGCGTGAGGCCTTCCTGGCCTTGCAGCGCGTGGAAGTGCCGGCGCCGGTGGACGGATGGATCGCCCGCCGCAGCGTGCAGTTAGGCCAACGTGTGGCCGCCGGTGCGCCGCTGATGTCGGTGGTGGGCCTGCAGCAGGTCTGGGTCGATGCCAATTTCAAGGAAGGCCAGCTGGCCCGCCTGCACATTGGCCAGCCCGCCACCCTGGTGGCCGATGTCTACGGCAAGAAGGTCGAGTTCAAGGGGCAGATCGCCGGCCTCGGCGCGGGCACCGGTGCAGCGTTTGCGCTGCTGCCGGCGCAAAACGCCACCGGCAACTGGATCAAGGTGGTGCAGCGCGTGCCGGTGCGCATCGCGCTCGATGCCAAGCAGATGGCCGAGCATCCCCTGCGTGTGGGCTTGTCCATGAATGTCAGTGTCGACGTGCAAGACCAGAGCGGCAAGAGCCTGGCCGAAGCGCAAACCCGCCAGACGCCGCTGGCCCAGACTTCGGTGTTCGAGCGTCAGGACCAGGCGGCCGAAGCCGAGGTGGCCCGCATCATCAAGGCCAACCTCGGCAGCAAGGTGGCCGGCAAGGCTGCCGAAGCCCTGAAGCCAGTCACGCCGGCCGCCAAGGCCTGAGCGGCGAGACCCTCGCATGAGCAGCCTTTCCGCCTCCGCCCCCGCGTCCGACCCCCGGGCCCCGCAGGCTTCGTTGGTGCCGCCGGCGCCACCGCCGCCGCTGCAGGGCTCGGCCCTGGTGCTGGGCACCCTGGCCCTGTCCCTGGCCACCTTCATGAACGTGCTGGACTCGTCCATCGCCAATGTCTCGCTGCCAGCGATCTCGGGCGATCTGGGCGTGAGCCCGGTGCAAGGCACCTGGGTCATCACCAGCTTTGGTGTGGCCAATGCGATCTCTGTGCCCCTGACCGGCTGGCTGACCCAGCGCTTCGGCGCGGTGCGCCTGTTCACCGCCAGCGTGCTGCTCTTCGTGCTGGCCTCCTGGCTGTGCGGCTTCGCGCACTCGCTGGAGATGCTGATCGCCTGCCGCGTGCTGCAAGGCCTGGTCGCCGGGCCCATGATCCCGCTCTCGCAGACCCTGCTGCTGAGCAGCTTTCCGGCCGCCAAGGCGGGCACCGCTCTGGCGCTCTGGGGCATGACCACCCTGGTGGCGCCCGTGGTCGGGCCGCTGCTGGGCGGCTGGATCACCGACAACGTCTCCTGGCCCTGGATCTTTTACATCAACGTGCCGGTGGGTCTGTTCTCGGCCGTGCTGACCTGGCAGCTCTACCGCAAGCGTGAGACGCCGATCAAGAAGCTGCCCATCGACGGCGTGGGCCTGGCCCTGCTGGTGATCTGGGTCGGCGCGCTGCAGATCATGCTGGACAAGGGCAAGGAGCTGGACTGGTTCGCCAGCGGCGAGATCCAGATCCTGGCCGTCGCCGCGGCCGTGGGCTTTGCCTTCTTCGTCGCCTGGGAGCTGACCGACAAGCACCCGGTGGTGGACCTGCGCCTCTTTGCCCGCCGCAACTTCATCTTCGGCACGGCCACGCTGTCGATCGGCTACGGCCTGTTCTTCGGCAATGTGGTGCTGCTGCCGCTGTGGCTGCAGCAGTGGATGGGCTACACCGCGACGGACGCCGGCATGGCGCTGGCACCGGTGGGCCTGCTGGCCATCCTGCTCTCGCCCGTGGTGGGCAAGAACGTGGCCCGGGTGGACCCGCGCAAGATCGGCACCTTTGCCTTCCTGATGTTCGCCCTGGTGCTGTGGATGCGCTCCAACTTCACCACGCAGACCGATTTCGCCACCATCATGGTGCCGACGATTCTGCAAGGTGCAGCCCTGGCCTGCTTCTTCATCCCGCTGACCACGCTGACCCTGAGCGGCCTGACGCCCGACCGCCTGCCCGCCGCCGCCGGCCTGTCCAACTTCGTGCGCATCACCGCCGGGGCCATGGGCACCTCCATCTCGACCACGCTCTGGGAAAGCCGCGCCACCTTGCACCACCAGCACATGGTGGAGCGTCTGGCGCAAGGCGACCCGGTCGCCACCGAAGCTTTGGCTGGGCTGCAGACGGCGGGCCTGACGCCCCAGCAAGCGGCCTTCCAGATCAACCGTCTGATCGACCAGCAGGCCTTCACCCGTGCAGCAGACGACATTTTCTTGGCCTCGGCCGCCATCTTCCTGCTGCTGATCGCCGGCATCTGGCTGACCCGTCGGCCGCCGAAGTTAGCGGCGGGCGCGGCGGCGGTGGATGCGGGTGGGGCGCATTGAAGCTTCTGGCGAGGTCTAGCCGCTACTGTGCGTCACCTGTGTGCAGTGCTCGTCGAAGCGCGGCTCGTGCGAGCAAAGGTGTCGAGTCCAACGTTGGCAAGGCGGAGTTCTCGGCGTTCACGATCAGTGGAATCTCCGTGCATCCGAGTATGACGGCATCGCAACCCTGCTCTTTGAAACCGTGGATAGCCGACTGGAAGTAAGCGATGCTTTCCGGTTTGATCGTCCCGCAAACAAGTTCGTCCATGATGATGCGGTCCATTTCATCCCGCTCAGGAATGTCTGGCTTGACGCACTGCAGGCCTTGCGCTGCTAGCTTTTCAGGATAGACCGCGCTGTCAACAAGCCAGCGAGTGCCCGTCAGGCCGAGGCGCCTGCATCCGCGTTCAGCGGCTGCCAGTGCCACAACCTCGGCGATGTGCAGCCAGGGCAGCGGAGAGCGAGGCTCGACGTAGGAAAAGGCTTGGTGGATCGTGTTGTCAGGACAGATGAGGAAATCGGCCCCTGCCCGCGCCAATTTTCGGGCTGAAGTCAGCATCAATTCGCCAACACCTTGCAGATCTTTCCGCTCAAGGCAACTCACATAGTCAGCGAGCGATGGCGTGTGCATCGAGACTTCAGGGTGGGCATGTTGCCCGAGCAGTGCGGCTCCCTCTGAACAGATGGTTCGATAGCAAAGCGCTGCCCCCTCGGCCGAACAAGCAACAATTCCGATATGCAGCGGCATTGGTGTGGCGTGACGTGGATTCTTGTGGAAGCTAGCGTTGGCATTCAGCGGGCGCCACAGGCGGTCCGCTTGAGAATGCGAAGGGACTTCCCACCTTCAGGCAACGGCGTCAAAGCGCCAAGATTGGTGGTGTTGGTCATCAATCTGCAGCCATTTCGAAAGGGGAAGTCCATGGACAAGAATACCCAAGTTCCAGCGGTGCGCGTAGGCGTGGATCTCTCTAAGCGAGTCATCCAAGTGCACGCCGTTGACGGCGGTGGCCGCGTGCTGACGAACCGGGCGCTGGCCCGCGACAAGTTCCTGGCTTGGTGTGCGCTGTTGCAGGTCGGCTGCATGGTGGTGATGGAGGTCAGCTCCAGCGCACATCACTGGGCCCGGGCCCTGCGCGCGATGGGGCTGGATGCTCGCATCATCTCGGCTCACCTGGCCGCCCCCTATCGCGCCGAGGGCCACTGCGGCAAGAACGACGCCAACGACGCTGCGGCCATCTGCGAGGCGGCGAGCCGCCCTCACATGCGCTTTGTTCCGGTCAAGAGCGTCGAGCAGCAGAGCTTGCTGTGCGTGCATCGCTTGCGCGAAGGCCTCAAGGCGGACCGCACGGCCTGCATCAATCGCATTCGCGGCCTGCTGCTGGAGTTCGGTGTCGCCGTGCCCAATGGATCCAGAGCCCTGCGCCTGGTGCTGGACGAGCTGCTGGAGGACGGCGCCAACGAGATGAATGGCTTGGCCCGCATGACGCTTCGCCGGGCGCAGGCGCAGTGGCGTGAGCTGGACGAGCACCTAGCCTGGTGCGACGAGCGACTGGCCGCGCATGAGCAGGAGAACCCGGAGGTGCGTCGCGCCGGGCAGCTCATGGGCATCGGCCCCGTTGGCGCATCAGCGGCCGTCGCCACAGTCGGGGACTTCAGACAATTCAAGAGTGGAGCCCAGTTCAGCGCCTGGCTGGGTCTAGTGCCCAAGCAGCACTCCAGCGGTGGCAAGCCTCACCTGGGCACCATCACCAAGCGCGGCGATGCCTATCTGAGGACCTTGCTGATCCAGGGCGCCAAATCCGTGGTCAACACCGCCCACACGCGTAGCGATCCGATCTCGCGTTGGGTCTTGGCCCTCAAGGAGCGCTCGGGCTGGCAGAAGGCGGTCGTCGCCCTGGCCAACAAGAACGCCCGCATCCTCTGGGCCGTCATGACCCGCGGCGAGCGCTTCGATCCCCATCACATCAGCCTCAAGCCCGGCGCCACCATGCCGAGCTGAGTCTCCAACTTCCATGCACGACGACACACAGAAGATGCACTGACAGGTCAGACCGGCAGCAGGCAAGCTCGACTAACCAGTGGTGGCGCGCGGTCTTCGGACCCAGTCCACGCGAATGGAATGGAGCCCTGCTGAGCGGTTCGTATCTGGGTCCGCAGCGCCAGGGCACCTGCCAGCGACTGCAACAAGGCCGTCTGTAGAGTGGCAGTCTGTTCTCTGTTCAGCCCTTCGTCCGAGTCGGCGTGTGCAATCCAGATCAATCGGGGTCAGGTCTTGCGGGGGGATTCAATGAGACGGTGTTGACGCGGTGGGAAGTCCCTGTAAGGGTTAGGACTCACTGCCTACCACCGACAAGACGGCAGTTTTTCTTGGTGTACTTGCTTTGAGCCAACGTTTTCTGAAGGTCATCAGAGTTTAGTTGTTGCCCCGTTTTCGTAACGTCTTTGAGGGCCTCGTCTTGAGCGGACTCGTACATGCGACCGAGCATGAAATCCGGTGTAGGACCTTGAAGAAGAAATCGAACTCCGATGGGTACTTCTGAAGAGACATCTTTACGATCAATCTTTTGTGCTTGGAGCGCAGTTATGAACGCGAGACCATCTTTGTAGCCAGCATTGAACAGGCGCTCTTGCTCCTGGGGGTCTTTCATCTGTGAGGCGAGCGATGAGCACTCGAACGCGGACCAAGCGGAGCGGCCCATTACTGCGTACTCCTTAGACGTTTGTGCGCCACAAGAAGCGGCAGCGAACAGCGCTGCAGCGCATAGGAGCCTTCTATCGATTCGCATGGGAGGTTCCTTCTTGGTGAGGCCTAACGTTGGAGCTGAGGGGCCGAAACCGGCTGGCCGCGCGAAGCGATGATCAACTGCTGAGCGCAGCGCGGCCAGCCGGTTGAGGTCCACTCGAGCGACTGGTTAGACGTCACCGCTGGGCAGACCTTTGTCCGAGTGTGGGGGGTGTGGAAACAATTCGACCAACTCAAGTGGCTCCCGAGATTCCGCATAGATGAACTTGGTGCCCTTCTCTGCGAGGTAACCAAGCAGTTGGTGCTGCAAGTTGAAAGCGAGCTGGATAGCTTGCCATGCGTCAACACCATGGATTGGTCCCAGGTTCTCGTGATACCCATCCATCGTGCACGCGCAGACCCATTCATCTGGAGAGACTTCGAGCGGGATCCCGACACGAAGCGTGATCATCCGCTCCGTGCCGTTTGGCTCGATAGCGATGATGGTCCGGGCAGCGAGCCACTGTGGCCTAGTATTCATGGGGTCAACGTGAGGTGGCCGAAGTCTGTGACGTCTAACGTTGAAGCTGAGCCGCGAGCGGCGGCCCGCCGACGCGAGTCGGCTCGAGCGAATGGTTAGAGTTCACTTTCGCACCCCGCGCTCATAGGTGTGATTGAGACAAAAGGCCGACTTAAGAAGCACCGGGGCCGAGCAACCAGCACAGATACATTCTTCGGCCCCGACGCCGCCACGGCGCTCCAGTAGAAGCTCCTTTTCGAGCGCGGAAGAGTCGAATGAATCCCAGCTGCCAGTGTCATCAATTTGGACGAGGTAGCGCTGCTGAAACTTGTCTTCAGTGTCAAGCCGCCAGTGTGTTCCATCTTCGATCCGGCGATAGAGTTCGTACCAGTTCTTGCGATCGAGCAGCTCAAGCTCGCCCATCACCTCTCTGGCCGCGGCAGTGCCTGAGTTGAAGTAGCTGACGGTTGGCCAAGTGCGCGGCATGTGATCTCTAACGTTGAAGCTGAGCCGCGAGTGGCGGCTTGCCGACGCGAGTCGGCTCGAGCGGAATGCGAAGGGACTTCCCACCTTCAGGCAACGGCGTCAAGGCGCCAAGATTGGTGGTGTTGGTCATCAATCTGCAGCCATTTCGAAAGGGGAAGTCCATGGACAAGAATACCCAAGTTCCAGCGGTGCGCGTAGGCGTGGATCTCTCTAAGCGAGTCATCCAAGTGCACGCCGTTGACGGCGGTGGCCGCGTGCTGACGAACCGGGCGCTGGCCCGCGACAAGTTCCTGGCTTGGTGTGCGCTGTTGCAGGTCGGCTGCATGGTGGTGATGGAGGTCAGCTCCAGCGCACATCACTGGGCCCGGGCCCTGCGCGCGATGGGGCTGGATGCTCGCATCATCTCGGCTCACCTGGCCGCCCCCTATCGCGCCGAGGGCCACTGCGGCAAGAACGACGCCAACGACGCTGCGGCCATCTGCGAGGCGGCGAGCCGCCCTCACATGCGCTTTGTTCCGGTCAAGAGCGTCGAGCAGCAGAGCTTGCTGTGCGTGCATCGCTTGCGCGAAGGCCTCAAGGCGGACCGCACGGCCTGCATCAATCGCATTCGCGGCCTGCTGCTGGAGTTCGGTGTCGCCGTGCCCAATGGATCCAGAGCCCTGCGCCTGGTGCTGGACGAGCTGCTGGAGGACGGCGCCAACGAGATGAATGGCTTGGCCCGCATGACGCTTCGCCGGGCGCAGGCGCAGTGGCGTGAGCTGGACGAGCACCTAGCCTGGTGCGACGAGCGACTGGCCGCGCATGAGCAGGAGAACCCGGAGGTGCGTCGCGCCGGGCAGCTCATGGGCATCGGCCCCGTTGGCGCATCAGCGGCCGTCGCCACAGTCGGGGACTTCAGACAATTCAAGAGTGGAGCCCAGTTCAGCGCCTGGCTGGGTCTAGTGCCCAAGCAGCACTCCAGCGGTGGCAAGCCTCACCTGGGCACCATCACCAAGCGCGGCGATGCCTATCTGAGGACCTTGCTGATCCAGGGCGCCAAATCCGTGGTCAACACCGCCCACACGCGTAGCGATCCGATCTCGCGTTGGGTCTTGGCCCTCAAGGAGCGCTCGGGCTGGCAGAAGGCGGTCGTCGCCCTGGCCAACAAGAACGCCCGCATCCTCTGGGCCGTCATGACCCGCGGCGAGCGCTTCGATCCCCATCACATCAGCCTCAAGCCCGGCGCCACCATGCCGAGCTGAGTCTCCAACTTCCATGCACGACGACACACAGAAGATGCACTGACAGGTCAGACCGGCAGCAGGCAAGCTCGACTAACCAGTGGTGGCGCGCGGTCTTCGGACCCAGTCCACGCGAATGGAATGGAGCCCTGCTGAGCGGTTCGTATCTGGGTCCGCAGCGCCAGGGCACCTGCCAGCGACTGCAACAAGGCCGTCTGTAGAGTGGCAGTCTGTTCTCTGTTCAGCCCTTCGTCCGAGTCGGCGTGTGCAATCCAGATCAATCGGGGTCAGGTCTTGCGGGGGGATTCAATGAGACGGTGTTGACGCGGTGGGAAGTCCCTGTAACTGGTTAGGCCTATGCGCGCGAGAGCGAAATGGCTTACGCATGGACTGCATCAAGTACCCGCTCAAGCTCGAAGCAAGCGCTCATGAGGATATGTGCTTCGGGGATTGAAGAATGGTAGTCGTACTGTCGAAGGGCGGCGAGACCTACTCGGTATTGCGGCAGGTCAACGAGGCTTAGGACCTCGACTGCGCGGGAGACCTTCGGCAAGTACTCGAATTGCAACCAACTCTCGAAGGTGGCGCCACCGTAGAGTTCGTTTGGGTTGAATTCGGGACACGGCTCGGCGGACCAATAGCCAACTCGCTTCATCTCCTCCTCGACCACCCGGGCGGCAAGAGCGATCTTCTCAAAAGGTTGTGAAGTCATTGGATGAGGCGACGGGAGGATTATTTCGATCGAAGGCAAGCGAAAAGATTCCGATAGGCCTAACGTTGAAGCTGAGGGGCCGGAGCCAGTTGGCCGCGCGGAGCTGAAAATATACAGGCAGCGTAGTGCGGCCAACTGGCGCAGGTCCACTCGAGCGACCAGTTAGAGCGCATGCCACTATCTTTTCGTGCCAGCATTGTTTGCATCGTGCACATATCTAAGGGAAAGGCTCTCGAGGTCAGGCCCCTCCGCGAAAACCAAGCCGTTGTTTCTGCGGACAAAGCGCCAGTTGGCGAGCAGTTGGCCCGACTTCGAGAAATCAACATAAAAGTCGCCCGACCTTTGCCACGTGCCCGCGCCAGCAAGAGATCCGCACTCCTTCCCTGAGCAAACGTATTCGCCATTGGATTTGAGCGAGAGTATCGAATCGCCCTCGCGCCAGTTACCTTCAAGTTCTTCGCTTGTACGGACCAGTGGATTCCAATCCGTTTCACGCAGGTCTGCAAGCATCCAGGACGCCAACATTGCGGCAATTGCCCCGCCACAGATCAGCTTCAATCGGCTCGAGATAGCCATTACTACTAGTGCGCTCTAACGTTCGAGCTGAGGGGCCGCAGCCAGCTGGCCGCGCGGAGCTGAAAATATACAGGCAGCACAGCGCGGCCAGCTGGCGGAGGTCCACTCGAGCGCTGGGTTAGGCTGCGATTTTTCAGTGCTTTGGCTGTGCAAGGAGTTTCTCCGCCACCAGGGCTACGGCGCTGACGATGCCGCCAACGAATTGAAGTTCCTTATACACAGCACAACTAACACTTGGAAAGTCTCGTTCGATGGCGGCTGCAGTGTAGTAACGGACCCAAGGAACCGGATGCTCCCGGGCGAGCCGAAGTACACGATCTTCGCCGTCGGGCAGCATCTTGCGAAGCACATTGACGAGCGCCATGCACTCCGGACCGATAAGGTCGCGAATCTCGTAGCGACCAGAATCCTCTAGATACCCAACGCACGAAGCGCAAAGCACCAACTGCGATTCGATTTTTTCAGCGGTAAGCAGGACAGGATCTTCCAAAAGCGGCCTAACGTGAAAGTGAGCGGACGCCGAAGGCGGTCCGCTCGAATGGCAGGTTGTGCAGAGCCACTTCGGAGGCACTGCCGTCGAACTGGCCCACAGCATATCGAAGCGGTACCCACGCGGCGAACGCCCGAGGCGCCAAGCGCCTTGTTCGCCTGTCCGCTGGCGGCGCAGGACGAAACGGAACACAAGCGGCCTTGCTCAGCCAGGCAACATCACGGCGGCCAGGGACTGACAGAGCTTGAACTGCGACCGACTCGAACAAGCGCGATGAGGATTCCCCCGCGAGACCGCGGCGAACGACGGACCGAAGGCGAATCTTCATGCGTTGCTTAGCTTGCTGCACAACGTTTGAGCTCATCGGTCGGCGAAGCCGTCCGATGCAGCGAAGGGTTGAACCGCATCCGGCCACAACTCAGCCGCGCGATCAAGTTCACCTTCATGCGCAACGTACAGTTTGTGATCACGAACTTCTGCGAAGAACGCAGCGATAGCGGCCTTCTGCGCCGAGTCGAAGAGGCCGAAGCGATTACTGAAATACTCGGGCGTGGCATTCACGCTCTTCTTGCTTGGCGTTAGGTGAATCACGGCGAACTCCAAGACGTTGCTGTCCGGGTTCTCCAAAGCGTACGCAAGGAATGCCGGCAGGTAGTAGTGAAATCCCAACGGTCCCAACAGGGGGAGATCGCCGAAGTGGGCCTCAACGAGTTCGCCGGGAACCTCGCGGAAACAGTACGGCAAAAGGTCCGCTGCTAGTTCTTCGCATTCGGGGCACTCGTGGGGCGCTAATGATCGAGCGTTCACTGGCTTGGCCACGTTCGAAAAGGCTCTCTCGATGATCTCGACAGTGCTGCTCATGAGGTTCAACGTTCGCGGTAAGCGGACCAGCCAGCGTAGCTGGCGCAGGTCCGCTTGACCAAAAGGTTAAAGCACATTCCCGCGACTCCAACAAATGAACTTGGCGTTGCTTGTACTTCCCATCGCTTGGATCACAGACTCATTGTTGAACCCAGGCAACTGCTGAAGGCGTGTCAACAATTCCTTCATTCCAGCCGACTCGCTCGGTACAGCACAACCCCGGCCATTGCCGCTTAGGACCCAGAAAACATCGTCTTCGAATGGCCCCTCGCCGGTCGTAACGATTATGACTTCCTGGAGTTCATGCCAGGAGACGGCCTCTACCCGCCCATCTGGCATGTTGCGTGTAACGCCATGCTCATCGAATGAAACGAGGCTCTTGAATCGCCCCGGGTTCCGAGGAGGCCTGTTGGTTTAAGTCAGGCGGTCGCGGCCTGACCAGCGCGGTGACGATGGTAATTGGCTTCGAACTCAGCAGGCGGCACATGGCCCAGTGGGCCCATCAGCCGGTGATGGTTGAACCAGGCGACCCATTCCAGGGTCGCCAGTTCCACCGCCTGCTTGGTCTTCCAAGGCCCGCGCCGGTGAATGACCTCGGCCTTGTACAGCCCGTTGATGGTCTCGGCCAGTGCGTTGTCGTAGCTGTCGCCCTTGGAGCCCACTGAGGGCTCGATTCCGGCCTCGGCCAATCGCTCGCTGTACCGGATTGACAGGTATTGCGAGCCGCGGTCGGAGTGATGCACCAGGCCATCGGACGGCTTGCGGTCGTACAGCGCCTGCTCCAATGCGTCGAGTACGAACTCGGTGTGCATCGAACTGCTCTGACGCCAACCCACGATGCGCCGGCTGAACACGTCGATGACGAACGCTACATACACCCAGCCCTGCCAGGTTGAGACATAGGTGAAGTCCGAGACCCACAGCTGGTTCGGCCGCTCGGCCCGGAACTGCCGATTGACGCGGTCCAACGGGCATGGCGCCTTGGGATCGGGAATGGTGGTGCGCACGGCCTTGCCTCGGCGCACACCCTGCAGCCCGAGCTGGCGCATCAGCCGCTCGACGGTGCAGCGCGCCACGGCGACGCCTTCGCGGTTGAGCTGGCGCCAGACCTTCTCGGCGCCGTAGACCTGATGGTTGGCCTGCCAGACGCGCTGCACCTGCGGTAGCAGTTGCACATCGCGCTGGGCTCGCAAAGAGCGCAAGGCCGGGCTGCGCTGACAAGCGACGTGGCGCCAGTAAGCCGATGGGGCAATCTGCAGGACGCGGCAGATCGGCTCGACCCCAAGCTGCTGGCGGTGCTGGTCGATGAACGCCTTCAGGACTTGATGCGGCGGTCGAGCTCCGCCTGGGCGAAAAACGCGCTGGCCAGCTTCAGAATCTCGTTGGCCTTGCGCAGCTCGCGCACCTCTCGTTCCAGTTCCTTGATGCGCTGAGCCTCCGCAGTCGAGACACCGTCTCGCTGGCCGGCATCGACCTCGTGCTGCTTGACCCAGGTGTGCAAGGTCTGCGGCACGCAGCCGATCTTGTCGGCGATGGATTCGATGGCCGCCCACTGCGACGGATGTTCTGCTCGGTGCTCCAGCACCATGCGCACGGCACGCTCACGCACCTCGGGCGAAAACTTCGGGGACTTCTTCATGGCTCCATTCTCCAGAGTTGGAGCCTCCTCAAAACCCGGGGCGATTCATCTTGCCGCCGAGATTCTGTGGTGGCTTACGTCCGAAGATGCGGGAAAGGAAACTCATGCGCTTTAACGTTTGAGCTAACCGGACCGCTACGGCAGGACGACTTGGCCCGGTTGGCGAAAATAGTGTGAGTGCAGCCGACCGGGCCAAGGCGGCCTGCCGTAGCGGGTCCGGTTGAGCGAGGGGTTAGGCGTCACCGCGGTTCCTGGGCCAGACTGGCCATAGCTTGCCGAACAATGCGCGGCGGCGAATATTGACGATGTCTGACGACTGGAAGGGTAACGGACCCTCGCCGTTCGGATCTTGGTCTCGACCAGTAAGATAAGTGCCCCCTCGCAGCACAACATTCGTCAAGCAGCGGCCGTCCTTAAGTTTCACGTCTACCCAGTGGACGTCCATCTTCATTTCCGGTCCCAGGTTGCTGAGTAGGTGTGCTGGCACGGGTAGCTTGCTCATGAGATCGTGTCGTGGTCGGCTGTTCCGACTGGCTTCATGTTTGTGTGAATCAGTTCAGTAGGTTCGGAATCACCAACGCGCCAACAATGGCGAGAAGAAGGATCACTGCGGGAATGAGAGCCATCAGAATGGCTTCTTTCTTGAAGTGCTTCACGAGTCGCAACTCGGTTCGTTTGTGACGCCTAACGTGAAAGTGAGCGGACGCCGAAGGCGGTCCGCTCGAATGACAGGTTGTGCAGAGCCACTTCGAAGGCACTGCCGTGGAACTGCCCAAGAGCATACCGAAGCGGTACCCACGGGGCGAAGGCCCGAGGCGCCAAGCGCTTTGTCCGCCTGCCCGTTGACGGCGAAAGACGAAAAGGAAGCCAAGCGGCCGCGCCCAAGCAGGCAAGATCACGGCAACCTGAAGCTGGCCACCTTCGCCGGCCACCCGACTCGAACGCGCGCAACGAAACTTGATCCTCGAGATCGCGGCGATCGCCGAACCGAAAACGGATCTTCATGCGTGGCCTAGCTTGCTGCACAACGTTTGAAATCACCGGCCGCCGGAGGCGGTCCGGTGGAATGAATGGTTAAGCCGCACTTTGCTCAAATTCCGCGACTAGGGCCTGAAGATTGACGAGCTCTTCAGCCGACAAGTTGCTCGCGGTGTCAGCGACGAGAGCGACTGCGAGGTAATACTCAACCTCTCCACGTATGCGCCCGCGTTTCAGAATGGCGGCAAGACGTGTTGAGTAACGTCGGCGGATTTCAGACAAGGTGACGATGCCAGCTTTGCGGAGGGCGGCATCCATGCTCATAACCTGATCGGCTGACCAGTGGCTCGACATTTCAATGCAATCGTTGACTGCCATTCGCCAGCCTTTAAGTGCGGTCTTCGGCGCGCGCAGTTCGCTCTCATCGAGTTCTGTGCACGGTGCAAAAGTCAGCTCCTCGACTTTCGAACCAGCAGAGGACATCACCGCCAAGGCGAACGATTTGAGCTCTAACAGTTGTTCGCGGACTGAGGTGGCCATGGTAGCTGGATGACTGTGCGGCTTAACGTGAAAGTGAGCGGACGCCGAAGGCGGTCCGCTCCAATGACAGGTTGTGCAGAGCCACATCGGAGGCACTGCGGTGGAGCAAGCCGGCAGCATAACGAAGCGGTACCCACGTGGCGAACGCCCGAGGCGCCAAGCGCCTTGTCCGCCTGCCCGCTGGCGGCGCAAGACGAAATGGAAGAGAAACGGCCGCGTTCAACCCGGCAAGATCAATGTAGCCGGACGTTGTCTGCCCACGAACAAAGCCCGACTCGAACAAGCGCGATGCGGATTGCTCCGCGAGATCGCGGCGAACGACGAACCGAAGGCGGATCTTCATGCGCTGACTAGCTTGCTGCACAACGTTCGAGGTAAGCGGGCGACGACGGCAGGACGCCAAGCCCGTGCGATGCAGGATAAACCACAGCAGCGCGCGGGCTTGGTGGCCTGCCGGCGGCGGTCTACACCCAGTGATTGCACGTCTCTATCAAGTGCGGAAAGCGGCAACACATCACTTCCCCCTCTCAATCATGGCTTCTGGGAGAAATCTTCCTGATGACTTTCACCTCGGGAACATGAAAGGAGAAGGCGAACCCTTGCTTGCGCTATGCCGCGAGGCGCTTGCCGTTATCAAGCAGGTTCAAACCGAACTCGACACATGACCACGACCCAAACGGCGACGCCTAACCCATCGGTCAAGCGGAGCGCCAGTCTTGACGTAGTACGGCTTCTTCTCGTTCTGAAAAACTCGTACGTAGTTGCGCAACGTCTCAACTGCCTCGGTGTCTTCGATCGGTTCTCCACTTTCTGGATCAGTGAACGCTACGGCAGCGTAGAGAGCAGTCGTCTCGAAGTAGCTGTAGACGGCGTTCAGATACGCGCTGATCAGCCACCGAAAACGACTGAGGTCAGATTCATCGGATGCGAGGGCAAGGAAAAACTCGCACTCGCGAATCTTGTCGCCGGGGTCAGCGATCGCACTAAGATCAATGCGGTCGAGAATGTCTTGAGGGGTGGAGTCGGGAGGTTGTGGCATGCGACGCCTAACGTTGAAGCTGAGCCGGAGCCGCAGGCGATCGGCTCGAGCGACCAGTTATGCAGAGCCATTTCGAAGGCACTGCAGTGGAAGTGGCCGACAGCATACCGAGGCTGTACCCATGTGGCGATCGGCTGAGGCGGCAAGCGCGTTGTTCTTCTGCGGGCCGCCGGCGGACCAAGAAGAGAGTACGAGCAGCCTGGCCAAGACCGGCGAAATCACGGCGGCCGGAGGCTGGCACTGTGCGGGACGCCCCCGACTCCGAGGAAGTCACGGCGCAATGCGCAGAGCAGTCGTGGCGGTCGCCACACTGAAAACCGCTCTTCAAGCGTTTCTTAGCTTGCTGCATAACGTTGAAGCTGAGCCGGAGCCGCAGGCGATCGGCTCGAGCGACCGGTTATGCAGAGCCACTTCGAGGGCACTGCGGTGGAAGTGGCCGACAGCATACCGAAGCTGAACCCACGCGGCGAACGGCTGAGGCGGCAAGCGCGCTGTTCTTCTGCGGGCCGACGGCGAAACAAGAAAAGAGAATGAGCAGCTTGGCCAAGACCGGCAAGATCACGGCGGCCGAATGCTGAGCCGGATCGGATGCAGCCTGACGCCGAGGAAATCATGGCAGATTGCTCCGCGCAATCGAGGCGAGCGCACGACCGAAAACGGACCTTCAAGCGATGCTTAGCTTGCTGCATAACGTGAAAGTGAGCGGACGCCGAAGGCGGTCCGCTCGAATGACAGGTTGTGCAGAGCCACTTCGGAGGCACTGCCTTGGAACAGGCCCACAGCATACCGAAGCGGTACCCATGCGGCGAACGCCCGAGGCGCCAAGCGCTTTGTCCGCCTGCCCTCTGGCGGCGAGCCAAGAAAAGGCGAACAAACTGCGAAGCCAAAACAGGCAAGATCACGGCGGCCGGAAGCTGGACTCGCTTGCCTGAAGCCCGACTCGAATATGCGCATTCCGGTTTGATCCGCGAGATCGCGGCGTTCGCCGAACCAAGACCGGATCTTCATGCGCGGCCTAGCTTACTGCACAACGTTTGAGCTAACCGGCCCGCGACGGCATGACGCTGCAGGGCCAGAATGAAATGAGGCCCGAAAGCGGCATGCCGTTGCGGGTCCGGTTGAGCGATGGGTTAGGTCTCATTGCTCGCCCCAGTAACCACGCTCAAAGGGTTTAAATGCAAGAGCATCATCGGCACCAACACCAAGCCGAGCCATGAGATCCAGGTATACAGCTTCGACTTGACCCCGCGCGGACTCTTCAACCGGACCGAACGCTCCCGCAGATGTGGCGCCCATGCCAAAAACGAAGTCAATCTCGCCGCCCCAAGTGTCGTACTGCATGAACAGCCAGGGGGCGCCGTTTGCAATTCCAAGATCGCGGGCAAAGTCGGCGATTTGGTCGGCCTTGAGGATCTCGCCGATCGTATGCGGAAGCAGAACGCCAACGCCGCGGAACGGGAGCGAAATCTCTCGCCACACTGCACCCGCCGGCAATTCAACCGGGCGGGGTAGTGGCATCGCAACGAGGAACCCAGAGAACTGGTAGGACATGGTGATGGTGAGACCTAACGTTCGAGGTAAGCGGGCGACGACGGCAGGACGCCAGGGCCCGGTTGGCGACAATGTACCGCGTACCGCCAACTGGGCCCTGGTGGCCTGCCGGCGGCGCTCCGCTTGACCGAGGGGTTAGGCCGCACTTGATGAGATCGCTTGGTGAACGCTTGGGCCGCTCCTACCGCTAGCCAAAGTACATGGCAACGACGGTTGCGGTGGGCACCGCGAACGCGGCTGCGCAAACGCAGAGGGTGAGCGCCTTGCGCCTAAAAGACCTTCTCGGAAGCAAGACTAAGCCTAACAGGCCAAAGAATGCGACTACGGGCGCTGCAATCACCAGCCCAAATAGCGAGTTGTAGTGAAGTAGCACCCCTAACGCTGTGACCCAAGAGTCAGATTGAGGTGGTGCAAAAGCGAGCAAGACGGCACTGAAAGCAAACAGGCTGAGCACCAAAGCAACCGGGCCAATGATTGACCAGAAAACGATGTACTGAAGATCCTGGGCTTTGCTCACGGTCTTTTGAGTGTGTGGCTGTCGCGTCTGGCTAAGGCCGACGCTGAGCGAGGAGAGGACTTTGGCTCCGTCACTGGCGCAGTGGTCGTTTGTGCGGCCTAACGTTCGAGGTAAGCGGGAGACGGCGGCAAGGCGCCAGGCCCGCGCGATGCAGGATAAACCACAGCGGCGCGCGGGCCTGGCGACTTGCCGGCGGCTCTCCGCTTGACCGAGGGGTTAGGCCTCACTCAGTTGTGCTCGGGAATGGGCGCAATGTCGGGCTCCACAAATTCCGACCTCGCTACTGGCGAGAACAGAAGGCTTGCCGAGTAGTGCTTGAGCATGATGTCGCTGTCGAGAAGCCGTGGATTCAATGCGATGAACTCGGCGGATGACTCTGAGTGACTGGACAGTTCCATAAAGTGACGGACTGCCCTTATCCACGCTTTCGTGATCGTCTCGTGGAACTTTACCGATCCGACTCCCAGGTGGTCTAGAAATGCCAGCAACGACGCCTTCAGTCGCAGCGCTGCCTCGTCGGGCGAGCTCTGGCACAAGTACACATAGGCCAGGCGAACGTGAGCAGCGTGGCCAAATGCGGATGGCTCGACCTTAAAGGCTTCGAAGGAACGCTGAAACTGAAGGTCTTCCGGCGAGAGGGAGTGCTTCACAGTTTTCCTTTCAGTACGCGTCGCGACACGGCTGGCGCGTGAGGCCTAACGTGAAAGTGAGCGGACGCCGAAGGCGGTCCGCTCCAATGACAGGTTGTGCGTTGCGCGTGAAAGGCAGCCAGATTCAAAGAGCATGCTTGGCCTCGTAGTCGTGTAGCGCTTCCGCCAATCCCGCCGCAACATCGTCACAGTCTTTGCGCCAAACATAGTCCGTGTCCTGACGCGTGATGACAACCGTGCCGCGAACGTTCGGCCTCTCCCCGTCCCACTTGAGCAAGACAACGGCTCCTTGCGTTTGAGCAGCCTCAATCTGCGGAATGAATCGGTCGATCATCTCGGTCACCAATCTAGCGACGCACAACGTTTGAGCTAACCGGACCGTTGCGGTATGTGGCTAAAGGCCCAGAATGAAATGGAGGGCCTTTAGCCGCATGCGGCAATGGGTCCGGTTGAGCGAGGGGTTAGGCCTCATTGCTGACGAAAATATAAAAACTACCCTCTTCATCTTTCTCGGTAGCTAAATAGGCGAAGCCTGCTCGGTGCAACATGGATATTGATCTTAGGTTGTCAGTGTCGACTGACGCATAAACGCAAGCGCTGTTGAGTTCGCGTTTAGCAAATCGCTGGATTTCAGCAGTTGCCTCTGGCCCAAATCGACTGCCCCAGTGATTCTTTGAAATTAATACCCCTACGTCAGGCTGATATAGCCTGCCTTGGTGGAGTAGCCAAGCGTGTCCGATGTACTCACCGTTCTTTGAGTTCTCAATCGCCCACGCTCGCAGTTCGGTGGGTTCTGTCGTGGCGGCGAAGTCATGCAGGTACTGCGAAATGCGCTGTGTCGGTAGAAGGCCGCCGACGTGCTCACGTACGTCGGGGTCGGAGTTCAACGCCGCGAAGTGTGGAAGATCGCCCACTCGGTACTGGCGAAGCCGAAGTCGGGTCGATTCCAGAAGCGGGACGATCATGAGGCCTAACGTTCGCGGTAAGCGGACCAGCCAGCGTAGCTGGCGCAGGTCCGCTTGACCAAAAGGTTAAAGCGCATTCCCGCGACTCCAACAAATGAACTTGGCGTTGCTTGTACTTCCCATCGCTTGGATCACAGACTCATTGTTGAACCCAGGCAACTGCTGAAGGCGTGTCAACAATTCCTTCATTCCAGCCGACTCGCTCGGTACAGCACAACCCCGGCCATTGCCGCTTAGGACCCAGAAAACATCGTCTTCGAATGGCCCCTCGCCGGTCGTAACGATTATGACTTCCTGGAGTTCATGCCAGGAGACGGCCTCTACCCGCCCATCTGGCATGTTGCGTGTAACGCCATGCTCATCGAATGAAACGAGGCTCTTGCCGCCGAGATTCTGTGGTGGCTTACGTCCGAAGATGCGGGAAAGGAAACTCATGCGCTTTAACGTTGAAGCTGAGCCGCGAGCGGCGGCCTGCCGACGCGAGTCGGCTCGAGCGAATGGTTAGAGCGCAGACTGTGGGTAGGCGTCATGACGCTAATGGGGCCAAAGCTCAGGCTTGGGGTTAGATGGAAGAACGAAGAACCTCAGCATGGCCAGCATGGACACAAGAGTACTTGGCACCCGGTACTGGCTGATGTGATCTTCAAGCTCTTGAAAAATCAATGGGTCGCCTGGTGCACGCATGACAAGGCATGCATTCACGAAAGGTGTTTGCAAGCAAAACATCTGGCCTTTGTAGGTGAAGTACGCTTCAAAGTCATCAGTGAGTGCCCATGACTTTTTGGCTAGTACCGTCACACCAGGCAGCTGCGCTATGTGCCAAAGCAAGCGTGAGGCTGGTGTCACCGGATCGATCTCCTCGATCTCCAGCGAGTACTGACCCCTTGCTGGATCAGAAGCACGAGTGATGGTCAGCGGCATTTCTGCGCTCTAACGTCGAAGTTGAGCCGCGAGCAGCGGCTGGGCACGGAAGGCCCAGAGTGAAATGAGGGCCTGGAGTGACCAGCCGTTGCGAGTCGGCTCGAACGCCGGGTTAGGCGGCATTTTGCTTCCTAGCCGCGGCGAGTACGCGGAGAAATGCGAGCCGATGATTGCACTTGGGGCAGCATGCCTCCCTGGCAATTGCCGGTGCCTCGACTGGCCCCACCAAATTGAGCGGATAGTCTGGCAGCGGCCCCGGAGGCAACCCCCAATGCTCTGGGAAATAGGAGCCAAAATCTGCATCGCAGAAATCGCAGAGAACGAGCTCGTGGCCCCAGAGCTGAAAGGAGTTGTATTCATGCTCGTTTCGCCTGAACTCATCCAACTCAGACTCGGAGTGGCCGCAGTCGAAACACGGCGCGACGTCGCTTTCTATCATCGCGGTCGAGCAGATTGGGCAGTGTGTGGTGGGCATGACGCTTAACGTTGAAGCTAACCGGCCAGCGACGGCAGGACGCCGAAGGGCCAGAATGAAATGAGGCCCGAAGGCGGCTTGCCGTAGCGGGTCCGGTTGAGCGAGTGGTTAGCCATCAGATTCCGCTGCGACATGGACGAACTCCGGATTGGGGCCAATTACGGAGGCCTTGACTGAGCATAGCCACGCCAGAAGAGCGCCGAGTAGCGCCATACCAATGGCCAGCGGCAACGCAAACGCAAAGACAACCAAGAACCATACGGATTCAGTGATTCCGGGCCAATACCAAGCGCAAATATAGCCAAGAGCCCATACAACCATGAACTGGACCAGCCAGCCAAGCGCGAAGACGCACTGCCTTCGATAGAAATGGCTCTTTGTCTCGCCATGCTGCGGGAATGGGCCATGCCAAGTGAATGCGATTCGGGAAACTAGCGAGTCTGGGTAACGCGCGGCCCACCAGAGCGCTGCGACCATTCCAGCGCCGAACAGCGAGAGCTTCGCTTCGAATGGCATTTCTGAGGGCTAACGTAAAGGTCAGCGGACGCCGCAGGCGGTCCGCTGCAACGACCGGCTATGCAGAGCCACCATCGGAGGCACTGCGGTGGAAGTGGCCGAGAGCATACCGAAGCGGTACCCACGCCGCAGGCGGCTGAGGCGACAGGCTGCATCCGTACCATGCGGCAGGCTGCGAACCGAGGAAAGCAGAAGGCCAGCCTGGCTTGAGCCGGCAAGATCACGGCGACCGAAAGCTGGGTCCGTTTGCGCCCAGCCCAAACCGGAGAAAGCACAGGCCCGTCGCGCCGCGTGATCGCCGCGAACGCGCAACCAGAGACGAATCGTCGAGGTTCTCCTAGCCTGCTGCATAGCGTTCGACGTAAGGGGCTGGCCGCAGGCCAGTCCCCTTGACGGAGCGGTTAGACCCCACGGCGGATGAAGAAGGCATCGAAGGCCTTTGGCAATTGCTGCACAGTGACGGCGCCCTTTGCGGCGGCATTGGGAGCCTTGACTTCAATGAACCCAACACGGGTCTCCACGTCGTACTCACCCAAGGCTTGATCGAGTACGAGATACGCGACACCCATGTATGTGTTGCGTTGTGCTTCCGTATAGCCAGGGATGAGTACCGTGAGCCCCGCTTTTGCTCCGTCTCCTTGGATGATGACGAGTACGGTGCTGGCCTTCACTGAGATGCCGCCGTACTCGATATCAAACGGATCTCGCCGCGGACGGAACTTTATGACCTCCCACTTGGGAAGAGTGGGGGCTGCGGCAAAGAGGTCTTCGACTTTAGGAAACGCCTCCCGAATGCCGTCCGCGCTGATGATGAACTCCCTCTTGCCACCTCGGACGGGGCCAAACTCAAACGTGAGGCTTGGATGAACCCTTTGCATCTGCGCGGCCAACAGATCAAACGTCCTCTCCTGATTTGCTTCGAAGTTGAAGAGCATCTGTTCGTTCCGCTGAAACCACTTCCAGAAGTCTGACTCGGGTGTGGCGTTCGCTTTCCCGCCGAAGAGGCTGAGGATCGAAGTCAGCATCGCTAGCGCTGCGTGTTTGAGTTTCATGGGGTCTAACGCCCAAGTTCAGGGGCGCCCGCTTGGTGTAGCCGAAGCGAGCACTGGTGGAGGCGTCCCCTGCAACGCACAGTTAGGCGCTGCCGTCACGATGCGAGGCCACGTAACGCGCAAGCAGAAGCGGAAGACTTTCAGGAGGCGGCTCCGGTTGAACCAATCGATGCTCCCTCCAGTCGAGCCAGATCTGCCTCCAGCGGGGAATGGCTTCCAGGTGCTTGTTGCGCTCCTCCATTGACTGCGGTGGAAGCTTCTGGGGAAAGGCTTTCAAGTAACTGCTAAGTAGCGCAGCCCACCGGCGTGCTTTGATTTTTTTGAGTAGCTCTACACAGGCTGGCGCTGTAGGACCCGATGGATTGAAGAAATACTGATGTATGCCGCCGTTGAGAACTTGAAACTCAAGGTATCCAATGTGGTAGTTCATGCGCTCAATTTCGGTCAGCGTATGAGTGCCACCGCTCGCTTGGACTGTTTCATAAATTTGATAGTGCTGGGAATAGAGCCAGCGATACAGCTGGTCTGAGTCCCATGTCTCTACGGGCTGTGTGAAGAACTTGTAGTCTCGGTTGCACTGTACGCAAGCTGGGGCGGTGAATGGGCTTTTCTGGCCACAATAGTCACATTCGAGTAAATAGCGTTCGCTAAGCATATTTCGAGAGCCTAACGTAAAGGTCAGCGGACGCCGCAGGCGGTCCGCTGCAACGACCGGCTGTGCAGAGCCACCTTCGGAGGCACTGCGGTGGAAGTGGCCGACAGCATACCGAAGCTGTACCCACGCGGCAGTCGGCTGAGGCGACAGGCTGCCTCGGTGCCATGCGGCAGGCGGAGAACCGAGGAAAGCGAACGCCCAGCGTGGTTTGAGCCGACAAGATCACGGCGACCGAAAGCTGGGTCTGCCTGCGCCCAGCCCGAATACGAGAAAGACGCAACCCTTTGCTCCGCCTGATCGCCGCGAACGCGCAACCGAAAACGGATCTTCGAGATTTGCTTAGCCTGCTGCATAGCGTCAAAGCTCAGCGGTCGGCGAAGCCGTCCGCTGCAGCGAAGGGTTGGGCATCACTGACGCGCCCAGCCAATCGACTGCATGCATGAACGATTTCCCATTGGTGGCCACGATTACCGCGCTGCACCGCCTGCAAAAGTAGTCGGGAAGCTCAGGGGAAAACTCGAAATGGAGTAAAGCTCGATGCAAGTCGCTGGGCGCAAAACCTTCCGACGTGAGTATTGCGCCGAAGCGATCCCGGAGGGCAGTGAGCGCCAGAGCTAGCGGCTCCAGCCGAGGAAGCGAACTGGGGTAGATGTCTTCAGCCAGCAGATCGACAGCGCTGGACTCAACTCCAGCAGCGTCGCAGGCTTGTCCGAGATGCGGATGAACATATGACAGCGCGCTCACAGCGTGGTGCGCTGCACTGTGGCAAACACTGCTGAGGCGCTTGATAGATGGCATGAGTGATGCTCAACGCAAAGGTCAGCGGACGCCGAAGGCGGTACGCTGCAATGACAGGTTGGGCCTCACAAACGCCCCCGTAACTCCGCAGGCTCTTCCCAGAGTTGCTTATAGCTCTCAGGGGCGACGAGGAGACCTTCGGTAGCGATGCGCGTGATCTCCAGAGTTCCCACTTGGCGTGATCCCTCCAATACATCCAATACCCGGCCTTCCCAAAGGCAGTGCGGGTAGACCTCGGGGGAAATTAGGTGCACTTCGACCCTTGCCATTTCGCCGGGGCGAACGAGGCCATGATCCGGATAGGTGTGCCGCCCGCTGCTCTGATAGTTTTCATGCAGGGCGTGCTGAGGTTGATAGCCTGAGGTCACGACTCCATGCGACGCGGAAAGCGTGAACAGGCCTTCAAAGTCGAACGGTCGATTCATTGTGATGCCCAACGTTTGAATTCAGCGGACCAGCCGGCGCAGCTGGCGCAGGTCCGCTGCAATGAAGGGTTAAGGCGCACCGCGCTTACCCCCTGCCAGCGCTAGGAATATCGAGGCCAAACCGAGCAACGCTGCGAGCAAGGCTTCAACGTAAGCGCCCATTTTCGATTCGCCAAATAGGACGAATGCAATATCCAGTTGCGGCGGGAACCCGGCAAACAACTTGCCATCGTGGGCCGTAAGTGCGGCACCGAAGAGCAAATAAGCACCGAACAAGAAGAACAAGGCTCGCCCGCCGGCTCCCAACTCACCTTTCTTGGCGTCGCGCGTGCTCACTTCTGTGCGCCTTAACGTGAAAGTGAGCGGACGCCGAAGGCGGTCCGCTCGAATGACAGGTTGTGCAGAGCCACTTCGGAGGCACTGCCGTGGAACTGCCCGAGAGCATACCGAAGCGGTACCCATGGGGCGAACGCCCGAGGCGCCAAGCGCCTTGTCCGCCTGCCCGCTGGCGGCGCAAGACGAAAAGGAAACCAAGCGGCCGCGCCCAAGCAGGCAAGATCACGGCAACCTGAAGCTGGCCACCTTCGCCGGCCACCCGACTCGAACGCGCGCAACGAAACTTGATCCTCGAGATCGCGGCGATCGCCGAACCGAAAACGGATCTTCATGCGCGGCCTAGCTTGCTGCACAACGTTGAAGCTGAGCCGCGAGCGGCGGCCCGCCGACGCGAGTCGGCTCGAGCGAATGGTTAGAGTTCACTTTCGCACCCCGCGCTCATAGGTGTGATTGAGACAAAAGGCCGACTTAAGAAGCACCGGGGCCGAGCAACCAGCACAGATACATTCTTCGGCCCCGACGCCGCCACGGCGCTCCAGTAGAAGCTCCTTTTCGAGCGCGGAAGAGTCGAATGAATCCCAGCTGCCAGTGTCATCAATTTGGACGAGGTAGCGCTGCTGAAACTTGTCTTCAGTGTCAAGCCGCCAGTGTGTTCCATCTTCGATCCGGCGATAGAGTTCGTACCAGTTCTTGCGATCGAGCAGCTCAAGCTCGCCCATCACCTCTCTGGCCGCGGCAGTGCCTGAGTTGAAGTAGCTGACGGTTGGCCAAGTGCGCGGCATGTGATCTCTAACGTAAAAGTGAGCGGACGCCGAAGGCGGTCCGCTCCAATGACAGGTTATGGCGCAGCAAGCAGCTTCGCATAGATTTCTTCCTTCGCCTGAGGCGAACTTGAATTGTCGAACCTCTCGAAAAGCCCAAAGTGAAAGAGCCGCTCGTTCATACTCATTCCGCCGATGCGATCAATCGCCGTCTCGCGGAACGCCGACCAAAGGCCAAAAACGGCTGAATGCGTCGAATCGTCGGCAATCCAACTATTGCCAATGTAGCGCTCGACCTGAACTCGCAGTTCATCCACGTTGTCCGCATTGAGCTTCCAATCGGCCAACAAACTAGCCAACCCTTGAACAGCAACATCCGGCGATATGCGACCGATCGCCAACGCCATCTCGTCAATCGTCATTTGCGCCACAACGCCAAATTAACCGGCGCGCGTCAGCGCGTCCGACGGAGGCCCAAAGGGCTGGAGTGTAGTTGAATGCCGTGTTATGTGTTTTTGAGGATTTCTTCATAGTAGGTCATTATATTTTGGTCAACAAGGTGTGCGTATTTGTAGAGATAGTCTTCGATTGACTGTGAATCTGATCGATTCTGATTTATGAACCACACAATTTCAGTATTAAAATTTCCTCTGATCGATCTTGTGACTTCAGGCTCGATTACATTTAGCAATTCTGGTTTAGATACATACGTATAGCTTAGAGATTCCATAGCTTCTATCCAGCCCCAACCTTTCGCTACAGAGCACAGCCAAGTTAAAAATGGTAATGCTTTTTCTTCTGTAGCAGCAGAGAGAGCATGCACAAGCAATCGCATTTGTCCTTCAGTAAGTTGCTCTTTTCGGTTAAAAAGACTAACCCAGTCTTCTTCGCGAAAACTACCGATTGTACTTTCTGCCCATTGAGCACCAACATCACACCACCCCTGACCTGTGCTCTCAAGATCGCCGTCGAATGTGGAGAGAATTTCTTCAAGTTCTTCGTATGGTGCTTTCATAGAGTGTGATTACACATAACGTGTTGTATATCGACGGCACACGCCGCATATCACGGCAAGTGTCGTAATAACCGACCACGAATCAATCCGGGCAAGTGCTTGTCGGGGAAGGCTTTTTTGTTCAAGCATTTGCTTTCCTCGGCTCATTAATTCGGGCGACAAAAGCCGCGCTTGTTACAAATGCACTCTCAGCACGGATGGCGGTCGAAACCGGCTGGCCGGTCGAATATTGCCATCAAATTGTGGCGGCTTTGACTCTTTGGCACTGAACCGCGGGGGCGCTGATCGTTCGCTGCGGCTTGCAGCTGGTTTCTTGATGATGCCCAGCTTCGCTACGCTTCGGGCCATCAAAGATTGCTCGCAAACAACCTTCGCAGAAACAACTGCTTGAAGCTGTGCGCTTCATTCAAGCCCAGGCGCTCCAGCCAGGCTTCGGGCACCGGGGCTTGCGGTCCCAGGCTCTTGACGATCAGCTTGACCAGCTCGACCGGGTGGTGGCTGGCGTGTTTGAGCTTTTTGAGCGCGCGCACGATCTGCATTTCTTCGTCGCTGAGGTCGGTGCCAAAGGGGAAGTCGGGCAGCACGCCGCTGTTGCGCCAGGGGCGCAGGCGCTCGCGCAAGGTTTCGGGCAGGTTGCGCCGTGCCGCAGTCGGCAACTGGTAGTCGGCCGGCAGCTTGCCGTGGGCCTTGGCTTCGTCCATCAAGCCCTGCTGGAAGCGTGAATCGCAGACCTGCAGCAGGCGCGAGATCACCTCGGCATCGCTGCAGCCGCGCAGATCGGCCACGCCATACTCGGTGACGACGATATCGCGCAGGTGGCGCGGGATGGTGCAGTTGGCGTAATGCCAGGCGATGGAGCTGCTCAGGCCCTGGGCGTTGTCGTGCGTGGCGCGCAGCAGCAGGATGGAGCGGGCGTCCGGCAGCGCATGGGCCATGGCCACGAAGTTGTACTGGCCGCCCACGCCCGAGACCATCTGGCCCGACTCATAACCGTCTGATGATGCGGCGCCCAGCAGCGTCATCTTCATCGTCGTGTTGATGAAGCGGGCGTCGCGGCGCTGGGCGCGCTTGAGTGCTTCCGAACCCCGGACGTCGCCATAGAGCTCGTTGATGTAGTGGATGCGCGTCATGGCGATGCTCTGGCGCAGGGCTTCGGGCAGCTCGCGCAAGCGCTGGTAGAAATCGCGCGGGCCGAGGAAGAAGCCGCCGTGCATCAGCGCCGCGCGGCGCCAGCCCAGGCCTATCAGTTCGGGCGCCAGGGCCTCGGGCTGGTTGGACCAGGTCTGGCCTTGCCAGAAGAGCAGATGGCCGTCCGCGGCGAGCGTCACGCCGGCCTGCAGCAAGCCCTGCGATTGCAAAAAGGCCAGGTCGCTTGCGCGAAGCGGCGAGGCGATACGCCCGCGCTCGCACAGGGCGCGGATCACGCCGGCATCGGGCGCGGCGCCCAGGCGCCCCTCCAGGGCCAGCTGCTGCAGCGCCAGATCGTCGAACACCAGGCGGCGGATCAGGCCGGCATCGATCAAGCGCATGAAGCCGTTGACGAACATCTCCGAGCAGCCGTACAGGCCTTGCTCGAAACGGCCCAGCTCGCGCCCCTCCTGCCAGCCGTCGGGCGCCTCGGCCGCGCCGCCGCTGCACAGGCCGGCCAGGATGGCGCGGTAGTCGTGGTTGCGGCTGTCGCGCACGATCAAGGCCTGGGCGATGGCGTCGCCGAGCGAGCCGATGCCGATCTGCAGCGTGCCGCCGTCCTTGACCAGGCTGGAGGCATGCAGGCCGATGGCGTAGTCAGCCCAGGAGATGGCCGCGTTGGGTGGCGCAAACAAGGCATGGCTGCAGCCCGGGCCTTCAACCATGAGATCGAACAAGCGCGCATCAGCAACCGCCGGGCCGGGCATGAAGGGCAGGGCCTCGTTGACCATGGCCACGGTCAGGACCGGCTGTCCCGCGGCGCGCTGGTGTTCCAGCAGGTCAAAGCTCAGATCCGGGTTGCAGGACAGCGAGAACTCGCGCTCGCCCGTTTCCGGATTGACGCGCGCCGCCACCGCCTGGATCAGCAGATTGACGCCCTGGGCACAGATGTCGCGCACGGCAAAGCTGTAGTTGGTGCAGATGAAGCCCTGCTGTGCGGCCTCATTGCCCAGGTAGTCGGCGGTCTTGAGAAAGAACTCCTGCACCGAGATATTGGGCGGCAGCTGGCCGGCGCGCAGCGGGCCGACATAGGCCAAGTCCGGGTAATCGCCAAACACCCGCTCGACCAGGGGCGCCAGGAAATGCTGCTCCAGCTCGGTGCGGCCCTTGGGCTTTTCCAGCGACAAGGCGGTGTAGATGCGCAGGCGCCGCTCGGGCAGGGCGGCGACGCGGCGGTAGAGGGCGTTGACCAAGGGATTGGGCTTGCCGATGCCCAGGGGCAGGGCCAGGCCGATGTCGCCGGGGATGCGGCGCAGGATCTCGTCGACGGTGGCCTCCAGATCGGCGCAGTGCTGGGGCTGTGGCTTGGCGCTCAGGTCGTCGCCGGGGGCTTGGGGGGCGTTGCGATGCAGCAAATCAGTCTCCTGCGGTCTTGTCTTTGTTGTCGTTCCACTCGGGTGGATGCCACAGTTTCCGGCCCGGCGGCAAGGTGAGTCTTGACATTCAGCAAGATCACCACAAAAGCCGGCCAAAGCGGCGAAAAGGCCTAGTGGCTTCCCCTCAAGCTACGGGGTGAGCGCCCTGGCGGCCGGCCAGCCTGTGCTGAAATGCGGGCAGCTGTGCGATCTGCGGCGCAGGCGGGCCCGTCCGGTGTCTTTCTTTGCGCCGATCTCTGCGCCGTCGCCAGCCTACCGCTCCCGCGTCCCCCAGTCTCTGATCCCTGTAGTTTTGGCTCCTGATCCCATGCAAGACGACCTGAATGTGCCGGCCTGGCTGCCGCCGCTTCGCCTCGCCCTGCAGCGCGTGGGCCCGGGGCCGCTGCGCTGGCTGTTCTGCGCCTTTGTCGGCCTGGTCTGCGTGGCGGTGTCGCAGCTGCTGGTGTCCTTGATGGGGCAGGGCGACCGTCTCAGCGCGGCCGTGATCGCCGCCGTCTGCGGCCTGGGCTTGGCCGCACTCTTCAGCGCCAGCCTGCTGGGCCTGCTCAGCCATCTGGACCGGGCGCTGCGCTACTCGGTGCGCTACGCCACCCGCGACAGCCTGACCGGCCTCTACAGCCGCCGCCATTTTCTGCATCAGGTGGAGCGCGAATGGTCGCTGGCGCGGCGCTACGAAACCCCCTGCGCCCTGGTGCTGATCGATATCGACCATTTCAAACGCATCAACGAGGCCTACAGCAGCCGCTGCGGCGACCTGCTGCTGCGCGAGGTGGCCGGGGTCTGCGGTGAAACCCTGCGCCACGCCGATGTGCTGGCACGTTACGGCGGCGAGGAGTTCATGCTGTTTCTGCCCCACACCGATCCGCTGGGCGCGCTCGATGTGGCCGAGCGCATCCGTGAGCGGGTCGAGCGCATGGGCTATGGCTGGAACGGGCACAGCATACCCACCAGCGTCAGCATCGGCGTGGCCGTGCTCAAGCTCAACCACACGGGTCTGGACGATCTGCTCAACGAGGCCGGCGAGGCCTTGCACCTGGCCAAGGCCGATGGCCGCAACTGTGTGCGCGCCGGCCCGGGCCTGCTGCCCGATTCGCTGAGCGCCATCCGCGGCTGAGCGGGCCGCCGGCTTCAGATCTTCAGGGCCTCGGCATAGCCGGTCAGCTCCAGATAGCCCAGGCCGCTGCGTCGGCCACTGGCGTCCAGCAGCTCGGCCGCGCCCTCCCAGTAGCGGATGCCGGCGCCGGCGCGGCCGTGGATCTCCTGATCGTCCATCAGGGCGCGCAGGCGCTGCTCACCCTGCGGCGTGCGCAGCCGCCATTCGAGGGGATAGCGTGCGCCACCGCGCGGGCTGGCCCACAGGCGCCCGGGCTGCAGCTGCACCTGCTCGGGCCCCAGCGCCTCGGTCCGGCCATCGGGCCGGCGCCAGCTGCCGCCGCTCCAAAGCGTGCTGCCGTCGGTCCGGCGCAGGCGAAACACGGTCAGCGCGCCACCATCGCTGAGGTTGATGCCGGCCCAGTCCCAACCCACAGCGGCATCCTGGCTGGCGCCGCCTTCGGCGCCGGGCTTGCCCAGCAGGTTGTCGCTCCACTCATGGTCCAGCCAGGATCGGCCTTGCAGGCGCAAGACCTGACCCTCCAGCCTCAACTCCGCCTGGCTCAGCAGCTGCACCTGGCTGTAGTAGAGGCTGAACTGGTCGGGCTGCGGCCCTTTGCGCGAGTAGCCGCCGTCGCCCTGCAGCAGCAGGGTCTGGCTGGTCTGCAAGTTCAGGCGCAGCTCGAAGCCGGCGCTGCGGCTGCGCAGCTGGGCTTGGTAGGCGTGGCCGCCCGGCAGGTTCTGGCGTTGCAGTGACCAGTCGCCCATGCGCAGCTGGCAGTCTTGCTCACTCGCTTCATGGAGGCCGGCCACGGCCCGGCCCAGGCGCTGGTCGTGGCGCAGCCGCCCGCCGGGGCGCAGATCGCTCAAAGCGCCATGGGCCAGCATCAGCTGGCGCGCGGCCAGGGCGCTGGGGTGATCGAGCGGCGCCGGGCCGCGGCGGCGGAAAAAGGTCAGCTGGTAGCCAAACTCGGGCTCGCTGCGTCCCTCGCGCGCCAGGCAGCCGGTCAGGTACCACCATTCGATGGCGGTCTCCGGGTGGGCGCCGAAGTCGCGCGGAAACTGCAGGCGCGTGGCCGGGGCTTGCGGCGCCGCCCAAGCCGTCCGGCCCGCTACCGGCCCCAAGCTGGCCGCTGCCGCTTGCAGCAGCCAGGCGCGGCGGCGCCGGAGCAGGGCGTGTGCTTCAGCCGTCATCACCAGTCCTCCTTCACGGCCTGCACCGCCTGCTGGCCAATCGCCTGGCGCCCGGCCAGCACGGCCGCCAGCACGCCGGCCACGAACACCGCGGCCACCAAGGCCGCCAGGCGCGCGATCGGCAAGCTCATGTCCATGCTCCAGTGAAAACTCTGCGGGTTGACCACCCAGATCAGCACCGCGCTCAAACCCAGGCCCAGGCCCAGGCCGGCCAGGGCGCCGACCCCGCAGAGCAGCAGCGATTCCAGGCCCAGCAGGCGCAGCACATCGGCGCGCCGGAAGCCCAGGTGCAAGAGCAGGCCGAACTCGCGGCGCCGCGCCAGGGCCTGGGCCGACTGGGCCGCGGCGATGCCGAACAGGCCGATGGCCAGGGCCACCGCCTGCAGCCAGACGGTGACGGCAAAGCTGCGGTCGAAGATTTGCAGCGAGAGGCTGCGCAGCTCGCCCACAGCCGCGATCTCCAGGTCTTGCGGCGCCGCGGCCAGGGCGCGCAAGGCCTCACTGCGGCTGCTCGCATCGGCGCCGGGTGGCAGCCAGAGGTAGAGCTCGGTGATGCGGCGGTCGCCACTCCAGGCCTGGTAGGCCGCCAGCGGCATCAGCAGGGCGCCGCTCTGGCGCGCGTAATCGCGCCAGACGCCGCGCACAAAGACGGGCAGGGCAGGGCCCTGCGGGCTCAGGCGCAGCTGGCTGCGCTGGCCCGGCTGCAGGCGCAGGCTGTCGCGCAGGGCTTCGCTGATGTAGATCGGGGTCAGGTCTTGCGAGCCGGCCGGCGGCGCTGCGAGCGGGCCGGCCAGGGGCAGGTCTTGCTCGCGCAGCTCACGGGCTTGCAGGGCCGGCAGCTCCTGCTCGGGCGCGAGCCCATCGATCCAGACATCGCGGCTGCGCTGCAGGCTCAGGCGCTGGACCTGGCCGCTCTGGCGCACCGCTTCGATCAGTTCGGGCGGCAGGGGCGCCTGGTGCCCCCCCTCGCCCCGCAGGGCCGAGCGCAGGTAGAGATCGGCCGGCAGCATCTGGCTCAACCACTGGCTGAGCGAATCGCGGAAGCTGCCCACCATCACCAGCATGGCCACCGACAGGCTCAGCGCCACCAGGACGCCGGCCAGGGCCCGGCTGGCCTCGCCGGCCTGGTCTCGGGCGCGCTCACGCATCAGCAGCAAGCCAGCACTGGGGCGAAGCCAGGCCAAGGCGCGCAGGCTCAGCCGCAGCAGCAGGGGCACGCAGGCCATGCCCCCGGCCAGCATGGCCAGCATGGCGGCATAGGCCGCCACCGGCACGCCGGCCAGCCAGGCCGGCCAAGTCGGGCTGGGCAGCAAGGCCAGCAGGCCACCGAGCGCCAGCAGACCCGGCCCCAGCCACACCGGCGCGCCGCCGCCCAGGCGCTGGCCCAGGCCTTTGAGCACCTGGGCCACTGGCATGCCTTGCACGCTGCGCGCCGGGAACCAGGCGCTGAGCAGACTGACCGCCAGGCCCAGGCCGCCGAACACCGCGGCGGCCGGCAGCTGCTCAGCGCTGAAGCGCAGAGTGGGCCGCATGCCGCTGACGGCCGCCAGGCCCAGATCGCTGCCCAGCAGCTGCAAGCCCAGGCGGGCCAGCTGCCAGCCCAGCAGCAGGCCGAGCGCACTGCCCAGCAGGCCCAGGGCCAGGCCCTCCATCAAGACCAAGGCCATGCGCTCGCGCGCACTCATGCCCAGCACACCGAGCAAGGCCCATTGCGGCAGGCGCTGCGCCACCGAAAGCGAGAGCACGGCAAATACCAGAAAGCTGCCCGTGAACAAGGCCATCAGCGAGAGCACGCCGAGGTTGACGCGGTAGGCCTGGGTCAGCCGCCCAAGGCGCGCGCCTTCATCGGGCGGTGGCCTGAGTGTGAGGCCGGGCCCCAAGCGCTGCGCGGCCCGCCATTCCTCCAGTGACAGGCCTGGCGCCAGGCGCAGGTCCACACGGTCGAGTTGGCCCAGGCGGCCGAACAGGGCCTGCGCCGCGGCGATGTCGAGGATGGCCCGTGGCGGCCCGCCATCGGGGCAGGCGGCGCCGAGCTGAAAGCTCAGGCTTTGCACGGCCCCGCTGTCGGGGGCCGCCGCACGCAAGCGCAAGACCTGACCCTGCGGCATGGGCTCGCTGAGGCCCAGCCGGCGCAAGGCGGCGGCGTTGAGGTGGATGCGGCCGGGGTCCAGGCCGTCCAGCGGCGAGGCCAGGCGCGGCAGCAGATCGGGCTGGATGGCGCCGGCCTGCAGCAGGTCCAGGCCCAGCACGGTCAGGTTGAAAGGGTGGCCCTGCGCGTCGAGCGCCTGGGCCTGGCCTTGCAGCACGGGCGAGGCGTGGTCGACCCCGTCCAGGTTCGCGACCGCCGCGTAGTCTGCATCACGAAGCGACGTACCCGCCTGACTGCGCAGCACCAGATCGGGCTGGCCATTGAGGCTGGCTGCGGCGCTGCCAAATTCGGCCAGGGCGGCGCCGTTGAGCAGGTGCACGCCGTAGGACAGGGCCACGCCCAGGGCGATGGCCAGCACGGCCAGGGCCTGACGCCCGGCCTGGTGGCGCAGGGCTGGCCAGGAGAGCGCACGCAGCCAGACGAACAGGCGCATCGCGTGGCGCATCAGGCGGAGGGGCTGCCCATCAGGTCTTCCAGGCGCAGGCAGCGGTCGGCCCGCTCGGCGGCGCGTTCGGAATGGGTCACCAGCAGGCAGGCCGCGCCTTGCTCGCGCACTTGGGCCAGCAGCAGATCGAGCACGGCGCTGGCACTGCGGCTGTCGAGATTGCCGGTGGGTTCATCGGCCAGCACCAGGGCCGGCTTGTGGACCAGGGCGCGGGCGATGGCCACGCGCTGCAGCTGGCCGCCCGAGAGCTGGCGCGGCAGCCGCTCGCCCAAACTGCCCAGGCCCACGGCCTCCAGCATCGCCTGCACCCGCTCGGCATCGGGCCGGCCCAGCAGCAGCAAGGGCAGGGCGACGTTGTCGCGCACGCTCAAGTAGGGCAGCACATGAAAGGCCTGGAACACAAAGCCGAGCTGCTGGCGCCGCAGCAGGGCACGCTCGCCCTCGTTCAAACCTTCGAGCTGCTGGCCCAGAAGCTGCACGCTGCCGCTGTCCAGCTCGTCCAGACCGGCCAGGCAGTTGAGCAAGGTGCTTTTGCCCGAACCCGATTCGCCCAGCAGGGCCACCAGCTCACCCCGGCGCAGCAGCAAGTCAATGCCCGAGAACACCGGCGTGTGCCCATAGCTCTTGCTCAGGCCGCGGGCCAGCAGCAGGGGCAGCTCGGTCATGCCTTCAGCTCCAGGCCATCGGCCTGCAGGATTTTCTGCAGCAGGGCCAGCACTTGCAGCTGCGCTTGCGGGTGATCGCAGGCCACGATCTGGCGCTGCGGCATGCTGCGCAGCCAGGTGATCTGGCGTTTGGCCAGCTGGCGGGTGGCAGCGCTGCCGCGCTCGGCCAGGGTGCTGAAGTCACCGCTGTCCAGCGCCTCCCAGGTCTGGCGGTAGCCCACGCAGCGCATGGAGGGCAGGTCCAGGCTGAGGTCGCCGCGTGCGCGCATGGCTTTCACCTCCTCGATCAGGCCGTCCTGCAGCATCTGCTCGAAGCGCTGGTCCAGGCGGCGGTGCAGCCAGGCCCGGTCGCTGGGCTCGAGCGAGATCAGCGGCCAGTCCACGCCTTCGCTGCGCTGCTGGTGCAGCTCGCTCATCGGCCGACCGGCCAGCTGGCAGACCTCGAGCGCGCGCTGGATGCGCTGCGAATCGAGCGGTGCCAGCCGGGCAGCGGTGACGGGGTCCAGCCGGGCCAGCTCTTCATGCAGGGCCGGCCAGCCCAGGCGAGCGGCGCGCTCGTCGATCTCACGACGCAGGGCCTCGTCGGCCTGCGGCATGTCGCTCAGGCCATCGAACAAGGCTTTGAAGTAGAGCATGGTGCCGCCCACCAGCAGGGGCAGGCGGCCGCGCGCCAGGATCTCGGCGCTGAGGCGCCTGGCGTCCGCCACGAACTCGGCCGCCGAGTAGGCCTCGGTCGGCTCGATCACATCGATCAGGTGGTGCGGCACGGCGGCCAGCTCGGCCCGCGTGGGCTTGGCCGTGCCGATGTCCATGCCGCGGTAGACCAGGGCCGAGTCGACGCTGATCACCTCCACCGGCAGAAACTCGGCCGCGGCCAGGGCGGCCGCGGTCTTGCCCGAACCGGTGGGGCCGGCGATGCAAATGGGCCGGCGAAACACCGCAGGGGCCTGGGCCTGGCTCATCATCAGTCGAAACGCTCCCAGGGGGTCAGGAAGCGCCACTGGCCGACCGGCAGATTGCCCAGATTGATGCGGCCGATGCGCACGCGCTTGAGGCCCACCACCTTGAGGCCGACCAGCTCGCACATGCGGCGGATCTGGCGCTTGCGGCCTTCGCGCAGCACAAAGCGCAGCTGGTCTTCGTTCTGCCAGCTGACCTTGGCCGGCTTCAGCTGCACGCCGTCCAGCTCGAGGCCATGGTTGAGCAGGGCCAGGTCTTCGGCCGGCAGGCGGCCGTCTTCGCTCTTGACGCCGTTGCGGCCCTGGTACTCGACACGCACCAGGTATTCCTTCTCGACCGTCGAATCCTCGCCGATCAGCAGCTTGGCGATGCGGCCGTCCTGGGTCAGCACCAGCAGGCCGGTGGAGTCGATGTCCAGGCGCCCGGCCGGGGCCAGACCGCGACTGTGGCCGATGTGGTACTTGATGCCCGAGCTGTCTTCGCTCCACTGCGCATCGGACTTGATTAGCACCGAGGCGGGCTCGTAGCCGTCTTCGGCCTGGCCGGAGACATAGCCGATGGGCTTGTGCAGCAGGATGGTGACGCGCTTGGCCTGCTCCTTGTGGGCCAGCGGGTCGACCTCGATCTTGGCATCGGGCTTGACGCGCTGGCCCAGCACGGCCAGCTTGCCGTCCACGCGCACCCAGCCGGCGGCGATCCATTCATCGGCTTCGCGGCGCGAGGCCAGGCCGAGCACGCCCATCTGCTTGGACAGGCGCACGCCTTCGCTGTTGGCGTCGACCAAGACCTCGTCGCGGTCGTCACCGTCATCGCCCTCGTCCAGCTGGCGGCGCAGCTTGGCCGCTGCTTCGCGCAGATGCGCGGGCAGCTGTTCGCCGGCGCGGGTTTGCGCGCTGGGCCGGGGGGTGTTGTAGCCAGGGCCGCCGCTGTGGCGGCGCTGGTCCTGGCGGGCGAACTCGGGCCGAGCCTCGTTGCTGCCCGGGCGCTGGTTCTCGCGCGGGGCGTCACGGTAGCCTTCTCGGGTGCTGTCTCGGTAGCTGTCTCGGTAACCGCCGCGGGGCTCGCCGCGTGGGCCGCCAAAGCCACCACTTTCGCGGCGCGGCTCCTGGGCGTAGCTGGGGCGCTGGCCTTGCCAACGGTCTTCGCGCGGGCCCGGGGCGCCGCGCTCATCGGGGTGGCGGCGCGGGCCTTGCGGCGCCTGGCCGAAACCGGGGCGGCGGTCCTCGTAACGCGGGCGCTGCGCGTCCCGTGAGTCCCGTGGATCGCGTGCATCACGGAACTCGGGTCGGCCGCCGCCGTCGCGGCGCGGGTCGGGGCGACCCTCGTAACGGGGGGCAGAGCGGTTGTCGAAACGGTTGTCGCCTCGGTTGTCGCCTCGATGGTCGAAGCGTCCCTCGTTGCGGCCCTCATTTCGTCCGTCACCGCGGCCTTCGCTCCGGCCCTCATGCCGGCTCTCGAATCGCGGGCCTTCGTTGCGCCAGCCATCGCGTGCCGGCGGGCGTTGACCCGGGCCACCGGGGCGCGCATCAGGGCGCGAATCAGGGCGACCACCCGGGCGCCCGCCAGGGCCACCGGAGCCGCTCGGCCGCTCAGCACGCGGGCGGTCTGTGTCGCTGCGGCGCTGCGCTTTGTTTTGCTCGCGTTGTTCGAACTGGGCCTGGCGCTGCTCGCGCTCGGCCTTGGCGGCTTCCAG
Organism: Paucibacter aquatile; assembly: GCF_002885975.1. Lineage (NCBI taxonomy): Bacteria > Pseudomonadati > Pseudomonadota > Betaproteobacteria > Burkholderiales > Sphaerotilaceae > Roseateles > Kinneretia aquatilis. Next base: position 140,466 of record NZ_POSP01000003.1, on the reverse strand, counting down.
GCTTTGGCGCGGGCGAGACACGCCCTTGCCGCGGATGGGCGCGCGGCGCTCGCCATCGGCATTGCGTTTGTTGCCGGAACCGGGCGGGCCTGCAGTCTTCTTGTTGAGTTTCAAAGTGGCCATGATGCCTCCGGGGTTCCGTCGAAAAAGAGAGAAAGAAAGTCAAGGAAAAGCGAGCCCTCGCGCGCACTGGGCGCCAGCGAGGGGGCTCAGCGCCCGCGCAGGAAGAGCGCGTCCAGCTCACGCATGCTGAGCTGGCGCCAGGTCGGTCGCCCATGATTGCATTGATCGGCGCGTTCGGTGCGCTCCATATCGCGCAACAAGGCATTCATTTCGTCCAGACTGAGCTGGCGGTTGGCCCGAACCGCGCCGTGGCAGGCCATGGTGGCCAGGATTTCGTGCTGGGCGCGCTCGATGGCATGGCTGGCATCGAACTGCGCCAGCTCGGCCAGCACGCCTCGGGCCAGCTCGACCACATCACCGCCGGCCAGGGCCGCCGGGCGCGCGCGCACCGCCAGCATCTTGGCCGAGAGCGGCGCCACATCGAGGCCCAGGCGCTGCAGGGCCTCGGCGTGCGCCTCGGCCGTGGCGATCTCCTGGGCCGTGGCGGCGAAGGTGACGGGGATCAGGAGCGGCTGCGATTCAATCGCCGCCGCACCCAGGCTGGCCTTGAGCCGCTCGTAGACTACGCGCTCGTGGGCCGCATGCATGTCGACGATGACCAGGCCCTGGGCGTTCTCGGCCAGCACATAAACGCCCTGGATCTGGGCAATCGCCCGGCCCAGGGGCCAGTCGTGCTCGGGCAGGGGCGTGCCGCTGCGAACAGCCAGGGCGTCGGCGTTGGGCCCCACGGGTGCGGGGTCAGGTCTTGCGGGCTCGGCATCAGCGTTGGCATTGGCGTTGGCATTGGCGTTGGCATTGGCATTGGCATGGCTGGCCGTGCTGTAGCTGAAGGCCGGTGCCGTCTGGCCGTAGAGCGTGGCCACCTCGGCCAGGCCCAGCGAGGCCTGCTTGTTGCTGCGCCAGCTGGGCGTGCCCGCGTAGAGCGGCGGGCTGGCCTCAGCGGCCTGCTGGCTTGCGGCGTGTTGAGCAGGCTGGAACCAGGCGGGGGTGCTGCCCGGCGCGGTGCGAACGGTCGGCGGCTCGGCGTCGCCAGCCGCTGGTGACGCGACTTCCGCTGAACGCGAGGTGGCCAGCGCGTCCTGCACGGCATAGCGCACGCGCTGGTGCACCTCGCGGCCGTCGCGGAAGCGGACCTCGATCTTGGTCGGGTGCACATTGACATCGACCCGGTCCGGGGCGATCTCGATGAAGAGCACATAGCAGGGCTGGCGGTGGCCGTGCAGCACGTCCTCGTAGGCGGAGCGGATGCCGTGGGCGATCAGCTTGTCGCGCACATAGCGGCCGTTGACGTAGACGTACTGCATGTCGGCGCGGCTGCGCGCCGCCTCGGGCAGGCCGGCGCGGCCGTAGATGCGCAGCGGGCCGTTCTCGGCATAGACCGGCCGGCTCTCGGCCATGAATTCGTCACCGAGCACATCGGCCAGGCGCGCTTCCGAGCTGCCGGCGCGCCATTGCTCGACCAGCTTGCCTTCGTGCCAGACGGTGAAGCCGACATCGGGCCGGGCCAGGGCGTGGCGGCGCACCGATTCCAAGCAATGGGCCAGCTCGGTGGCGTCGGTTTTCAGGAATTTGCGGCGGGCCGGGGTGCTGAAGAACAGCTCGCGCACCTCGACGCTGGTGCCGCGCGAGCGGGCAGCGGGCACCAGCTCGCCCGAGCGCGCATCCAGACGGTGGGCATGGGCGGCACCGGCAAAGCGGCTGGCCACCGACATCTCGGCCACCGAGGAAATGGCGGCCAGAGCCTCGCCGCGGAAGCCCATGGTGGCGACCGATTCCAGCTCCTCCAGCGAGCGGATCTTGCTGGTGGCGTGGCGCTTGAGCGCCAGGGGCAGCTCTTCGGCGGGGATGCCCAGACCATCGTCCTCCACCACGATGGCGCGCACGCCGCCCGCCATCAGCTTGACCTGGATCTGGCTGGCGCCTGCGTCCAGGGCGTTGTCCACCAGCTCGCGAACAACCGAGGCCGGCCGCTCCACCACCTCGCCGGCGGCGATCTGGCTGATCAGTTCATCGGGGAGCTCGCGGATGGCGCGGCGAGGGGCCGCCGGAGCGGGGCTGTCGGGGGCGGGCGCAGCAGAGGAGGGAGAAGACTCGGGGGTGGAAACATCCATGCCGCTATTGTAAGAAGGCCCCGTGCCTCAGCCGGGCAGGCCGGCCAGAAAGGCCGCCAAAGCCGTGTTGAAAGCCTCGGGCGCCTCCAGCGAGGGCAGGTGGGCCACGCCCGGCATGACCGTGCCGCGAGCACCCGGGATGCGTGCCACCATGGCCTCGCAGCGTGGGAAGAAGTAGCCCAGATCCAGATCGCCCCAGAGCAGCTCGGTCGGGGCGCTGATCTGCTCCAGCCGCGGCCAGCTGGGTTCGGCTTCGAGGGCTGTGCCCGGCGGCGTGGCGCGCAGCATGCGATCGTCCATGTCGAGGAAGAGCGCGCGTGCCGCGCCGCTGACGCGACCGGCCGGGCTGCTCGGGCCATCCAGCCAGAGGGCGGCCAGGGCTTCGTTGGCGGCAGCGAGATCGCCGGCTTCGTAGGCGGCATCGGCTGCCGCGTCCATGGCCTGTTCCTGCGCGTCGAGTTCCGGTGCCGGGACGCCATTGACCGCCGGCGCCACCAAAAAAAGACCGGCCACGCGCTCGGGGCGATCGAGCGCCGCCTCCAGCGCCAGGCGCCCGCCCAAGGAGCAGCCCACCAGCACGGCGCGAGACAAGCCCGCGGCGTCCATCACGGCCCACAGATCGGCCAGGTGAGAGAACGGCGCCGCCTGTTCGATCTCCACGCCGCCGTAGCCGCGCCGGTCATAGGCCAGCACCGTGCGCTCGGCGGCAAAGGTCTCGAGCTGGGCCAGCCAGAGCCGGTGATCGCAGACACCTGCATGCAAGAACACCAGCGGCGGCAACTCGGAGCTTGGGTGGCGCTGCAGGTGTGCGGGCAGTCGGGCACCTGGTACCTGAAAAGTGACGGAAGTAGTCATGGCAGGCTCGTGACGATCAAGGGACGGATGGGCATTCTGGCCGAGCTGCGGCGTTCTGAGGCTTGCTGTGATGCCGCTTGTGCGCCTGGCGCGAGCGCCGGTGGGCCGAGCACGCAGGCCCTGGGGTTGGAAGACCACTGCCTCACCACCTGCCCCCTGCGCGCGTTCAGTGCACCATGTGAACGCCATGAGCGCGCCATGAGCGCGCCACATGGCGGCCCCATAATGCGCCGCCATGGAACTGCTCACCTTCTTGATCGACTTCATCGTCCATGTGGACAAACACATTGCCGCCTTCGTGGCCAGCTATGGCGCCTGGGTCTATGCGCTGCTGTTTGTGATCCTGTTCGTGGAGACCGGCGTTGTCGTGATGCCTTTTCTTCCTGGCGACTCGCTGCTGTTTGTTGTCGGGGCCTTGTGCGGTGCTGGCCTGATCAGCCTGCCCCTGGTCCTGGTGGTGATGCTGGTGGCGGCCATTCTGGGCGACCAGTGCAACTACATGATCGGTCGCTACTTCGGGCCCAAGGTGTTTCAGTGGGAGCAGTCGCGCTTTTTCAACCGGCGCGCCTTCGATGCGGCCCATGCGTTCTACGAGCGCCACGGCGGCATCACCATCGTGCTGGCGCGCTTCATGCCTTTTGTGCGCACCTTTGCGCCCTTTGTGGCCGGCGTGGCGGCCATGAGCCGCGCCAAGTTCAGCGCCTACAACATCATCGGTGCCCTGATCTGGGTGCTGGGCATCACCTTACTGGGCTATGCCTTTGGCAACCTCGCCTGGGTGCAGGCCAATTTCTCCAAGATCATCTGGGCCATGATCCTGATCCCAGGTCTGTTGGCCATCGTCGGCGGATTGCGGGCCAAGCAGCAGGCCTGATTTCAGGCAGCTCGCCCTTGCTGTGCTCGCTGTTGCAGCCAGCGCAGCAAGGGCTCGAAACACACCTGGGGCGAAAAGTGCTGTCGGGCATAGGCATGGGCGGCCATGCCCATGGCGGCGCGGGCCCCGCTGTCTTCAAGCAAACGTGCGCAGGCCTCGGCGAACATGAGCGGATCGTCGCAGCGGACCAGGGCCTGGCCGCCGTCCTCGGGCAGGCCGCGCGCGCCCTCCAGCGTGCTGACCAGGGGCAGACCATGGCCCAGGGCTTCCACGCTTTTGATCTTGAGCCCGGCACCCCAGCGCACCGGGTTGATGGCGACGTCGATGCCACCCCAGGCCTGCTTGAAGTCGGCCACAAAGCCGTGGCGATGGAAGCCGGTGAACTCCGGCCGCCAACGCTCGCTCAGCCAGCCGAAGAGGTGGAGTTCGATGCCAGCCACCCGGGTGCCCAGATGGGGCCAGACTTGGTCGGCGAACCAGTCCATGCCATGCAGATTGGCCGACCAGTCGCTGCCGATCAGCCCCAGGTGGCGGCGCTTCGCCTGCATCGGCAAGGCCGCGAACTGCACCGGGTGCGGCGCCAGCAAGGCGCGCTCACCCAGGGCTGCTTGTACCCGCGCATGGTCCTCCGATTGAATCAACAACACGCGCTGGTAGCGGCTGAAAAGCGCCAGCTCCTGCTCCCAGCTCAAGCGGGTGTGCGCCGCGACGCCCTGCGCCCGGCGTGAGGCGGCGGCCTGACTCTCCAGGTCATGGGTATCCAAGACGGCGGCCACGCCTTGCGGCAGCAGATCACGCAAACCATGCACGCTGAGACGTTGGAAGATGCAGGCATCGAAGCGCTGGCTGGCGCAGATCTGCTGGAATCGCGCCCGTTCGGCGGCTTCGCCCTGCAGGCCAGGCGCCGCAGCATCCACGTCATGGAGCTCGGCCTGCACGCGCAGACGTGCCAGGAGCTGTCGCTCTTGCGCGCTCAGCGAGCCCAGGTAGAGCAGGCTGAGCTGGCAATGGGCTCCCAGCAGCCACACCATGGCCAGAACCCGGGTGCGTTCGCCGGCACCCATGCGCCAGAAAGGGATGCGCGTCACCATGAGCACGCGGGGCTTCATGGGAGGCCTTCGCCGCAAGAAGGGCGGGTGGCCTGTGCGGCCAGCAGGGCCTGGCACTGAGCCAGGACGGTGGCGACGGTGTCCTCCTGACGGTAGCTGCGGTGAGCTTCGGCAAAAGCTTGCGCGGCCAGCCGGTAACGCGGCTCCGTCAAGACATGCTGCAAGAGCTGAGGCAGTCGCCCGACCTCGTCGATCAACAGACCGGCGGCAAGGCCTTGGGTCTGCAGGCGGTGGGCGCTCATCCATTGCTCGGTTTGCATGGGCAGCAGGGCCAGCGGTTTGCCGGCCAGCAACATCAAGGCCGTGGTGCCGGCGCCGCCGTGGCACAAGGCCAGATCGCACTGCGCGCTGACCTCAGCCATGGCCAGCGGCTCGGCACTGATGTGCACCGTTCCATGGCTGTGCTGGTCCAGGGTTTTGCGGGCCACGCCGGGCACATGCACCAGGCAAGAGGCGGGCATGCGGTGGAGGGCCTGCAAGACCGTCTCCAAGGGGGCATAGCCCGGCTTCAGATAGGCGAAGATGCGCGGGCCGGGCACCTTGGGCCAGGCCGGGCTTCGGCCCTGGTTCAGCAAGAACACCGGACCCAGTCGCGCGGTCTCAGCCGCACGCAGCGCGGGCGGATAGGGGTCCAGCGCTTCAAAGCTGCACAGCGCTTGCGCCTCCACGTCGAACAAGTGGGCCAGCGTCTTCAGCGGTGGTTCACCCAGGGCGGCCAGCACCCGGTTGGCATGGCCCAGGACATGGGCTTCGGAATCGGCCAAACGCGCGCCAAGGGCCGGCTGCCACCAGGCGAACTGAGGCAAAGGGTGGCGGGCCGGCGGGATGCAGAACCCATCGCCAAAATGCAGGCGGGGCAGGCCGAGGCCGCGGCTGGCCAGCAAGGCGGTCGGTGCGTGGTCCAGCACCAGCAAGTCGGGTTTCAACAGCTGCCACAGCTGCCGCCAGGCCCGGCAGATGCCGGTCAGGGCCTGCGGCTTGAGAAAGCCAGCTGGCATCAGCAACTCGGCATAGCTGATGGGGCTGGGCAGTTGCGTCAGGCGGCCCAGCCACAAGGGTGCTTGCAAGGCCGTGAAGCCATGGGGTTGCAACAGGGCTTCGGCGCCGAGCAGGTCTCTGACCACAAACACCGGGCGATGGCCCTGGGACCGCAAGGCCTGGGCCAAAGGCAGGAGGCGCGCCAGATGGCCGTAGTCCCCGCCCAGCTCCCAGGCAATCACAACAGTGGCCATCGACCGATCACTCCACACCGACAAAAAACTTTGCGAAGACAGACACGGCGCCCGGAGGCGCCGCGCTTGAAAGAGCGCGAGGCTTCCCTCAGGAAGCCTCGATCTCAAAGGCTCTGGCTGATCCCAGGGGTGGCTCAGTCTTGAGCTTGACCGCCCTTCTTGCGGCGGCTGGTGGCCGCGAGGCCAGCCAGGCTCAGACCCAGCAGGGCCAGCGAGCTGGGCTCGGGGATGTTGGCCGTGGGGCCGATGTGGAAATTGGCCGGATTGCCCCAGCTGAAGGGGTCACCCGAGCGCGCCGTGGCCGAACCGGCGCCGCCGCCACCACATTCCCACAGCGCGACTGGGCCATCGCCCTTGGCAGCCAGGGTCGGGCAATCGCCGTAACCGCCACCGCCGTCGCTGGCGAGGTCGCCGCTGACCGTGGCGATGATGTCGTAGTCCAGGGTGAAGCTTTCACCGGCGCCGATCATGCCCAGGCTGACATTGAAGTTGGCGTCATTGGCATAGCTGCTGGCGCAATCCATATAGCCGCCCAGGCTGCCCAGATCGTCGCTGACGCAGCTCTGGTTGCCGTTGATGTCCTGGCTGCGGGTGGTGCGGTCGCGGGCAATGGCCTGACCGTTCTTGCTCACTTGCAGCAGCAGGTCGGCGAAGCCCAGGCCGGTGCCGTTGATCGAGGTTTCACCGCTGTCCACATGGAAAGAGAAATTGAACAGCTGGGCCACACCGGTGGTGTTGGTGAAGGTGCGGCTGTAGCGGGTGCTGGTGGTGGCGCTGAAGTTGCCCGTACCGGTCACGCGGGCGCCGAAATAGCTGGTGGCACCGGCATCTCCATAGGTATGGAAGAACACGGAACCTTCCGCCTGGCTGCGATCCAGGTAGAAGTCGGCGCCGGTGGCAGTGGTGCTGGGCGGGCTCTCGATCATGCCGTCTTGCGTGCTGCCGTTGCCCGGCAGGGCATAGGTGGCGGCGAGCGTGATTTGCCCGTCGTTGGGATTGCCCACCACCACGGGGCCGGCCAGTGCGGCGCCGGAGAGGAACGCCAGAACCCCGGCGCTGACGGTCTTGATTGGGAAATGTTGCTGTGCCATCTGAGGAATGCTTTCTGCTGCGAAATGTGAAATAGGGCACGGGTCAAGGCAGCAAGTTTCAGACCAGCTGTGGCAAATCCAGCAGTTACAGCAGGGTTTCGTTGCGATGGGCGCTCAATGGCAAGTCCACCGACATTCGGGTTTCTACGAGCTATTGCGTGATGGGCGCAGGCTGACGAAACCTCAACTCAGGGCGCGATGACGCGCCAGCGGCGGGTTCTTGGCGAAATAGCGTGCGATGCCGGTGGCCAAGGCCTCGACCAGCTTGGCCTGGTATTCGGGGTCACGCAGCTTGGCCTCTTCCTCGGGGTTGGAGATGAAGGCGGTCTCGACCAGGATGGAGGGCACATCGGGTGCCTTGAGCACGGCAAAACCCGCTTGCTCGACCCGGCGCTTGTGCAAGGTGCCGACCCGGCCGATCTGGCCCAGCACCTCACTGCCGAGCTTGAGGCTGTCCTTGATCTGAGCGGTGGTGCTCATGTCCAACATGGCCTTGAGCACGCTGGCATCCTTCACCGCCGCGTTGACGCCGCCAACCAGATCGGCCGCATTCTCGCGGTTGGCCATCCATTTCGCGGCTTGGCTGCTGGCCGCACCATCGCTGAGCGCGAACACCGAGGCGCCGCGTGCCTGCGGCGTGAAGAACGCGTCGGCGTGGATGGACACGAACAGATCGGCCTGCACGCGCCGTGCTTTCTGCACCCGCTCGCGCAGCGGCACAAAGAAATCGGCATCGCGGGTCAGCAGCACGCGCATGTTCGGATTGCGGTTGAGGCGTTCGCGCAATTGCTGAGCAATGGCCAGCACCACATCCTTCTCGCGCAGGCCGCTGGGGCCAATGGCGCCAGGATCCTCGCCACCATGGCCAGGATCGAGGGCAATGACAATGAGCCGGTCCAGCTTGGCTTGCGAGGGTTCAGCCGGAGCCGGGGCGGGCAGGTTGACCTGCGGGGCCGGGGTGTTCTGCGCTGCAGGTGCAGACGCCGCACTGGCGCCGGGCTTGGCGGCGCCGGGTGCATTGAGCGCCGGTTTGTCGAGCTTGGCAATCAGCTCACCCAAGGCGTCTTGCACCGACTGCGCGGCCTCGCGCTCGGCCTGATCTTTTTCCTTGATCAAGGCCAGCAGGGGGTCGACGGCCACCTTGGGGTAGAGGTCAAACACCAGCCGGTGCTGGTAGGCGGCCACCGGCGCCAGGGTGAAGATCTGCGGCGCCACCGGCTGCTTCAGGTCCAGCACGATGCGCACCACGCGCGGCGTGTTCTGGCCCACGCGAACGCCGGCGATGAAGGGGTCGTCGGCCTTGACCTTGCCCAGCAGGCCGCGCAGATTGGGGCTGAGCTCCAGGCCATCGACATCGATGACCAGGCGGTCGGGCGCTTCCACCATGAAATGGGTGGCGGCCAAGGCTTTGTCGGATTCCAAGGTCACCCGGGTGTAGGCCTCGGCAGGCCAGACCCGCACGGCGACGATGGTGCTGTTGGCGCCATGGCTGCTCGGTGCTGCCGCAGCCGCGGGCAGGCGCAGCAGCAGGGCCAGGCCGCCCATGGCCCGGAGGGCGCGGCGACGCTCGGCGCTCATACCGGGCCTCCCGGGATTTCGAGGGCCTGAAGCTCCTGCAGCAAGACCTGACCCCGTGCCGTGCCAGCGCGCAGCTCGACGGTGCGGCTGTCATCGTTCTCGGTGTTCAGGTGCACCTGCAGATCGGCATCGGGCAGCATGCCGGCGGCTTTCTCGGGCCATTCGCTGAGCTTGAGGCCGGGGGCGGTGAAGATCTCGCGAAAGCCCGCGTCTTCCCACTCGCGCGGGTCGCTGAAGCGGTAGAAGTCGAAATGGCTGACCAAGCCCTGGCCGCCCCAGTCGGCGAGGTCGTAACTCTCCAGCACGGCGTAACTGGGGCTCTTGATGCGCCCGGCCACCCCCAGCGCTCGCAGCAGGTGGCGCACCAGACTGGTCTTGCCGGCGCCCAGGCTGCCGTGCAGCTCCAGATTGGCATCACGCAAAGAAGGGCAGCGCGCCAGGCGCTCGGCAAAGGCCTGGGTGGCGGCCTCATCGGGCCAGCGCAGAGAGCGGGTTTCTAGAATGCGCAAATGACGCAGGCTCCACAACAGTCGAACACAAACAGCAAGCCGGGCACAGCGGGCTTGGATGCCGACGGCCTGATGGCCGCGCTGCGCCGCTGGGCGCTGGAGCTTGGATTCTCACAGATTGGCGTGGCCGATATCGATCTGCACAGCGCCGAAGCCGGTTTGCTGGCCTGGCTGGAGGCGGGTTTCCACGGCTCCATGCACTATATGCAAAGCCATGGCCTCAAGCGCGCGCGGCCGGCGGAGCTGGTGCCAGGCACGCTGCGGGTGCTGAGCTTGCGCATGGACTACCTGCCGCGCGACAGCGGCGCCGACTGGCAGGCCGTGGAATGGCAGCGCCTGGCCGATCCGCAGCGCGCCCAGATCTCGCTCTACGCCCGGGGGCGCGACTATCACAAGGTACTGCGCGCCCGCCTACAGCTGCTGGCCACGCGTTTGAGCGAGGCCGTGGGCCCTTTCGGTTACCGCGTGTTCACCGATTCGGCGCCGGTGCTGGAGGTGGAGCTGGCCTCCCGCTCCGGCATCGGCTGGCGCGGCAAGCACACCCTGACCCTGCACCGCGATGTGGGTTCGATGTTCTTTCTGGGCGAGATCTACATCGACCTACCTCTACCGCTGAGCGAGCCGGTCACGGCCCATTGCGGGCAATGCAGCGCCTGCCTGGAGGCCTGCCCGACGGGCGCCATCGTCGCACCCTACCGGGTCGATGCGCGGCGCTGTGTGTCTTACCTGACCATCGAACATGAAGGCGCCATTCCCATCGAGTTGCGGCCCTTGATCGGCAACCGCCTCTACGGCTGCGACGACTGCCAGCTGATCTGTCCATGGAACAAGTTTGCCCAGAAGGCCCAGCTGGCCGATTTCGATGCCCGCCCGGCCATGGCCGGCGGAGATTTGCTGAGCTACTGGTCCTGGAGCGAGGAGCAGTTCCTGCGCCAGACCGAGGGCTCGGCCATGCGCCGCATCGGCCATGGCCGCTGGCAGCGAAATCTGGCCGTGGTCTCGGGCAATGCCTTGCGTCAGCGCGAATGGCCAGCCCTGCGCGCGGTCTTGCTGGCCCAGCGCGCCCAGGCCGGCGAGTTGCTGGCCGAGCATCTGGACTGGGCGCTGGCGCAAAACGCCGACGTGGCCGCTACAGAAAACGCAGCACCACCAGCCACAGCGGCAGGCTGAGCATGCCCAGCAGGGTAGACAGGGTGACCAGGCCGGCGACAAAAGGCCCGTTGCCGCCCATGCGCACGGCCAGCACATAGGCACTCGAGGCGGTCGGCAGGGCGGTGAACATCAGCAAGGTGGCGCGCTGCGGCGCCGGCAGCTGCAGGGCCAGTGCCAGGCCCAGGCCGACCAGCGGCAAGGCCAGGTGGCGGATGCCGAGCAGGGCGGCCGCCAGGCGCGGCGCATCTCGCAGGGCGCCGAAGCGCAGGCCGGCGCCCACCGCCATCAAGCCCAGGGGCAGGGCGGCCAGGCCGATGCGGTGCAGGGTCAGGGCGGCCGGTTCGGGCAGCTTCAGGCCGAGGAGATTGCCGGTCAGGCCGGCCAGGGTGGCCAGGATCAGTGGGTTGCGCGCCAGCTCGCGCACATAGCCGTGGCCGCCATGCCGGGCCAGTGGCCAGACGGCGGCGATATTGCAGATCGGCACGCACAAGGCGATCAGCAGCGCCACCCAGGCCACGCCCTGCGCGCCGTGCAGGCGTTCGGCCAGAGCCAGGGCGATGAAGGAGTTGAAGCGAAACGCCGTCTGCGCGCCCGAGGCATGCAAACGCGCATCCACGCCGGGCAGGGCGCGCAGGCTGTAGGCCAGCAGCACGCCGGCCAGGCAGCTGAGCACGCCGCCCAGGGCCAGATCGGCCGTCGCGCCGGGCTGCAGCGGCGTGCGCAAAATGGAGTTGAAGAGCAGGACCGGGAACAGCAGGTAGTAAACCAGGCGCTCGGCCGCCTCCCAGACCGGGCGGTCCAGGCCGCTGTAACGGCAGAGCAGAAAACCGCAAAGAATCAGCAGGAAGTCGGGCAGCAGCAAATAGACGTCGGGCATGGGTGCCAGTGTGCCAGCGCGACTGAGCGGGCGAAGGCATGCGCCGGCTTGAGCAGAGCCGGAAGGGCGCATTTCCTGCTACCTCTCAGCGCGCCGGGCCAGCCACTCGGGGCGCGCTCGGTAACAGGTATCGTTGAGGCCTTGTCGCGACTACCGGCTTCTTGCCCGCACCATGGCTGTTGTTGTTCCCTCGTCCCACCCGGCCCGCATTGCTTCTTCGACCCTTGTGACGGGCGCTGCGCGCCGCCGCTTCTTGCTTTCGCTCGGTGCGGCCATCGTGGGCAGTGCCTCGTTGGCTCGCCCGGCCCAGGCTTTCAAGTACGAGGACCAGGAGTTCGAGGACAAGATCCAGCTGGCCGGCAGCAGCTTGGTCCTCAATGGCGTGGGCAAGCGCGCCGTTTCGATTCTTCGCGGCTATGTGGCAGGTTTGTACCTGAGCCACAAAGCCACCTCACCCGAGGCCGTCTATGCCACATCGGGACCCAAGCGGGTGCAGATCCGCATGTTGCTGGAGGTGGGCGCTGAGGAGTTCGTCAAGGCTGTCAACAAAGGCGTGGGCCGCAACTGCAGCGAGGCCGAGAAAGAGGCGCTGAGCACGCGGCTGCCCCAGTTCACGCAAAACCTGCAGTCGGTGGGCAAGGTGCGCAAGAACGACCTGATCAACATCGATTTTCTGCCCGAGCAGGGCACGGTGTTGATCGTGAACGGCAAGCAATGGGGTCAGGCCGTGCCTGGGGCTGATCTGTACACCGCATTCCTGAAGGTGTTTTTGGGCGAGAAACCCGTGGACAAGCGCCTCAAGGCCGGCTTGCTGGGCGAAACCACCAGCTGATCTGCGCAGGCTACGTAGAAATGCGAGCCGGACTGCTCGGCGGCCGGGCTAGGATGGTGAGAAATTCACCCTCGGAGTTTGGCATGACCTTGAAGCACCCGAAGCGCAATACCTCGCAGAGCCTGAACATCAACCGCCGCCGCGCCTGCCTGCGCGCCAGCGTGGCGGCCGCCGGCAGCCTGATGCTGGGCCTGGGGGCGGTGAGTTCGGCCCAGGCCCAGGCAGCCTATCCCGGCGCCAAGCCGGTGCGCCTGATCGTGCCCTTCGCTCCGGGCGGCACCACCGACATCATCGCCCGCGTGGTGGCTGAAAAGGTCAACCAGGCCCTGGGTCAAACCATGCTGGTCGAGAACAAGGCCGGTGGCGGCGGCAAGATCGGGGCCAATGAAATCTCCAAGGCGGTGGCCGATGGCTACACCCTGGGCGTGGCCACGGTGTCCACCACGGCGGCCAACCCGGCCATCGACCCCAAGATCCCCTACAACCCGATCAGCGACTTCACACCCATCATCAATATGGCGGCCACGCCGAACGTGATTGCGGTGCACCCGAGCTTTCCCGCCCGCGACTACAAGAGTTTTGTGGCCGAGCTGAAGAAGAGCCCGGGCAAACACAGCTACGCCAGTTCGGGCACCGGCGGCATCGGCCATCTGCAGATGGAGCTGTACAAGAGCTTGTCCGGCGTTTTCGTGCTGCACATCCCGTACCGCGGCGCGGGCCCGGCCCTGAACGACACCGTGGCTGGCCAGGTGCCCATCATTTTCGACAACCTGCCTTCGGCGCTGCCCTTCATCAAGGATGGCCGCTTGATCCCCATCGTCGTGGCCGCACCCAGTCGCTTGGCGGTGCTGCCCAATGTGCCCACGTTCAAAGAGATGGGCCTGGAGCCTGTCAATCGCATGGCCTACTACGGTGTGCACGGTCCCAAGAATCTGCCCAAGGACGTCGTAACCAAGGTGCATGATGCAGTCAAGAAGACGCTGGAGCTGCCCGACGTCAAAAAGCGCATCGAGGACACAGGTTCCCTGATCGTTGCCAATACCCCCGAGCAGTTCGCCGCCCAGATCAGTGCCGAGTTTGATGTCTACAAAAAGGTCGTCGAGAAGCAAAAGCTCAAGCTCGACTGAGCTCGCGACTGAGCTCGCGACTGAGCTCCCCACCGAGGCGCTCGGCCCGCTCTCGCCGGCGCAGCTGGCGGCCGAGCGGGCCAGCCAGCAGGGCATTGAGGCCTTTGTGGAGGCCTTGTGGCTGGAGGATGGCTTGGCCGGCAACTCCCTGCAGGCGTATCGGCGCGATCTGAACCTGTTGGCCCAGTGGCTGGCCCGGCATGCCGATCGCTCGCTGGACGCCTGCGGCGAAGCTGATCTGCAGGCCTACGCCATGGCCCGCCATGCCGGCAGCAAGACCAGCAGCTCCAACCGGCGGCTGAGTGTGTTCAAGCGCTACTTCCGCTGGGCCCTGCGTGAGCAGCGCCTGGGGCAAGACCCGACCCTCAAGCTGGCCAATGCCAAGACCCCGCTGCGCGTGCCCAAGCTGCTCAGCCAGGCCCAGGTCGAGGCCTTGCTGCAAGCGCCCGATGTGGGCAACGAACTGGGCCTGCGCGACCGCGCCATGCTGGAGCTGATGTATGCCAGTGGCCTGCGCGTGACCGAGCTGGTGACGCTCAAAAGCGTGCGTGTCGGCTTCCGCGAGGCAGTGTTGCGCATCACCGGCAAGGGCAGCAAGGAGCGCCTCGTGCCCTTTGGCGAAGAAGCGCATGGCTGGCTGATGCGCTACTTGCAGGAGGCGCGGCCGTTGCTGCTCAAGAGCCATGCCTGCGATGCCTTGTTCGTGACCGTGCGCGGCGAAGGCATGACGCGCCAGATGTTCTGGACCTTGGTCAAGAAGTACGCGCTGCAAGCAGGCATCCTGAGTCCCATCTCACCGCACACCTTGCGCCATGCCTTCGCCACCCATTTGCTCAACCATGGCGCCGATCTGCGCGTGGTGCAGCTGTTGCTGGGTCATGCCGATCTGTCCACCACGCAGATCTACACCCATGTGGCGCGCGAACGCCTGAAGCTGATTCACGCCCAACACCACCCGCGCGCGTGACGGCCAGGCTCTTGGGTGTCAGCGAGCCACTGGCAAGGGGGAGGGCGGCTTGATCTCTTCCAGGCAAATCATCGAGCGGATGTCGGCCACACCGCGGATCTGCATCAGCCGGTCGGTCAGGAATTGGGACAGCGACTTCAGGTCGCTGGCCACCACCTTGAGCAGGTAGTCGCAGTCGCCCGAAACGGTGTGGCATTCCAGGATCTCGGGGAAGTCGCGGATCAAGCCCTCGATCTCGCGCACCCGGTCGAAGGCTTCGCCGTCGATATTGAGGCTGACAAAAGCCGTCACGCCCAGGCCAAGGCTTTGCGGCGTCACCAGAGCGCGGTAGCCGCGCAGCACGCCGCGCTCTTCCAGGGCCTTGACGCGCCGGAAACACTGAGGGGGCGAGAGATGCACCTGCGCCGCCAGCTCCACATTGGAGGCCCGGCCATCGCGTTGCAGGGCCTCGATCAGGCGGCGGTCGATGGTGTCCAGCTTGGTGGCGGCGTCGGTCATGGCGGGCTCTGGGAGTGGGCTTGGGAACGGGCGTGCGAACGAGCGTGGTCAAGGGCAAGACAGAGATTGGCGGGCATTTGCGGCGCAAGTTCAGTCTTGTGTCACGGCAGGGGCGCGACAATTGCGGCCATGGATCATAGTTTTCTCTCCGCCTTCATCCTGCTCTTGCTGGTGCTGGACCCGCTCGGCAGTTTGCCCATCTTCATCGGCATCATGCGCGAAGTGCCCAAGGAACGCCGGGCCCGCGTGGCCACCCGCGAGGTGGGCCTGGCCGCCATCGTTCTGCTGGCCTTCATGTTCTTTGGCGACAGCTTTTTGAGCGTCATGCACCTGTCTGAGCGTTCGCTCGAAGTGGCCGGAGGCGTGATTCTGCTGATCATCGCCATCAAGATGATCTTCGGCAGCGCCGGTGAATCGGCCTACGGCCTGGAGCCGGGCAAAGAGCCCTTCATCTTCCCGCTGGCCGTGCCCTTGCTGGCCGGCCCCTCGGCCATGGCGACCGTGCTGCTGCTGGCCTCGCGCCAGCCCGAGCGCATCTGGGACTGGATCGGCGCGCTGTGCGCGGCGATGTGGGTCTCGGGCCTGACCTTGCTGATGGCCGATCGCATCCGCCGCCTGCTCGGCGATTCGGTGATCTCGGCCATCGAGAAGCTGATGGGCCTGGTGCTGACGGCCATTGCGGTAGAGATGTGCCTGGCCGGCCTCAAGCGCTATTTCATCGGCGGCCTCTGAGCACTGCTCTCGAAGACACAAGCCCGGCGCGCCGGGCTTGTGCTTTTTTCAGCCAAGCACAGAACCTTTTCTTCGTTCAAACCCTTAAGAGCAAACCCTAGAGTTGCGGCTCCACAAAACGGTGCGGTCGGCGTGAGCCGAACAGACCGACACCCGACATGCCAGCCACCGCAGCACCGCGCTGCCGTCGGACTGGCGGAAGTTTGCAACCGAGGGAAATTGCTCCACATGAAATCTCCGACCCTGTTCCGCAGCAGGCCGGCGCCGCTGGCTTTGGCTGTCATCCTGGCCTATGGCCTATGGCCTGCCGCACGCCGCCCTGGCCCAAACTCCAGCCCAGCCTCCTGCCGCCAGCAACGACACCTTGCCCCAGGTGCAAGTGACCGGCTCGCGCATCTCGCGCGCCCAGGCCGAGGGCCCGGCCGCCGTCACCGTGCTCAAGTCCGAGGACATCACCCGCCTGGGCTTCAAAAATGTGGGCGACGCGCTCGCCTCGCTGACCGAGAACACCGGCTTCACCCAGGGTGAGGACTTCGGCAACACCTTCACCCCGGCGGCCAATGCCATCAGCCTGCGCGGCCTGGGGCCCAACCACACGCTGACCCTGGTCAACGGCCGCCGCGTGGCGGACTACCCGACGGCCTACGAGGGTTCGGTCAATGTCGTCAACACCGCCAGCATCCCGGCCGCCCTGATCGACCGCATTGAAGTGCTGAACGGCGGCGCTTCGGCCATCTATGGCTCGGACGCGATCGCTGGCGTGATCAAAATCATCCTCAAGAAGCAGGTCGACAGCACCCAGCTCAACCTCAAGCTGGGCGGCACCTAGCGCGGTGGCGGCGAAAACGCTCGCGCGCAGCTGACCGGCGGCCTGGAGTCCGGCGCCCTGAGCCTGGTCTATGCCGTGGAGCTGAGCAAGCGCCAGCTGATCTGGAGCCGCCAGCGTGAGTTCATGGCCGACACCACCTTGACCGGCGCGGCGCCGACCGTGGTCTTTGGCCGCAAGGATGCCAAGAGCAACAAATACATCACGCCGGACGCAGGCGCTTGCGAAGGCGCGGCCGGGCTGTTCGACGGCTCCGTCAAGTCCTTCACGGTCAAGTCGGGCACCTACGGCGGCAGCGGTCGTGGTTCGCCGAGCTTCCGGACCACCCAGACCGGCAACCAGAATGAGAACTTCGCCGGCCAGCTGAACTATGGCTTGAACGCCCACACCGAGTTCGACGCCGAGGCCCTGCTCGGTTTCACCCGCACCGAGAACAACACCCGCGGCCCGAGTTGGACCTCGCTGAGCGCCAGCAACGGCTACTTCCTCAATGCCAACAGCGGCAAGCTGGAAACCTGGAGCCGGCGCTTTGCACCGGAGGAAATCGGCGGCGCCGAAGCCTTCAACCGCGAATGGAAAGACCGTGCCCACAATCTCGTGCTGGGCGTGCGTGGCGATCTGCAAGGCACGAGCTGGAGCTATGACCTGGGCTTGAACAGCTCGGGCTACAAGAGCAAGCTGAACCGACCGCGCCTGCTGGCCACGGTGGACAGCTTCTTCCTCGGTGCCCAGCAGGGCGTCAATGCCGACGGCGTGCCGATTTGCAAACCCGACAGCGCGCGCCTGTTCAAGGCCCTGACACCGGCCGAGTACGCCAGCATCTCGTCCAGCAACCAGGCCGATGACCGCGCCTGGACCCGCAACTTCAGCGCCACCGCCGACGGCGAAGTGCTGCAGCTGCCCGCGGGCCCGCTGCGCGCCGCGGTGCTGGCCGAGGTGGGCAGCCAGGGCTTTGAGAACAAGGCCGATCCGCGCCTGGGCCAAGGCCTGTTCTACGCCACCAGCGAAGTGGCCAATGTCAGCGGTGATCGCACCCGCTGGGCTTTGGGCACCGAGCTGAACGCACCCCTGACCCGCGAACTCACGGGCACGCTGGCGGGCCGCTACGACAGCTACAAGTTTGCCGGTCGCGACACCAGCGCTTTCACCTACAACGCCGGTCTGGAGTTCCGCCCCAGCAAGGAGCTGCTCGTGCGCGCCCAGCACGCGACCAGCTTCCGCGCCCCGGACATGAGCTACATCTTCACGGCCGAGAGCCGCGGCAATTACGCCTCGGCCAACGACTATTACCGCTGCGCATTGGCGGGCCAGGCGCTGGACAAATGCGACTTTGCAGGCATCCAGCCGAACTACATCAAGAACGGCTCCAAGGATCTGAAGAGCGAGAAGGGCAAGTCCTGGGGTCTGGGCCTGGTCTGGTCGCCGAGCAGCGAGTTCGATGCTTCGTTGGACCTGTGGAAGATCTCGATCAGCGATCTGGTCACCGACCTCAGCAGTGACAAGATCTGCGCGACGAGGCCGACTGCCGCACCGGCGAGCAAAACATCAGCAGCCCGACCTGCGTGGACGCGATTGCCCGCGTGCGCCGCAACCCGGCCGACGCGGTGCTGCGCCCGGGCGAGATCAAGGAGATCGTGGTCAACCCGATCAATGCGGCGGTGCAAAGCACCTACGGCTTCGACATCAGCAGCCGCTACAGCCTGAAGACGGCCACGGCCGGCAACTTTGTCTTCTCGGCCAAGTACACCCAGGTGCAGAGCTACAAGTACGCTCAGTTCGAAGGTGACGAGGCGAGCAACCAGGTCGGCACCCGCAGCTTCAGCGACTGGCCCAACAAGCTCATCACCAGCGTGAACTGGCGTTACGGCGCCTTCAACACCACCCTGGCCGGCCTGCGCAACGGCAAGATCGTCAGCAGCGACGGCAAGGGCTGGATCTCGCCGAAGTGGAGCTTCAATGCCAGCAGCAGCTATGAGCTGAACAAGAGCAGCAGCGTCACTCTGATCGTCAACAACCCGGCCAACAGCGTGCGCAAGGATGACAGCGGCGGCTGGCCCTACTACCCGGTGGGCTACTACCTGCCGCATGGCCGCCAGTTCTGGCTGGAGTTCAACCACGTGCTCGGCAAATAGGGGCAGGGGCGGGGCGGTGCGAGTCGCGGCTCATCGGCTCGCTGCGGCCTCGCCTGCGCAGGCCGGTGTGGGCCCACGCGGTGAATGGGTTGGCCGCGGCTGAGTCGGCTCAAGCCGTTTCGCCTTTGCTCACCGCTTCTGCGCAAGCCTTCATCGACACCGCAGGCTCTCCGTGAGGAGTCCTGCGGTTCTTTCTTTCTCCCGTTGGGCCTGGTCTCGCCATGCCTTGCACGATGCGGAAACATGTTTTCACATTGTGAACTTCGCACATGCTGCGCCGCCGCAAAATTTCTCATGATGGTGAAATGCTTTTCACGATCAGAAATTCAAAACTTAAGTCATTGATTTTTATTGGTAAAAAATTAAGTCTTATATAAGACATAAGTGTTCCGCAAGACGGCTCGGAGGACTAATCTTGAGCCCAACAAAGCTTCTTCTTTGTTCGGCCCCTTCAGCCGCAGGAACTGGATGCCAAAGGCAGCCCGCCCTGACGCTGAAATCGGTGCCAGCAGATCAGGCCTTGGTTTCCAAGTTTCGATATCGCACCACCCACTTGCAGGAGCACACCATGAGCATCGCCACCCGTGAACAGCAAATCGCCGCCCTCGAAAAAGACTGGGCCGAGAACCCGCGCTGGAAGGGCATCAAGCGCGGCTACACCGCCGCCGACGTCGTGCGCCTGCGGGGCTCGCTGCAGATCGAACACACCCTGGCCAAGCGCGGCGCCGAGAAGCTCTGGGGCCTGGTCAACACCGAGCCCTTCGTCAACTCCCTGGGCGCCCTGACCGGCAACCAGGCCATGCAGCAGGTCAAGGCCGGCCTCAAGGCCATCTACCTGTCGGGCTGGCAGGTCGCCGGTGACGCCAACAGCAATGGCGAGATGTACCCTGACCAGTCGCTGTACTCGGTCGACTCGGTGCCCAAGGTCGTCAAGAAGATCAACGCCACCTTTGCCCGCGCCGACCAGATCCAGTGGAGCGAAGGCAAGAACCCCAGCGACCCGGACTACCGCGACTACTTCGCCCCCATCGTGGCCGATGCTGAAGCCGGCTTCGGCGGCGTGCTGAACGCCTTCGAGCTGATGAAGGCCATGATCGAGGCCGGCGCCGCTGGCGTGCACTTCGAAGACCAACTGGCCGCTGCCAAGAAGTGCGGCCACATGGGCGGCAAGGTGCTGGTGCCCACCCGTGAGGCCGTGGCCAAGCTGGTCGCCGCCCGCCTGGCAGCCGATGTCATGGGCACGCCCACCGTGCTGCTGGCCCGCACCGATGCCGAAGCCGGCGATCTGGTCACCAGCGACATCGACGACAACGACAAGCCCTTTTGCACTGGCGAGCGCACCGTCGAAGGCTTCTTCCGCACTCGCAACGGTCTGGACCAAGCCATCAGCCGCGGTCTGGCTTACGCCCCTTACGCCGACATGATCTGGTGCGAAACCGGCAAGCCGGATCTGGCCTTCGCCAAGGCTTTCGCCGACGCCATCCACGCCAAGTTCCCGGGCAAGCTGCTGGCCTACAACTGCTCGCCGTCCTTCAACTGGAAGAAGAACCTGGACGACGCCACCATCGCCAAGTTCCAGCGCGAGCTCGGCGCCATGGGCTACAAGTACCAGTTCATCACCCTGGCCGGCTTCCACAGCCTGAACTACAGCATGTTCAACCTGGCCTACGGCTACGCTCGCAACAATATGAGCGCTTTCGTGGAACTGCAGGAAGCCGAGTTCGCCGCCGCCGAAAAGGGCTTCACCGCCGTCAAGCACCAGCGCGAAGTCGGCACCGGCTATTTCGACGCCGTGACCACCACCATCGAACGCGACGCCTCCACCGCCGCGCTCAAGGGTTCCACCGAAGACGAACAGTTCTTCGAAGCCAAGCACGGCTGATCTCTCTGATCGCGTCCTGAACGGCAGGCCCGGCTCCCACGAGGAGACCGGGCTTTTTTGTTGTCAGCTGCTTGGACTGACTGTTCTCGGCATATTCTGTTGAAAAAGTCGCTGATCGGCTCGAAGGCGACGTTGCGGAAGGGAAGGCGAAGGCGCTCAACTCACCTTTTCTTCGTCTGAACCAGGTCTTTCGACCCGGTTTTGAGGTTAATCGATGGGGTTTCGCCTCAAGCGGGCGTAGCTGTGCCTTGAGTTGGTGGACCTTGCGGCACCCGCATCGCCAAACGACGCAGGTTTTGTACTGCCGCAGCCATCGTGAACTCGTCCATCGCGCCACTAAGTCCTCGCAGGCGCAAGCGATCCAGCCGCAGGATTCGCTTCAGGTGGGCAAACAGCATTTCCACCTTCTTGCGTTGGCAACGTGAGCGCTCGTACTGTTCGGTGGTGGCAATCTTGCGCCCTACGTCCCGTGCGGCTTCGTGAACGCTGCGAACGATCTTGCGCATAGGGGTGGTGGGGCAGCAGCGCTGCTTCTCGGGGCAGTTGGCGCAATCTTGTTGGCTCGCACGGTAAATCACAGTGTCGGCCTTGGTGATGTGACTGCGCTCAATCTTGAAGACTCGCCACTGGCTGCGCAGCGGGCGACCTTGTGGGCAGGTGTATTCCTTGGCCTGCTCGTCCCAAGTGAACTCGTTGCTTGAGAGCGTGCCGTCATCGCGCTGCGTGCGATCCCAGACGGGCACATGGGGTTCGATGCCCTTTTCGTCCACCATCCAACTCAGCATGGGCGCCGTGCCGTAGGCCGTGTCGCCGATCAACCGCTCGGGCTTGAGGCCGAACTGCTCCTGCACTCGATCAACCATCAGTTTGGTCGACTCGACCTCGGCGGTGCGGTGGGCCGGCGTGGCCTGGACATCCATGATCACGCCATGCTCGGCATCGATGAGGTAATTCGTCGAGTAGGCGAAGAACGCGGGGCCGCCCGTCGCCGCCGTCCAACTTGCTTGTGGGTCGGTCAGCGAAATCTTCTTGGCTAGGACCTTGCCAAGGGCTTCGGCATCTAATCCTTCCAGGTACTCGCGCACGGCGCGTGTGCTCAGTGCTGGATCTTTCCAGTCAACCGACTCGGTGCCAGCCACACCACGCTGGCTGCTGGCATCGGCCTCCACGATGCTGGCATCTACTGCAAAGCCCTCAGCCTTGACGAGGCCGGCTGCCATACAGCGACGCACGACCTCATCGAACAACCAACGGAACACGCCGCTGTCACGGAAGCGCCCATGGCGATTCTTCGAGAAAGTGGAGTGATCGGGTACGGCGTCTTCCAGGCTCAGTCGGCAGAACCAACGGTAGGCCAAGTTCAAGTGCAACTCCTCGCACAGGCGGCGCTCGGAGCGGATGCCATAGCAGTACCCGACGACCAACATGCGCAGCATCAACTCAGGGTCGATGGACGGGCGGCCGATCTGGCTGTAATGCTCGGCCAGGTGCTCACGCAGGCCAGCGAAGTCAAGGCAGCGATCAATGCCGCGCAGCAGATGATTCTGGGGAATGTGGTCTTCGAGGTTGAACGAATAGAACAACCGATCTTGCCCGCTCGCTTGTCGTCCCATCATCTCGGCGCCCTCCAAGATTCGACCGGCTAACACTCAAATTGTACGGTGCACAAGCGGGTCGAGGTAGGGACTTTTTCAACAGAATAGGCACAGAGCAGCCCTTGGTTTTGCTCGTGAGGCCCTGCAGCCCGTGCCGCCACCGGACTCATGGTTCCGGGGTCGGCCCTGACGGGCCGACTTCCCTGCGCTGCTCGCGCCTCGGGGCTGGCGCATAACTCACTTCGCTCCCTGCGTTCGCTTCGTTCAGACAGAAGCGCCAAGTCAGAACTTGAAGCGCACGAGTACGTGCACGCCCCGAGGCGCTGCGCTGCTCGGCCCGGCACAAATCGCCCGGCAGCGGCACGGGCTGCAGGGCGCTTGCATCGCGGTCGATGTGCCCCATCAACGGTGAAACACGCCACCTCCGGAGGTGGCTCGGCCCACCGACTGGCGATTTGTGCGCGGCCGAGGGCGCAGCGGAGCGGCTCAGGCGCGTGTACTCACGCGCTTCAAGCTCTGACTCGGCGCCACTGTTTGACCATAGTGAGCGCAGCGAACGGAGGGAGTTTGGCGCCGCTGAGCCGCGCAGTGAGCAGCGAGGGAAGTCGGCTCGAAGAGCCGACCCGCGAACCATGAGCCCGGCGGCGGGACGAGACACCGAAGCGAGAAAGATCAAGACAGCGGAGGTCCGCAAAGTGCCGAAACCCGCCTCACAACGATGACGCCAACATAGCCAGATAGTCCTCCCGCGTGGCCAGGCGCGGGTTGCTGCGGTGGCAGTGGTCGGCCAGGGCGCCGGTGACAACGCGTTCGAACATGCCCGGGTCCACGCCCAGTTCGGCCAAGCCGGCCGGTAGGCCCAGGCGCTGGTTCATGGCCAGCACGGCCTCGGCCAGCGTGTGGCCGGCCGGGTCGCAGTGGCCCAGACCCATGGCTTCGGCCATGCGCAGCAAACGCCATTCGGCCTGCATGCTGGGAGCGCTGGCGTTGAAGCGAATCACGGCGGGCAAGAGCAGGGCGTTCAGACAGCCATGGTGCAGGCCGGGGTCCACGCTGGCCAGGGCATGGCTGAGCGAGTGCACGCAGCCCAGGCCCTTCTGAAAAGCCATGCCGCCTTGCATGCTGCAGCTCATCATCTGCCAGCGTGCTTCACGGTCCTGGCCGTTGCGGGTGGCGCGCTCCAGATGCGACCAGCCGCGGCGCAGGCCATCGAGGGCGATGCCATCGGCCGGCGGGTTGACCGCGGCAGACATGAAAGTCTCCATGCAATGCGCGATCGCGTCCATGCCGGTGGCAGCCGTCAGGCGCGGCGGCAGGCTCAGGGTCAGCTCGGGGTCGCACAAGGCCGCTCGCGGCATCAGTTCCTGGCTGTGAAAGCCCAGCTTGCGGCCATCCTCCACCGTGATCAATGCGCCGCGCGCGACCTCGCCGCCGGTGCCGGCGGTGGTGGGCACGGCGATCACCGGCGCCGTGGCCTTGCTGATGGACAGGCTGCCGCCTTCGATGGTGGCAAAAGCCTTGAGCGGCCCCGGATGGGTAGCGGCAATGGCCACGCCTTTGGCAAGGTCCATCGGTGAGCCGCCTCCAATGGCGATCAGGCCATCGCAATAGTGCTTTTTGTACTGCTCCACCGCGCGCCGCACCGCCGCTTCATTGGGGTTCGGGGGTGTCTGGTCGAACACGGGCGGCGGATGGGTGCCCCACGCTGCCAGAGCCCGCGTCAGCACCCCGGCAGCGCGGACTCCGCTGTCGCTGATCACCAGCGGGCGCAGCATGCCCACACGTTGACATTCCTGAGGCAAGAGCGCGGCGGCGCCGAACTCCAAATGCACCTGGGTCAGATATTGGATCAATGGCATGGCGGGCCTCCCTGGCTGCGCTGCAGGTGATCGTGTCCGCCAGTGTGCGTCGAGGCAGGCCAATGGGCAAAGGCCTTTTGCCAACAGAGGTGAGAAAGTGATGCGCCTTTCGGCGGTGCACCCCATAAAGTTCACTGTGGGACGTCCGAAAAGCCGTTATTGCGTGCCGGTCGCTCGCGTCTGAGCGCGGCTTTCTTGCTGAGCCGAGATGCGCCTGCTCAAGTGGCGACGCCTCGTGTCACCCAGGGAGTAACTACATGCCACGCTGCCCCTACGTTTCTCGCATGGCCCGATGGCTGGCCTTGATCGGCCTTGTGCCGGCCGCCATGACCGTCCAGGCCGGGCGCCCACTGTCCAGCGATGACGCCGCCACCGCGCCAGTGGGCAGTTGTCAGCTCGAAGGCTGGGGCGAGAAAGCCGGATCCAGCCGGGCCTGGGTGCTGGCCCCGGCCTGCGGCCTGTCCGAAAGCCTGGAGATCGGTGGCGACTACAGCCGCCCCCAACCTCGCGATGAGATTCGGGGCGAGGCCAGCGTCGCCGTCAAGTGGGTGCCCAAGAGCTGGCAGGTCCCGACCGCCTGGGGTTCCTTGAGCTTTGGCCTCAAGGCCGGCCTGAGCTTCGAGCGCCCGGTGAGCAGCGGCTGGCGCCGCAGTGCCAGCGGTGTGCTGGGCCTGGCCACGCTGGCGATCAGCGAGGAGGCGGCGGTTCACCTCAACATCGGCCCGCACAAAGAGCGGGCCAGCGGCCAGACCGGCACCGTGCTCAATCTCGCCGGTGTCTGGGTGCCCGATCCGCGCGCGCTGCTGTTTGCCGAGATCCAGACCAATGACCGCCGCGCCTTGCTAGGGACCACGGTGCGCACGGTGGGCGGCCTGTGGTGGCTGAGCCCGGACAAGCTGGGCCTCAGCCTCACCGCCAGCCGCCAGAGCGGCAGCTCGCAAACCTTGTGGACGGCAGGGTTTGGCTGGTACGGCCTGGAGTTTTGAACCCTGCCCAGCGGGAAAAGCCGCCAGGCCTGCGAAAATACCGGGTTAACCCCTGGAGCCCTTGTTGAGCCGCACCCACTTGTTGACGCCGCGCATGGCCGGCGTGCTGGAGAGAATCCATCGCGCCAAGCGACCGGCCTTTCACAGCCTGAGCCCCAAGCAGGCCCGCATCGCCTACCTGATGGGCGCTGAGATCCTGGACCTGCCGCGCGCGCCGGTGGCGCGGGTGGAGAACGTGCAGGTGCCCGGTGCCGAGGGCCCGCTGGCCGCCCGCCTGTACGCGCCGCAGACACCCGATGAGGCCCGCCTGCCGGTGCTGCTCTACCTGCACGGCGGCGGCTTCACCATCGGCAGCATCGACACCCACGACAGCCTGTGCCGCCAGCTGGCCCTTCGCAGCGGTGTGGCGGTGCTTTCGCTCAACTACCGACTGGCACCCGAACATCGCTTCCCGGCCGCGGTGGATGATTGCTGGGCGGTGATGCGCTGGCTGGCGGAGAACGCCGGCAGCCTGGGCCTGGACGGCCGCCGCCTGGCCGTGGGCGGCGACAGTGCCGGCGGCACGTTGGCCGCGGTCTGCGCCCTGCATGCGCGCGACATCGGCCTGCCTCTGGCCCTGCAGCTGCTGATCACGCCGGGCACCACGGCCCATGCCGACACCGCCTCGCACAAGCTGTTTGCCAACGGCTTTCTGCTCGACGCCGCGTCCATCGCCTGGTTCTTCGACCACTACATCGACCACGCGCACAAGCGCGACTGGCGCTTTGCGCCGCTCGAGGCGCCCGACCATAGCGATCTGGCTCCGGCCTGCGTGCTGCTGGCCGAATGCGACCCGCTGGTGGATGAAGGCATTGCCTATGCCGATCTGCTGCGCGCCAACGGCGGTCAGGTGCAGCTGGAGCTCTATCGCGGCGTGACCCATGATTTCATCAAGATGGGGCGTACGATCCCGGAAGCGCTGAACGCGCTGGACGCCTGCGGCCTGGCCCTGCGTGAGGCGCTCCAGTCTTGACGGCGCTCAGCGCCTGCCTCCCCGCCTGCGTCCGCATCGTCAACTGATTCACCACAGCCCCTCGCTCACCTCATGAAATTGCAAGACTTCCGATTCTTCGAGCCGCTGCGCGTGCGCTGGGGCGAGATCGATGCCCAGCAGGTGGTCTTCAACGCCCACTACCAGAACTACTTTGATGTGGCCGTGGGCGGCTACTGGCGCGGCCTGGCCTTGCCTTACATGGAAACCATGGATCAGCTGGGCGGCGATCTGTTCGTGCGCAAGGCCACGCTGGAGTACCTGGGATCGGCCCGTTATGACGACCAGCTCCGCATCGGCGTGCGCTGCGAGCGCATCGGCCACAGCTCGCTGCAAATGCTCTGCGCCGTGTTCCGCGGCACCGAGCTGCTGGTGCATGGCGAGCTGATCTATGTGTTCGCCGATCGCGCCAGCGCCTCACCGCGCGAGGTGCCGGCCGAGCTGCGCAGCCTGATCGAGGGCTTCGAGGCCGGCGAGCCGGTGGTGGAGGTGCGGGTGGGCAGCTGGGCCGAGCTGGGCGCCGAGGCGGGTGCCATCCGCCAGGCCGTGTTTGTCGATGAACAAAAGATCCCGGCCGAGATGGAATGGGACAGCGCCGACGAGAGCTGCGTCCACGCCGTGGCCTTCAACCGCTTCGGCCAGGCCCTGGCCACCGGGCGCCTGCTCGAGCATGTGCCGGGCGTGGCCAAGATCGGCCGCATGGCCGTGCTGCGCAGCATGCGCGGCAGCCGCATCGGCCGCGAGGTGCTGGAGGCCTTGATGCAGGCCGGCCGCCAGCGCGGCGAACGTGAGGCGGTGCTGCATGCCCAGCTCTCGGCCGCGGGCTTCTACACCCGCGCCGGCTTTGTGCAGCGCGGCGCCGCCTTTGAGGAGGCCGGCATCGGCCATGTGGAGATGGTCAGAGCGCTGTGAACAGCTCGCGGTGGCGCAGGCCCTGAACAAAGGGCGCCATCACCACCGCCACCCGCGCTTCCAGCGCGAGCGGGTCGGCAAGCCCCGGGCCGTAAATCTCCATCCAGGTGGGCAGGCTGATGTCGCTGTCCTGGCGCTGCATCACGCGCAGTGCCTCGACCGCCTGACCCTCGGCCGCCAGTTCGGCACGCAGGGCCTGGAACGCCGCCAAGGCCGCGGATGCGTCGGCGGCGCGCAGGCGGTAATAGACGAAGATTTCGGTGGCGGGTATGTGCATGGCCGCGCTCATTCCAACGACTTCAGCTCGTAGGGCAGGGCGCGCGGCTGCAGGCGAGGGCCGTCCGGGCCGCCCAGATGCAGGCTGCCGCTCTCCAGGGCGGCGATCTTGGTTTCAGCCAGGATCAGGCTGCGGCCATCGTCGCGCACGGCGGCCAGGGCCACCAGGCCGGCCGGTTGACCCGGGTCTTCGCTGTGAAAGATCTCCTGGCCGGCTTGCGCCGCGCCCTGCAGCTCGTACAAGAATGTCCGGCGCTTGAGGGTGCCGCGGTACTGGCTGCGCGCCACCACCTCCTGGCCGGGGTAGCAGCCTTTCTTGAAGTTCACCCCGTCGAGCAGCTCGAGGTTGAGCATCTGCGGCACGAACTGCTCCTGCGTGGCCGCCTGCACCCAGGCCAGGCCAGCCTGCACCTCCAGCCAGGCCCAGTCCTGCGCGTTCAAAGTCGGCAGGGCTGGCGCTGCCGCAGCGGCAGGCTGGATGCGCAACCAGCGGCTGTGGCTGGCCACATCTGGCAGGCGGATGCGTGCGCCCTCGCCGTCCTCGCCGTCCTCGCGGCTCAGGGCCCAACGCGCGCCGTCCTGCGGCTGCGCGATCTCGCCCCAGATCGCCCACTCGGCGCTGGCGTCGCTGAGCTTGCATTTGGCGCGCAGCACGAACATGGACAGGCGCTTGAGGATGGCCGGCAGCAGAGCGGCCGGCAGGGCCAGCAACACGTCATGCTCGCCTTCGCGCCAGCCCAGCAGGGTGGCCAGCAAGCGGCCCTTGGCTGAGCAAAAACCGGCCAGACGGGCCTGATCCGGGCCCAGCAGGGCGAAATCCTGGGTCAGCTGGCTGTGCAAAAACTTGGCCGCGTCTTCGCCTTGGGCGCGGATCACGCCCCAGTCGGTCAGGCGCAGCGCTGCAGAAGCGGGCAGGGAGAGGGTGGTTTCGGGCAAGGTCGTCATGCCCCCGATTATCATCAGCGCCCGAATCAGAGCGGCCGGGCAAGGGCATTGATGGCGAGCAGCAAGACAACAAACGCAAAGCGGAACAAGGCCATGGGTGCCAAGGGCAGAGGCCGGCGAGGGCACGGTGCTGGCCTGTTGACCTGGATCGTCGCCCTGTTGCTGCTGACCCTGCTGCTGGCCGGCGGCGCCGCCGCTGCAGCCTGGTGGTGGCTGCAAGCGCCCATGCAGCTGCGCAATCCGACGGTGGAGCTGTCCATCGAGGCCGGCAGCTCACCGCGCGAAGTGGCCCAGGCCTGGGCGCAGGCCGGCGTGGCCGAAGACCCGCGCCTGCTCTACCAATGGTTCCGCTGGTCCGGCCAGGCGCGCCAGATCCGCGCCGGCAGCTATGAAATCCACCAGGGCGCCACGCCGCGCGAGCTGCTGGCCAAGATGGTCCGTGGCGACGAGGTGCTGGAGCAGCTGCGCCTGATCGAGGGCTGGAATTTGCGCCAGCTGCGCGCCGCCCTGGCCCGCGCACCCTCGCTCAAGCAGCAGACCGCCGGCTGGACCGAGGCCGAGCTGATGGCCGCCCTGGGCGCGCCGGGTCAGGCCGCCGAAGGCCGCTTCTTCCCCGACACCTACGCCTACAGCCGCGGCGTCAGTGACCTGACCGTGCTCAAGCGGGCCTATGCCGCCATGCAGCGCCGCCTGGACAGCGCCTGGGCCGGCCGCAGCGAGGGCCTGCCGCTCAAATCGCCGGAAGAAGCCCTGATCCTGGCCTCCATCGTCGAAAAGGAAACCGGCGCGCCGGCCGACCGGCAACTGGTGGCCGCGGACTTCATCAACCGCCTGCGCATCGGCATGCCGCTGCAGACCGACCCCACCGTGATCTACGGCCTGGGTGAGAAATTCGACGGCAATTTGCGCAAGCGCGATCTGCAGACCGACACGCCCTTCAACACCTACACCCGCGGCGGCCTGCCGCCCACGCCCATCGCCATGCCCGGTGTCGCGTCGCTTCAAGCCGCCCTGCATCCGGCACCCAGCCGGGTGCTGTACTTTGTGGCCCGCGGCGACGGCAGCAGCGAATTCAGCGAAGACCTGGCCGCGCATAATCGCGCGGTCAACAAATACCAGCGCGGGCGCTGATCTCCAGGCCGCCCCGAGAGAGAGAAAGAGAAGTTCCCGCCCGTGAGCCCTGTCGCCCCCACCACTGCCCGTTTCATCAGCTTTGAAGGCATCGATGGCGCCGGCAAGTCCACCCATATCGAGGCCCTGGGCGAGCGCCTGCGTCAGCGCGGCGCCGATGTCGTGCACACCCGCGAGCCCGGTGGCACCGAGCTGGCCGAGAGCCTGCGCGAGCTGATCCTGCACCGCAGCATGGACAGCCTGACCGAGGCGCTGCTGGTCTTCGCCGGCCGGCGCGACCACCTGCAGCGCGTCATCGAACCCGCCCTGGCCACCGGCAAGACCGTGCTTTGCGACCGCTTCACCGATGCCAGCTTTGCCTACCAGGGCGGTGGCCGCGGCATGGATCTGGCCGTGCTGGGCACGCTGGAGCACTGGGTGCAAGGCACCCGCCAGCCTGACCTGACCCTGTGGTTCGACCTGGACCCGGCCATTGCTGCGCAGCGCCGTGCTGCCGCGCGCGAGGCCGATCGTTTCGAGCAGCAGGACCTCGAGTTCTTCACCCGCGTGCGCGCCGGCTATGCCGCCCGCGCCGCGAGTGCGCCGCAGCGCTTTGCCCGCATCGACGCCGGCCTCTCGGTTCCTGAGGTGGCCGCACAGATCCATGAGCTGCTGGAGGCGCGGGGATGGTGAGCGAGGTCCTGAATGCCGCTGGCGAGGCCGGCAGCCAGCCGCTGCCCTGGCTGGCCGAGCCGCTGCGCCAGGCCCTGGCCACGGCGCGCTCCCATGCCTTGCTGGTGCAAGGCCCGGCCGGCGTCGGCCAGCTCGATCTGGCCTTGCTGCTGGCCCAGGCCTGGCTGTGTGAGGCGCCGCTGGAGGGCGGCTTTGCCTGCGGCCACTGCGCCAGCTGCAAGCTGCTGCATTCGCACACCCACCCCGACTTCATGCTGCTGCTGCCCGATGCCTTGCGCGAGCAGTTGGGCTGGGGCGGCGAGGCCGAGACCGGCCGCGACGGCGAGCCCAAGGCCAGCAAGACCAAGCCCAGCCGCGAGATCAAGATTGAGGCGGTGCGCCAGATGCTGTCCTTCGCCCAGGGCACCAGTTCGCGCGGCCGCGCCAAGGTGGTGGTGGTCTATCCGGCCGAAGCGCTCAACACCGTGGCCGCCAATGCCTTGCTCAAGACCCTGGAAGAACCCAGTGGCAGCCTGCGCTTTGTGCTGGCCAGCAGCGCGCCGGAAAGCCTGCTGCCCACCATACGCAGTCGCTGCCAGCCTGTGCCCCTGGCCTTGCCGCCGGCCGGGCCCTGCCTGCAATGGCTGAAGACCCAGGGCGTAGAGTCGCCCGAGGTGCTGCTGGCGGCCGCCGGTGGCCGGCCTCAAGAGGCGCGCGATTGGTTCGAGGCCGGCCTGCGCGCCCAGGCCTGGACCCAGCTGCCCCAGCGCCTGGCCCGCGGTGAGGCCGCCGCCCTGGCGGACTGGTCACAGCCGCGTGCCATCGATGCGCTGCAGCGGCTCTGCCACGACCTGCTGCGCAGGGCTCACGGCGCGGCACCGAGCTACTTCCCGGCGGAGTCCCTGCCCAGCCCCAAGCTGGCCGGCCCCTTGCATGAGTGGGAGGCGGTGCTGCGCCGCGCCGCCCGCCATGCCGAGCATCCGCTCAATGCCGGCCTGTTGATGGAATCGCTGTTTGCCCAGGGGCAGCAGGCGCTGCAGGCGGCCTCGCGCAGCGGCGCGGCGCGGCGCGGCTGAGCCCGCAGTCGATAGGCAGGCCTTCGCTACACTCGCGCCATGGACAATTCCTCAGCCAAACCCGCCCTGGGCGGCCTGACCACCTCGCTGGGCGCTGCGGCCGGTGCTGCTGCGCCGGCTGCGGCCAGCGCCGGCCCGCGTCCCAGCGTGATCCAGCTGGTGTTCCGCGAGAAAGGCGCGCTCTATGCGGCCTATATGCCGCAGTTCCTCGACGGCGGCCTGTTCGTGCCGACCACGCGCGAGTACCGCCTCGGTGAGGATGTCTACCTGCTGCTGGCCTTGCCCGAGGACAATCAGCGTTATCCCGTGGCCGGCAAGATCGCCTGGCTGACGCCGGCCAATGCGCCGGGCGGCCGCACGCAGGGCGTCGGTGTGCGTTTTCCTGCCGATGAGAAAAGCCGCCTGATCAAACTGCGCATTGAAGAAATCCTCGGCACCCAGATCTCGTCCGCCAAGCCGACTCAAACCATGTGAGCGGCGGGGCCCGGCCCCGTGTTCGCCTCGCGTGCTGCATTCCCGCTGTACTCCTTGCCGCACTCCTTGTTTCCTCCATGTTCATCGATTCCCACTGCCACCTGAGCTTTCCTGAGCTGAACGCCCGCCTGCCCGAGATCCTCGGTGAGATGGCGGTGGCCCAGGTGGAGCAGGCCATCTGCATCTGCACCACCATGGAAGAGTTCCCCAAGGTGGCGGCGCTGGCGGCCGAGCATCAGGTGCTCTGGGCCACGGTGGGCGTGCACCCGGACAACGAAGACGTGCACGAGCCCAGCGTTGACGAGTTGGTGGCCGGCGCCCAGGCCCCCAAGGTGGTGGCCATTGGCGAAACCGGGCTGGACTACTACCGCCTGAACGGCCGCAGCATCGAGCAGGACATGGAGTGGCAGCGCGAGCGCTTCCGCACCCACATACGCGCCGCCCGCCAGGTGCGCAAGCCTCTGGTGATCCACACCCGCAGCAGCGCGGCCGACACCTTGCGTGTGCTGGACGAGGAGGGCGGTGAACAGGCCGGCGGCGTGTTTCACTGCTTCACCGAAAGCCTCGAGGTGGCGCAAGCCGCCGTGGAGCGCGGTTACTACATCTCCTTCTCGGGCATCCTGAGTTTCAAGAACGCGCAGGACCTGCGCGATATGGCCAAGGTCCTGCCGATCGAGCGCCTGCTGATCGAGACCGACAGCCCTTATCTCGCCCCCGTGCCCTACCGCGGCCGAACCAACAGCCCCGCCTATGTGCCTCATGTGGCGGCCGCGCTGGCGGCGGTCAAAGGCATGAGCATCCCCGAGCTGGCGGCCCAGACCTCGGCCAACACGCGCCGCTTGTTCGGCCTGGTCTGAGCGAGCGTGCTGCAGATGGTCAAGCGCTGGGCTGGCTGGGTGCTGCTGCTGGCCGCACTGCATTCGCTTGCCAAGGCCGCCCCAATCGATGACCTGGTCCTGGCCGCCGAACTCGACAACGGCCGCGAGATCATGACCCTGCTGGTGCGCGGTGTGGACCCCAATGCCAGCGACGGCCGCGGCCGCAATGCTCTCGAAGTGGCCTTGCGCGAGGGCTCCAGCCGCGCCTTGGACAGCTTGCTGAGCCACCCCGGCACCGATGTCAACCGTGCCAATGCCGCCGGCGAAACGCCGCTGATGCTGGCCGCCATCAAGGGCCGGCTCGATTGGGTCAAGAAGCTGGTGGCCCGCGGTGCCCAGATCAACAAAGAGGGCTGGACGCCGCTGCACTACGCCTGCAGCGGCCCGGACAAGGGCGTGGCCCTGTGGCTGCTGAGCCAGGGTGCCCTGCTGGACGCCCGTTCGCCGAACGGCAGTACGCCGTTGATGATGGCCTCGCGCTACGGCGCCATGGACCTGGCCGAGGCCTTGCTGGCCGCCGGTGCTGACCCCAGCTTGCGCAATGCCCAGGAGCTCTCGGCCCTGGAGTTTGCGCGTGCGGCCGAGCGCAGCAAGCTCGTCGCCGCCTTGCAAAAGGCGATCCAGGGCATCGCGCCCAAAGCCCCTTGATGACGCCGGCTGGCGTGTTTTTCTGCTGTTTTTCAGGCCGCTGGGACGCGGTGTTCGCAGCAAGCACCTAGGAATTTGTCTGACAAGGACTTTGGGGCGCAGCCGACTGTGAGGCCGAGGCTCGGGCTTCTACAGTGGCATCCATGCTGAGACGCGAACGAAGCCCCTGAGGGGCCCGCAGCGACTCCCAACGCCACAAACCCACGGACACCCCAGCGCTTCGCGCGTCCGAACCGAGACGGAGCCCCATCATGATCAACGCCAAGCACCTGAACCTCAGCAGCCCCTTCGCCATGCTGATCGACCCCGAGCGCGTGGTCCGTGCCATGGAACATTCCGAACGCCTGAATCGCCTGCACAGCCGCGTCTACCGCCCGCTGGACAAGCCCCTGATCGCCAAGAGCGCGGTCGCCTCGGCCGACTTTGACCGCCAGATCGAAGAGGCCGCCGACGAAAGCGACGACGGCCTGGACGTGGTCGGCAGCTGCTGAATCGGCCCCAGCCCGGCTCAGGGCTGTGGTGCAGCGCTGGGTGCCGCCGCGGCAGGAGAACCCGCCGGACGGCCGCTCAGCAGCTCCAAGCGCGCCAGCTCGGCGCGAAACTTCTCCGCCTCATCTTCCGCCCGCACCGCCTGCAAGCCCAGCACCGGATCGCCCAGCAGGGCTGAATCGATGCGAGATCGGCCCAGGAATCGGCGCACCAGCTCATGCCCCAACTCCTGCAGCTGGCGGTTCTTGAGCTCGGCCTCACTCAAGGCTCGGCTGCGCCCCTCCAGCAAAGCCACCAGGCCGAGATTGGCCTGCTCGCGCTCGCTCGCCAGCCGGCGTGCATCCATCAGCTGGGTTTGCAATGCCTGAGCGCGTTCTTGCTCGGCGCCGTGCTCGCCACGGGCCTGGGCCAGGCCCTGGCGCAATTGGTTCAGCTCCTCCTGAGCCGCGTTCAGCGCCTGCTCCCTGGCGCGCAACTTGGCGGCATGAGCGCCGATCTGCCCGCGCAGGGCCGCTGATTCCTTGCTGGCCTCGCCGGCGGCAGCCTCGGCCTTGGCCTTTTCGGCCTGCAGGCTGCTTTGCTGTTCCTGCGCGGCGCGCAGTGCGGATTGCGCGCGGCGCAAGGCCTCGCGTTCCTTGCTGGTCTTGCTGTCCTGCGCTTGTGCACCAGGGCTGAAGATCAGCAGGCCGGACAGGGCGGCCGCAACCAGCCGCGCAACCGGGGCCGGCTTGAATGGGTGATTCGGTGTGCGCATGATCGGGCGGTCAGAAGCGGGCGTTGAGGTCGAGCTGGAACACATCGATGCGCAGCGGCGCACTGCTCAGATTGCCGCTCAGTGAGGCGGCATCACCGGGCACGGCCAGGTAGCGCACGCCATCGTCGAGATTGCGGGTGCTGGTCCAGCGTGCATTCATCCAGAAGCGCGTGTCCAGGGCATAGCTGCCACCCAGCGACCAGCCCTTGTAATTGGTGCCGCCGAGGTGCCAGGTGGTGTCGGTGAAGCCATCGACCCAGGCATCGCGCTCGACAAAACGGAAGGCGGCAAAGGCCTGCCAGTCGCCCCGTCGGGCCAGGGCCGCACGGCCGATCTGGGCTTTGGCCTGCAGGGCCTGGGTCTTGGCCAGCAAGGTGTTGGGCTTGTCGCGCGAGTCGCTGAGGCTGACGCCGGCGCGGGCCTGGATGTCAGACAGGCTGAAGCCGGTGTTCTTGATCCAGTCCATGCTCAGGGCCAGGCGGGTGGAAGCAAAGTTCTCCAGCGTCAGGCCTGCTGTGACATTGATGGGGCGGAACTTGGAGGCCAGGCCCCAGGTTGGCGCGGCCACGCTGGTCGGGTCGTTCAGATTGATCAGCGTGTTGCCCTTGAGGCGCACCGAGCTCGGGTACTGTGAGCTGAAGTAGGCACCCGTGCCGGCGCGCGGGCCGCTGGGCGGCGGGCTGCTTTCGCGCTGGCCTTCGATGTGGCGGAACTCGTAGGCCGCCAGGCCCAGCTTGAGCTGGGCACCGCCGCCGAGCGAAATGTCGCCGCCAATCTGGCCGCCGAACAGCCATTTGTCGCGCGTGCTGCCCGCGAACTCTTCCAGCGGGAAGGCGCCCAGGCTGGCAAAGACCGAGCGCTGCGGCGCGAAGCTGTGCTTGAGCTGGGCGGCCACGCCGTCGAAGGCCATGTCCTCGGGCCAACTCAGGTCGCTGCTGTAAAAGGGGTTGGGCATGCGGCCGAAGTCGGCGGCCAGCTTGTTTTGGAACCACTCGGGCTGCCAGCGCAGCCAGGCGCGGTCCAGGCCCAGGGCATAACGGTTGAACTGATTGCCCAGGGTCTGCGAGGTCGAGGTGGGGCCACTGCTGCTGCCGCCGCTGCTCAGGCGCAGGCCGGTCTGCACCTGGTCGCTGAGCTTGGCGTCGACTTCCAATCGGGCGCGCAGGGTCATGCGCTGGCGGTCCAGCGTGGTGTTGCTCAGGTCCGGCGCCCAGGCCGGCGAGCTGGTCTGGGCTCGGAAGATCTCGGCGGGCACATTGCTGTCGGCCATGTACTCCTTCTGAGCGCGGGCGCGCACATCGCCGCCGACGCGCACGCGGCCCAGCCACTCGGGCAGGGCGTCGGGCTCGCCCCAGCGCTCCTTGCGGGCCTGGGCCAGCACCTCGGTCTTGATCTCCTCGCGCATCTGCAGCCGGGTGCTCTCGGGCACATAGGGGATGCGCAGGACCTTGGCCGCCTCGGGTGCTGCGGCGGCCGTGGCCACGGGTGCTGTGTGGGCTGCCTGGGCGCCGGCCTGCTCGGCCTGGCGCTTGATCGCATCGGCACGTTCGCGGGTCAGCAGGCCTTGGCTGACCAAGGCGTCGATCAGGGCCAGGGTGGTGGCCCGCAGCTGGGCCAGCTGCTGGGCTTCAGATGAAGCCAGCGCAGGTGCCGCCGTCTGGGCCTGTGCCGCAGGCAGGGCCAGCAAGGCGGCCAGCAGGCTGGCGCTCAAGCCCGCGGGGCCAGAGAAACGAAGTGAGGAGGAAGGCATGGTGGGGCTGCTGATAGACATCTGGGGTTGGAAGCTCAGGCGAGCGGTCGCACGCTGAGCTTGAATCGCATCGGTTGGGCCAGCGCGGTGGCCGGCGGCGGCGGCAGCTTGAACTGGCGCGAGGTTTCGTCGAGGGCGCTGCGCAGGGCCAGATCGCCCGCGCTGTCGCCGCTGGGTTGCAGCTCGAAGCGCTGGATGGCGCCGTCCTGGGCCAGCCAGATCGAGAAGGTGGCGGTCAGCTGTTCGGCCTCGGACTTGAGCCGGCGCTCGATCTCGTCGCGCAGCAGCTGGCGGGCCGTATTGGCGTAGAAGCGCTCCTGCGCCCGATCGGACTGGGTACCGCCCGCACCCGCCGCTGGGGCGCCGGTGCTGGGCGCGCCGCCGGCATAGTCCTTGCTGACCGCGCCGGCACCAAAGGCGCTCGGGCCGTCGCCCGCAGCACCTTCCATCTTCAGCGGCTCGTTGGCGGCCTTGGGCGCCTCAGCCTGCTTGAGCGGCTCTTCGCGGGGCGCCTGCTTGCTTTCATCCTTGGGGGGCTCGGGCTTCTTCTCGTCCTTGGGCGGTGGCGGGGGCGGCGGCGGGGTGTTGGGCAGGATGGAGATCTTGGCCACCTGGCGCTGCGGCTTGTGGTCGTCGCTCTTCAGCGTCTTGACCACCACCAGCGTTCCGCCCACGAGGGCGATCAAGCCGGCGGCAATCAGGCCGCGAATCAGCCAGGCCCGGCCGGGCTTGTCATCGAGATGGTCTTCGGCGAGTCCGCTCATGGCTGGGTTCCCTTCTTCCTCAGTTACCGATGCGGGCCGTGACCAGGCCCATATTGACCTGCAGCTTGTTGCACAGGTCCACCACGGCGACCACATGCGCATACTGCGAACGCGCATCGCCCTTGATCGCCACCGACATCTGCGCGTCGCGCGCCTTGGCCTGCAGCAGGCCTTGCTCCAGCTCGTCTTCACTGACGCTGGCGCCGTTCATCAGGAGCCGGCCCTCGGGCGTGATCTGCACGATCACCAGCTCGTGCTTCTCGACGCTGGGCTTGTTGCTGGGCTTGGGCATGCTGATGTTCAGGCCTTGCACCGAGGCGGTGGTCATCAGGATGAACACCACCAGCAGCACATAGGCCAGGTCCAGCATGGGCGTGACGTTGATGGTGTCGTAGGGTTTGACTTCGTTCTGGACTTGCATTTCGAGCCCTCCAGGCCTTCAGCCTGCACTGCGTTTGGTGACGAGGCCGATCTCGGTGATGTCCAGCTTCTTGGCAATCTCCAGCACCTCCATCACCCGCTCGTACTGCGCTGCGGCGTCGGCCTTGAGCACCACCGGCAAGGCCGGATTGGCGCTCTTGTACTGGGCCAGGCTGCTGCTGAGCTGCTCCATGCTGACCGGGAAGGCATCCAGGTAGACGGCGCCATCGGCGGTGATGGTGATGGCGCGCGTTTGCGGCTTGGCCAGATTGTTGGCCGCCTGGGTTTGCGGCGAGTTGACCCGCACGCCCTGTACCGAGGCGGTGGTCAGGATGATGAAGGTGACCAGCAGCACATAGGCCAGATCCAGCATCGGCGTGATGTTGATGTCGTCGTAGGGCTGGTTGTCGTTCTTGACGTCGGCGGCCATGGCTCAGTCTCCTGACCTCAGATTTCAGCGGGCACCGTAGAGTTCGGCCGCGCGGGTGATGAACTCGTCGATGAAGATCTGCATGTCCGAACTGGTGTTCTTGATGCGCGAGGCCAGGTAGTTGTAGGAAAACAGGGAGGGGATGGCCACGCCCAGGCCCGCCACCGTGGCCAGCAAGGCCGAGGCGATGCCGGGAGCGATGGCGTTCACATTGACGTCGCCGGCCTGCGCAATCGCGGCGAAGGTGATCATCACGCCCACCACGGTGCCCAGCAGGCCCAGGAAGGGGCCGCCCGAGATGGCGATGGTCAGCATCACCATGCCGCCGTTCAGGCGCGCGTTTTCGCGCACATAGTCGGCATCCACCGAGGCCTTGACTGCGTCCATGGACGCGCCGCTCAGCGGCGCCGCACCGTCCTGCCCGGCTTTGCGCTTGGCCAGCTCACGCACGCCGGCCTGGTAGAGGCGGAACAAGGGCGATTCGGCATGCGCGCCGCCTTGCTCCAGATGCAGCAGGTTGTCGGTGGCGTCGCGGAAACGCTTGAGGAAGGCGCGATTCGCCTGATCGATGCGGCCCATCAGGAGGCCCTTGGCCACCGAGATCCAGATCGCGATCAGCAGCATCAGGCCGCAGATCACGATCACGACCCAGGCGTCGGCGGTCAGGTTCTTGATCAGGATGCCCATATAGCCGTGGCTCTCGCCCTCGGCTGCTGCGGCGTCTTCGCGCTGGGCACTGAGCAGCTTGCCTTGGGCACCTTGCGCGCCGGCACTGATGGCCAGCCAGGCATTGCTGCGCGCGCTGGCCGAGATTTGCAGCTCATCGGCCAGGCCGCGGGCGCCGTCGCCCAGGCTCAGCGTGCTGCCCAGGCTGGGCAGGGCGGAGGCCGCGGCATCCGCGACCACCGCACCATCCAGCAGCAGGGCTGCCTTGCCCGCGCCCACGCGCAGGCCCAGCTGGGTCCAGCGGCCCACCGTCAGCTCGCCACCGCGCAGCTCGCTGCCGCCTACCGAGGCGCGCAGCTGGCCGGCCTGCACCGCGATCTGCAGCCCGCCCCATTGCAGCAGCTTGGCCGAGGCCACATCGTCCAGCTTGACCCAGACGCTCAGGCTCAGCTGCGCGGCATCCAGCAGCGGCTTGTCGGCCACCGGCAGCTGCACGGCACGGCCCTCGAGCTTGAGGCTGGCAGCCAGCAGGCCGTTGGGCTCCACCACCACGAGTCCAGCCTCGCGGCCCGGGCTGCCCAGGTGATCGGCGCCGGGCTTGGTGATGTCGCTGAAATGAAAGGCCGACACCAGGGCAGCATCAAATCCGCCCGCGGGGCTGGCTTCGCCCGCGGCGACCTTGCTGTTGCCGGCGTAGACGTAGAACTGGTTCTTGTCGCTGCCCGGCAGCACGCTGGGCAGCTGCACCCAGAGCACGGCCAGCTCGTTGACGCTGTCAAAGCGCTCGAGGCTGAACTTCAGCGGCGTCTTGTCGTCGGCGGCCAGCACACGCAGGTCCGAGCCGTCTTCCTTGGCCGAGGCAAAGTCGAAGTTGCCCGAGTGCAGGCGCACGGCCACAGGCACTGCCGAGGCGGCCTCCTGCGTGGCCAGGCCCTGGTCCGTGGTGTTGAGGGTGATGCGGGTGCGCTGCGTCCACTCGGCATTCCACCAGGCCTCGGAGGTGGCCGGCAGGGCCGCGCTCAGGGCCAGCAGCAGGGCGGGGATCAGATGGGTTTTCATGCGTTCGGTCCGAAGTGTCATAACTCTCAAAAGGATCAGGCCTCGGTCACTGACCGCCAAAGCCCAGGAACTCCAGCAGCAGATTGCGGCGGCGACGACGTTTCTTCTTGCCGTCCTCCTCGCTCTCGCTGCTTGCGGCGCCGGCGCTGGTGGCGTTGAGCGTGGTGTTGGGCGGCGCACTGATGGTGGCGGGCGGGGCCTCCACCTTGCCGCCGCCCGAGGTCTTGCCGCCGACCTGGATGTCCACCGCATTGACCACCCGCTCGGCGGCAATGAAGGCATTGCCCTTGGAGCGAATGCCGGCCTCGCCGGCATTGATCTCGCCGGCCGGTGCGAACAAGTCGAGGTCGCTGCCTGCGCTCAGCACCGCGATGCCGGAGCCGTTGAAGGAGCCCGAGGTGTCAAAGATCAGCTGCCCCTCGTTGTCCAGGCGCAGCACTGGCGAGGGCGCGCCCGTCACCGTCTTGGCGCCACGGCCCGCGTCGATATTGCCGCGTGAAGACCAGAGCAGCAGATCGCCTTGCGCCAGGGTGAAGACCCGCGACTGGTTGACCGCAAAGTCATCCCGCACCGCGGCCGACACGCTGCCGCCGCTGACGGTGACGATGCCCAGCTCATTGGGCTTCTTGCCTGAACCCGAACTGGCCAGCTCACCGGCATTGATGCCGCCGCCGGGCGCCATCAGGGTGATGTCGGCCTGCTGGTTGGTCTTGATCTGGCTGGTCGGCATGCGCAGCTCGCCGACCGGGCGGGTGCTCAGGCCATCGACCGGGAACAAGGTGTTCACCGCCAGATAGGCTGGCGCATAAGCCGCCCAACGTGCATCACCCTCGGCCAGCGCAGCCTCGCGGCCCGCGACGCGCAACTCCTGCACCAGCTGGCGGTTCAGCCAGGGGATCTGGCGCGCCAGCGGCAAGGCCTCGAAGGCAGCCACGGCCTGGCTGTCGCTGAGGCCACGCGCCGCGTCACCGCTGACCTCGCGGACATAGGCCGCCAAAGCCTTCAGCGCGGCCTGGCCCAGGGCATCGCGGCCGGCCAGCTGCTGCAGCAGTTGCTGGCGCGCCTGCGGGGTCTGGCGGCCCAGCTGGGCCGTCAGCAGGGCTTGCACGGCAGCAGCCTTCTGGCTGTCGCCCAGGGTGGCGAAGACGGCCAGGGCTTGTTCGCGGCTGAGCTCGCTCCAGGCCGGTTCGGTCTTGTTCGGCGAACTCTGGAGTAAGTCCTGCACCGTCTTGTCCTGCAAGGGTTTGCCCAGCAGAGTGCTGGCACGCAAGCCCTGTTCGCTGGCATCGGCGCGGGCCGGCAAGCCCCGCACATAGTCGGCCAGCGCGGCATCAAACTGGGCCTCGCCCATCAGGCGGCGCAAGCCATCGAGCTGGGCCGGGGGTGCCAGCTGCTCGAAGCCTGGCAGCGGCCCACCCAGGGCGCTGTAGAGCTGGCCCAGACGGCCTTGCCAGGCGCGGCTGCCGAACAAGGCAAAGCCCTGATCCACGGCCTGCTGGTAGTCGCGGCCATCGGCTCGCAATCCGGTCACCACGGTGATGTCCGCCCCCAGGCTGGGCAGCAGATTGCCGTTGCGCAAAGCGCCCAGCGAGAGCAGACCGGCCTTGTTGCCCAGGTCCACATCGCGCCCGGCCAGCAGCAGCAGATCGCCCGGTCCGGCAATCTCCACCGCCACATTGCGCATGTCGCGGCCGGCTTGCAGCACGGTGAACTCGTGGATGCGCAGCGGCTGGGTCGGGCCCGCGCTCAGCTGCACATCCTGATGCTGCAGCTTGAAGACATTGCCTGAGCCGGCAATCAGGTCGCGACCGGCTTTCAGGTCCAGTGCTCGTGCCGAGAGGATCTCGCCCTCGACCTTGATGTCGCCGCCGGCGGCCACACGCACCGGGCTGCGGTCGCTGTTGTCCAGTCGCGCCACCTCGCTGCTGGGCGCAGCCTCCACGCCCAGATCGGCATAACGCGCCAGCGGCATGGCCACCTGGGCATTGGCCAGCGCGTCACCCAGCTGGCGACGGCTGTAAAGGCCGGTTTCCAAAGCCTGACGCTGGGCGCCCACCTTCAGCGCGGCCAGGTTCACATCGCCGGCGGCCAGAACCTCGGTGCGCGCGGGGGCGCCGCCGGTTTCGGGCATCTGCACGATGTCGTGGGTGATGCTGACATCCCCGCGTGGCGCACGGATCTGCAGCTGCGCGGGCACGACGCTGTTGACCAGATCGGGCGCGTTGGACATGCCGCCATCGAGCACACCGTCGTTGCGCAGCGTCACCGAGCCCGACTGGCTTTGCAGCAGGGCCGAAGCGCCGGCATGGACGCCGCCCAGCACCGCATCCAAGGCCAACTCATTGTCCTTGGTGCTCAGCGCATAGCCGGCGCTGCGCAGGGCGCCCAGATCGAGCGCGCCTGCAGCTTCGGCTCGCACGGCCGTGGCGCCGTAGAGCAGTTGCAGTCCGAGATCGACCGTGGTGGCCGAGCTCGGTGCCGCCGTGTCACGACGCACATCACCGCCAGCTTGCACGCGCAGCTGTGGCCCGGCTGCGAAAAGGCGGCCAGCCACCACATCGCGGCCGGCTTGCAGGAACACGCTGCCGCCCAGCACTTGCATGGCCTGGCTGCCGGCCGAGTTGGCGTCGCTGGCCCGCCAGCCACTGCTGGCAGCCGAGGCATGAACCTGCTGCGCGTCGCGGCCGGCCAGCAGGCGCACATCGCCGCCGCCGAAGCTGGCAATGCCTTGACCGAAGCGGTCATAACGTGACCACCAGGCGGTGGCCGAAGCGCCGTCCACGCCGGAGCGCCACCACCACTGGCTGACATCGTCCTGCTCGCGGGCCAGGAGCGCGCCCTTGAGGTCTCGTCCAGCGCGCAGTTGGACCTGGCCGCCTTGGCGCAGGAAGGGGCTGAGCCCGTTGCGCTGCAGATTGCTGCTCAGACTGTCGAGGTCCATGCCCAGCTCGGCGCCTTGGGGGATGGGGTCCGGCACCGGCGCGGGCTTGGGCGCCGGTGTTGGAGTCGGTCCCGGAGTGGGCGTCGGCGCGGGTGCAGGTGCAGGTGCTGGCGTAGGCGAC
The DNA here is from genome assembly GCF_002885975.1 of Paucibacter aquatile. Classification (NCBI taxonomy): domain Bacteria; kingdom Pseudomonadati; phylum Pseudomonadota; class Betaproteobacteria; order Burkholderiales; family Sphaerotilaceae; genus Roseateles; species Kinneretia aquatilis. The sequence continues at coordinate 98,104 of NZ_POSP01000003.1, read as the reverse complement.
GGGGTCGGTGCAGGAGTTGGGGCCGGCGTCGGCACCTCACCCGGTGTCAGCGGAGGTTTGGGCGGTAGCTTGCCATTGGTGGTGCCAGAGCCGTTGCCGGCTGAAGGCTCCAGCTGCGGCTGCGGCGTGTCTTCGCTGACTTCGCTGCGTTTCCTTCGAACGCGGCTCTCTTCCGGTTCTTCCACGCCCGCTGCGGCGTGGGTGTGCAGTGCCGAGCGCGATGCAGGCAGCGCCACACTCTGGCCGCCGGGAGGGCTGACGGGTGGCGCCGGCGGCAAGCTGCCGCCGGTGGTCTCGTTGCCGTTGCCGGTCGAGGGCGTGTCGGGCACCGGCGTCGGAGCCGGAGCCGGAGCCGGAGCCGGAGCCGGAGCAGGTGCCGGAGCCGGTGCCGGAGCAGGTGCGGGCGTGGGTGTAGGCGCAGGCGCAGGCGCAGGCGCAGGCGCAGGCGCAGGTGCAGGTGTCGGTGCTGGCTGTACGGGTGGCGCTGGCGGCAGGGTGTTGCCGGTCGTTTCGTTGCCATTGCCTGCCGAGGGGGTGTCGGGGACCGGAGTAGGTGCGGGCGCTGGAGCTGGAGCTGGAGCTGGAGCTGGAGCTGGAGCTGGAGCTGGAGCTGGAGCCGGTGCAGGTGCAGGTGCAGGTGCAGGTGCAGGTGCAGGTGCAGGCGCTGGAGCCGGGCTGGGCGCCGGTGTCACCGGCGGTGGCGGCGGCAAGGTGTTGCCGGTGCTGCCGTTACCGTTGCCTTCCGAGGGCTGAGGTGGCCGAGGCGGAAGCGGTGGGGCCGGAGGCAGCTTGCCGTCCGTGGTTTGGTTGCCGTTGCCTGCGCTGGGCTGGCTAGGGATGGGTGTCGGGGCGGGCGCCGGTGCCGGTGCCGGTGATGGCGTGGGACCTGGCTCCGGCGATGGCGCCGGGGCGGGCGAGGGTGCCGGTGCCGGAGATGGCGCAGGCGCAGGAACGGGAGCAGGCGCCGGGCTTGGTGCAGGCGCAGGCGCAGGCGCAGGCGCAGGCGCAGGTGCGGGTGCGGGAGCCGGCGAGGGTGTCGGCGCTGGCGCCGGGCTGGGTGCAGGAGTAGGCGCAGGTGCTGGTGGGCTGGGCGGCAGGTTCAGGTCTTCCTGTTGCAAGCTCAGCACCGGCTGGCCGGTGGTGTAGACCTTGGCGCCGGTGTTGAGCAGGACCACATCCCCCGAGGAGGCCAGCTGCAACGAGCCCGTGGTGCTGCGCAACGGCACGCTGGGCGTTTCGCCGCCCGTGCTCGCCCAGCCAATCTGCAGCTTGATCTCCTCCTGGGCGAGGCCATTGCCGGTGCCGCCTGCGGTGGGCGTGCGCGTGGCCATCACATCGGCCGAGCTCAGATCGGCACCGGCCACCACGCGCAGGTCACCGGCCATGCCGCTGACCGCCAGCCATTGGTCCAGCGGCTCGCTGGCCTGGTTGGTCGGCGACTGGAAACCGGCGCTCAAGCCGCGCTCCAAGTAGAGGCTGCCGGCAGCGCGCAAGGTGATGGAGGTCTCGGCCGCATGCGGCATGGCGGCGCGATCGGCCGCCACCAGCAGGGGCAGGTTCCAGTCCACGCTCAGGCGCATATCGCCGGTCGATTGCAGCTCGGCACCGGCGCGGACGCGCAGGCGTTGCTGCAGCTCGGGCTGCTGCGCCGTCAGGCGGCGTGTCACGGCCTCGGCATGGGCTTCCAGATAGTCGCGGCTCTCGGCATCGATCAAGGCGGTGCCGAACTTGCCGGGAATGGGTGCGGGCGTTGGCACCGGAGCTGGAGCTGGAACCGGTGCCGGTGCCGGTGCCGGTGCCGGGCTCGGCGAAGGTGCGGGAGCCGGGCTTGGGGCGGGTGTCGGTGAAGGCACAGGCACTGGGGCGGGCAACACCGGGTCGCCCGGCTTGAGCGGCGGACGTGGGGGCAGTTGACCCAGGGTGCTGCCATTGCCATTGCCGGTCGAGGGCGTGCTGCCCTCGTCGGTGCGATTCATGTTGAGGGCCAGCGGTGCGGGCGGCAGGCCTGCAGCCTGCGCGATCCGGCCCGGGTTCCTGCTCAGGCCTTCGGCTTCGGCCTCGGGCTCCTCGGGGGCCGGTGTGGGCGCTGGTGTGGGGGTAGGGCGGGGCGGAGTGCCCGGCGTGGGCGCCGGCTGCATGGCGCTGCCCAGGCCGATGGTGCCCGCTTGGCCATAGACCTTGACCGCCTCGACATCGATGCTGTAGACGCCCTCGATGCGGCCGGCGAGCGCACCGATCTTCACGTCACGACCTTCGGGCGCTTTCTCGCTGCTCGTGTCCTCGCGACCCGCGCGCAGCAGCAGCTGGCCACCATGCACGCGATCGCTGCCGCGCAGATCCAGCAGCGAGCCGGCCTGCACATCGATCTGGCCTGCGCTGCTGTGCAGCTCGATGCGGCCACCCTGGCCACGTGGTGCCTGCACCTGCAGCTGGGCGCCCGCGGCAATGTTCAAGTCCTGTCCGGCCGCCAGCACGATCTGGCCGCCTTTGCCTTGCGCGGCGCTGTTGCTGGCGCGCAAGCTGCCGGCGATGTCCAGGCGCCCCGCGTCGCTGACGATGCGGATCTCATCCGCCGCCAGTTGCACGTCGGCCCCCAGGCTTTGGTTGCCGCTGCGATTGCGCAGGCTGAGGCTGCCCCTGAAGTTGTTGTCCCCCAAGCCCTTGGCCAGGTCCGCCAGCTTCACCGGCTGGCCGCTGTCGATCTCGAGCTGGCCGCCTCGGGCGCCGGCTTTGGACTCTCCGCTCAGCTTGCCCGCCAGGATCACCTCGCCCGCAGGCGCGCTCAGCTGCAGCGTGCCCGCATCGCTGGCGCCTGCGCCCGACACATTCAATGTGGCACCCGCCTCCAGCACCAGGTTTTTCTGGCCGCTGCTTGCCACCAGCTTGCCCCCGGGCAGGTCCACTGCGCTGCCGTGCAGGTTCAAGGTTTGGCCCGCCACGAGGGTGTCCGAGCCGGTCTTGAACTCCAGGCCGTCGCGGGCCGCCAGGTTCAGCTGAGCACCGCGCATCTCGATACGGCTGGCTTGTGCAATCGTCTGGGCGGCAATGCTGAGCTGACCTCCCGGTTCCAGCAGGGCCAGGGCCGCTTCACTGACCTCGCTGCCCCTTGCCTTGCTGAAGACAAAGCCGTCCCGCACCTGCCAGCTGCTGCGGGCATTGCCGCTTTGGCCCAGCAGCGGGGCCGTGGCGTTCAGGGCGCCGCTGAAGAAAGCCTCGCTGCCGCCCTGCACCAGCAGGGCCTGGCCGGCCTCCCAGTCCGTCTTGATGGCATCGATGCGCTGGCTGCCAGCTTCGCGCGTCAGGGTCTTGGTGGCACTCAGCAGCAGGCTGCCGGCCGGGAGCGCCGCGCCCTCAAGAGCGGGCTTGACGGTCTGGCCGCTGGTCTGCGTCAGCACGATGTGCTGGGCCAGGGCGCTGCCGGTCCCGTTCTGCGGGGCGCGCAACAGGGGGGCGTCCAGGGTCAGCTGTTCCCAGCTGGGTTGCCCCAGGCTGGCGCCCGCGGTCCAGTCGATGCTGCTGTAGCTGCGCAGGGTCAGGCTGTGGATGCTTTTATGCGCGCTCAGCTGCTGCAGCAGGTCTGCATCCAGGCTCAGACTGCCGCTCGGCACGCTCGCCGCGCCGATCAGCACCTGTCGGGCACCCAGATCCAGGGCCTGGCCCGAGAGCGTCAGCCCGCCGCCCAGGCGGCTGTCGCCGCTGCTGTCCAGGCTGATGCTGCCGCGCCCAGCGGCAGCTTGGAGTTGGACCCGATTGCCGAGTTCGAGCGTGGCCACAGGCAGTGGAGGCGCTTGGTCATCGGTCTTGGGCAGATCCTGGCGCTGCAGGCCTGCATCGGCTTGTGCGCTCACCCGCACGGCGGCGCCGCCGCCCTTGAGCTTCCAATCGCTGCCGGCGGACAGGCTTGTTGTCGTGGCGGGCGCCTCGGCCTTCAGATGGCTGCCGTCCTCCAGTCGCAGCGTTTCGCTGGCGCTCAAGAGCAGGTCCTGGCTGCTCAGCGTGCTGCCGGCCTTGACCGTCAGCTCGCGGGCCACGGCTTGCAGGCTGTCGCTGCTGTTGCCCAACGGCACGGCACCGATGACGAGCTGCTCGGCCTGGATGCCTTCCAGTGTCTTCGTGTCGAGTCTCAGGGTCGTGCTCGGCACGCCCGCATCGGCCGTGCCACCAATCTGGATGCGCTCGCTGGCGATGAAGACCTGGGCGCCGCGGCCAGGGGTGGCCTCCTTCGCGCCATCAGGCTTCATGCTGCCCACGGCGCTGCGCAGGCTGGCCTGCATCTGCAGCTGCTGCGCGTTCAGCACCAGGGCCGCGGCATCGCGATTGCCGGCCGGCAGGGCTTCACCGGCCTTGCTGGCCTTCTCGGCAAAGTGACTGTCGATATCACGCAGGCGGATCTCGCTGCGCTTGCGTGCCTGCTCGGCGCTCAGCAAGAGCCAGCCCGAGGGCAGGGTGCTTTGGAAGGCGGTGCCGGCGTCGCGCAGGCGCGCACCGATCCACTGGCTGCCATCGGCCTGCGGGATCACGGCGCCCAGGTTCAGCGGCGTGCCGCTGAGCGGCCGCACCAGGTAGGCGCCGGCCAGCATGGCATAACGCGCCGGCAACAGGGTGTAGCGCCCGGCGGGCACGGCCGCGCCGTCGCCGATTTCGAGCTGGCGGCCCAGGGCCGGCGTCACTGCCGCCAGGCTGGGGTCCCAGAGCGCCTGCAACTGTCGCGAGGGCAGCAGGGCAAAGGCCCCATCGCTGCCCGTGAACACATCGCTGGAGCCGCCCGGGCCGGGCACAAACTGCCAGCCGCTGAGCTGGCCACCGCCGCTCAGGTCCAGCAGGGCTTTTTCTTCCAGGCTCAGGGACGGGGCCTTGAGCAGCAGCTGTTTGGCCAGGGGCTTGTCCAGCAGCAGTTGGCTGTTGGCGCTCTGGCTCCAGGCGCTGGCATCGGCCTTGCCGAAGAGCAGTTGCTGGCCAGCGCCGCTGACCGATGTTTCGCTGCCTGCCTGCAGGCTCAGGCGCTCGCTGGCCTGCAGCTCGATGCGGCCAAAGGGCGCGCGCACGACGCCGCCTTGCTCGATCTCGCGGGCCTTGATGAAGAGCTGGCCGCCAGCGCTGGCCGGCTGGTCGGCCGGCGTCTTGCTGCTTCGGGCAATGCTGAGGCGGTGGCTGCCCACATCGAGGGTGAAGGGCGTGTCGGTGGCCGGGTAGATCTGGGCGGCGCCCAGGCTCAGATCGGCCGGGCTCAGCAGGGCGCCGGCCACGCGGTCTCCGGTGGCACTGGCCTCGGTGCTGCGGCTTTGCAAGCGCAGATCCTGGCCGGCGTTCAGGGCCAGGCTGCCCAAGCCCTGGGTCACCAGGCGGTCCGACAGCACCAGGTTCTCGCTCGCGGTCAAGGCCAGGGCGCCGCTGCCGGCGCTCGCCTGCAGCAGGGGCGCCGGCGTGCCATTGGACTGGGTGGGGCGATCCTTGTTGGCGAAGTTGGCCCAGATCAGTTCGGTGGCGGCCAGCTCGGCGCGGGCGCCCGCGTCCAGGCGCAGGCTGGGGCTGTCGAGCTGCAGCTGACGGGCCAGATTCAGCGTCACGCCGTTTTCGATGCGCAGGCCATCCTGCGCGCCGAGGCTCAGGTCGGCCAGGCCGGCCGCCTGCAGCTGGGTCGCCGAGATGCGGGCATTGCTGGCTGCGATGGGGGCGGCGCTGTTGCCGCCCAGATCGGCGGGCTTGGACAGCAGCTCGGCTTGCATGCCGCCGCTGGCCTCGCCGCGCTGCACGCTCAGGCTCAGCTCGCGCAGCGGCGGCAAGCTGCCGCTGTTGCTCCGGCCTGCGGTGAGGTTGATGCTGGCGCGGCCGCCGGCTTGGGATGCATCGCCACCCTGGGCGCGCAGATCGCCCTCCAGGATCAGTGCACCGCTGCCGCTGACATTGAGGCTGCCGCCGCTGCTGGCCAGGGTCTGGCGCTGTGTGCGGTTGCCGCCGCTCTCGCGCAGGCTGACATCGAGCTCGCCCTGGGCGCCGCCGATGTCGATGCGGCTGCCCTGGCTCCAGACCAGGCTGCTGGCAAAGCTGCCGCTGGCGTTGAGGTTGACCGTACCGCCGGCCAGCAGCTGGCCGCGCAGCAGTCCGTCATCGCTGGGCGTCAGCAGACGCGTGCCAGCCACATCGATCACGCTGTTCGCGCCCAGCCACAGGTACTGGGCCGTGCTGTCGTCACTGGCCGCCACACGCAGGGCCACCGTGCCGCCCGGGGCCTGCACGCGGCCGTCGAACTGCAGATGCGCCGCGGCATTGAGCGAGAAGCTGGCCGTGGGCCGCAGCTCGATGACCGCACCTTCGCCCACCTTGAGGCTGCCCAGGATGGGCGCGTTGGCGTTGAGGCTGAGATTGACGACCTGGGGCAGGGCGTTGCTGGCCGAAGCGGCCTGCATCTGCGTGGCCACCACCGAGCCGCTCCGGGCCAGGCGAGCCGTGGCCATCGGGGCCCAGCTTTGTGCGACCGGGGCGATGCGGCTGCCCGCCGCCACGTCGAGCGTGGCATGGCCGTTCAGCCAGAAGCTGGCAAAACCGCCCTGGCTGAAGAACTCGGTGCCCAGGCGCAGATCGGCGGCGGCTGCGTTACTGGGATTCGCGCCGATCTGGATCGTCTGCGTCGTCAGGTTCAGCGCGCCGCCGCGCTGGGCCGAGTAGGCACGCAGCTCGGTGCTGGCGTCCAGCTGCAGGCGCACGGTGTTGAGCGCCTTCTTGGCATCGTCGGCATTGCTGTCCTGGCCGAGGCTGATGCTGCCGGCTGCGCTGCTGCGCACCGCGCCGCCGGCATCGACCCAGGCGCCTCCCGAGACATCGATCACTGCGCCCGCGCCGGTCTTGACCGCACGCTGGCTGGCCAGCATGACTGAGCCGCCGGCCGTGCCGGCGCCCGAGCCCACGCCGTCGAGCAAGGCATTGGTCCAGGTGCCCGAGGCATCCAGGCGCACGCCCGCGCCCAGCTGCACCTCGCCGCCGTCCAGGCTGCGCGCCAGCAGGCTGCCGCCCGGCAGGCGCAGATCGCTGCCCAGGACGACCGAGCCCTTCTCGGAGTTCAGCTCCAGCTGGCCCAGGGTGGGCAGGCTCAGGCGCGCCTCGCTCGGCAGCTCCAGGCTTTGCACGCTGCTGATCTGCACCCGGCCGAAGCCGCCGGCCTCGATCTGGGCCAGAGAGAACTGGGCGCCTGCCTCGCCGGCCTTGCGGCCCAGCACCAGGCGTTCCAGCACGGCGCCGGCATAGGCGTCGGCCGCGAAGTCGCGGCCATGGCGGGCGGCGCCCAGGCTCAGGCGGGCCAGGTCCGCGCGGGCGTCCTGGCCGTTGAGCTGGCGGCGCCCCTGGGCCACCTGGCCGCGCAGCTCGCCCTGCAGGCTCAGCTGTGGCGCCACGATCTGCAGGCTGCCGCCGGCGCGGCCTTCCACATAGCCGGCCTCCAGGCGCTCGCTGCCTTGCAGGCCAAAGCCGACGCGGGCGCCATTGCGCTTCCAGGCGCTGCGGTTGACGAAGGCGCTGCTGATGCCTTCGAACACCACATCCTTGGGCGCGTTGTTGAGGGTGTAGACCTGGCCGTCGGTCGCGGTCAGCAGGCTGGGCCGCACCTTGGCCTCGCCCACCTGCACCTGGCCGCCGCTGACATCGAGCTGTGCTCCCGCGGCGACATCGACCGTGCCGCCCGAGAGTATGGACAGGCTGCCGCCCTTGGCCAGGCGCTCGCTGGCCGTGCGCTGCAGGCCCAGGCGGTAGCTGGACAGATCGCCCAGGATGTCCGAGCTGGCGCGGATGTCCAGCGTCACCTTGTTGCGGAACAACAGGCCGTCTTTTTGCAGCGGCGCGTCGCGCAGGTCATTGCTGCCCAGCAGCTCGGTGGTGACGAAGTAGCGGTCCACGCCGACCTGGGTGTCGGTGGTGCCGGCGAGATCGATCACCGCGCCTGCGCCGATGCTCAGGCTGCCGCCCTCGGGCTTGAACACATGTTCGCCGCCCGGGCTGCCGTCGTAATTGGGCGTCAGGCTGGCGCGCACAAAGGCTTGCGCGCCCGGGGCCACGACCTGGGCGCCGGGCTGCAGGCTGATGGCCGCGCCGGCCAGGTTCAGGCGCGAGGCGGTGAAGCCGGCGTTGTCGTCCGAACTCAGCGGCTTGCCGTCGGCCCCGGTGTTGTCGGGCTTGATCTCGGTGCGGCTGTCGCCGCCCAGGATCAGGCTGCCGCCCGTACGGGCGCGCTTGTACTGCGCGTCCGAGGGTGTGGTGTTGGTGGAGGCCCCGGCCGCATTGCCTTGCGCGAGCAAGAAGATCGAGCCGTTCTGCGCCACGCTGGTGGTGGCCGACACGCGGCCCAGCTGGTTCACCGCCATGCCCACCAGGGTGGTGTTGCCGCGCGGCGTTTCGATCACGCCGGGCTGGGCATTGGCGGCACCCGTGCCGGCCGCACGCCCCGCGTTGGTGACCGTGCCATCGCCCGCATCCTTGCCGAGATCGGCCTGGCCCACCTCGACCAGCAGGCCGCGCAGGGCCGGCACATCGGGGTTGGACTCCGAGGCGTAGAGCGTCTGGCTCAGACGCTCTTTCGCGGTGGAGGGCAGGCCCAGATAGACCTCGGCCCCGGCGCCCAGCACCACCTGGCCGCCGGGTGCGCTGATCGTGCCGGCGTTCTCCACCTTTTTGGCGAACAGGAAGATGCGGCCGCCCTCGGCGCTGCGCAGTTCGGCGCCCGGCGCCACGCTCACATAGCTGTCGGCGAACAGGGCTGCGCCCGCGCGGCCGCCTTCGGCCGCAGCGTCGTAGCGGAAGGCCGGGTCGCCGCCGAGGATGTTGTTGGCAAAGCCGTTTTTGTAATCCTCGTCACGCGGCTTGAGCGAGGTGGCGATCAAGCTGCCCACGTCCACCCGAGCAGTGGCGCTGAACAGGATGCCGTTGCGGTTGTAGAGCAGGATCTCGCCGCCGTTGGTGGCCTTGAGGCTGCCGAAGATCTGGCTGGGGTTGGCGCCGCCGATGCGGTTCAGGGCGCTGGCATTGCGCTGCGCCATGTCGAAGGTGACCGAGCTCTGCGCGCCGATGTCAAAACTCAGCCAGTCGTAGATGGCGCGCTGGCTGTCCTGCTTGATCACCATGTCCGCGCCGCCGCGAGCATTGGGCACGCCCTGCGGCAGACCGCTCTGGCCGCTGCCGAACACACGCCAGCCCGGGGCCGGCTGGGGCAGGGCGTTGACCTTGGGCGCCGCCTGCGTCTGGGCCTGAGCCTGCCAGGGCATCACCGTGGCCAGGGCCGCCACCAGGGGGTGCAGCAGGGCATGGCCCCAGTGCGGCACCGGCGGAGCGGCAGGAGCCAGCGGGCCCGCCTGCGGCAGCGGCGGGGGTGTCAGGCGAGAGGCAAGCGAGGAGGCAGGACGACGCGACATGGCAGCAGGGGCACGAGGCTCAGAATTTCACGGCCATGCGTGCATGCACGCGCTGGCGAGGGGTGTCGGTGAAGGCGATCGCCTTGTGGGCGCGGGCCGCGATCAGCTCGATGCTGAAACCGGCCCGGCTGCCGAAGCGGATGCCCCAGCCGCTGCCCAGCAGGGGCTGGCGGCGGTTCTGTCCAGGGTCGGGGTTCAGGGTTTGCAGACGGCCGGCGTCGACAAAGCCCATGAGGCTCAGCTCGGCCACATCGTCCAGCGGCGCACCTGGGTGCTGGCGGCGCAGCCAGTCGGCCAGGTTGGCGCTGCGCAGCTCCAGCGAAGCCAGCAGGCCGTGGTCGCCCACCGCCGCGCCTTCCTGGTAGCCGCGCACCGATTCGGCCCCGCCCAGCGAGAACTGTTCGGCGCTGCTCAGCTGCTGCGAGGCCAGCTGGCCCGAGAGCCGCGCCAGCGCGCTGCCCCAACGCCCCTGCTCGGTGTGACGCAGGTCCACGCGCAGGGCTGCAAAGCCGCCATCGGCGCCCTTGCGCTTGCAGCGGAACTGGTCGTCGACACCAATGCTGCCATCCTCCAGCTCGCAGCCCGCAATGCGCCGTGCCATCAGCGGCCGCAGGCCGAAGCCCAGGCTCGCGTTGAGCTGGGTCTGGCGCTCGGCCGAGAACCAATTGCCGGTGTAGGCCACTTGCAGCGGCAGGTAGCGCAAGGGCTTGGCCAGGCGCAGCTCGCCCAGGCTGATCTGCTCTTGCACATCGCGGTAGTCCGCGCCCAGGGCCAGGTTGTGCAGGCTGCCTTCGGCTCCGGGCAGGTTGATCGCGTAGCGCAGGCCCAAGGTGTCGCCCTTGCCCAGCACCTTGGTGCCGCCCAGGGCGTCGATATTGCTGTTCGAGTGAACCGCGTAGAAGCCCAGGTTGTCGCCGCCCTCGAGCGGGATGCCATAGTTCAGCACGAAGACGCTGGTCTGCGCGCTGTGGTTGGGCGCGGTGGTCAGGGTCAGGCCCAGGTTGTGGCCGCGTTGCCAGAGGTTGTCGTAACGAAGCTGGCCGGTCACGCGCAGCGGGTCGGTGTTGGCCGTGCCGGCATTGCTGGCTTCCAGCGAGCCGCTCAGCGGCAGGCGGTCTTTCACCTGCAGTTCCGCCTCCACCGTGCCGGGCAGGCGGCCTGGCCGCAGCACCGGCTGCACGCGCCGGTCTTCGCTGTTGTTGACCGTGGCCAGCTGGGCCTGCATCTCGTTGAAATTGGGCACCTGGCCCGGTGTCAGCGCGGCCACGCGGCTGCGGATCACGCCCTGGTCAAAGTAGCGCGCGCCGGTCACCGCCAGGCGCTCGACCCGGCCCTCGATCACCTGCAGGCGGATCACCCCGCCATCGACCCGCTGCTCGGGCAGGTCCACGAAGACGGTCAGAAAGCCGGCGCTCTGGTAGGCCTTCTCCAGCGCCGCACGCGCCGCCTCGGCATCGGCCAGGGCCCGCTGCGGGCCCATGAAGGGCAGCAAGGCCTGCTCGATCACCAGCGCACCCAGCACCGTGTTGCCCTCGACCTCGAACTCCAGGATGTCAAAGCGCGGCGCCTGCTCCGCGCTGGCCGCCGGGGCCGGCTCGGGCGTGGCGCGCGGCGCGTCCTGGGCCCAGCCCGGCGCAGCGCTCAGCAAGGCCAGCACGGCCGTGCTCAGCGCCGGCGCGAGACGGCCACGCGCGGGCGGCAGCACGGAGCGCGGCAGGGCGCAAGAAATCCGGCAGGTCGGCAAGGGCAAGAACGACATGAATCCCAGCCCGGCTAGAGGCTGACTCCCTGGATGGATAGACGAATGAATGAACGAACGAAAAGGAGAAGAAGCAGCGAGGAGCAGCGAGGAGCAAAACCTGGACGTCAGCGCGAGCGGCAAGCGAGCAAGCAAGCAAGAAACCAAGCAAACAAGCACTCCTGCGCTGCTGGTGGGCTGCAAACGCCCGAGCTCAGCGCCAGTCACCTGGCCCGCGTGGAGGCAGTGTCCCGAGCCGTGGTGAATCCGCGATGAAGCGCCGTGGTCCGAACGGCAGGGGTACTGGCTCGAAGCGAGGTGGCAGGCGAAGGCGCAGGCTCAGCCCGCGAGCCGCTGGGGCTCGCGGGGACGCCTGCGGCGCAGCTGCGTGCTCGCCGAACAGATCAGGCTTGCGAGGCGCCGCTGCTGCTGCTTGTGTTGCTGAGGCCGTTGCTGAGGACGTTGCTGTTGCTGCTGCGGCGGCGCGCATGGGCCGCCAGGCCCAGCAGGCCCAGAGCCATCAGGCCCCAGCTCTGCGGCTCGGGCACGGCCGTCACGGCCTGCTGTGCAGCCAGGCTGCCGTTGAGGAAGAGCGCCGCTGCATCGGGCGCATTGGCCACATCGTCGCCGGCCAGGGCCAGGATCTGGCGAGCAAAGCCGCTCTGCGCGCTGTAGTCGGTGAAGGAGAGCCGGCTGCGGCCGAAATCGGTGCTCACCAGGCTGCGCGGGTTGGAGCCCGCCAGGGTGTAGCTGAGCACGTACTTGCTGGAATTGGGGTCCTTGATCAAGCCCCAGTAGCCGTCACCGCTGAGGTTGTCGAATTCGTCGTAGACAAGGGGGAGGTACCCTTCGGTCTCGCCCTCCTCGGTGACTACGGGCGTGAGTTTGTAGAACCAAGACGAAGTGCCCAGAGGGTTGCCCATGCACAGTGTGGCAACCATGACGCAATCGCCCGGGGCCAGGTTGTTGCCCCTTGCAAAGAAGCTGGTGCTCTTCCCTGCATAGGTCAACACATTGCCCGCTGCATTGCTGGCCAGGGCACTGCCGTTCTCCTCCGTTCGCAGATTGCTGATGAGGATTTGCGCTTGGCCGGCGGACTCCACGTTGATCAGGTATTTGAAGATGTCATCTTTTGAAATCAGCGTGTCTGTCAAGGTCTCACTCATCGCCTTGAAGTTCTTTTGTTGTGTGGCCAGGTCCCCGCTGTTGTTCAGGGTGACATAGTCGTTTCTTTCCTTACCTTCACTATTGCCGACGTTGCTCGCAGCAACGATCCAGCGGACGCTGGCCAGGTCTGCACTGCCGAGAAAGGTCTTCAGGGCTTCATCCGTGTCGGGGTCCAGATATTTGAACAAAGAGGCCCCCATGTCTTGCTGCGCCGTGATCCAGAACTCCTTTGCATTGATGCCGAGATCCTTGATATAGGTCATCTCCGCTTTTTTCTGATCCAGCAGCAGCAGCACAAGCTCTGCATCTTGCCCGCGGGTTTTGAGAGCAGCTTGCGCCGGTGTGAGAACCGAGGCGCACAAAGCAAGACCCAGCAGAGGGCGCAGGGAAACACGAGATGTAGGAGCGGTCAACATGGAAGCAATCCTCAATGGCGAGATGCCGGGCAGGCGCCCGATGCGCGGCAGTGTGCGCAAGTGATGTGAAAGCCTGATGCCAGCGCGGAGGGCTGGAAATGGCCCGTTCGGATCAGCGGGTGTGGCGTGCCCGTCTGCCAAGACCCTCAGCCGGCTTGCTCCGCGCAACGGCTGCTGCAAGAGACCATGAAAAACGGGGCCGGACATCCGGCCCCGTTGCGTGGGTATGAGCTGCCGCCGGGCTCATCGCCTGGCGGCTGGACCTCATCAGGGAACGATCAGCGGGCGAACTTCAGCACCGAGCAGCTGTCGCCGGCCGTGCGGCCAACGCGCGAGGCGAAGGGCTTGTCGGCGGCCGGCAGGGCCGGGTACTGGGCGGGAGCCCAGGTCGAGGACGGGGCCATCACGCCTTGCTGGGTGTCGGCATCGGCCTTGGCCAGCGAAGCGGGCTTCGGTGCGCCGTTTCGGATGGCGGCGATGAAGGCGATCTTGTCGGCGTTCAGGTTGGGATTGGTGGTGTTGTACTGCAGGGTGGACTCGTAGACGAAGTCGTAGTCACCGAAGATGGCGCCGCGGCCGGTGCTGGCGTCATAACGCAGAGGCTGAGCGCCGTCGAGCTTGACATAGCGGTACTTCTTGTCGCCACCATTGGCCAGGGGGTTGTTCTCGCGGCCCAGCACGCCGATGGCGTAGGCGCCGGCGATGTTTTCCACAGTGGTACCGATGCAGGTCTCGACATTGCCGGTGCCGGCGCCTTCATTGACCACATAGGTGCCGCCGGTGGCGGTGTGCACCGGGGCAGCGGCGCTGGACTGGCGCAGAGCGTTGGCCGACGAGATGCCGCAGGGGTTCTGGGCGAAGTAGGCATTGGAGGCGGCTTGCGTGCCCGAGTTGGGCTGGCGGCGGCAGATGTTCACGGTCTTGGTGTGCACCGAGGCGTCCACGGCCGGGCTGATGACCAGGCCCCAGCCGCGCTGGCTGGTGTTGGTGGCGCTCAGGCTACCGGTCAGGGCGGCGCGCACCCAGGTGGTGGGCAGGCTGGGGCGGTTGGCGTCGCTGTCGTCCTGGTTCAGACCCTGGGTGGCTTGCAGGGCGCGATAGGCGCGCAGGTTCACGGCCACGCCGAAGATGCCTTGCACAAAAGGCTTGACGTCCAGATTGCTCAGGTCCGCCGGAGTCTGCGCGCCGCTGGTCGGGTCGCCGGGGGTGTTGTCGGCCAGATTGATGGTGGCGTTCAGGAGGCCGGGTTCGACGTCGGAGATGCCGGCGTCAGACACGCGGTTGCTGGTGGTGCCGCAGGTGTAGTTGGGCACCTGGATGTCGGTGAAGTTGGGGGTGGCGGTGACCACGCAGGAGGCGTCCACATTCATGTGGGCGATGGGCGTGTTCAGGGCGATGGGGGCCACGCCTTGGCCGGAGCCGCCTTGGTCGCGCTTGACCACCAGCACCGGGGTGCCAGCGGCATAGTTGCCCACGGCCACACCGAGGTTGCAGCTGTAAGCGCGGTGGTTGTTGCCGGCGGCGTTGTTGAAGAACACGTGCATGGTGCTCGTGTTGCAGATTTCCTGGACGTAGGCACCCAGGGACAGGCGCAGGGCCGAGGCGCCCGAGAAGGTGATTTCCTTCAGGGTGCCGGCAGTGCGCGCGTCAGCGATTTGGGCAGGGGTCAGGGCGTGGGCGCTGGACACAGCGGCCAGGCCGGCGGCGATGGCAAGGAGACGGAGCTTCATGATGTGGGGAGCTTTCGTGGCGAGAAGAAAGGGAAGACGAGAAGGAGAAAAAAATGGAATCCGGGAGGGAAGGGATCGACCCGAAGGTCGATCCGATCAGCAATCGATGAGGGAAGGCGGCGCCGGGTGCTACACCCTGCTGTTGAGGCCGGCTGCGTCTTGGCACGCAGCCAGCTCAGGGAAACGCCCCGGTTGGGGCGATCGGTGTGCGCCCGCTGCAATCAGACTTCGCGGCGGCGGCGTGCCATGAAAGCCACAGCCACCAGGCCGGCCAGCATCAGGGCATAGGTTTCGGGTTCCGGCACGGCGGAAACATTGGTCACGGCGATGGTCTGGCCGTCGAAGCTGACCTTGACGTTCTCGAAGGCTTGGGCGCTGACGAAGATCTGTTGGTCTTCCGGGTCGGTCGGGTTGACATGGACCAGGGCGGAATCGACACCGACCTTGTTGCCAATCTTGGTGAAAGCGCTGCCCCAGTTGAAGAAGCGGTCACCGGCATAACCCACGGTACCCACAGCGTTGTAGCTGGAGCCGTTGAGTTGGGTGCGGTGGGTGCCCGTGCCATTCGCACCCAAGACCGGGAGAGTCGTGCCGGAGAAGCTGGCGTCGAAGCTGTCAGCGGTCAGGCTGTTGCTGATGGTGGTGGCGCTGACGCCGGTGCCGACCGTGGTCAGCACATGCTTGGTGGTCAGATCGAAACCGCCGCTGCCTTCGTAGACGTACAGCGACCAGCGGATGCCGTTGACGCTGTTGGAAGCGCCGTTGAACAGGTCAGGGCGGGTGGACACGAACTCGGACCAGCCGGCGGTGCCGACCACGCTTTGGCTCAGCAGGGTGCCCGGGGTGCCGGCGCTGGCCAGGCTCAGCATTTGCTGGAAGGTGACGCCGGTGTCCAGCACATAGGAGCCATTGTTGTCGCCGACAACCAGGAACAGCTCGGACCCAACGGACACGGCCTTGATGCCAGCCAGGGCGGGGGCGCTGGCAACAGCGGCCAGGGCTGCGACGGCAGCGATGAGTTTCAGCTTCATGGGTGAGTACTCCAATACAGAGGGTTTGAAGAAAGGGCAAGTGAAGGCCAGTGGCCCGGATGAAACACGGAGGGATGAGTACAGCCCTCGTCCGAGGCCCGGCGTGGATGCACCGGCCACGGGCAGCGGGCGCGACACCTGGACATCACCGATGGAGTGAGAGCCGCCCTTGCAAGGGCGCTCGGACTCGGCGGTGGCACTGGGTGCCCGGGGCTTCCCGAAGCAAAGACAAAGAACAGGTGTCGTCCTGCGACAGGGCGGACTGTGGCAGCGAGAAGTGACGCTCGTATGCGTGCAAATTCGAGGTTTGCGCGCCGAACGGACTAGGCCTGTGGCGTGGTTGCGACGCTTTGCGGGGCTTCCAGCGCGACTTGGCGCTTCACCGACAGGGGCCGATGACGGCATCGCGGGCTCGCCCGAGGCTGCGCCTTTGTCACGGGCGCTTCATGCGAACGGCCTATGGTGCGCGCCATGAGTACGCCACATCCTTCCGCCTTCATGTTCACGCGCTTGCTGCGCAAGACACCCGCCAGCCTGGGCCTGGCCACCGCCGTGGGTCTGGGCGCTTGGGCCCTGGCCGCTCAGATCCTGCAGCCCAAACCGGCACGGGTCAGCACAACCGCGGCCGGCACCGAGCTGATCGTCAAGCTGGCCGATGCCGGCCGCGACCGCGCCCAGCAAGAAGCGCAGCTGCGCCATCTGCTGGCCGAGCACGGTCTGCCGCTGCGCGCGCAGCAGCCCCTGGGTTCGGGCTGGTGGCGTTTGCAGGCCAAGGCTGCAGCCCCGGCGGCAGCGAGCCAGCGTGAGCAATGGCTGCAGGCCCTGCGCGCCGATGCCCGCATCGGCCACGCCATGCCGGACATGCGCGAACAGCGCGCGGCCGTGCCCAACGACCCCATGTTCCGCAACAGCAGCGATCCCAAGAACAGCCAGTGGTGGCTGGACGAGCAGGCCGCCGACAGCAACCCGGCGGCCGCTGGCTTCACCAAGGCCTGGGATCTGAGCAAGGGCTCGGCTTCAGTGGTGGTGGCGGTGCTGGACTCCGGCATCACCTCGCATGGCGATCTCAACACCAATGTGCTGAAGGGCCACAACTTCGTCAGCAAGCCCGAGTACGCCAACAACGGCGTGGGCCGTAGCGAAGGCGCGGCCGACCCCGGCGACGCCCTGAGCAAGGCCGAGCATGATGCCAACCTGGCCCTGTGGGACGGCTGCCTGGTCAACGAGAGCAGCAGCTGGCACGGCACCCTGGTGGCCGCCCAGCTGGCGGCCGTGACCAACAACGGCGGCGGCGTGGCCGGCATGAACTGGAACGGCCGCGTGCTGCCGGTGCGCGTGTCGGGCAAATGCGGTGCTTCGGTCGGCGATATGGTGGACGGCATGCGCTGGGCCGCCGGCCTGCCCGTGGCCGGTGCAACAGCCAATGCCAACCCGGCGAAGATCGTGGTGATCGGTTTCTCTGGCGTGACCTCCTGCGACATCAACGACGCCAATGCCGATGTGGCCGCGGCCGCGCGCCTCTACCGCGACGCCATCGAGGAGCTGCGCAAGCTCGGCGTCATGGTGGTGGCCGCCGCCGGCAACTACCGCGGCGCGGTGGGTCGCCCGGCCAATTGCGCCGGCGTCTTCGGCGTGGCCGCGGCCAACCGCCAGGGCTTCAAGGCCATCTACTCCAACTTCGGCAAGGAAGTGCAGCTGCTGGCCCCAGGCGGCGACGCGGACAGCGGACGTACCTGTGACGCCGAGCTGGCCGACAGCGGCCTGGTCTCGGCCAGCAACAAGGGCAAGACAGCACCCAGCGAAGCTGGCTACGCGGCCGTCAGCGGCACCAGCTTTGCCGCGCCCCAGGTGGCCGGCGCGGCCGCGCTGATGTGGTCGCTCAACCCGGGCTTGAGCCTCAATCAGATCGAATCCGGCCTCAAGCTGAGCGCGCGGCCCCATGTGACGGCCTACGCCCTGGGCTACTGCAGCAGCAGCAATTCCAGCCGCTGCACCTGCACCACCGAGACCTGTGGCAGCGGCTTGCTGGATGCGGCCGAGGCGGTGAAATACGCCCAGGCGCCGGGCAGCTACACGCCGCCGGTGCGCAGTGCCCAGACCCTGCAAAGCACGGCCTTGAGTCGCTGTGGCCAGGCCCAGGGCAGCACGCCCATCCCCGTGCCTGCTCCGGCACCGGCCCCTGCTCCGGCACCGGCCCCCACGCCGGCTCCAGCACCCAGCCCCACGCCCGCCCCCGCGCCCAGCTCGGGCGGCGGCGGCGGCGCGGCCTCGCCCTGGTGGCTGGCAGGCCTGGCCCTGGCGGCGGTGGCGCTGCGTGCACCGCGCCGGCGTGAAGGCAACAAGCCCGCGGCGGAGCACTGAGACGCGCCGCCATGCAGCAGCTACCCTCGCTCTCGCCGCCGCGCCCGCTGAACCCGGCCCCGCCGGTGCTGCCGCCTGAATGGCTGCAATGGGTGGCCGATTGCTTGATGTGGGAGGGCGAGCCGGCCTCGATGCGTGCGGTGATGCAGTCGGCCGGCCTGAACCCCGCCGCCTGCGAGGCCGCCATCGCCAGTGTGCTGGCCAGCCCGGCTTTCATCGCCGCGCAAAAGCACAAGCAGATGCAGCGCAAGCTGGAATCCCTGATGGCCAGCCACCAGAAGCTGCTGGACAGCGCGCCGGCTTACCGCGAGATCGAGCGGCGCCGCGGTGTGAGCCGCGAAGAGTTGCTGGAGCGCTATGTGCTGGGCTGCCGCCCGGTGGTGCTGGAGGATGTTGCCGCAGACTGGCCGGCGCTGCAGCGCTGGTCGCCGGCCGACTTTGCCACGCGCTTCGGGCATCTCGAGGTGGATGTGCAGGTGGGCCGATCGCGCGACCCTTTGTTCGAGCAGAACAAGGGGGCGCTGCGCCAGCGCATGCGGGTGAGCGAGTTTGTGGATCTGGTGCAGAGCGCCGGTGACAGCAACGACCACTACCTGACGGCCAACGACGAGATGCTGCGCCGGCCCGAGTTCCTGCCCTTGCTGGCCGATATCGGCAGCATGCCACCCTTGTGCGACCCCAGCCTGCTGCCGGGTGCCGCGTCTTTCTGGTTCGGGCCCGGCGGCACGCACACGCCGCTGCATCACGACACCTTGATGCTCTTCCACACCCAGGTCGTGGGCCGCAAGCGCTGGCGCTTCATCTCGCCCTGGCAGACGCCGCTGCTCTACAACCGCATGGGCGTCTACAGCCCCATCGATCTGGACCGGCCCGACTTCGAGCGCTACCCCTTGTTCCGCCAGGCCACGGTGCTGGAGACCGTGCTGACGCCTGGCGACACGCTCTTCCTGCCCCTGGGCTGGTGGCACCAGGTCAGCGCGCTGGAGCTGAGCATGTCCTTCTCCTTCACCAATCTGGACATCCCCAACCAGTTCAGCTACGCCAACCCCAGCATCGGCAACTGGTGAGTGGATCTCGCCTTCAGCGCCGCTGCTCGCTCCAATGCTGAGTGGCGGCCAGGAACACCGGGTCGCGCTGCAACACGGCCAGCGCCGAACGTGCGCTCACCGGGGCCAGGCCTTGCTCGAGCAGGGACTCCAGCACCGCCTCGGCTGACGCGCCGCGCAGCAGCTGCCCCGCCATGGCCTGCAGCTGCGGGTCGCTCAACACGGGCTGCCGGCGCTGATGAACCAGGCCGGGATCCACATCAAACAGATCGCGCAGCAGCACGGCATCGAGCTGGCCTTGAGCCTGCAAGAGCAGCGAGGGCGCATGGTTGGCCTGGGCATGACGGTGGATGCGGCAGCCGGGCAGGCTGGCGAATCGCTCGGCATGAAAAAGATCGAGGTTCGCCGGGCCCTGTTCGGGGAAGTCCGGCTGCTCGCCGTAATGCAGGCGCAGGTCCAGAGGCCGGGCCGAGGCGGCGGCCAGAGTGACCAGATCGCTGCGCTCGGGGCGGATGCCCTCGGCCTGCAAGCGCTCCATCACCGACAGCCAGCGCGGGTCGGCCTGCGCGCGCGCCACCGCGGGGTCCATGGTGGACAGAGCGCCAAAGGCGACGATGCGATCGGCGCCCAGGGCCAGGCCGTAGAGAATGGCACCGTAACCGCCCATCGATTGGCCCAGGGTCAGCACCCGCGTCGGCGCCAGCGCGCGCACCTGGCTGGCGAGTGCGTCCAGCGTGCGCAGCAGATTGGAGCCCAGGCCGGGCAGGCCGTGCAGATACCACGACAGGCTGCGGTCGCGCAGATGGATGCGATGAAAGCTCTGACCGAGCAGGAACTCGAGTTTGCGCAGCCGCCCCACGAAATCAAACGCCACCGGCGCATTCCACTGCGCAAAGCCGAAGGTGATGATCAGAGGCGCGGGGCCTTCGGCGGCTTCGATCAGGACATCGGGTTCCGAAACAGTCATCGCGGCGGCGGCCAGGCCGGCTGAAATTGGGAGATGCCCGCATTCTGGCCAAGCTTGATGACAGCCCGGTCGGCGAGGCCGATTGTGCGCAGGCGGCAAGGGCTGCGCGGCAATTTTCTGCGGGCTTAATCACGAAATTTCAGGCGCCTGGCGACCGTATAGTCTCGGCACGAGGCGTGTCGAGCGGGGTCGCCTGCTCGCCAGGAACGCCCCAGGTATTCGAGGACCTATGCCAGCATCGACCGGGTTTCTGATGGGGATGAACAGCGCGGCTGGCGCCCATCTGCGCTTTCGCGCCATGACGGCGTCCGAGGCGCTGTCCACGCCGTTTGAGTTCCAGGTTTCCGCCATCTCCTCGGAGGCCACCCTGTCGGCCGACGATCTGCTGGGCACGGCGGCGGCGGTCTCGCTGCGCCTGGATGCGTCCAACACCCGCTGGTTCCATGGCCTGGTCAGCGCCTTTTCCTTCCAGGGCATGGAAGGGCGTAACTTCGTCTACCAGCTGACGCTGCGCCCGGGCCTGTGGCTGCTGACGCGGTCCAGCGACCTGCGCATCTTCCAGGACTTGAGCGTGCCCGAGATCCTGGAGCAGGTGTTCGCCGACTACAGCGGCAGCGTGGTGCAGGAGCTGAGCGGCAGCTATGCCAAGCGGGCGTTCTGCGTGCAGTACCGCGAAAGCGACTTCAATTTCGTCTCGCGCCTGATGGAAGAAGAGGGCATCTTCTACTTCTTCCGCCACAGCGAATCGCGCCACGAGCTGGTGATTGCCGACAGCAGCAGCGCCCACGTGGCCATGGCGGGCTTTGAGACCATTCCCTTCCTGGCCGAGGGCAATGCCCTGACCCAGCAGAGCGCCATCCACAGCTGGCAGATGCGCAGCGAGGTGCAGACCGGCAAGGTCGTGCTGCGCGACTACAACTATCTGACGCCCGACACCGACCTGAGCAGCTCGCCGGCCACGGCCAGCCGCAGCCATGCCGAGGCCGGCCACGAGGTCTACGACTACCCCGGTGGCTACGAAGCCAAGGCCGCTGGCGATGCGCGCGCGCTGGTCCAGCTCGATGAAGCACAGGCGCAGTTCGGCCGCTTTCATGGCAAGGGCGACTCGCCGGGCCTGTGCGCCGGGGGGCGGTTCAAGCTGAGCAAGCATCCGCGCAGCGACCAGAACGCCGAGTACCTGGTGCTGTCCACCCGCATCGAGATGAAGCGCGGCGGCTATGAGTCCGGCGTGGGGGCGGGCAGCTTGGGCTCGGCCTTTGGCCTGCAGTGCGAGTTTGAGTTGCAGCGCTTTGACCAGGCCTTCCGGCCGCGCCGCCTGAGCCGCAAGCCCAGCGTCGCCGGGCCGCAGACCGCGGTGGTGGTCGGCGATGCCGACCCGGGCGACATCGTCACCGATGAACATGGTCGCGTGAAGATCCAGTTCCACTGGGACCGCATCGGCACCAAGACTGCCGCCAGCAGCTGCTGGGTGCGTGTGGCCAGCCCCTCGGCCGGCAATGGCTTTGGCATGGTTTCCCTGCCGCGCCTGGGCCAGGAAGTGGTGGTCGATTTTCTGGAAGGCGATCCGGACCGCCCGCTGATCACCGGCCGGGTCTACAACGCCCAGCAGAAGCCGCCCTACGAGTTGCCGGCCCATGCCACGGTCAGCACCCTGAAGAGTCGCAGCAAGCTGGGCGGTGCGGCCGAGTTCAACGAGCTGCGCTTCGAAGACAAGAAGGGCGAGGAGTATGTGCTGCTCCATGCCCAAAAAGACCGCCTGGACTTTGTCGAGGAAACCTACAAGAGCGAGATTGGCAAGGACGAGCACCGCAGCCTGAAGGGCAACCGCCACGACAAGGTCGAGGGCGAAATGCATCTGAGCGTGCTCAAAGACCTGAAGCAGGCGGTCGACGGCAAGCTTGACCTGACCGTGGGCAAGGACCTGGTGTTCAAGAGCGGGGGGGTGTTCAGCCTCAAGACCGACAAGGACATCACGGCCAAATCGGGCGCGGCCATCTCGATGGAATCGAGCGCTGACCTGCACCTCAAGATCGGCGCCAATATCGGCGCCGAGGCCAGCCAGAACCTGCATCTCAAGGCGGGCATGAATGTGGTCATTGAGGCGGGCACGCAGATCACCATCAAGGCGGGCAGCTCGTCCATCGTGTTGGGGCCGGACGGCGTGTCCATCACTGGCACGATGGTGAAGCTCAACTCGGGCGGCTCGCCGGGCAGCGGCAGCGGCGCCAGCCCGGTGTCACCGCTGGATCCGGAGGCGCCGCAAGCACCCGAGGCGCCGGAAGATCCCTTGACCCACCGCTGAGGCCTCCATGCAGGCACAGCTTTCCTCAGAAGCCCAGGGCACGGTGGCGTGGCACGATTTTGTGCCCCGCCTGGCCGCGCATCTGGCCGCGCAGTGGCCGGCCATGGAAGCCTTGCTGGCCGAGCGTTACCACACCTTTGTCCAGCTGGCGGTGGAACAGGCCCGCAAGCTGGGCTTGCGCCAGCCCGCCAGCGTGGGGCGTTACGTCAACCTCTGCTTTGTCTGGGGGCCCAGCTTCCAGGAGCGCCCCGAGTACGCCTGGGCCGCGCAGCATCTGAGCGATGCCAGCGAGCGGCCGGCGTTGGCGGAATGGGCCAGCCTGCATCAGCTGCTGCAGCGCTCGCTCACCGAGTTGCGGGGCATGGCCGGCGCCAAGGTCGATGCCGCCAGCCTGCGTGCGGCCGACGCACGCTTGCTGGATGCCATCGAGGCCTGGGCGGCTGAGCCGCGCGCCGGCCTGGCCCGGGTCGCCGCCGCGCCGCCCCTGCCGCGCGTCGCCTGTGATCTGGAGGCCGTGGAGCTGCGTGTCCTGCCTGCCGGAGTCGCCGAGGGCGGCGAGCGCCCGGCGCCTGTGGCCCAGGATTACCACTGGCAGGCCGGCGGCTGGCAGCGACTGCCGCGGCTGGAGCTGGCGCCCCTGCGCATCGACAGCCAGCACCCGCTGCCGGCCCTGATCAGCGTTCTGGCCCCGGTGGCGGGTCAGGGCGAGCCCTGCCGGCTGCAGCTGCGCGCCCGCAGCCATGCCAGCTGCAACGGCGATCACCATCCGGCCCTGATCGTCACCGGCCCGCAAGACCGCCAACGCTGGCAAGGCCACGAAACCCGGGCCCTGAATTGGCCCATGGTCGCCCGCGCGCCCAGCAGCCAGGCCAGCGGGCCGGGCTGTCTGGTGGCGGAAGAGAGCTCGCCCGAGTATTACAAGCTGGAGCTGCAGGTCTGCGGCCTGCGTGACCAGGGCGAGGCCCTGGGTTCACTGCATGGCCTGATCCAGGCCTGGCCAGCGGCGCAGTGGTGGGTCGAGATTCAGCGTCCGCGCCTGGCCATGGACCAGCGCGAGCTCATCACGCACAGCCACCAGGCCCAGCGGCAGTCGCTCAGCCGTTGCCGTGTCGAGCGGGACGGCGAAGCGCAGGACGCCCAGGCTCTGCAGGCACAGCTGGACCAAGGCCTGGACGCCGCCTGCGCCCAAGCCCTGTGCCGCCTGGCCGAAGCCTGGGCCCAGGTGCCCGCGCTGCAGCAGCCCAAGCTGGAGGGCAGCCTGGGCTTGCTGCGCGGCTCGGCCGCGTTCAGCTGGGGCTGGCGCCTGGGCGCCGAGGGCCTGGCGGCATCGGCCTGGATGGGCCTGCAGGCCCAGCTGCAGCTTGAGGCCTGTCTGGCCGATCTGGAGTTCAGTGCCGAGCTGCAGCTGGGAGACGCCCGCAGCCGGCTGAGCCTGCGCTGCGCCGGCCGCGCCGAGTTGCGGGCGCAACTCAATCGCAGCCATGCCGGCGAGCCTCTGCCGGCGCTGATGGCGCAAACCGTCAGCCGCTGGCGCCTGCCGCTCAGCCTGAGCCTGGACCCACTGGCCTCGGAGACCGGCGCGCTCTTGCAGCCGGTGTCGGCGCCTCAGGCCGCCCTGCTTGGCGAGCTGGGCTTGCGGCCCAACAGCAAGGTGGGCAGCGGCTGGGAGTGGTATGCCAAGCTGCAGCTGGAGGCGGTGTCGCTGGAGCTGCTGACCCAGGACCCGCTGATGGGGCCCTGCCAGCAAACCTTGCAGCTGCTGCCCGCCTTGCCACTGCTGGACTGGAGCATGGCCTGATGGAACGCCTGCTCGTCCTCCGACTGGAAGCGCTGGGCTGCAGCGCCGAAGCCTGGTTCAACGGGGTGCCGCTGGGCCGTGTGGACGGCCAGCAAAGCACGGTGCTGAATCTGCCGGTGCATGAGTACGCGCTGGCCGGTGCCAATCAGCTGGAGCTGGTCATCAACCCTGCGCCGGTCCTGGCGGAGGGCAGCGAGGCCGAGGCGGAGCCGGCCTTGTCCGATGGCCACCTGGGCGCACGCCTGTGTCTGCTGCTGCCGCGCATGGGTGCGCTGGCCCACCCCAGCCATGCACGCACCCTGGCGGCCCTGGACTGGGCACCGGCGGAAGCCGAGGTCTACCGCTCGCCCACACGCTTGCAACAGCGCTTAGAGCTGCCGATCAGCTTCCCGCGCTGGCGGTGGCTGGATGCGCCGGTTCAGAGCCTCAATCCGAGTGTGAGAGCCGGTCTGGTCGACCATGTCATGGGCTTGGCCCTGGGCCTGGCCAAGGGTGATGCCGAGCCGCTGATTCGCGCGTCGCGACTGCGTCTGGAGGAACTGGCCCAGGCCTACCAGCGCGAGCTGGGCAGCGAAGTGGCACGGCTGCGCGCCCAGGTCCAGAGTCAACATGCCGCTCAGGCGTTGAAGCCCGTGCTGCCCAGCCTCGGCAATCTCAAGCTCAGAGCGGTGGCCGGGGGGCGGCTGCTGGAATGCCTGGGGGCCGATGGCCTACCGTTTCTTCGCAGCCCCGGCCGCACGGCCTCGGGCGCTGCTTGCATGCTGCATTGGCCGCTTCGCGTCTCGGCCATCGAGGGAGAGTTTTATGTCTTGCGCTGATCACCACACACAGACGCCTGGCCGCTTGCTGACGCCCACCGGCCGCGAGATGGAGGTCCGGGCATGATCCGCCTGACCGTGCTCAGTTTCAACGGCGAGCCCATGCAGGGCTTGAGCGCCAGCTTTGACGAGCTGGGCGGCAGCATCGGCCGGGCCGAGGGCAACCAGTTGGTGTTGCCCGACCCGGAGCGCAGCATTTCGCGCCAGCATGCCCGCATCAGTTTCCGCGCCGGGCGTTATGTGGTGGCCGACAACGGCAGCAATCCGGTGCTCTACAACGGCCAGACCTTGGCGCCGCAAGCGGAGCAGCTGCTCCAGGCGGGCGATCAACTGCAGATCGGTGGCTACCTCTTGAGCGTGAGCGAGGAGCACAAGGCCGCGGCCAGCGCGGACCCCTTTGCCGATCTGTTCGGCGACATCAGCGGCGGCCTGGCGGCGCCGGGCGTGACCGCCCCAGCCGCTGCCGCTTCGCCGCCCATCTCGCCCTTGCCGGCATCGCGGCCCCCGGTGGCGGCGCCGGCCGCCCACGGCGGCGCAGGCGCAGCCATGATCCCCGAGGACTGGGACCCGTTTGCCGACCTGAGCCCGTCCAAGGCCGGCGCGGCCTCAACGAGCGCGGCCCCCTCATTCCCCGCAGCGGCTGCCGGATCGGCCGGCCTGGCTGGTTTGCTGGGCGGTGGCAGCGAGAGCTCGCTGGACGCCTTGTTCGGCCTGGGCGGGGTGGGCGCAGCCGGGGCCAGTGCGGGTACGGGTGCCGGCGCTGCCGATCCCTTTGCCCATTTGCTGGCGCCCGCGCCGTCGAGCATCGACCCGCTGCTCCAGCCCGGTGGCGCAGCGCCCGCCCGGTCCGGGCCCAGCCTGGCCGACCATGGCTCCGAACTCAATGCCGCCATGCCGCGTGTGCGCGCCGAGGCGGCCAAGCCGGTTCCTACTCCCGCTGCCAGCCCTGCAGCCAGCCCCGCGGCGCCGGCCCTGCCGCCCGGCGCGGTGTTCTCCTGGGACGAGATCAAGGACCCGATGCCCACCACGGTGCCCGGTTTTCTGGCGCGCGGGCCGGGCGATCGCCAGGAGCGGGTGCAGGGCGCGCCGGTGCCAGATCCCTTGGCCACGCCGTGGCCGTCCACCCTCGATCGTTCGCCTGCGGCGCCAGCACTGGCTGCCGCTCCAGCTGGAGTGCCGCGTGCGGGCCCCAATCCTGCGTCCACGGCCACGGCAAGCCCCACTGCTGCAGCCGGGGAGGGCGCCTTGCTGGCCGCCTTGCTGGAAGGTCTGGCCACGCCGGGCCTGCGCCTTGAGGCCCTGACGCCAGACCTGATGCGCCTGATCGGCAGCCTCTTGCGCGAATCGACCCGTGGCGCCGTGGAACTGCTGGTTGCGCGTGCAGCGCTCAAGCGCGAGATGCGGGCCGAGATGACCATGATCGTGGCCAAGGAGAACAACCCGCTCAAGTTTTCGCCCTCGGCCGAGGTGGCCATGCAGTACCTGCTGTCGCCGGCGCTGCCGGGCTTCATGCCGGCCCAGCCGGCCATGCGCGATGCCTTCAACGATCTGCGCGCCCACCAGCTGGCGGTGATGGCCGGCATGCGCTCGGCCCTGGACAGCGTGCTGCTGCGCTTCGACCCGGTGCGGCTGGAGGCGGACCTGACCCAACGCTCGGCCCTGAGCGCGCTGCTGCCCTCGCTGCGCAAGGCGCGGCTCTGGGACACCTTCGAGGAGCTGTTCAGCCAGCTCTCGAGTGAGGCGCAGGACGATTTCGAGGACCTGTTTGGCCAGGCCTTTCTCGATGCCTACGAAGAACAGCTGGACCGCCTGGCCGCGGAGCGTGAGCGCCCATGATGCCGCTGCATGTCGAAATTGCCCTCTTGTCGGACCGAGGCGGGCGCAACTACAACGAGGACGCCTGCGGGCACTGGCAGTCCGAGCGCCAGCTCTGCTGCGTGCTGGCCGATGGCGCGGGCGGGCATGGCGGCGGCGATGTGGCCTCCAAGCTGGTGGTGCAGGGCGTGGTCAGCCATTTCGCGCGCCAACCGTCTCAGAACGGCGCCGCCCTTGGCGAGCTGCTGCGCTCGACCAACCAGCAGCTGCGCGCCGAGCGCGAGCCCGGCACCGAACGCGAGGACATGCACAGCACGGCGGTGAGCCTGGTGCTGGACCTGGCCAGTGGCCAGGTGCACTGGGCCCATGTCGGTGATTCACGCCTGTACTGGTTCCGCGCCGCGCGCCTGCTGCAGCGCACCCAGGATCACAGCCTGGTGCAGACCTTGGTGGATGCCGGTCTGCTCGACGAGGCGCAGATGAACAGCCACCCCAAGCGCAGCGAGCTGCGCTCGGCCATGGGCCTGCCCGATGAGGACCTCGAGGTCAGCTGTGGCGATGGCATGCAAGCGGCTCAGCCCGGCGATGTGTTCCTGCTGTGCACCGATGGGCTGTGGGAGTATCTGGACGCCGAGGTCCTCGAACGCAGCCTGGCCGCAGCGCCCTCGCAGCAGGCCTGGCTGGACACCCTGGCCGCCGAGGTGCGCCGGCGCACCGCGCACAAGAACAGCCATGACAACTTCACCGCACTGACCGTCTGGGTCGGCGCGGCCTGAACCTGCGACCAAGGAGCAGCCACCATGCCCATGCACGTGTGTACCGGCGCCCAGATGATGTGCTCCATGGGCGTGGCGCCCGCGGTGTTCAACGCCACGCCGAAGACGGTGATGACCAACAACATGATGGCCGGCAACATCATGGACCACGTCCCCATGCTCAACATCCCGGCCTTCGGCATGTGCCAGAGCATAGGCAATCCGTCGGTGGCCTCGGCCACCGCGGCGGCCCTGGGCGCGCTGACGCCCATGCCTTGCATCCCCAACACGACGGCGCCCTGGACCCCGGGTGCGCCGACGGTGCTGGTGCTGCAACAACCTGGGCTCGACAACACTTGCAAGCTGATGTGCAACTACGGCGGCGTCATCAGCTTTGTCAGCCCGGGCCAGACCAACGAGATGATTCCCTGAGTCCCTTCGGCTGAGGGGCCGACCGCCCGCAGCCCGGACCGAGACCGCCCCATTTTCAGGAACGAGAAATCTATGACATGGCATAACAAGGTGATGTGGACGGAGGGCATGTTCCTCCAGCCACAGCATTTCCAGCAGCAGGACCGCTACGTGGCCCGCCAGATCGACGGCCGCATCCAGGCCGCCTTGCCCTGGGCCTGGGGCTTCAGCCGCTTGCAGATCGATGAAGCGGCCTTGCTGCAGGGGCGGGTGGCCCTGCCCAGCGCGCGGGGCATCTTGCCGGACGGCCTGGTGTTTGACATCCCCGGCGATGATCCGGCTCCCCTGGCCTACGAGGTACCGGCCGATGTGCGCGACCAGGTCCTGGTGCTGGCCCTGCCGCTGTCGCGCCCGGGTGTGGCCGAGAGCGATGTGGAAGCGGCCGATGGCGCCATGCCGCCACGCTTTCGGGCCCTCGATCTCGATGCCGCCGACATCCACGCGGCCAGCCTGCGCGAGGCGCCGCTGCAGATCGGCCGCCTGAACCTGCGCCTGATGCTGGAGCGCGATGCGGGAGAGGGCTATGCGGTGCTGGGCCTGACACGCATCATCGAGCGCCGCGCCGATGGCCGCGTGGTGCTGGACAGCCAGTACGTCGCGCCCATGCTGCATGCGCCGGCCCATGCCGTGCTGGACAGCCATCTGCGCGAGGTGCAGGGCATGCTGCACCAGCGCGGTGAGGCATTGGCCGCCCGCCTGGCCCAGCCGGGCCGGGCCGGCGTCGGTGAGATCGCTGACTTTTTGCTGCTGCAGACCGTCAACCGCCAGCAAACCGTGTTCACCCACTTGCAGCGCCTGCCGGTGCTGCACCCCGAGCGCCTGTATGCCCAGTGCTTGGAGCTGGCCGGCGATCTGTCGACCTTCCGCGAGCAACGCCGGCCTCTGGCCTATCCGGCCTACCGGCACGAGGACCTGGCCAGCTGTTTTCGCGCGGTGATGACGGACCTGCGCCAGTCCCTGTCCATGGTGCTGGAGCAGACCGCCATCCCGATCGAGCTGCAAGACCGCAAGTTCGGCATTCGCGTCGCCCTGATCCCCGATCTGGAGTTGCAGCGCACGGCCAGCTTCGTGCTGGCCGTCAATGCGCAGATGCCAGGCGAGGCCTTGCGTTCGCGCTTCCCGGCCCAGATCAAGATCGGCCCGGCCGAGCGCATCCGTGACCTGGTCAATCTGCAGCTGCCCGGTGTGATGCTGCGGCCCATGCCGGTGGCACCGCGCCAGATCCCCTACAACGCGGGCTACACCTATTTCGAGCTGGAAACCCGGGGCAACGAGCTCTGGAAACAGCTCGAGACTTCGGGCGGCCTGGCCATTCACATTGCCGGCGACTTCCCGGGGCTGAGCCTGGAGTTCTGGGCCATCCGGAGTTGAGGACCTGTCATGAGCGAGAACGAGAACGACCCCTTTGCCGCGTTCGAGTCCGAGCGCACCATCATCAAGCCCAGTGCCGGGCGTGCCCGTGCCGGCGCATCGGCCGCGCCGGCGGGTGCGGATCGAGCCGCTGAGGCTGGCAGTTCGCCCCCCCTGGCGGCCGCCGCGCGCGCCGACGGCCCGGCTTCGACGCCGCTGCCCGAGCTGGGCGCCCAGGCCAGCCTGAATCCACTGGTTCATGCGGCCGCGCCCTTGCTGTCGGCGGCGCCACGCTTGCGCGCCATGCCGCGCCATCCCAACCCGCAAGCGCTGCGGGCCAGTCTGGTGGAGGCGATTCGCCAGTTCGAGCTCAGCGCCCAGCAACAGCAGCTGCCCAATGAGCAGCTGGTGGCCGGGCGCTATGTGCTGTGCACGCTGCTGGATGAATCCGCGTCGAGCACCCCCTGGGGCAGCGCCGGTGCCTGGGCTTCGCAAAGCCTGCTGGTGCAGTTCCACAACGAGAGCTGGGGCGGCGAGAAGGTCTTCCAGCTGCTGGCGCGTTTGATGGAAAGCCCGGCTCAGCACCGCAATCTGCTGGAGCTGATGTACCTGACCCTGTCCCTGGGTTTCGAAGGCCGCTACAAGGTGCTGGACAACGGCCGTGCCCAGCTGGACGCCATTCGCGAACGCCTGGCCCAGGTGCTGCGCCAGCTGAGCGGGCCGGTGGAGCCGACGCTGTCGCCGCATTGGCAAGGCGTGCCGCAGGCGCCGGCGCGGCTGCGTGATGGCATCTCGCCCTGGCTGGTGGCGGCGCTGAGTGCTTTTGGCCTGCTGCTGATCTTGCTGCTCCTGCGCCTGACCCTGGGCGCACAAACCGATGCGTCCTTCATGGCGCTGCAAGCGCTTCATGCCAAGGCTGAGGCCAAGCCCGCGGCCGCGATTGCGCCCGTGGCCGTGCCGCCGCGCCTGGCCCAGCTGCTGCGCAGCGACATCGAGGCCGGTGCGGTGCAGGTGCGCGACGAGGCCGATCGATCGGTGGTGACCGTCTTGGGTGACACCATGTTCGAGCCCGGCAGCGCCGATGTGGCCGCCCGGGCCACGCCTTTGTTCGGCCGCATTGCCGCGGCCCTGCAGCAGGTGCAGGGGCGCGTGGCCGTGGTGGGCCACTCCGACAACCAGGCCATCCGCTCGCTGCGTTTCCCCTCGAACTGGCATTTGTCGCTGGCGCGGGCGCAAAGCGTGCGTCAGCTGCTGGCCCAGACGGTCGAAGCCAGCCGCCTCGGCGCCGAAGGCCGTGCCGACAGCGAACCGGTGGCCGACAACGCCAGCGCCGAAGGCCGCGCGCGCAACCGCCGGGTCGACATCGTGCTGACGGTGGCGGCGCAGCCCTGAAGCGCCCAGGCCCCGACATGACCCGCCCGCGAACTTCCAAGAATTGCATCGCCGATCCTGCCCCGCGCCGGATGCGGCAAGAAAGTTACCCATGAAGCGATTTCTGCAATGGCTCCTGAGCCCCGCCGTGATGGGCACGCTGGCCCTCTTGCTGCTGTCGGCCGTGATCTGGTGGCTGGGCCCCTTGATCGCCATCGCCGGCGCCACGCCGCTGGGCGGCTGGCTGCCGCGTGCCGGCCTGCTGCTGCTGATCTGGCTGTGCTGGGGCGCGCGCCTGCTCTGGAAGGCCCACCAGCGCCGCAAGACCAATGCCGCCTTGCTGGCCGGCCTGGGCGCCGGCCCCTCGGCCGCTGACAAGGAAGCGCAGCTGCTGGCCCAGCGCTTTGCCGAGGCAGGCCAACGGCTGAGGGCCGCATCCAAGCGCAGCTGGTGGTCGGGCGAGCAGTATTTGTACGAGCTGCCCTGGTATGTGTTCGTCGGCGCGCCGGGCTCGGGCAAGACCACGGCCTTGATGAATGCCGGCTTGCAGTTCCTTTTGCGCGAAGGCAAGGAGGGCCAGAGCGCGGCCGTCAAAGGGGTGGGCGGCACGCGCAACTGCGAGTGGTGGTTCACCCAGGACGCCGTCTTGATCGACACCGCCGGCCGCTATGCCACGCAGGAGAGCGACCGGGAGGTGGACGCCAGCGCCTGGGACAACTTCCTCTCGCTGCTCAAGAAGACCCGCCCGCGCCAGCCCATCAACGGCGTGTTGCTGACGGTCAATGTGCAGGACCTGCTGCAGCAGGGTGCGGTCGAGCGCAAGCAGCACGCGGCCCAGCTGCGCGCGCGTCTGCAGGAGCTGCACAGCAAGCTCGGCGTGCGCGCCCCCGTCTATGTGCTGGTGACCAAGGCCGACCTGATCGGCGGATTCAACGAGAGCTTCGAGGGCCTGGGCAAGGAAGAGCGCGACCAGGTCTGGGGCTTCACCTTTGCGCATGAGGAAATGCCGTCCGGCGATCCGCTGGCCGATTTCGCTCGCTTCTACGGCGAGCTGCAGCAGCGCCTGGTGGCCCAGCTGCTGGGTCGGCTGGAGGCCGAGCGCGATCTGAGCCGCCGCCAGGCCATGCTGGCATTCCCGCAGGAGTTTGCGAGCCTGCAGCCGCTGCTGGCCGAGTTCCTGAACCAGGTGCTGGCCGGCGGTGGGCAGCTGGAGCAAACGCCGCGGCTGCGCGGGGTCTATTTCACCAGCGGCACGCAAGAGGGCTCGCCGATTGCGCGTGTCATGGGCGCGCTCGGCCGCTCGTTTGGTTTCGACGCGCGCGCTGCCGCGCCGGCTGGCGCCAAGGGCAAGAGCTTTTTCCTGAACCGTTTGCTGCGCGATGTGGTGTTCGCCGAACGCGGGCTCGGCGCAGTCAGCCAGGCAGCCACAGCCCGGCGCCGTTTGCTGCGCGGCGTGGCTTTCGCCGCCATCGGCTTGTTCAGCGTGAGCCTGCTGCTCGGGTGGGCGATCAGCCGATCGCGCAATCTGGACCATGCCGAGCTGGTGCAATCGCGTCTGCCGGCGCTGCAAGCGGCGGTGGATGCGCTGCCGGCCGCCAACAATGCCGATGTCAGCGCCTTGCCCGAGGTGCTGGCCCAGGTGCGCGATGCGGCGCACAGCGAGGCCTTCGACCTGAAGAACCCACCGCTGCTGCAAGGCCTGGGCCTGTACCAGGGCGACAAGCTCGACGCCGGCGCGCAGCAGGCCTATGGCCGCTTGCTCGAACAGCAGCTGATGCCGCGCCTGGCACGCCGTCTGGAGGAGCGCTTGCGCACCGCCTCGCGTGACAACCTGGAGCAGGCCTACGAGGCGCTCAAGAACTACCTGATGCTCTACCAAGCCGAGCAGCTGGACGCTGCCAGTCTCAAGGCCTGGATCGGTGTGGACTGGGACCAGAACTACGGCCGCATGGACCCGGCCCAGCGCCAGCTGCTGGATGCCCATCTCGAGGCCTTGCTCTCGCGCGGCCCCGTGCGGCCATCGGTGGCCATGGACGAGAGCCTGGTCGCCGGCGTGCGCGAGATGCTGGCGGCCTATCCGCTGGAGTACCGCGTCTACAGCCGCATCAAGCGCCAGTACCGCGCCGGCGATGTGCCGGAGTTCACCGTGGCCGCTGCGGCTGGCCCCAATGCCGCGCAGGTCTTTGTGCGCGCCAGCGGCGAGCCGCTGACCAAGGGCATCTCGGGCCTGTACACCAAGCAAGGCTACGAGAAGCTGGTGAAGTCGCAGGTGCAGAAATCCGCCCTGCGCCTGGCGCAGGAAGAGCCCTGGGTGCTGGGCATCAAGAGCGACCCGGCGCGACTCAAGGACCTGGCCGTGGGCACGCAACTCAGCGACAAGGTGCGCCGCCTCTACTTCGAGGACTACATCAAGACCTGGGACCGTTTCCTGGCCGATGTGCGCCTGGTCAAGCTGGCCGGGCTGGAGCGCAGCATTGCCGTGGCGCGCATCCTGTCGGCCGTCGATTCGCCCCTGGCCGCCTATTTGCGTGGCGTCAGCGCCGAGACCCGCCTGGTGCCGCCCGCTGGTGGCGGCAATGCGCTGGACAAGCTGGCCAATCAGGCCAAGAGCGATGCGGCCGCCCTGGCCGGCGCCGCGCCTGCCGACGCCGCCGGCGGGGCAGGGCCGCTGGAGCGCATGGTGGACGACCATTTCGCGGGCATCCATCGCCAGATCAGCGGCCAGCCCGCGCCCATCGATGACACGCTCAAGATGTTCAACGAGCTCTACACCCAGCTGAGCGCGGTCGACGCGGCGCAAAAGAGCAAGTCGCCGCCTCCGCCGGGCGGCGGAGCGGAGCGCATCAAGACCATGGCCGGGCAGCAGCCCGAGCCCATCCGCTCCATGCTGGAGCAGCTGGCCGATGCCGGCGCCAACCAGAGCCGCGGGGCCGAGATCCAAGGCCTGTCGGCCGAGCTCAAACCCATCTCCGAGTTCTGCGCCCGCGCCATCAATGGGCGCTACCCCTTCGCCAGCGGATCGCGGGCCGATGTGCTGCCGGAGGACTTCGGTCAGTTCTTCGGCGCGGCCGGTCTGATGGACGAGTTCTTCCAGCGCCGCCTGGCCACCCTGGTCGACACCACGACCCCCAGCTGGAGCTACAAGCCCTTGGGAGACGGCAGCAAGCCGGTGGCCGCCGCAGCCCTGGCCGAGTTCCAGCGCGCCAGCCGCATCCGCGAGGTGTTCTTCCGCAGCGGTGGCAAGCAAGCGGGCCTGAAGATCGAGCTGCGCCTGTCCGAGATCGACCCGGCCCTGAAAGAGCTGGTGATCGACAACGACGGCCAGATCCACAAGCTCAGCGCCGGGGGTGCCTCCATCACCTTGAACTGGCCCAGCAGCCGCGTGGCAGCGCAGATCAAGCTGAGCAGCGGCGCCCCGGGCGCGGCCGCGCCCATGTTGTTTGAAGGGCCCTGGGGCTTGTTCCGTCTGTTCGATCGCTTCGGCATCGAGCCCTCCAACGTGCCCGAGCGCTTCAGCGTGCCGGTGGTGATCGATGGGCGCAAAGCCAAGCTCGATGTCATTGCCGCCAGCGTCTTCAACCCCTTCCAGCTGCGGGAAATCAAGCAATTCCGTTGCCCGGCGGCGCTGTGAATCGGCGTGACACCCTGCCGGGCTGGTATGGCAAGCTGCCGGCCCTGGGTGACTTTGCCTCTCGTCGCATGGGGCCCGACCTGCTGGCCTGGTGGGACGCCTGGCTGGCCGAGGGCCTGCTGGATTTGCAAACGCAGCATCGCCTGCGGGGCAGCAACTGGCTGGAGGCCTACCTGGTCAGTCCCAGCTGGCAGTTTCTGCTGAGCCCGGCCTGCCTGCCGGGCGAGCTGGGGCATCAGGCCTGGATGGGCTGCCTCATGCCCTCGGTGGATCGGGTCGGTCGCTACTTTCCTTTTCTGGTCCTGCAGTCCTTGCCGGCCTTGCCGCGAAGCCTGGCCGCGTGGCGGGCGGTGCAGGCTCGTCTGCAGGCGCTGGACGCCTGCGCGGCCGACGCCCTGGAGCAGGACTGGGTGGTCGAGCAGGTCGAGGCCGAGCTGGAGGCCGCCCTGCGAAGCTCGGCCTGGCCCGATGCCTTGTGGAGCGATCCAGGCGATGCGCCTGCGGCCGCGGCCTCGCCGGGGCAATGGCTGGATGTCGCAGCCACGCCCGACCTGGCTTCAAGCGATCCGGTGCTGGACGCAGGCCTGCGGCTTTGGGCTCAAAGCCTGGCGTCATCCAGCCAGGCCCCGCGCTCCTACTGGCGCGCGCAGCCGGCCGGGCAGGCCGCGCGCTGGCGCGTGTGCGCCGGCATGCCCCAGCGCGCATCGGCGCTGCTTGGTGGTGAATGAGCCGAGCGGGCGGGGCAGCCGCTGAGGCCGGCCTGCTCGCGCCCCTCGTCGATCTCCTCAGGGCTGCTGACGAAAGCGTTCGCGCAGCGCTTGCAGCTGCGCCTCCGTCACGCCCAGGCTGCTGGCGTTGAAAGCACGCTGATCGGGCGTGTGCATCAGCAGGGCCTGGGTTTCGTTGACCATCAAGGCCTCGTTGCCCGGGTCGTAGTCCATGCTGGAGAGCAGGCTGCGGAAGCGGGCACGCTCAGCTTCGTTCAGGCCCTGTTGCCAGAACGCCCAGCAGCGGCGCTGGTAATCCGGGTTGGTGAAAAACTCGCCATGGCTGAGCTCATGCCGCAGGGTCGACTCACGGCGCAAGGCATCGACCTGCTCATCGCTGGGGGTGGCCGGGTCGTCCTGCTGCACGGCCGTGAAGCTGACCAGGGCCTGCGGGCTCGCCGTTGACGGGGCTGCAGCCGTGGCCGTCAGCAAGCCCTGCGCCTGCAGCAAGCTCTGCAGCTTGAGCTCCTGGGCATTGAGCTTCAGGCCCTGCACTTGGGCCTGGGCAAAAAAGCGCTGCAACTGCTCGGCGCTGTAGTCATGGCCGAAGTAGAAGGTCGCCACCGAATCGCCCGAACGGGCCAGCAGCCGCTGCATCTCGGCATCGCCCAAGACCGCGCCGCCAGCGCTGTGCTTCTTCTCGATGAAGGCCGCGGCGCGATTCAAGGCCAGGCCCTGCTCCAGCAGGCTGGGGAACTCCAGGATCAGGATCGCGGGCTTGTCGCGCAAGCGGGCGAGCTGCCATGCCGTACCCCGGCCATCGTGGGCCAGGATGTCCGCCAGGCTCAGCACTGGAACCGGCTCCTGCCTTGATGCTGTGGCGAGGGCCGGTGCCGCTGCCGAGGCTGCGCGGGCAGCTGGGGATGCAGGCTCCGCCGCCGCTGTTTCTTGGGGCGCGCCAGCCCCTGCGAGTGAGGCCCAGCGCTGATAGGCCAGGCCAGCGCTGATCGCCAGGATCAGACCCGCTGCGCCCCACATCAGCGCCTGACGCCGCGCACCGGCCCGGGGCAGCGCTGCGGGATGAACGGCTGCATCGGAAGCCCGGCCGCGCAGTGAAGGTGGGGGCGGTGAGGGTGTGGGAGTTACGGGTGAGGTCGTTGCAGTGGCGCTGAACGGCTGGGGTCGCTCAGCCTCTTCGGCCCTGGGACGCCGACGTCTGGGGCCGAGCCGCCGACGCGCGGGCGTGGCGGCCCCGGACTGCGAGGCTTCCGCCTCGGTCGATTTGAACGCTCTCAATCGCGAGCCGCCATCGCGTTCAATCGGCACAGGCAGGCTCCGCCCCTGGCAGAGGGCTTGGGTTCAGGGCATCCGGCCTGGGGCCGATGGCGCGGGCATCACACACGTTCGCTTCTTCGCTCGAAAGACCTGGATGGGTGGCTATGGCTTGCGCAATGGCGCCGCTCGGGCCTGGCCCTCGGGTGCCCGGACGGCGCAGCGTCGCCATGCGCCCCACACCATAGTCGGCCGCGCAGGGCGCGAACAGCGGCCATTCGCGTGCTTATTCACGACTGGGGTCTGGAGGCCCATGAGCGTCACTTTCGTCAATCAGAATTCACGACACACGCAAATGCGGGGAACAAGAGCAGGGGTCAGCCAGCACGCCATGAGCAGTGATAACTCCGATGACGATCGCACGGTCATCCGGCCTTTGAAGTCGCCACCCGCCGGCCCGGCGCCGACGTCTGGACTGGCCGATATGGCGACCTTGATCTCGCCCCAGGCCCCGGTGAGTGCTGCGGACTTGGCCGCGCGTGCACAGGCTCCGGCGCTGGCGCCGACCTCTCCATCTGCCTCCCCATCAGCCGCCAGCTCGCGGGCCCCCTCGGCATCGAGTGCGGGCGACAGCGGCAACGCCTTGCCCTTGGGCACCTACCTCGGGGAGTTCGAGCTGACCGGGGTGTTGGGGGAAGGGGGCTTTGGCATCGTCTACCTGGCCTGGGACCATTCCCTCGAGCGGCGCGTGGCCCTCAAGGAGTACATGCCCGCAGCCTTGTCGGCGCGCCTGGGCAACACCCAGGTTCAGGTCAAGTCCGAGCGCCACCGCGACACCTTCGAGGCGGGCCTCAAGAGCTTTGTGAACGAAGCCAAGCTGCTGGCTTCGTTCGACCATCCCTCCCTGGTCAAGGTCTACCGCTTCTGGGAAGCAAATGGCACGGCCTACATGGTCATGCCCTTCTACGAGGGCATCACGCTCAAGGACAAGCTGCGCGAGCTGGGCGAACCGCCCAGCGAAGCCTGGCTCATGGGCCTGCTCGCGCCCCTGACCGAGGCGCTGGCCGTGATCCACACGCAGAACTGCTTTCACCGCGACATCGCGCCTGACAACGTCATCCTGGTCGGTGAGCGTCAGAAGCCGCTGCTGCTCGATTTCGGCGCGGCACGCCGGGTCATCGGCGACATGACGCAGGCCCTGACCGTGATTCTCAAGCCCGGCTATGCCCCGGTGGAGCAGTACGCCGAGGCGCCCAATATGAAGCAGGGCCCCTGGACCGACGTCTATGCCCTGGCGGCATCGATGCATTTCGCCATCATGGGCCGCACGCCGCCCACCTCGGTCAGCCGCTTGATGAGCGACAGCTATGTGCCGCTGGAACAGGCAGCCGCTGGCCGCTACAGCCCGCAGTTCTTGCAGGCCCTGGACCGGGCCTTGCGCGTGCGGCCGGAGGACCGGACCGCGTCAATCGCCGCGCTGCGCCAGGACCTGGGCCTGCGCGCACTGAGCGGCCATGAGTCGGACCCTGACTCAGCGCCATCGGCACTGGACGATGGAACATCTGTTTCCGCTTCGGGCGCCGCGCGCGCCAAGGCCGCGCCCGTGAGCACGGCCGCCACAGCTGGCGCCGTACATGCGCCAGGCCTAACGGCTGCGGCGGACACAGGCGCCGGGGCTGGGCGCAAGCGTTGGTTGGCCCTGGGTGCAGCTTTGGGACTGGCGGGGCTGGGTCTCACGGCCTGGCTGGGCGGGCAGGGTGGGCCGGGCGCTGCACCCAAAGACAGCACTGCCGCGCTGTCGAGCGGTGCCTCGGCCGCCAGCGCGCCACCGAGCCTCACAGCTGCGCCGCCGAGCGAGGGCGCAGAAACCGCGTTGCCGCGCTTCGATCCCGCGCAAGCCTTTGAGGATGCGCTGCAGCGGCAAAGCCCGGGCTTTGCGGTGGAGGTTCGCCTGGCGCGCGAGCAGTTTGTGATCGGCAAGGATCGTCTGTCTTTCCGGATCAAGTCGGCTCGTGACGGGCATGTCCAGGTGCTGCTGCTGGGCCAGGATGGCTCCTTGCTGCAGTTCCTGCCGAATGCGCAGATTCCCCAACTCAAGGTCAAGGCGGGTCAGGAGTTGGAGCTGCCGCCCAAGTCCTGGCCGGTCGATGCGGCAGAGCCGCCGGGCCGCCAGGAGTTCCTGGTCATCGTCAGCGCCCAGCCGCGCGACTACAGCGCCCTGAGCAGCGAGCGCGAGGACGTGTTCTTGAAGCTGCCCACGGGCGAGCGGGCTTCGAGCCTGATGCGCGGTCTGGCTGCGGGCAGCCCGCCGTTTCTCCTGGGCCGCAGCGTGGGCTGCACGGTTCAGGCTTGCGATGACTACGGGGCCGCGCGCTTCCATGCCGATGTGGTGCGCTGAGGTGAGGAGATGGCCAATGCTTGAAACAAGGTGGGTGAAATGAGTGAGATCGAACAAGCGCGCGAGAAGATCGCGCTGTGGTCTGCGCCCTTGGCGGACGACAGTGCGCCTTGCGGCCCTGACCTCGAATACGACAACGACTTTCTGACTTTGAGCCGGGCAGCGGCCGGCAAACCGGAGTCGCAGTTCGGTCCGGCCGAGCCGCCCGCCTGGCGCGAGGTGATGGAGCTGTCGGAGGCGCTGCTGGAGCGCAGCCGCGACTTGCGCATTGCCATCCTCTGGATGCGCTCGCTGGTGCATCTGCAGGGCTATGCGAGCCTGGCCCCGGGGCTGGAATTGCTGCGCAGCATGATCGAAGCGCTGTGGGACCATGTGCACCCCTTGCCCGACCCTGACGATGGCGACCCCTATGCCCGCGTCAACGCCCTGACCTTGCTGCGCGAAGTCGAGGGCCTGATCGGAGACCTGCGCGAAGCGCGTCTGATCGAAGACCGCAGCATCGGCCTGGTGACGGGCCGACATGTGGAGGTGGCGCTGGGCTTGTCGCCGGCGCGCGAAGGTGAGGATGTGCTGAGCACCGCCGCCTTGAGCCAGATGGCCGCCGCCGC
This sequence comes from Paucibacter aquatile, assembly GCF_002885975.1. Classification (NCBI taxonomy): domain Bacteria; kingdom Pseudomonadati; phylum Pseudomonadota; class Betaproteobacteria; order Burkholderiales; family Sphaerotilaceae; genus Roseateles; species Kinneretia aquatilis. Next base: position 58,957 of record NZ_POSP01000003.1, on the reverse strand, counting down.
GGAGGCCAAGCGGCCCGGGCTGCGCGCCGCCTGCGAGGCCGCGCAGGAACAGCTGAAAGCGCTGCGCACTCTGCTGCTGGACAAGCTGGGGCACGAGCTCGCGCCCGATCTGCGCCCGCTGCAAAGCCTGGTGCAGGGAGTCTTCGGTACTTTTCCCGCAGAAGTGCACGATCCGGCAGGAGCGTCAGATACTTCCGACGATGGCGAGCAGTCCATGTCTTCAGGCGTTAGGACGCAGGAGCGGGGACTGTCCGGCAGTGTCAACTCGCGCGAGGATGCGCTGAAGGCCATCGCCATGGTTTGCGAGTATCTGGAGCGTGTCGAGCCCTCGAATCCCGCCCCCTTGTTTTTGCGTCGAGGCAGTGAATTGATCAACCAAAACTTCCTCCAGCTGGTGAAGATGTTGGCCCCCGATGCCTTGGCCGGCGTCGCTGGTTTGGTGGGCATTGACCCCTACAACACCGAAAACTCGTGATCCCCCCATTCGCGGCAAGCCTGAGACCCTGAAGCCGCGAATGTCTTGAATTTCTTCTACGTCGCACAGGAGCCTGGAATGAGTAGCAGCCAAAAGTTCATCGCCCGCAATCGCGCACCGCGGGTGCAGATCGAATATGACGTCGAGGTCTATGGCGCCGAGAAGAAGGTGCAGCTGCCCTTCGTCATGGGTGTGCTGGCAGATCTGTCGGGCAACCCGGCCGAGCCTCTGGCCCCGGTGGCCGATCGCAAGTTCCTGGAAGTCGATGTCGACAACTTCGATGCCCGCATGAAAGCCATGAAACCGCGCGTGGCGATTCAGGTGCCCAACACCCTGACCGGCGAAGGCAATCTGAGCGTGGACATCACGTTTGACAGCATGGATGACTTCTCGCCCGACGCGGTGGCCCGCAAGGTCGATTCGCTGAGCAAGCTGCTCGAAGCCCGCCAGCAACTGCAGAACCTGGTCACCTATATGGACGGCAAGGGCGGTGCCGAAGAGCTGATCGGCAAGCTGATGGCCGACCCGGCCCTGCTGGGCTCTCTGGCCGCCACCGCCAAGCCCAGCGACGCCTGAAGCACACGGCCACGACATCAAAGACACGAGTAGGAGAGAACGATATGGCAGAAACCCAAGCCTCCGCCGCGCTGGCTGGCGTCAGCTTCGAAGGCAGCGACCTGGCCTCCTTGCTGCAGAAGGAATTCAAGCCCAAGTCCGATGATGCCAAGGGCGCCGTCGAGCAGGCCGTGCAGACCCTGGCCCAGCAGGCCCTGGCCCAGACGCAGCTGATCGGCAGCGATGTGGTGTCCTCGATCGAGGCCATGATTGCCGCCATCGACAAGAAGCTGTCCGATCAGATCAATCTGATCCTGCACCACCAGGAGTTCCAGAAGCTTGAGGGTGCCTGGCGTGGTCTGCACTACATGGTGAACAACACCGAGACCGACGAGTCGCTGAAGATCCGCGTGATGAATGTGTCCAAGGCCGAGCTCGGCAAGACGCTCAAGCGCTACAAGGGCACCAACTGGGACCAGAGCCCGATCTTCAAGAAGATCTACTCCGAAGAGTTCAGCCAGTTTGGTGGCGAGCCCTTCGGCTGCCTGGTGGGCGACTACCACTTTGACCAAAGCGCGCCCGATGTGGAGTTGCTGTCGGAAATGGCCAAGATCGCCGCTGCGGCCCATGCGCCCTTCATCACCGGAGGTTCGCCCACGCTGCTGCAAATGGACTCCTGGCAGGAGCTCGCCAACCCGCGCGACCTGACCAAGATCTTCTCCACGCCCGACTACGCCGCCTGGCGCTCGCTGCGTGAATCGGAAGACTCCAAGTACATCGGCCTGGCCATGCCGCGCTTCCTCTCGCGCCTGCCTTACGGTGCCAAGACCAACCCGGTCGAAGCCTTCGATTTCGAGGAAGACACCGGTTCGGCCGACCACGGCAAGTACACCTGGGCCAACGCCGCCTACGCCATGGCCACCAACATCAACCGCTCCTTCAAGGAAAGCGGCTGGTGCACACGCATCCGCGGCATTGAATCGGGCGGCGCCGTGCAGAACCTGCCCACCCACACCTTCCCGACCGATGACGGTGGTGTGGACATGAAGTGCCCGACCGAGATCGCGATCGAAGACCGCCGCGAGGCCGAGCTGGCCAAGAACGGCTTCATGCCCCTGGTGCACCGCAAGAACAGCGACTTCGCCGCCTTCATCGGCGCCCAGTCTCTGCACAAGCCGGCCGAGTACGACGACCCGGACGCCACCGCCAACGCCAACCTGGCTGCGCGCCTGCCTTACCTCTTTGCCACCTGCCGTTTCGCGCACTACCTGAAGTGCATCGTGCGCGACAAGATCGGCTCCTTCAAGGAACGCGAAGAAGTGCAGCGCTGGCTGTCGCAGTGGATCACCCAGTACGTCGACGGCGATCCGGCCCGTTCCTCGGAAGAGTACAAGGCCAGCCATCCGCTGTCGGCCGCCGAGGTGGTGGTGGAAGAAGACCCGAGCAACCCGGGCTATTACAGCTCGAAGTTCTATCTGCGTCCGCACTACCAGCTCGAAGGCCTGACCGTGTCGCTGCGGCTGGTGTCCAAGCTGCCTTCGGCCAAGGCCGGTTGAGCGGCTTGATCCATTGCCCGGCTCGGCGTCGGCGCTGAGCCTTCACTTCATCACTGGGTCACCCAGTTTTTAACCGCCCCCGAACGGGCACAAAGGAGATTCCCATGGCTGTTGACATGTTTCTGGTTCTTGACGGTATCAAGGGCGAGTCGAGGGACAAGAAGTATGCAGGTGAGATCGACATCCTGGCTTGGAGCTGGGGCGTTTCGAACAGCGGCACCGCCCACCAGGGTGGCGGCGCTGGCGCGGGCAAGGCCAACTTCCAGGACATCTCGATCACCAAGTACATCGACAAGGCTTCGCACGCCCTGCTCGATGGCTGCGCAACCGGCAAGCACATCAAGAAGGCCAAGTTGGTCGTTCGCAAGGCTGGCGACAAGCCGCTTGAGTACCTCATCATCGAGCTGGAAGAAATCCTGGTGACCTCGGTCAGCACCGGTGGTTCGGGCGGCGAGGACCGACTGACGGAGAACATCTCCCTGAACTTCGCCAAGGTGAAGTTCTCCTACGTCCCGCAGAAGGCGGACGGCACCGGCGACACACCGCTGCCCTTCACCTACAACATCGCCGAAAACTCCAAGTAATTGGAGCTCGCAGGGCCGGCGCCGCTGCACAGCAAGCGTCGGCCCGCTTCCCTCTCGGGTGGTGCGGCGCCAAGCGAGGGCTTTGTGCCTGGCAGGTGCAGGCATAAGCGCACAGCGAGCCGCGCCAGATTTCACCCGAAGGACACCCGACCCAGGCCCCGCGCCGCCGTGCTGAGGCGGTGTGCTGATCTCTCCCGAATGTTTGATTGCTGAGCCGTCGTCTCTGCATTGCTCGGCTCCAAATCTGACCCGAATTCCCCGCGCTGTCCTGCTCCAAGGCGAACGGAAACCTCATATGGCTCACCCATCTCCCGCCGAACAAGCCCTCAAAGACGGCGATGCCCTGGCGGCTCTCAAGCTATTGAGCGAGCAGATTCGCAGCCAGCCGCAAGACGCCAAGCTGCGTGTGTTTCTGTTCCAGCTCCTGTGTGTGAGCGGGCAGTGGCAGCGCGCCCTGAACCAGCTCAATGTGGCGCTGGAGCTGGATGCCGGCATGTTGCCCATGGTGCAGACCTACCGCGAGGCCATCGCCTGCGAGGCACTGCGCATGAAGGTGTTTGCCGGCGAAAAAGTGCCCATGCTCTTTGGTGAGCCGGAAACCTGGGTGGCTTTGCTGATCGAGGCCTTGCTGCGTGAAGGGCAGGGCGACGTGGCCGCCGGACAAGCACTGCGCGCTCAGGCCCTGGAGCAGGCTCCGGCCAGCGCTGGCAGCATCAATGAGCAGCCCTTCAGCTGGATCGCCGATGGCGACAGCCGCCTCGGCCCGGTGATCGAAGCCATCATCAACGGCAAGTACTACTGGCTGCCCTGGAACCGGCTGGCGCGTGTGGAGATCGATCCACCACAGGACTTGCGCGATGCCATCTGGATGCCCGCGCACTTCATGTTCACCAACGGCGGCGAAGTCGTGGGCCTGATCCCCACGCGCTACCCCGATACCGACCTGGCGGCCGGCGATGCCCTGGCCTTGTCGCGGGCCACGGAATGGCGCGAGCGAGGCCCGGACAGCTATATCGGCCTGGGTCAGCGACTCTGGTCCACCGACGGCGAAGAGTTCGCGCTGATGGATGTGCGGACCGTGGTCGTGCACGAATCCGCGGACGACAGCGCAGCGCCTCCGGCGCCGGCCAGCGCCTGACACACGCACACGAGCTTGTTGCCATGGCCCAGTTGCGCGCCCGAGACCGGCTCCAGCCCGCACTGCTGGACCGCCTGACTGACGACGAACCGCTGTCGCAGGTGGAAAGCTCTGAGTCGCGCGTGATCGGTCGCAGCCAGCTGCGCGAGATGGTCTTGCGTGACCTGGCCTGGTTGTTCAATGCAAGCTCACCCAGCGCGCACATCGACTGGCTGGGCGCCGAGCAAGCGCGCAAATCGGTGCTCAGTTTTGGCCTTCCGCCGCTCTCGGGCAGCAGCGTCTCCAATGTCGACCTGCTCCAGCTGCAGCAGAACGTGCGCCAGGCCATCCTTGACCATGAGCCGCGCATCCTGCCCGAGACCCTGGTCGTCGAAGCCGTGGTCTCGGCCCAGCAGCTGGACCACCACAACCAGATCGGCTTTCGCATCGCCGGCCAGCTCTGGGCTCAACCCGTGCCCCTGGAGCTGCTGCTGAAGACCGACATCGATCTCGAAACCGGCCGGGTCGCCGTGCGCGAACTGGACCGCTGAAGAAGCCTGGCCATGGATCCCCGCCTGCTCCGCTACTACAACGAAGAACTGCGCCATCTGCGCGAGATGGGCGGCGAGTTTGCCCAGCAGTTTCCCAAGATCGCCGCCCGCCTGGGCCTGGAAGGCCTGGAGGTCACCGACCCCTATGTCGAGCGACTGCTGGAGGGCTTCGCCTTCCTGGCCGGCCGCATCCAGCTCAAGCTCGACGCCGAGTTCCCGCGTTTCACCCAGGCCCTGCTGGAAATCATCTACCCGCAGTTCCTGGCGCCGACGCCGTCCATGCTGATCGCCAAGCTGACGCCCGACCTCAAGGACCCCAGCCTGGCCACCGGTCTGCGCCTGGAGCGCGGCAGCGTGATGCAAAGCCAGCCGGGCAAAAGCGGCCTCACGGCCTGCGAGTTCCGCACCGCCCATGCGCTGACGATGTGGCCGCTGGAGATCGGTCAGGTCGAGTATTTTCAGCAGGCGGCGGACTTGCCCCTGGCGTCTGTGCCCGAATGGCGCAAATACCGTTCGGGCTTGCGCATCCGTCTGCGCTGCACGGCAGAGACCGATTTTTCCAAGCTGAGCCTCGACAACCTGCGCCTGCATTGCGCAGGGCTGGATGACACGGCATTTCGCCTGCACGAGCTGATTTGCGGCCATGCGCTGGGCGTGTTTGTGCTGCCAACGCAGCGCTCCGCCGCCTGGTTCGAAACCCTGGATGCGGAGTGCCTGAGCCCGGCGGGCTTCGAGGACGACGAGGCCTTGCTGCCCCAGACCTTGCAAGGTTTCCAGGGCTACCGTTTGCTGCAGGAGTACTTTGCTCTGCCGCAGCGCTTCCTGTTCTTTGACATTCACGAGCTCGGCGATGCCTTGCGCTCGCACAGCGAGCAGGAGGTGGACATCGTCATCCTGTTCTCGCGCGCTGACAATGCCCTGCTGCAGTCCGTCGATGCCGAGAGTCTGGCCTTGCACTGCGTGCCGGCCGTCAATTTGCTGGAGCGCCGCTGCGATCGCATCCAGGCACAAGCCGGCGAGTTCGAGTACCACGTGGTGCCCGATCGAACCCGGCCGATGGACTACGAGGTGCATTCGATTCTCGAGGTCAATGGCTACGGCGAGAGCGGTGTGTCCAAAGGGGGCGCCTCGGACTGGCAGTTCCTGCCGCTTTACAACGCCTTCCACACCGAAAGCCGCAAGCACCCCGCCTACTACTCGGTGCAACGCCAGCCGCGCCTGCTCTCGCAGCACCAGACCCGCGAAGGCCCGCGCACAAGCTACATCGGCAGCGAGGTCTACATCTCGGTGGTGGACCCCAAGGAGGCGCCGTTTCCGGCCGAGCTGCGTCAGCTTTCAGTGCGGGCGCTTTGCACCAACCGCGATCTGCCCATCCTCATGCCCACCGGCCAGGCCAAGGGAGACCTGACCCTGCATCAGACCGCGCCGGTCAAGATGATCCAGGTGATCAAGGGGCCGTCGCGGCCACAGACCGCCATGCGTGAAGGCAATGTGGCCTGGAAGCTGATCAACCAGCTCTCGCTGAACCACCTGTCGCTGACCGACACCGATGCCCAGCAAGGCGCCGCCGCGCTGCGCCAGATCCTGCATCTGTATGCGGCCAGCGGCGATGCCGCCGCGCAGCGGCAGATCGAGGGCGTGCGCTCGGTGAGCTTGTCGTCCGTGGTGCGTCGTCTGCCCATGGCCGGCCCCATCACCTTCGGCCGCGGTGTCGATGTGAAGGTGGAGATCGACGACCACGCGTTCGAAGGCGGCAGCGCTTTCCTGCTGGGCCTGGTGTTGGAGCGTTATGTGGCGCGCCATGTCTCGCTCAACGGCTTCACCCAGCTGCGCCTGCACTCGCCGGCGCGCGGCGACATCTTGCAAGGCCGCCCCCGCGTGGGCGCCCGGGCCATTCTCTGAAGCCCGCCATGAACGCGCCACAAGCCCATCGCCGTGCCGACCCGATTGCGGACATTGCGGCGGCACCGCATCGCTATGACTTCTTCCAGGCGCTGCGCCTGATCGATGCCTACCATCAAGACCTGCCGGGTTTGGGCACAGCCAAGCGCCCCGTGGACGAGCCGCTGCGTCTCGGACAGAACACCAGCCTGGCGTTCTCGCCCAGCAGCCTTCATGCACTGAATTTGCAGGACCGCAGCGGCCGCCCGCGCCTGGAGGTGAACTTCTTTGGACTCTTCGGCCCCAACGGCCCCTTGCCCCTGCACCTGACGGCCTATGCGCATGAGCGCAAGCTGCACAAGGGCGACGAAACCTTCGCGCGCTTCGCCGATCTCTTCCATCACCGCCTGCTGCTGCTGTTCTACCGCGCCTGGGCCCAGGGCAAGCCCACCGTCAACCTCGATCGCCCCAAGGACGATCGTTTTGCCGGCTTTGTCGGCGCCTTGATGGGCGTGGGTGGCGAAGCCTGGCAGGGGCGCGACGCGGCGCCCGACCATGCCCGCCTGGCCCATGCCCAGGTGCAGGCGCGCCAGGCCCGCAATGCCGACGGCCTGAGCCAGCTGCTCAGTGCCTATCTGGGCATGCAGGCGCGCGTCGAGCAGTTCGTGGGGCGCTGGATGCCGCTGCAGGCGCAGGAGCGCACCCGCCTGCAACGCCAAAGCCGCAAGGGCGCCTCGCGCCGCCATTCGACCCACCAGCTTGGCGTCAGTGCCGTGCTGGGCCGCGCGGTGTATGACCGCCAGCATCATTTCCGCATCCACATCGGCCCGCTGGATCTGCCGGCCTTCGAGGCCTTGCTGCCTGTGGGATCGGCCCTGCCGGCGCTGCAGGCCCTGGTGCACCAGTACATCGGCCTGGAGTACGCCTGGGACCTGGCCCTGACCCTCAAGCCTGAGCAGGTGCCCGCATGCCGGTTGGGCCGCAACAGCCGGCTGGGCTGGACCAGTTGGTTGGGGCGCCCACTGGCGCGCGCCGAGCCGGCCGTGCTTCGTCTTCAACCCAGGTCGAGCCCGCTGTAGCGGCGCTGCTCGACTTGATTCATCCGACCACGTTTCGTCTTCTTCTTTCCTACCAGTCAAAGGATTCACCATGGCGGACATCAACCGCGTGACCCTCTTCGGCAAGTTGAACAGCACCGCCTACAAAGCGGTTGAGGGCGCCACCGTCTTCTGCAAGCTGCGCGGCAACCCCTATGTCGAGCTGGAGCACTGGATTGCGCAGATCCTGCAGCTCGCCGACTCGGACTGGCACCGCATCATCAAGTTCGGTGAGCTCGACACCGCCGCCCTGGCCAAAGACTTGACGGCCGCGCTCGACCGCCTGCCGCGTGGCGCCACCAGCATCTCGGACATTGCCGAAAACATCGCGGATTCCATCGAGCGCGGCTGGGTCTACGGCACCCTGCTGTACGGCGACAACACCGTGCGAACCGGCTATGTGCTGGTGGGCATGCTCAAGACCAAGACCCTGCGCAATGCGCTGATCGCCATCAGCCGCCAGTTCGAGAAGCTCAAGGTGGAAGACCTGAGCGACCGCCTGGCCCAGGTGCTGGCCGGTTCGCCCGAGGAAGGGCAGGGCGCCACCGACGGCTCCTCCGCCGCAGGCAGCAGCCCCGGCGAGGAGAGCGGTGCCATGGCGCCGGCGGCCATGGGCAAGCAGGAAGCCTTGAAGAAGTTCACCGTCGACCTGACCGAGCAAGCGCGCAACGGCAAGATGGACCCCATCGTCGGCCGCGATGACGAAATCCGCCAGGTGGTGGACATCCTGATGCGCCGCCGCCAGAACAACCCCATCCTGGTCGGCGAGGCCGGCGTGGGCAAGACGGCCGTGGTCGAAGGCTTTGCCCAGCGCATTGCCCGTGGCGATGTGCCGCCCAGCCTCAAGGAGGTGGAGCTGCGCGCGCTCGACGTGGGCCTGCTGCAGGCCGGCGCCAGCATGAAGGGCGAGTTCGAGCAGCGACTGCGCTCCGTCATCGACGAGGTGCAAGCCAGCCCCAAGCCCATCATCCTGTTCATCGACGAAACCCACACCCTGGTCGGCGCCGGCGGCGCGGCCGGCACGGGCGACGCGGCCAATCTGCTGAAGCCGGCCCTGGCGCGCGGCACCCTGCGCACCATCGGCGCCACCACCTTTGCCGAGTACAAAAAGCACATCGAAAAAGACCCGGCCCTGACCCGCCGCTTCCAGACCGTGCAGGTGGACGAACCCGACGAACCCAAGGCCATCCTGATGATGCGCGGCGTGGCCAGCACCATGGAAAAGCACCACCAGGTGCAGATCCTCGATGAAGCGCTGGAAGCCGCCGTCAAGCTCAGCCACCGCTACATCCCGGCCCGCCAGCTGCCCGACAAGAGCGTCAGCCTGCTGGACACCGCCTGCGCACGCGTGGCCGTGAGCTTGCATGCCACGCCCGCCGAGGTGGACGACAGCCGCAAGCGCATCGAAGCGCTGGAAGTGGAGCTGGGCATCATCGCCCGCGAGAAGGCCATTGGCATCGCCATCGGCAAGCGCGAGGAAGAGGCGTCGCTCGCCCTGGCCGAAGAGCGCGCTCGCCTGGCCGCGCTGGACCTGCGCTGGGGCGAAGAAAAAGCCCTGGTCGACCAGCTGCTGGATCTGCGCGCCAAGCTGCGCGCCGGCATCCGCCCGGTCGAGGGCACGGGCAGCAAGCTGGAGGCCGATGCCGCCGCGGAAGCCGCAGCCGAAGGCCTGACCGACAGCGACCGCGAAGCCGAGCGCCAAGGCCTGTTGACACAGCTAAACGCCGTGCAGGAAAAGCTGGCCGCGCTGCAAGGCGAGAACCCGCTGATCCTGCCCACGGTGGACTACCAGGCCGTGGCCGCGGTGGTGGGCGACTGGACCGGCATCCCGGTTGGCCGCATGGCCCGCAACGAGATCGAGACAATTCTCAAGGTGGCCGAGCATCTGGGCCAGCGCGTGATCGGCCAGGACCACGCGATGGAGATGATCGCCAAGCGCATCCAGACCAGCCGCGCCGGCCTGGACAACCCAAGCAAGCCGATTGGCGTCTTCATGCTGGCCGGCACCTCGGGCGTGGGCAAGACCGAGACGGCCCTGGCCTTGGCCGAAGCGCTCTACGGCGGTGAGCAAAACCTCATCACCATCAATATGAGCGAGTACCAGGAAGCCCACACGGTCAGCACGCTCAAGGGAGCGCCCCCGGGATACGTGGGCTATGGCGAAGGCGGCGTGCTGACAGAAGCCGTGCGCCGCAAGCCCTACAGCGTGGTGCTGCTCGACGAGGTGGAAAAAGCCCACCCAGACGTGCATGAGATGTTCTTCCAGGTCTTCGACAAAGGCTTTATGGAAGACGGTGAAGGCCGCTTCATCGACTTCAAGAACACGCTGATCCTGCTGACCACCAACGCCGGCACCGACCTGATCGCCGGGCTGTGCAAAGACCCGGACCTGATGCCCGATCCCGAGGGCATGGCCAAGGCTTTGCGCGAGCCGCTGCTGAAGATCTTCCCGCCCGCGCTGCTGGGACGGCTGGTTGCGATTCCCTATTACCCGCTGTCCGACGAAATGCTGGGGCAGATCGTTCGCCTGCAGCTGAACCGCATCAAAAAGCGGGTGGAGGCGCGCTACAAGATTCCGTTCGAGTATTCCGACGAGGTGGTGAAACTGGTGGTTTCGCGTTGCACGGAATCTGAATCTGGTGGGCGGATGATTGATGCGATTCTGACCAACACCATGCTGCCGGATATTTCGCGACAGTTTCTGACTCAAATGATGGAGGGGCACCCAATTCTCGGCGTGAAGGTCGGAGTGGATGCCGGTCAGTTCCGCTACGAGTTCTAGTTCTATTCACACACGGCGCCAGTCGCCTCAGTGAATCCCACGCACAATTCGAGAAAGTCAGTCATGACCTACCGTTACGTTTCTTCTCTGGGTGAAGACAAACGCATCAGCGAAATTGTCTTTGCAGGCAGCCATGATGCGTCCATCACCAGTGGATCCTCAAATGCCCAGACCCAATCTTTGGATATTGCCATGCAGGCCAAGGCTGGCGTGCGCTTGTTTGACTTGCGAATCGCTGCAAAGCGACACAGTGATGGGTCAGCGTCGCTTGTTGGCTATCACGGATCCACATTCAGCGACAAAACCAAAACCCTGACCAGCAAGATCAGCGGCCAAACCCACAGCCTTGAAACCAGCAAGCGCATCATGGGCGAGTATGGTTTGAAGCTTTCGGACATGCTGCGGGATGCTCGTCGGTTTGTGGAAACCACGGGCGAATTCTTGATTTTCAAGTTCGACAAGTGCAGCAACTACAAACTTATTGCAGAGTACTGCATCAACATCCTCGAGGACAATATCTTCAAAGCAAGCGATGGGCAGGAATTCGCAAAACTGCAGTTGAGCGACCTTTCCAAAAAAGTGGTATGCGTATTCAATGACAAGGCGTTGGCGGAAGCCAGCCCCTATACGCATCGCGACGGCATACTCGGATTCCGCAGCCTTCGTGGCGAGAAGAATAGTGTGGGCCAATACGACGCGAATTACACGGGCTTGCAGTATTACGGCAAAGGTGGGACCAAGGCCTGGAAGATCTGGAAATCGAACGAGAAGAAGATCCAGGAAAACGAAAGCACTCAGCGAAAGATGCTGCTGGCCATGGCACGACAGGCGGATGACTGGGCCGGAGATGTCCTGGGAATGATGTATTGGACCTCAACCGGTTCGGTCACCAGCATCGCCGATCGCAACAAGGAGATGTGGGGTACGACAGGTGTCAGGCGGATGCACGAGCTGTGGTATGAAGGCCTGGAAGCCTCCATTTCGACGCAAATGGAGCGTGACCGTATCAGGGCCCTGGAGTTTGGCGGAGTTCGCCGTGTCAAAGCGTACTTTCCAAACATCATCATGATCGACTTCGCCGATGCCGGAAAATGCGAATCCATCATCGAGTTGAATACGGTGGTGGACTACCGTTTGGCAAAAGCCTATGACAAGTATGTATCCGGCAAACCCAACCGTTCATTCTTCTAACCGAGGAATCTTCTGTGATCAGAATCTACATTCTTCTAGAGCGAATGCAAAGCTAGGCCATTCTGACAATGAGTTCTATTTATTCATAAAGACAAACTGACAAGCCGGAGCCTAGGCCATGAAGAATAGCGCTGCAGACGCGAGCAACAGTTGCTTTGCAGGTCCGGTGAAAATGGCCCGTAGCCTTTTTGTTATGGTCTGTCTGTTTACTCAAGGAATCGCCATGGCGAACAGCTCCCCACTAGTCATCTTTTCGCAGGTCAAGGGCACCGTCCTGGAGCAAGGGCGGGCCGTGGTGGGGGCCGTGATCGAGCGCCAGGTTGAATGGAATGACGAGAAATCGACCGACCGTGCCAAAACTGCGGCGGATGGCAGCTTCGTGCTGCCCGCCTTGACCCGCAAGGCCTCGCTTCTGGATCGTTTGCTTCCTAGCGAACCCATGGTCAAGCAGACCATCCTGATCCTCCACGAGGGCAAGAGCTACAAGGCCTGGTACTTCTTCAAGCGCAATTACAAGGACAACGGCGAACTGGATGGCCGCCCGATCCAAATGGTGTGCAGGTTAGAGCGAGAACCCGCGAAACACGGTGAGGTGTTTGGCATCTGCGAGTTGCAGTGATTTGACGGCTTGTTCGAGCGAGTCTTTCGGAGGGGCGACATGACACAGACACTCTCACCGCAGCAAGCGGCGGCCATCGCCAGTGGGGTTTACAAGCTGCAGCACACCACGCTGGAGGAACTGGCGGCGAATCAGCAGGATCTCGGCTGCGAGGGCTTTTTCCAGACTCGCGGCGCTGGCTATTTGAAGGGTTATTCCGGAGCCCTGCGCTGGAAGCAGTTGTCCGGATTTGGCTACGTCGCCGAAGGAGAACCTGGCACGCCGTTCGAAGCCCATGTGCTGGTCGCAACGCGCGGAACTTTGGGCGCCAAGACGGGGCCAGACTGGATCAGCAACTACAACATCGGCATTCAGCTCGGACCCAGCGGCTTGCCGGTGCATGCCGGCTTCCACGAGATCTGGAAAACCTTCTCGAGAAAGCTGCTGGAGTTTCTCGATGGGCGACGCCCTCGGCATGTGCATTGCGTGGGGCACAGTCTTGGCGGTGCCCTGGCTTCGCTCAACGCGGACAGTTTGACCGACAGGCATGTGGCACCGGTGTCGCTCTACACCTTTGGCGCCCCGCGGGTCGGCGACGGCGTTTTCGCACGCTCGCTGACGCGCAGACTGCAGGCGGACAGTGCACCCCGTGTCTACCGCGTCTATCACGCATCGGACCCGGTTCCGATGATTCCCTTGTTCCCCTTTTGGCACATGCCTTTTGGCCGCGCCGGCCTGCAGATCAGCAATTCCATCAGCGGGCTGATCAATGCAGACGCCCACAGCATGGCCGACAGCTACATCAAAGGCGTGGGTGCAAACAAGAGCTGGGCAGATCTGGAAGGCGACGCGATGGCGTATGGCTCAGAGGCTGCTCAAGTCAAGAGCTGGCTGGAAACCGCGGCTCAAGGCAAGGGCAGCTTTTTGATGGGTTCGGCCCATCTGCTCACCATGATCAGCCGCGCGCTGGTTTGGCTGATGAAACAGGCAGGCAAGCTCATGCTGCATGCCGTGGGCGGTGCTCTGGTGGCGGGGGCCACGGTGCTGGACCAACTCGCCTGGGGCTTGTCGCAGGGTGCTGCGCTGTCCAAGGAACTGGGCGTGCACATCAAGGCCCTGATCAGCGCCATCTGGGCTTTTCTCGGACGCAAAGCCATGCAAATGGCCGAGTTGACGGTGGCCTTTTTGCGCTGGGTGTTGGGCCTGCTTTACAGCTCGGTTCGCGCCGTCGCGCAGCGGGCCATGGCATTCCTAGAGTAAGAGAGTAATCAAGCAAGGGTTGCTTGCGAGCCCAATGGCGAAGTCAAACCGGAGTCGAGTCTGAATCCAACCCAGCCAACCCGCCGGCCGGCTCTGCGATCGACTGAAACCGCATCACCGTCACCGCATGCTGGTTTCGGTGGCTCAGCAACGGCATCAAACCCGCGTCCAAGATCACTTGAGCCGCTCTCTCGCTGAGATAGGTTTCGGCGCAGGCTTGCAGCTCCTTTTCGCCATCGCGCTCGTAGGTGAAGCTCGGCAGATCAGCCAGTTCGCTTTCATCGCCGGGCTCGAAGTCCCAGCCCTGTTGACGGAAGGCTCGGGCCATGAGCAGGGCGGTCACCAAGGAGGAGGGCCCCCAGAGCAGGTGCTCATGCTCGGGCACTCCGGCCGGGAGTTCCTCAAAAGCAAAGGCCGTGATGGGGTCGCTGCGGCGGCCGTAGGGTGCGCGCAAGAGCAGGCGAGGGGCCGAGAGGCCGATCCAGGGTGCCAGTTCAGCGCTGCGGCGCAAGCGCTGCCAGCCCGTCAAGGCAGAGGGTTCGGCCAGTGCCAAGTCCATGTCGGCCGCGGCCAGGAATGGGCCGTCGGCCTTGGAGGCGAGCACGCCCAGCGCGGCCAGCAGGCCGATGTCGGTGTCCGAGGGGCCAAAACTGAAAAGCCCGACGAGCAGGCTCCAGGCCTGCGCATCCGGCGCGCCGTGGTTTCGCTCGACGAGGGCGCGAAACAGGCCGGTGCGCGGGACATCGCCCTGCGCCGCGACCAGATCGGCGAGCATCTCTTCGCGGCTGACATCAAAGAGATGCAGCTGCAGTTGTTCATCCAGTTCGAGCTGGGACAGCAGCAAGTGCAGACCGCGCCAGGCGGACTCGATGGCTTGGAATTCAGGCGCATGCAGCAGCTGACGCATCTGCTCGGCAATCGCCAGATCGACCGACGCCAGCAGCGCCGCTTGCTGCGCCCCATGGTCAGGCACGACATGGGGTGCGACGATCTGGCGGATGAAGGCATCGATGCCGGCGGGCGCTGCTTGAGCGGCAGCCGGCGTTCCTGTGTGACGAGCGGCGCCCCCCGGCCGGCCGCCCAGCAGGCCGGACAGCAGATCGCCAGCAGCCTCTGCTGGCACGGCGCCTGCCCGCGAATCAGCCTTTGCTGAGTTCATCCCCAGCTCTGCCGCGGCTTGCGCAAACTGCGCCGGGTCCTGCAAACGCCGGCGCAGCTCGCGCAGGGAAGCGAAAACAGGCACCCGCGCGAACAAGCTGTCGGGATGGAAGTCGTCGATGTCCTGGGCCTCGAAAGCGGTGGCACCGACCCGCACGCTGGGCGCCAGGCGGCGCATCAGTTCAGGCAGGGTGTCCACGTCCACCCGATGGGTCGGCCGTGTCGCCAGACTGGCAGCAGCCGCTACACCTTGGCGCCCGCTGAAGTTGCCGATCAGGAGGATGCGCATGGGCTGCGCCTGCGCAGCGCCTCGCCCTGCGGGGCCGGAGCCAGTGGGTCTGATCGCGAAGTTGAATTCCATTGATCCCGCCATGAAACATGCTCCCTGAGAACTGCCGTGCTCAATCCGTACTCAGTCCACGCTCAAGCCACGCGCTGAGCCGCGAAGAGCAAGCCCACCACGGGCTGATGACTTTCGGTGCGCAGCGTGACCCGCCGGGTGGCCTTGATGCTCAGGCCTGCGTCCTCAAGCATGCGTCGGACGTAGCTTTCGCTGTGGCTGTAGCGCCCGTGCAGTTGCAAGCGGTAGCCCGGCTCACAGTCGTCCTCGCCGGCTTCAAGCGTGAACACCAAATGCCCGGACGGGCGCAGCGCTGCGGCTGCGGCCTCCAAGACCTGCTGCAAGACACCGAAATAAATCAGGGTGTCGGTGGAGACGATGAGGTCAAAGGCCGCAGGATGTTCGGCGAGATAAGCGCTCAGCTCGGCCTGTTCGAGGTGATCGTAGGCCTGGCGCTGCGCAGCCTTGTCCAGCATGCCTTGGGACAGGTCCATGCCAAGCAAGTGGCGCGCATAGGGCTTGAGGTAGGGCGCGCACAAGCCCGTGCCGCAACCGGCATCCAGCACCTGCAGTTCGGCCCGGGGTTGGCCCAGCAACTCTGCAATCAGCTCGCCGGCATATGCCGGGGCGCGGTAGCCAAGGCCCGCCAGGACGGTGTCGAAACTCTCGGAGAAGCGGTCGAAAACGTCTTGGACATAGCCGTCAGAGGCGCGCGTGTGCCTGGCTTCGCCACCGCAAGCGGCGATCAGGTGTTCAATCACGGGGTTGTCGGGTTCGATCGCTTGCCACTGGCGATAGACGGCCAGCGCTTCATTGGCACGCTGGCTGGCGGCCAGGGCATTGCCCAGATCCTCATAGGCGCTGGGCGTGTAGGGCGCCAATTCAATGGCACGCCGGAAGGCGGTCAGCGCCTCCTCCAGCCTGCCGCATTTGCTCAGCATATTGCCCAGGTTGTGCCAGGCATCGGCAAAGTCGGGCTTGAGATCGATGGCCTTCTGGTAGCTGGCGCGCGCTTCCTCGTGGCGTTTGAGCTTGGCCAGCACCACGCCCAAATTGCTGTGCGCCATCACGAACTCGGGGCGGAGGTCCAGGGCCGCCCGGTAGCTGGCCTCTGCCGCTTCAAACTGGCCCAGCTCCTTGTAGACGTTGCCGAGGTTGTTGTGGGCATCGACATAGGCCGGCACGAGCTCGACGGCCCGCCGAATCATGCGCACCGCCTCCTGCGGGTGGCCGAGCTGGTGCTCGGCCACACCGAGGTAATGCAAGGCGTCCGGCATGTCTGGCGCGAACTGGAGCAAGACCCGGTAGTGATCCGCGGCCGCCTGGATCTGTCCCTGCTGGTGCTTGCTCATGGCGGCCTTGAGGCCCTGCTGCAGCTGGGAGGCCGCAGCCGCATTCTTGCTGGACAGCTTTTGTTTGCGAGAGTTCATCGGGCGCTACCGTGCGAGCGCAGCGCATTCGCTCGACCGAGCGAACAGGGACGCAGACGCCAAAAAGAAAAGGCCGGCTGCTGACGCTGTCACACGCCAACACCGGCCATCAGCCCAGACCAGGGCTCAGCGGCCCAAGGTGACGCGACGGTTTTCCGCTGCGGTCGGGGCCTCGGGGCGCAGCAGGTCCTTGGAACCGACGCCCGTCACTTCCAGCATGCCCGCGTCTGCGCCCTTGTTGACCAGATAACGCTTCACCTCCTCGGCGCGGCGCTGCGACAGCTGCAGATTGCCGGCTTCGTTGCCGCTGCTGTCGGCATGGCCGACGATGCGGATCTTCTGTGCGGCGCCGCGCTTGGCTTTCAAGACCTCGGCAAACACGTCCAGCTGTTGCTTCAGCGAATCCGGCAACACGGCCGAGCCCAGGGCAAAGGCCACGGCGCTCAGCGAGAAGGTGGTGGCGGGCTTGAAGCCCATGCACTTGAAGCCGTTCTTGATCAGCTCCTCGCACATGTCCTCGGGGAACAGGCCTTCCTTGACGGCGGTCAGGTCCGGCACCTTGCTGCCCAGGTCCAGCACGGCAGGCGCTGCGGCCGACGCTGCTGAGGCGGGCGCCGTGGCCGCGCCCGGTGCTGCCTGAACAGCCGTCCCCGCCACCGCGCCAGCCGCCAGCAGGGCGAACGCACTCAGGCTTCGGGTCGCGGCGCGCCACAGGATGGTGCTTGAGGGGGCGAAGGTGAATGCGGTGGACATGATGTGTGGTTCCTCGTGCTGAATCGTCCACAGGCCGGTCAGGAAGGCCGTGCCGAAACCGGCTGTGAATCAGGGTTTCCCTGAGCGATGGGCGGATTATTGTCCGCATCCTGCCGGGCCGGAATGGCCGGGTCGTGCTTTGCGACAAATTCACGAAGCAGCAGCAAGCCGCTGAATCAAGGGTAAACCAGAAGAATCACAAACCGCAGCCGCGAAAATCTGGCCATGCGGGTGTACCGCGGGAATATGCACACAGCCCAAAACCCTCATATATCCAACCCTAGAATTTGCGGTCGATTCTTGAAATCGGGTTTCCTACAGGGTTTTCGTGAAAACAAAGGTTCAAGCCGCACTGCTGCTGACGCTGCTGAAGCTGGCCCTCCTGCCGCCGCTGGCTCAGGCTCAGGGCGTCAGCACGCCGGCGCTGGTGCCACGAGCGTCCGATCTGGGCCCCAAGCCCGCGCCGCTGGACAGCGACCCGCGCCTGCTGCCGCAACGTGCGGTGCCGCGCGAACTGCAAAAACCCGAGGACGAAGTCCTGCTCGATGTCGCAGGCTATGCGGTGCCGGACGATGCCCCCGAAGCCCTGAAACAGGCGCTGGCCCGGCTGACCGCCCCCTATGTGGGCAAGAACAAGAGCTGGGAAGACCTCGTCAATGCCAAGGATGCGGTGACGCGTTTTCTGCAGAGCCAGCTCGGCTACTACCTGGGTTATGCCTTCATTCCGGAGCAGACACCGGACAAGAACATCATTCAGCTGGCGGTGCTGGAAGGCCGCCTGGATCAGGTGCGTCTGCTGTGGGATGAGGAGCCCTGGCTGGTGGACAAGGCCGTGGTCGAGTCCTATCTGGCGCAGTTGGAGCCCGGCAGCATCCTGACCGTCAGCCAGGTCGAGCGCATTGTTTTCCTGCTCAACGACCTGCGCGGCATCGTGGCCAGCTTCGAGATCGAGCCGGGGCGTCGACCCGGCACGGCGACCTTGGTCGTGCGGCCGCAACGGGAACGCCGCCTGGCGTACAAGCTCGATGCCGACCTCAATGGTTCGCGCTTCATCGGTTTGGGCCGCGTTGGCGCCCAGATGACTGTGGCCAGCCCCTTCGGCCGGGGCGACAGCGCTTCGCTCAGTGGCCTGAGTTCGGTCAACGCGGGCATGAAGTTTCTGCTCGGCAGCTACAGCAGCCCGGTGGGCGCACGCGGCTTGCGCGCGGGCGGCGCCGTGACCCTGGTTCGCTACGCCCTGGACAAAAAAGAGTTTCCCATCGGCAGGAATGGCAGTGCGGTCAACCTCAATGCCTTCGGCCTGTATCCGGTGGTTCGCTCGCGCAATTTGAACTGGTTTGCCCTGCTGGCCTTCGACGCCAAACACTACGACGACCGGGAAGAAGCGTCTGCCTCGCAAACCAAGAAACAGGTTCAGAGTATCAGCGTGGCCAGCAATGGAGATATTCGTGACAGTTTATTGACGGGCGGCGTGAATAGTTATGACCTGAATATTTCTGCCGGCCAGGTCAAATACATCACCAATCGTCCCTCGGGTTTGACCGACGCGGATCGATATACCAAAGTGAATGCCTCGGTGTCGCGGCTGCAAAACCTCTGGACCGGTCGTTTGCTGGCCTACCTCAGCGTGCGCGGCCAATACAGCCTGGACAACCTTGACACCACCGAACAGTTCCGACTCGGCGGCCCCGATGGCGTGCGCGCCTTTGCCAATGGCGAGGGCACGGGAGATTCCGGCCTGCTGGCCAGCTTGGAACTGCGCTCGCCGCTGAGTGCCTTGTTCTCCAGCCAATGGGCGCAGGAATCGGTGCTGGCTTTCTTTGCCGACTATGGCCAGGTGACCTTCCGCCGCCATCCGGCCAGCCAACTGCCCACCGGCGGCGCAGCCGGGGCCGGCAGTGCGAGCAATTCGGCCGCCTACTCGGGCGTTGGCTTGGGCCTGGCATGGTCGCGGCCCGGGCTCTATGCCTTGCGTCTGAGTGTGGCCAAGCCGCTCAAGGGCACGCCCACCGGTGACACCGTGAAACGGGACCCCCGCTTGTATGCCCAGTTCAGCGCCTTCTTCTGAGCCCGCAGGCCCGCTGAACTGCTCACCGCCTGATTCGAACCGCTTGACCTTCACCGCCTGACCCACCCGAGCTACACCATGCCCGCCCCAAAGTCGAACCTGTCCTGCCGCGCCTTGTCCATCGAGGCCGAGGCGCTGCGACTGAGCCCTGTGTGCCTGGCCGTGTGGGTGGCGAGTGGTCTGGCCGTTGGGGCCGGCGAAGCGGCAGCAACGCCGCAGAACGGGGTGGTCACCTCCGGCACAGCCAGCATCCTGACGCCCAAACCCGGCCAGATGGAGATCCGGCAGGGCAGCGACACCGCCAGCATCGACTGGCGCAGTTTTTCCATTGGCAGCCAGGAATCGCTGCGTGTGGTTCAGCCGTCCAGCCAATCGGTGCTGGTCAATCGCGTGATTGGCGACGACCCGAGCCAGATCCTGGGCCGACTTGATGCCAATGGCCGTGTCTTCCTCAGCAATCCGCGCGGCATTGTGTTCGGGCGCGACGCCAGGGTCGATGTGGGCGGGCTGCTCGCCACCACCCTGGCCATCAGCGGCAGCGGCTCCCAGTACAGCCTCAGCGGCAGCAGCGATGCGCCAGGCAGCATCGTGGTTGAGGGCCAGCTACGCGCACCGGGCGGACTGCTCGCTTTCGCCGGGCCGCAGATCACCCTCGGCGGCCAACTGGAAGCGCAGCGCGTGGCCGCCGCCGCGGTCAATGCGGTGCACATCGACATCGATGGCGATGGCTTGGTGTTCTTCAAGCCACGCAACGATGAGCAGCTCGATGCCAAGCTCAAGGTCTTGGGCTCCATCAAAGCCGACGGTGGTGTCGTTGACTTGCGCGCAGCGGCGCGTGCGGGCTTGGCCGACACGGTCTTGAACATGGATGGCCTGGTGCAGGCGCGCTCCATTGGCACGCGCAACGGCCAGGTTTTCATCAACGGCGGAGCGGTCGGTGATACGGTGGTCACGAGCAAGATCGACGTCAGCGGTAGCGGCACGGGCGAGCGCGGCGGCGACGTGCGTGTGCTGGGTCAGCGGGTGGGCTTGTTTGGCGCGGCCCAGATCGACGCCTCGGGTGCCGCGGGCGGCGGACTGGTGCATGTGGGCGGCGGCTTCCAGGGGCAGGGCGAGCCGCTGAATGCCAGCATGACGGTGGTGGGCACCCAAGCCAGCATCCAGGCCAGCGCAACGGACAAAGGCGATGGCGGGCAGGTGGTGGTCTGGGCCGATGGCCACACCACTTTCGCCGGCAGCATTGAAGCACGGGGCGGTGTCGACGGAGGCCATGGCGGCCGGGTCGAGACCTCGGGCAAGCAAACCCTGAATTTCAAGGGACGGGTCAATACCCTGGCGCCGAATGGCAAGACCGGCACCTTGCTCCTGGATCCCAGCGACATCACCATCTCCACGGGTGCGAATGATGCGGACGATGATGGCATCGGTGGATTTACCGGATCCGCCGATTCGTCCGTGCTGAACACCACGACGCTACAGAACGCGCTTGTCTCCAACAACGTCACCGTCGATGCCACCGCCGGTGGGGCTGGCGGCAGTGGCTCGATCACGGTCGCGAACTCGGTATCCTGGTCCAGCGTCAAGAGCCTGACCCTCAAAGCCTCCAGCACCATCACCGTCGACACCGGTGCCGCCATCGCGAACACCAACACCGGCGGCCTCAATCTGTTCACAGACGGCAATGTGGTTGTCAGATCGCCCATCAATCTGGTCGGCGGCGCTTTCACCGTGAGGGGAACGAACGGCGTGACCTCGGCCTCATCGTTCCTTGCGAATTCGGGGGGCGCGATCACCACAAGCGGTGGAGCCAATGGGGCGGGCGGCGCCATCGACATCAAGACCAGCGGCAACTTGACCACCCTGGCCCTGACCGCCAACGGCGGAGCTGCCACCGGCAACAACAACGGTGGCGCGGCAGGCGCAGTGATCCTGAACAGCGGCCAAGCTCTGGCGCTGGGCGGCGCCATCAGCAGTGCCGGTGGTGCGGGCAGTGGCAGCGGTACGGTGGGCAACGGGGGGCAGGTCACCCTGAGCGCCGGAGGGCTCCTATCGCAGAGCGGCGCGATCACGGCGAGCAGCTTGAGTGTGAGCAACACCTCTGCAGCGACCAATCTTTCGAGCTCGGTCAATCAAGTCGGGACCCTGGCCGCGATCAACGCGGCCGGTCAGAGCTTCAGTTTCCGGAACGGTCTGGCCATCACTCAGAGCGGTCCGATTCAAGCCGCCGCAGGCACCTTCAGCGCGGGCAATAACCCGATCACCCTGACCCACGGCAGCAACAACTTCACCGGCGCGGTGAGCTTGACCAACACCGGTGCGAACCACGTCCAGGTCACCGACACCAACGCCTTGACGCTTGGGACGCTGAGCGTTGCCGCAGGCAACTTGACCGTGACCTCAACAGGCGCGCTGAACCTGGGCACAGGCACGGTCGGCGGCAATCTGGTCGCGGCCTCCAATGGCGGCGCTATCACGCAGACTGCAGGCGGCTTGACGGTGGGCGGCAGCAGCAGCCTGCAAGCCGGTGCGGCAGCGATCACGCTGACCGAGAGCGGCAACGACTTCAGCGGCGCGGTGAGCCTGAGCAACACCGGTGCGAACCACGTACAACTGACCGACACCAACACCTTGACGTTCGGGACGCTGAATGTGGCCTCGGGCAACCTGACCGCGACCTCAACGGGCGCGCTGAATCTGGGCACCGGCACGGTGGGGGGCAACCTGGTCGCGGCCTCCAACGGCGGCGCCATCACGCAGACTGCAGGCGGCTTGACGGTGGGCGGCAGCAGCAGCCTGCAAGCCGGCACGGCAGCGATCACACTGACCGAGAGCAGCAACAACTTCAGCGGCACGGTGAGCCTCAGCAACACCGGGTCGAACCACGTTCAGATCACCGACACCAACGCCCTTACGCTCGGGACGCTGAATGTGGCCTCGGGCAACCTGACCGTGAACTCAACAGGCGCGCTGAATCTGGGCACGGGCACGGTGGGCGGCAATCTGGTCGCGGCGTCCAATGGCGGCGCCATCACGCAGACTGCAGGCGGCATGACGGTGGGCGGCGGCAGCAGCCTGCAAGCCGGTGCGGCAGCGATCACGCTGACCGAGAGCAGCAACAACTTCAGCGGCGCGGTGAACCTCAGCAACACTGGGGCGAACCACATCCAGGTCACCGACACCAGCGCCTTGACGCTCGGGACGCTGAATGTGGCCGCGGGCAACCTGACAGTGAGTTCGACCGGTGCGCTGAACCTGGGCACGGGCACGGTAGGCGGCAATCTGGTCGCGGCCTCCAACGGCGGCGCCATCACGCAGACTGCAGGCGGCTTGACGGTGGGCGGCAGCAGCAGCCTGCAAGCCGGCACGGCAGCGATCACACTGACCGAGAGCGGCAACAACTTCAGCGGCGCAGTGAGCCTCAGCAATACCGGGGCGAACCACGTCCAGGTCACCGACACCAGCGCCTTGACGCTCGGGACGCTGAATGTGGCCGCGGGCAACCTGACCGTGAGTTCGAGCGGTGCGCTGAACCTGGGCACGGGCACCGTGGGCGGCAACCTGGTCGCAGCCTCCAACGGTGGCGCCATCACGCAGACTGCAGGTGGCTTGGCGGTGGGCGGCAGCAGCAACCTGCAAGCCGGTGCGGCAGCGATCACGCTGACCGAGAGCAGCAACAACTTCAGCGGCGCGGTGAACCTCAGCAACACTGGGGCGAACCACATCCAGGTCACCGACACCAGCGCCTTGACGCTTGGGACGCTGAATGTAGCCGCGGGCAACCTGACTGTGAGTTCGACCGGTGCGCTGAACCTGGGCACGGGCACGGTGGGCGGCAATCTGGTCGCGGCCTCCAACGGCGGCGCCATCACGCAGACTGCAGGCGGCTTGACGGTGGGCGGCAGCAGCACCTTCCAAGCCGGTGCTGCAACGATCACACTGACGGAGAACGCCAACAGCTTTGCGGGAGCGGTCTCTCTGAACACCAGTGGGTCCGCGGCCGCTGCGATCAAAAGCAGCAGCTTGAACCTGGCCACGAGCACGGTCGGTGGGGCGCTGGAGGCAATCGCAACAACGGGCGGCATCACACAAAGTGGCGTCATCACGCTCGGCGCCGACGGCAACAGCTTCAGCGCCACCGCGGCAAACCAGTCCATCACGCTCAACGCGGCCAACGTCTTCGGCAGCAACACGGTCGCGCTCAACAGCGGCGCCGACGCCAGCATCACCGCCGACACGCTCAAGTTCGCCGCCAGTAGCATCGGTGGCAAGCTCGTCGCCACGGCCAGCACCGGCAGCATCACCCAGACCGACGCGCTGAACCTCGGCGCCGATGGCAACAGCTTCACCACCAGCACGGCCAACCAGGCGATCACGCTGACGGCGGCCAATCAGTTCAACGGCAAGACCGTGGCGCTGAACACCAGTGGCGGCAGCGGTCATGCCAGCCTGAGCGGCCAGGCCCTGAAGTTCGCCACCAGCACGATCGGCGGCACGCTGACAGCCAACGCCAGCAACGGTGGCATCAGCCAGAGCGGCGCGATCAGCACCGGCGCTGCCGGCAGCAGCTTCAGCGTGTCTGCCGGCCAATCGATCGACCTGTCCACGCAGGCCAACAGCCTGGCCGGGCTGATCAACGGCAGCGATGTGTTCAACACGCAGGGCGATCTGGGCCTGAGAAACCTGGCCGGCATCCAGCTCGGCAGCACCACGGTCAGCGGCAAACTGGTCCTCAGCTCCGACACGGGCGCCATCAGCCAGACCGGCGCCTTCAACGTGGGCGCCGACGGCAGCAGCTTCACCGCCAGCTCGGCCGGCCAGGCCGTCACCCTCTCGTCGGCCAATGTCTTCAACGGCAAGACGATTGCGATCCACAGCGGGGCGGACGCCAGCATCACCGCCGATGCACTCAAGTTCGCCAGCAGCACCATCGCAGGCAAGCTCATCGCCACGGCCACCAGCGGCAGCATCACGCAGACCGGCGCGCTGAGCCTGGGCGCCAATGGCAACAGCTTCAGCACCTCCGGCGCGAGCCAGTCCATCACGCTCAACGCCGCCAACCTCTTCGGCAGCAACACGGTCGCGTTCAACAGCAGCGCCGACACCAGCATCACGGCCGACACGCTCAAGTTCGCCACCAGCAGCATCGCAGGCAAGCTGGTCGCCACCGCCACCAGCGGCAGCATCACCCAGACCGGCGCGCTGACCCTCGGCGCCGACGGCAACAGCTTCACCACGTCCGGAACCAGCCAGGCCATCACGCTCAACGCCGCCAACCTCTTCGGCAGCAACACGGTCGCACTCAACAGCAGCGCCGACGCCAGCATCACCGCCGACACGCTCAAGTTCGCCGCCAGCAGCATCAGCGGCAAGCTGGTCGCCACGGCGAGCACCGGCAGCATCAGCCAAACCGGGGCCTTGAACCTCGGTGCCGATGGCAACAGTTTCTCGACCGCCGCCGGCCAGACCATCACGCTGGGCAGCGCCAATCAGCTCAACAACAAGACCGTCGCGCTCAACAGCGGCGGCGATGCCGCCATCAGCGCCGACGCACTCAAGTTCGCGGCCAGCACGATCGGCGGCAAGATCGTCGCCACCAGCAATTCGGGCAGCATCACCCAGACCGGCGTGCTGAACCTGGGCGCCGACGGCAACAGCTTCAGCTCGGCCCAGGCCATCACGCTGGGCAGCGCCAACGTCCTGAACGGCAAGACCGTGGCGCTCACCAGCAGCGCGGACGCCAGCATCAGCGCCGATGCGCTCAAGTTCGCCGCCAGTAGCATCGGTGGCAAGCTCGTCGCCACGGCCAGCACCGGCAGCATCACCCAGACCGGCGCGCTGAACCTCGGCGCCGATGGCAACAGCTTCACCACCAGCACGGCCAACCAGGCGATCACGCTGACGGCGGCCAATCAGTTCAACGGCAAGACCGTGGCGCTGAACACCAGTGGCGGCAGCGGTCATGCCAGCCTGAGCGGCCAGGCCCTGAAGTTCGCCACCAGCACGATCGGCGGCACGCTGACAGCCAACGCCAGCAACGGTGGCATCAGCCAGAGCGGCGCGATCAGCACCGGCGCTGCCGGCAGCAGCTTCAGCGTGTCTGCCGGCCAATCGATCGACCTGTCCACGCAGGCCAACAGCCTGGCCGGACTGGTCAACGGCAGCGATGTGTTCAACACGCAGGGCGATCTGGGCCTGAGAAACCTGGCCGGCATCCAGCTCGGCAGCACCACGGTCAGCGGCAAACTGGTCCTCAGCTCCGACACGGGCGCCATCAGCCAGACCGGCGCCTTCAACGTGGGCGCCGACGGCAGCAGCTTCACCGCCAGCTCGGCCGGCCAGGCCGTCACCCTCTCGTCGGCCAATGTCTTCAACGGCAAGACGGTCGCGATCCACAGCGGCGCCGATGCCAGCATCACCGCCGATGCACTCAAGTTCGCCAGCAGCACCATCGCAGGCAAGCTCATCGCCACGGCCACCAGCGGCAGCATCACGCAGACCGGCGCGCTGAGCCTGGGCGCCAATGGCAACAGCTTCAGCACCTCCGGCGCGAGCCAGTCCATCACGCTCAACGCCGCCAACCTCTTCGGCAGCAACACGGTCGCGTTCAACAGCAGCGCCGACACCAGCATCACGGCCGACACGCTCAAGTTCGCCACCAGCAGCATCGCAGGCAAGCTGGTCGCCACCGCCACCAGCGGCAGCATCACCCAGACCGGCGCGCTGACCCTCGGCGCCGACGGCAACAGCTTCACCACGTCCGGAACCAGCCAGGCCATCACGCTCAACGCCGCCAACCTCTTCGGCAGCAACACGGTCGCACTCAACAGCAGCGCCGACGCCAGCATCACCGCCGACACGCTCAAGTTCGCCGCCAGCACCATCAGCGGCAAGCTGGTCGCCACGGCGAGCACCGGCAGCATCAGCCAAACCGGGGCCTTGAACCTCGGTGCCGATGGCAACAGTTTCTCGACCGCCGCCGGCCAGACCATCACGCTGGGCAGCGCCAATCAGCTCAACAACAAGACCGTCGCGCTCAACAGCGGCGGCGATGCCGCCATCAGCGCCGACGCACTCAAGTTCGCGGCCAGCACGATCGGCGGCAAGATCGTCGCCACCAGCAATTCGGGCAGCATCACCCAGACCGGCGTGCTGAACCTGGGCGCCGACGGCAACAGCTTCAGCTCGGCCCAGGCCATCACGCTGGGCAGCGCCAACGTCCTGAACGGCAAGACCGTGGCGCTCACCAGCAGCGCCGACGCCAGCATCAGCGCCGACACGCTCAAGTTCGCCGCCAGCAGCATCGGTGGCAAGCTCATCGCCACGGCCAGCACCGGCAGCATCACCCAGACCGGCGCGCTGAACCTCGGCGCCGATGGCAACAGCTTCTCAACCGCCGCCGGCCAGGCCATCACGCTGAACAGCGCCAATGTCTTCAACGGCAAGACAGTGGCGCTCAGCAGCGGCGCCGACTCCAGCATCACCGCCGATGCGCTCAGGTTCGCCGCCAGCACTGTGAGCGGCAAGCTGCTCGCCACCAGCAGCAGCGGCGGCATCAGCCAGACCGGTGCCCTGAACCTCGGTGCCGACGGTAGCGTTTTCCACGCCGCTCAAGGCGTCACGTTGGCCAGCGCCAATCTTTTCAATGGCAAGACCGTCGCGCTCATCAGTGGCAGCGATGCCAGCATCACCGCCGATGCGCTGACGTTCGCCAGCAGCACCATCGGCGGCAAGCTGCTCGCCACAGCCAGCGCGGGCGCGATCACCCAAACCGGTGCATTGAACCTGGGCGCCGACGGCAATAGCTTCACCAGCTCGGCGGGCCAGGCGATCAGCTTGACCGGCGCCAACGTGCTCAACGGCAAGACGGTGGCCATCCTCAGCGGTGCTGGCGCCAGCATCAGCGCCGACGCTCTGAAGTTCGCCGCCAGCACGGTCAGCGGCGATTTCACAGCCACCGCCACCAGCGGCGCCATCAGCCAAAGTGGTGCACTCAGCATCGCGGGCACCACCCACTTGAACGCGGGCAGCAACGCCATCAACTTGACCCAGGCCAATGATTTCCAGGGCCTGGTGCACCTGGCCGGCGGCGACAGCCAGGTTCGCGACATCAACAACCTCGCACTCGCAACGGCCCAGATCGGCAATCTGACGCTCAACAGCCAGGGTGCACTGAATCTGGGAACCACAACAGCCAGCCAGCTGACGGCCACCAGCCAAGGTGGCGCCATCACGCAGACCGGCGTTTTGACCGTCGCCGGCGACAGCAGCCTGGATGCCGGCAGCGGCACCATCGTCCTGACACAGGCCAATGCACTGGCCGGCCGCGTGTCGCTGACCGGTGGCAGCGCCGAGCTGAACAATCAACAGGCTTTGAGCCTGGGCAGCTTGAGCGTGGGCGCGCTCGTCGTGAACAGCCAGGGGCCGCTCAACCTGGGCAGTGGCCAGGCCGGCAGCCTGGTGGCCAACAGCCATGGCGGGGCCATCACGCAGAGCGGCGCCTTGCAAATCGCCGGAAGCAGCCAGCTGAACGCCGGTGCTGCGGACATCACCCTGGATCAAGCGGGCAATGACTTCCAATCCACCCTGTCGCTGACCGGCGGGCGGGTGCAGCTGCGCGACCAGAATGCCCTGAGCCTGGGCACGCTGCAGACCGGTGCGCTGACCCTGCGCAGCCAGGGCGCGCTGCTGCTGGGCGCCGGGGACCTGGCCAGCCTGGACGCGCGCAGCGAGGGCGGCGCCATCACGCAAAGCGGTGTGTTGCGAGTGCTCGGCGATGCCTCGCTGAATGCGGGAAGCGGGGCCCTGCAGCTCACCCAAGCCAATGAGTGGCGCGGCGCCGTGCGCGTGGACGCCGCGGCGGTGAACCTGAACAGCGCCACGGCCCTGAACCTGAGCCTGGCCAGCGGCGGGGCCGCCGTGCTGCGCACGGCCGGCGACTTGCAGCTGTCCGGGCAGTCTCAGTCATTGGACGCAGCCAGCGGTGCTGCCATCACCTTGGGCACGACGCAAGTCGATCAACAGCTCCTCTTGAGCAGCCAGCAAGGCCTGCGCCAGTCGGCGGGAAGCGCCTTGCAGGTGGGCGGTGGCAGCCAGATCCTGGCGGCAGGCCAAACGGTGGATCTCCGTGGCACGCAGGGCGGGCCCAGCAACCGCTTCGGTGGCGAGATTGACATTCAAGCCGCAAGCCTGCACCTGCAGGCCCAGGGGCCGTTGCGCGCCGCGCTGCAAACCAGCGGGGGAGCCGATCTCGATGGCCTGAATGATGCCGTCCAGCTGCGCGGCCATGTGGGCGGCGATCTGATCAGCCACAGTGCGGCAGACACGACGATCGCCGGCTTGCAGGTCGATGGTGGGGCGCAGATCACGGCCGGCACCAGCCTCGGCCAGCGTGCGGCCCTGAACGTGGCGGGCGCCAGCCGCATCAGCAGCGGCACCGGCAGCCTGAACCTGGAGCAGAACGACAACCGATTCGGCGCCACGGTTCAGCTGCAAGCCGGAGGCGCCGCCCGCCTGCGCGCCGCCAGCGCGCTGGATGTGGTGATCAACAGCGGCCCGGGCGACAGCCGGGTCGAAAGCCTGGGCAATCAACTGACGGTGACAGGTCAAACGGCCGGTGCGCTGCAGCTGGAGAGCGCCGGCAGCCTGAATCTGGGGGCGCTGCAAACCACGGCAGGTCTGCAAGCCCGGGCCGAGCAGGGCGTGAGCCAAAGCGCTGCACTGAACCTTGGCGCCTCAAGCCGCATCGAGTCGAGGCGCGCCGCCTTGCTTCTGGACCATGCGGACAACCGCTTCCAGGGCACGCTGCAGCTCCAGTCCGGCAGCAGCCTGGATCTGAACAGCGCCGGCGATCTCGACCTGAACCTGGTGAGCGGGCAGGGCGCCCGCATCAACAGCCAGGGCAGCTTGAGTGTGGCAGGGCAGAGCGCAGGGGCTTTGCGCAGCCGCAGCACGGCCACCACGGCATTCGCGGGCTTGCAGGTGGCGGACAGCCTGGACAGCGAGGCCTCGGCCTTCAGCCAGAGCGGCGCCCTCATCGTGGGCCGCGACGCGCAGCTTCGCGCCACCGCCGGCGGTGCCCGGCTGGATCAGGCAGGCAATCGCTTTGGCGGTGCGCTGAGCCTCTCGGCCTCGGGCGGGGCCAGCCTGAGCAGCAGCCAGGACCTGGTCTTGACCCTGCAGACCGAGGAGCAGGCCTCCATCCAGCTCGGCCAGGGCCAGCTGACGCTGTCAGCCCAGGCACGAAAAGGCTTGAGCGTGGAAAGCGGTGGTGGCGTCCAGCTGGCCGCCAGCCAGGTGGACGGCGTCTTGAGCATCCAGGCGCAAGGCCCGGTGACGCAAAACGCCGCGCTGCGCAGCCAGGGCTTGCTGCTGACCGGCCCCGGCGCGGTGCAGCTGACCCATGCCGACAACCAGATCGGCAGCCTGGCGGTGCGCAGCGCGGGCGCCGCCGAGGGCGCCATCGCCGTGCGCAGCGCCAGCGCGCTTCGCGTGGCGACGCTGCAGGGCGTTGGGGGCGAGAGCGGCGCAGGCATTCAGCGCCAAGGTGACGTCAGCCTGCAGACTGGCAGCGCCGGCCTGTCGCTGGAGGCGGGCATCGCGACCGGCTCGAACACGCTGAGGCTCGAATCCAGCGGAGCGGTCAGCCAGAACGAGGCCGCCACCATCCAGGCTGCGCGCCTGGCCGTGCTGGGCGCCGGCAGCTTCCAGCTGCAGTCCGCCGGCAATCGCATCGATGCCGTGGCCATGAGCGGCACGCCGGCAGGTGCGGGCCCCAGCGCTGCGCGCGACGGCAGTGTCAGCTTGCGCACGGCGGGGGCGCTGCAGGTCGACACGGTGCAGGGCCTGCAAGGCATTCAGCGCCAAGGCGATGTCAGCCTGCGCAGCGACAGCGGTGACCTGCGATTGAACCAGGCGGTGCAAGCCCAAGGCAGCCTGTTGGTCTTGCAGGCTGTGGGCAACGTGAGCCAGGCCATCGGCGCCACGGTGCAGGCCACCGGCCTGGAGCTGCGCGGTGCAGGCGCGGTGCAGCTGGATCAGGCGGGCAATCGGGTCGAACGCCTGGCGGCCCTCGGGGGCGGCGGGGCCGCGGGCAGCGACGGCGCCCTGCGCTTCCTCAACAGCGGGGCGCTGGAGTTGGGCACGGTGCTGTCCAGCGGCGTGCAGCGCCAGGGCGATGTCAGCGTGCGCAGCAGCAGCGGCGATCTGCTGCTCAGCCAGCCCATCCAGCTGGGCGGTGCCACCCTGCGCCTGGACAGCGCGCAAGGCCGCATTCAGCAAAGCGGCGGCCGCATCGAGGCGGGCAGCTTGGGCCTGCGCGCGGCCGAGGGCATTGCATTGGGGCAGGACAACGCCTGGTCGGGCCGCGTGGCGGCGCGCAGCGAGCGCGGCGACCTGCTTCTGCGCAACAGCCAGGGCTACACCGTGGCCGAGCTTGCCGGGGATGGCGATTTGTTCGCAGGCACACGCGGCCTCGCAGCGCCCGCGGCCGGTGCGGCCGTGGCTCTGAACACGGGCAGCGGCCTGGTGCAGCAGGCCCCGGGCGCCGGCATTCTGGCGGAAGGGCTGGAGCTGCAAGGTGTTGCCGCCTACAGCCTCAAGGACGCCAGCAACCAGGTGCAGCGCTTCGCCGCCGTGCAAGGTGGCGCCAACGATGGCGCGATCGACTACGTCGACCAGGACGGTTTCGAGGTCTCCAGCGTCAAGGCCAGCGGCATCCAGCGCTCCGGTCGCGTGCAACTGAGCAACCCGGCGGGGCAGTTGACGCTGGAGCCGCAAGCGGCCTCCCTGGTGAGCCTGCAGGGCGGCACCGTCAGGGTGGCCAGCCCGCAGCTGGTGGACGGGCAGCTCAGCCTGCCGGTCTTCACCTTGTCCGGCGCCATCGCCCTGGACAAAGGCCAGCTCAGCCTCAAGGCCTTGCAAGGCGCCAAGGTCGATGCCGAGCGCCTGGGCCGTTACCAGGCCGAGCTGGGCCTGGCCAAGGAGGTCATCCTCGTCGACGCAGCCGGCCGGCCCGTCAAGATCCTGGCCGATGTGTTCGTGCAGAACTCGGGCGCCATCCGCGTGGCCGAGGGCGCGCATCTCCATCTGCAGGCGGAGCAGGGCGCTTCGGCCAGCCTGCTGCAGACCGGCAATGATTTCAGCGGTGGCTTCAGCGCCAGCCTGGGCAAGGCCAATGCGGCAGGCAGCACGGAAGACCGCGGGCCTCGTTCCCTGCTGCAGCTGGCGGGCCAGACCATCCAGCTGAAGAACGAAGGGGTGGCGGCCGATCTGCTGCATTTCACGGCCGACCGCATGAGCACCGTGGATCAGGCCCAGATCACGGCGCGCATGAGCTTCAACAACACCCTGGGCACCCTGACCCAGATGCCGGCACTGGTCTTCAACTTCGGCAGCCAGGCGACCACACCCAGCAACCCCAACCCTTTCGGTGTACAGCCCTCGGGCAGCTTGAAAGTGCAGGTGGGCACCGACGGCCTGGCGGCGCAAGGCGGCGCCGAGGCAGGCTATGTCAGCCTGCGGCCCAACACCCGCTTGGACCCCACACGCACCCAGAGCCTGATCGCCAACCGCGCAGCGATCTATCTCTCGGGTCGGGAAACCGGTGTGGCGGGTTACCTCTTTTTCTACGACGGCGCCGGCGTGCAAACCGAGATCCCGATCTACTACAACGGCTATGCGCCGAGCTCGCCGCAGGTGGAAGGTGCGCTGTCCTCGATTGCATCCGTGTCGGAATCCGCGCGGCGCGACCGCTTCGAGGAAGCCGTGCGCACCGAAAACGTGGCCTCGCGCCTGCGTGGCGGCGTGATCACCGAGGTGGGTCCGGGCAGCCCGGCCACCAAGGGCAGCTCGGGTGCAGCCTCGCCGGCCGGCTGCAATGTGGCTGGCGGGGATGGCAGCAGTGGCCAGAGCCCTTTGAGCTGTGCCGCCGGCAGTTGAGTCCTCGCCTCAATTCGGCTGCAATAAGCCCCTCAGCCAGGCTGCCCAGCGCGCGCCAGTTGTAGAAAATCACGGCGACCAGCCCAAGGCAGGCGGGTCGCAGCCAGCGATGTCACGAACTGCGGCTTGCCAAGGCAACCCGCATTCCATCTCCCGGAGAAACACATGAGCAACACACCCGCCAACCGTCCCCGTCGCTTTGCCCTCAAGGCCGGCGGAGCCATGGGTCTGGCGCCCTTGTTGATCGGCAGCGGGCCCGCGACGGCACAGTACGGCAGCAGCTACGGTCGCGCCCCAGCACCGACACCAGCGCCGGCCCCCGTTCCTGCCGCCCCTCCCTCGACAGCGCTTGCCGCCGCGCCCGGTGCGCCGACCGGCCCTGTGGATGAGGTACGCCTGGCCTTGCTTCTGGGCAATAACGAATACCCCGCGCAGCAGGACCTGCCGCCGATCCCAAAGAACATCCGTGACCTCAAGGCCTCGCTGGAAGCCAAGGGTTTCGCGGTCACCGACGCCCTGAACCTGGACTTGCCGCGCTCACGCGCCGCCATCGACGCGTTCTCGCGCACCGTGGCCGCATCGCCGCCGAATGCGACCATTTTTTTCTATTTCGCCGGCCACGGTGTGCAAGACCAGGCTCGCAATCTGCTGATTTCGGCCGGGGTCAACCCCAGTGTGCTCGGTGATGTGCAGAACGGCAGCCTGGAGCTCAATCTCGATGTGGTGGGGCCGCTGGCGCCGCGCACCACGGGCGCCACCTATGCCGTGATCGACTCCTGCCGCGTGTCGCTGCGCAGCGCGCTGCGTGACCGCGACGGCCTGAACCAGGTCGAGGCCCCGGTCGGCTGCCTGATTGCCTTCTCCACGGCGGCGGGCAAGCCGGCCATCTCCTCGGCTTTGCCCACCGAGAACACCTTCTACACCGCCTCCCTGGTCAAGGTGCTCAACGCCAGCAGCGAGGACACCAGCTTTGTCGACCTCTTCAAGATGGTTCGGCGAGATGTACGGGACACCATGCTGAACCATCCGATCAAGGAGATCCGCATGGTGGCGCAAGACCCCTTCATTGCCGACAACACCCGGGTCAATGTGCCTTTGCATCGCCGCAGCGCAGCCCAGATCGCCCAGGCACAGGCTGCGACCCAGGCAGAAGAGGAATCGCTGTGGCGGGAGATCCAGGCCGGCCTCTGGCCCGCCGACATCGTGCGCCTGTGCAGCAAGTACATCGAGCAGTTCCCCCAGGGACGGCGCCGCCAGTCGGTGGAGGTGGCCTTGGAAGGCGCACAAGACTCCGCCAAGATTCTTCAGCGCAACGACGTCAAGCTCTACAAGAGCTCGTTCCACAACACAGCGGCCCAGAATCCCACCCTGCAACAGGACATTGCCCGCGCCGCTCGCGGCGACAAGGACGCGGCCAAGCGCATCGGCGTGATCTACAAGGACGGCAGCACGGGGCAGGAGCTGGGCCGCTATGAAGGCTGGCTGCAATACGCCGCCTGGCTGGGCAATGGCATTGCCAGCTACGACCTCGCCCTGCTGTACCGAAAGCTCGACCAGCCCGACCTGGCTGCGCGTTATGAGTCGCGTGCACGCGAACTCGGTTTCACGCCGCCGCCATCGCTCAGGTCCGGCTTGAAGTGATCCATTGAGGGGAAGTTCTGAACAGCTCAATCACCTCGCTTCACCCCCAGCTTGGCCAGGATGGATTCCATCAGGCACCAGCGGGTGAAACCACTTTGCAGCAGATTGGCGCCCACGAATGCGGTGAAGGCCAGCCACCAGCTAGAGACGAATACGGGGCTGCCAGGCAGGCCCAGGGCGAGGGACAGCAAGATGAAACTGCCGGCGACGATGCGGACGATTTGCCAGGTGCTCATGAGGGATGCTCCTTGTGAAGAATGGGTTTGAAGACGTAAAAGAACAGGGTGGAAGAGGGCGGTGGCACCCGGGGTCAGGGCGCCAGTAGCAGATGCTGGCGGTGGCGGTAGGCCGCGTAGTACAGCGTCGGGATCACCACCAGGGTCAGCAGGGTGGAGACAAAGATGCCGAAGATCAGCGAGATGGCCAGGCCGTTGAAGATGGGGTCATCGAGGATGAAGAAGGCCCCCATCATGGCCGCCAGGCCGGTCAGCATGATGGGCTGGGCACGGGTGATGGCAGCGCTGACGATGGCGCGCTCAAACGGCAGGCCTTCGCGCAGCTGCAGATTGATGAAGTCCACCAGCAGAATGGAGTTGCGCACGATGATGCCGGCCAGCGCGATCATTCCGATCATGCTGGTGGCCGTGTACTGCGCGCCCAGCAGGGCGTGGCCCGGCATCACGCCGATGATGGTCAGCGGAATGGGCGCCATGATGATCAAGGGCGTCAAGTAGGAGCCGAACTGCGCCACCACCAGCAGATAGATCAACACCAGGCCCACGGCGTAGGCCGCGCCCATATCGCGGAAGGTCTCGTAGGTGATCTGCCACTCGCCGTCCCATTTGATGGCATAGCCGCGGTAGGCATCCTGGGGTTGGCTGATGAAGTACTCCGTCAGGCCCGCGCCATCGGGGGCCTGGATCTTAGCGATGGCCGAGCGCATGCTGAACATGCCATAGAGCGGGCTGTCGATGGCGCCGGCCATATCGGCCACCACCAGGTTCAGGGGCAGCAGATCCTTGTGATACACCGGCTGTTCGCGCACTGTGTCGCTGACCGTCACCAGTTCGCGGATAGGCACCAGGCCGCCGCTTGCCGAGCGCACGGCGAGCGAGAGCAGGGCGTTCAAATCCCCTTGTGACTCCGGCGGCAGTTGCAGCAGGGCCGCGGCTGGGTACTTGCTTTGCTGATCGTGCAGCCAGCTCACGGCTTCACCCGCCTGCGCCGCATGCAAGGTCGAAACAATGGCCTGCTGGGGAATGCCAAGCAGGGCGGCCTTGCGGCGGTCCACCAGCAGCAGCTTGCGCGGCGCGGCAGCGATGCTGCTGTCGTCCACATCGACCAGGCCCTGTTGCTGCGCAAACACGGCGCGCACCGCCTGGGCCACCTGGCGGCGGCCCTCGGCCTCGGGGCCGTAGATCTCAGCCACGATGGGCGAAAGCACCGGCGGGCCCGGCGGCACCTCCACCACCTTGACGTTGGCGCCAAAGCGGCGGCCGATGGCTTGCAGGGCCGGCCGCACGCGGGTGGCGATGGCATGGCTTTGGGCCTTGCGCTCATGCTTGTCGACCAGGTTCACCTGAATGTCGCCTTGCTCGCTGCCGGCGCGTAGATCGTACTGGCGCACCAGGCCGTTGAAGTTGATGGGCGCTGCCGTGCCGGCATAGGCCTGGTAGTCGCTCAGCTCGGGCATGGTGGCCAGATGAGCGCCAAGCTCGCGTAACACGGCCGCGGTCTGCTCCAGCGGGGTGCCGGCCGGCATGTCCACCACGACCTGGAACTCCGACTTGTTGTCGAAGGGCAGCATCTTGAGCAGCACCAGCCCCGCTACCGGCAGCGCCAGGGACAGCGCAATCAGGCCAGCAATGCCCAGGCCCAGCCAGCGGCGATTGCGGCCACCGGCCCGGGCATCGAGCAAAGGCTTGAAGACCCGCTCGAACAGCGGGGCGAGTTTGGCGGAGAGGCCATGCAAGGCATGGGGGTCGGTCGGGGTGTCGGCCGGCAGGGCCTTCATCCACAGGCGCGCCAGCCAGGGCGTGACCATGAAGGCAATGGCCAGCGACAAGAGCATGCCCATGCTGGCGTTGATGGGGATGGGGCTCATGTACGGGCCCATGAGACCGGACACGAAAGCCATGGGCAACAGGGCGGCGATCACCGTCAGCGTGGCCAGGATGGTGGGGCCGCCGACTTCATCGACCGCGCCCGGGATGATGTCCTTGAGGCTGCGCCCCGGGAACAGCTGCTGGTGGCGGTGGATGTTCTCCACCACCACGATGGCATCGTCCACCAGAATGCCGATGGAGAAGATCAGCGCGAACAGCGAAACGCGGTTGAGTGTGAAGCCCCAAGCCCAGGAGGCGAACAGGGTGACGGTCAGTGTGAGGATGACGGCCGTGCCGACAATGGCGGCCTCGCGCCGGCCCAGGGCGATGAACACCAGTGCCACCACCGAGGCGGTGGCGAACAGCAGCTTCTGAATCAGCTTGCTGGCCTTGTCGTTGGCCGTAGCGCCATAGTTGCGCGTCTCGCTGACCGACACCTCGGCCGGAATGACGGTGTTTCGCAGCGCGTCGACACGTTGCATCACCGCTTCGGCCACATCGATGGCGTTCTCGCCGGCTTTCTTGGTGATGGCAATGGTCACCGCAGGGAACTCGCGGCCAGGGCTCGCATCGGGCGCGCTGCCCTGGGCCTTTTCGCCGTGCCAGACGTAACGACTCGGCCGCACGGGGCCGTCCTCGATGCGCGCCACATCGCGCAGGAACACCGGCTTGCCACCGTGCACACCGACGATCAGCTCCGACACTTCGGCCGCGCTGCTCAAGAAGGCGCCCGCTTCCAGCGCAATGGCGCGGTTGTTCTGCAGCAAATCGCCCAGCGGCAGGGCCAGATGCGCGCCCTGAAGGGCATGGCGCAGGTCGGCCACGGTCAGGCCGCTGGCGTTCAGCCGAGCCGGGTCGATCTGCACATTTACGGCACGGCCGGGCCCGCCGATGCTGCGCACCTCACGCACGCCGGGCACGCGCTTGAGCTCGATCTCCATGCTGTGCGCCACGCGCTCCAGATCGAAAGCGCCGATTTCACCCTGCTCGGCAAACAGGGTCAGGGTGACGATGGGCACATCGTCAATGCCCTTGGGCTTGATCAGTGGGGTCTGCACGCCGAGATTGGGCGGCAGCCAGTCGGCATGGCTGGCCACGGTGTCATGCAGACGCACCAGGGCCTCGGTGCGCGGCACACCGACCTTGAACTGCACCGTCACCACCGCCAGGCCCGGCCGCGAGACCGACATCACATGCTCGACCCCGGCCATTTGCGACAGCACCTGCTCGGCCGGCGTGGCCACCATCTGCTCCACATCGCGCACGCTGGCGCCAGGGAAGGGCAGCAGCACATTGGCCATGGTGACGTTGATCTGCGGCTCTTCCTCCCGCGGTGTCACCAGCACGGCAAACATGCCCAGCAACAGAGCCAGCAAGGCCAGGAGCGGGGTGATCTGCGCCGTTTGGAAAAACGCCGCGATGCGGCCCGAGGCGCCCAGCGGCGCGCTCTCACGAGGGTCTTGCGGTTTCATGCGAGACGGCTCCTTGCTGTTCTTGTTTGCTGGCTGCAGCTGTGGCGGCTGCTGGTTCAACGCTGGCGTGCCGCGACTTGCGGTTCCAGGGCTATGCGTTCGCCCGGATTCAGGCCCGACAAGACCTCGACCTGCCCTCCCTTGACCGCGCCCAGGCGCACTTGGCGAAGGAGGGGCTTGCCTTCGGCGTTGATGACGTAGACACCGCTCATCTCGGCACGGCTCAGCACGGCGCTCTGGGGCACCCGCAGCTGCGAAGCCGAGCTCAGGCTGGCCGGCAGTTGCACCCGCGCGAACATGCCGGGCACCAGGCCAGGCAGGGCGGGCAGATCGATGCGCAGCTCCATGGTGTGGGCGTTGGCGTCCACCGCCGGCAGCAACTGGTAGCCCTGCGGCACCACCGCCTGGCTCTGGCCAGGCAGCTCGACCCGCAAGCCACTTTGGTCCCGGAGCTGCGCCGCCAGGCTTTGCGCCAAATGGGCGCTGACGCGCAAGGCACGCGGGTCGTAGACCGTGAGCAAGGGGCGCCCCGGCATGGCCATATCGCCCAGGGTCACCGGCAGTTCGGAGATCACGCCGTCGTAGGGGCTGCGCACGATGTTGAGGTCGCCCTGGGTGTGGCTCAGGGCCAGCTGCGCAAGCTGCGCCTGGGTCTGGGCCTGCATGGCCTTGAACTGCGCCTCGGCCTGATCGAGCGCAGCCTGGCTGATGTAGTGCTGCTGGTGCAACTGCTTCTGGCGCTCGTACTCGCGGCTGGCCAGTTGCAAGCTGGCGCGGGCGGCCTGGGCCTGGGCTTCGCTGGCCTGGCTGGCCTGCTTGCTGGCGCGGGCGTCGATGCGCAGCAGCACCTGGCCTGCTCGAACCCGGTCACCGGCCTTCACCTCCAGCTGCACGATGGCCCCCGACACCTGGGCCGCGAGGGTGGTTTGGCGCACGGCCTCCACCCGACCTTCCGCCACGCTGCCCTGCAAACCCGTGGACGGGCCCACGACCAAGCTTCGAAGGGCCGGGGCTGTGCTGGCCTGCTCGGCGCTGCGGCCTCCTGCCGCGCCGCCTGCCGCCACGCCGGGAGTCTGCAGAAACGCCGCCATCAAAACCAACAGGCCGAGCGCAGGCCCGTGGCGACGCGGCAAGACGGTGGCAGGAACGGTGTCGGCGTGATTCATCTGAAACCTCGGCTGGCTGGACAGATCAAAGAAGTTGCCATATTATTTGCGCACAAATGCAAATAGTCAATTAATCAAGCAATCAGAGACTCATGTGTTCAGGGGATTTCGACCGCCTGGACCGCCAGCAAAGGGCCCAAGACCATGGAAGCCGCCAGCCCGTCTGAAAACGTCCGCCAATTCAGCCAGCCTCCACACATCGCGCAGGGCCTGACACAGGCCGAGGCAGGCAGCCTCGTTCCCTTGGCCGCGTACTTCAAGGCCCTGGGCGAACCCATGCGTCTCAGCATCCTGCGTTGCCTGTCGGCGCAGGAACGCCATGTCGGCGAAATTGCGCTTCAGTGCCAGGCCACGCCCGCCAACATCTCGCGCCATCTCAGCGTCTTGCAGCAGCAAGGCGTGCTGCTGCGCTACACCCGCGGTGCGCGTGCCTTTTACCGGGTGCGAGATGACGCGGTCTTCGATCTCTGCACCCGCGCGCTCGGCTTGATGTCGCAGACCTCGGCGCTGCAGCCAGCCTCCGCACATGCTTCGCTCGATTCCAACTGAAGCCGCTGGCTTCAACACCGCGCGCCTTACTCGTCATCACAAGGAAGCCAACGCCATGACACAGGCCTTCGACCTCAATATTCACGCGCTGGACGCGCATCATTCGCTGCGGGCCGAAGCCGGCACCTGGCTGCTCGATGTGCGCGAGGCTCACGAGGTGGCACGCGTCGCCTACGACGTGGAGCGTTTTATCCATATGCCGCTCAGCGAGCTGCAGCAGCGCCACGGCGAGCTGCCACGCAACGGCAAGCTCATCGTGGCCTGTGCCGCTGGCGGACGCAGCCAGCAAGCCATGCAGTTCCTGCTGCATCGCGGCCACACCCAGGTGTGCAACCTGGCCGGCGGTATGTCGGCCTGGATGGCCCTTGGGCTCCCGGTTCGCACACCTCTTTGAAATTTCGACAATGTGTAGTCTGTCCGGTCAATGGGAATTGACCGTTATCACCGATGCCTGCTGCGTTTGCGGGGCTTGGAGTCGTGGACAAATTGACCACGAAAAAAAGGGCAAAGATGCTGCTTAGACCATGCTTGAAAGGGTTCCTGCGTGGCATGTTTGCCAGCTCTTGCAGTTCCCAAAGCTCAGCGGCCTCCATCTGAACGAGCGTTGCGAGCGCTTCTAGCTTTGCCTTTGGCAGCGGCTTTTTCCCTTGCTTCGCCAGGCTGATCCAGCCGGATGCAATGTCTAGCTCTCGTGCGAGTGCGTTTTGCCCTCCGCACTTTTCAGCGGCGTTGTCAATCACCCGTCCGAATGTTTCCACTTTTATCTCCGGCTGGTTAACCTCCGGTCGCTTACCTTTTTTTGGTAAGCGCTTCCCGGTTTTGGAAAGTAGCAGGTTAGCACGGGGGCATGGCGTCACTTTTCTCCGAAAGCGCTGCCAGCAGCTCGCCCTCGTCGGGAATGTTCTTGAAGCGCAAAACCTTGATTCCGGCTTTTGTTAGCAGCTGATCGCGTCTCTGGTCTAGGTGTTCTCGTCCTCTGTGGCTTTCGTCATCGAGTTCGATAACAGCGGCGACTTCGAAGGCTTTCGAGCAGATCACGAAGTCAGCGACTTTTCTGTCAAACGTCGCTCTGGTTGGTCTGTCTCGAGTGTCCAGCAGTGCAGAAAACGAAACCTGCGCTAACACAACCCGATCAGGTAATGCGTTTTTCAAGCGGAAGTACATCCCTTGTTCTCGTTTCGTAAGGGGTGTTCGTTTCCATAGCTTGCCTGTTGCTCTCGGTCGGCGCCGTGCTTTGACCAATAGAAAAACGGTCAGTACCACGGCAAGGGGCCATAGCACCTCCGCGATCTGGTGAAGCGTCATCTTCATTTTTCGTACTTATTGGAGCCAACCATGATTCAAATCACCATCGCTCAGACCACCGTCAAGGAGTTCAAGGGCAACAGCAAGACGACCGGCAAGCCGTATCACTTGCGCATGCAAACAGGCTATGCGCATACCGTCGACAAGGATGGTAACAAGCCGCCGTACCCCGAGAAATTTGACCTGATGCTGGACGGCGAACAGCAGCCGTACAGCCCCGGTGATTACCAGCTGCACCCGTCGAGCCTGTACGTGGACCGTGATGGCCGTCTTGCGGTGTCGGCGCGGTTGGCTCCCGTTGCCCGCAAGCCTGCCACGGCCTGACGGGTGCACCCATGGACGGCATGGAAACCGCGATTCACGCGGCACAGCTCGCCCTGCTGCGTATGTCGATGGCTGCGGCCTTGCGCTCTGCCATGGCTGATGACGATCAGATTTTGAGCATTACCGTTGCGGCTCGGCCAGGGCAGGGCGGCGATGTAGACATTGACGTTGAGCTGTGCGGCCAGGCTGGCTTTCCTGTCGGGGGTTACTCGCTGTGAGTCACTCCGCCCACGTGCAAGCCTACGCCGTCGCTAGTTCCTTGGAGCTGGCGGCGGTGCGCGTCCATGAGCTGGACATGATGGGGCGCGGTTTGGATCGCGGTGCCGCTCAAGTAATCGCACAGTCACGCAGCGAGCAAATGCGGCATTGGGCACAGGCCCGCCAGGGCCTCGACGGCGCGAAAGCGCCGGGGCTTGTCTCAGTTCCAACAAGTCCCGAAAGGGCGTCTGAAGAGGCTGTATCGGCCCGCGTAGCGGCAGAGCGCGACGAACTGGCCGACACCCTGGAGTGTTTTGCCATCGACAAAGCGAAGCGACGTTTAGCGCTCTTGCGTCGGTCGGTGGGCTTTGCGGCTCGTTGCCATGCGATCACCGAGAAGGGCCACCGCTCGGATGTGCCGTGGATGGTCACGCTCACCTATGCCCCTGGTCAGCTCTGGTCCTCGCGTCATGTCTCTGACGCGCTACGGGCTATGTATCACTGGTGCAAACGTAAGGGAATCCCGTTTCGTTACGTTTGGATCGCTGAAATCCAAGACGGCAAGCGCCGGGCCGATGGCAAGGGCCGCGACTGCATCCACTACCACATTGTTGTGTGGTTGCCGGTTGGCGTGCGGTGCCCTCATTTCGACCGGCGCGGGTGGTGGCCGTATGGCATGAGTCGCAGCGATGCGCCTCAGAAGGTGGGTAACGCGGTGGGCTATCTGCTGCATTACCTGAAGAAAGACAAGAACTTGGCAGCAATGCCGAAAGGGGCGCGAGCTTATGGCGTCGGTGGCTTGGATCACGCTTCTAGGCGTGCTCGTCGTTGGCTTGGTCTGCCTGCGTTTGTGCAGGCGAATTCTGACATCAGCGACCAATGGCGCAGAGCGGAGGGCGGCGGCTGGATTAGCCCAAGCGGTCGCCACTATGCCTCCGAGTTTCGGCGCGTCGTGCTTGCGGGCGTTGAGGCATTGCAGCGCGTCTGCACCCATACAAGGGCCATTGCAGCCTCTGGCCCGTTCTGTTGGCTTTCGCGGGGGGGTGTGAGCCATGCCTAATGGCTATCAGCAGGGGGCTGTGTGTTTTCCCACGGTCAAGGACGCAGCGCAGGCGTATGTGAACACTTTGCCGCCTGTATCTGCCGTCACTCAGACTAACTGCCCGTTTATGGGGACTTACCTTGTGTCTGGCACTGCTGATCGTGCCTGGGTTCAGGTGTATTGGTCCAAGGTCACCGGTGGTACTTGCAACACGGTACTTCCTTCATCCTTTGAATATTACGCTGTTCCGTGCTCTATCGATTCATCTCCTTTTCACCTATCCCTAGAGGATGGGGCCTCGATTGCGGGTGCCGTCGCCGCAGTCTGGGTGAGTGCTTGGTGTCTTAAAGCTTTGGCCCGCGCTCTCAACACTGACGGCACACCTGAAAGGGAAATTTCATGAACAAGATGTTCGCTCGCGTTGTCGCAAACAAGAAGGCTCGCGCTGGCCTGGTTGCCGTTGGCTCGCTGGTTGGCTCCACCGCTTCCCATGCTGCGATCGACACCACCGCGGCTGTTGCCACCATCACCGAGGCCGGCGCTGCCGTGCTCGTCATCGGCTTGGCCGTGTTCGGAGTGGTGGTGGCGACCAAGGTTTTCAAGTGGATGGCTCGCGCCGCTTGATCTTCCGGGGCTTCGGCCCCTTTTTTAATGGTTTGCGTGCCAGGTCATTAATAAGGGGGGGTGTGAGATGGGCATATATGTAATTCTGGCTTTACTGGGTGGCCTGTGGATACTTTTAAACGATTGATTGTTTTATTCGGCCTGGTGCTTATGTGCGGCCAGGTCGCGGCATTTGGTCGGTCTATTCCCCAGGTCCAAGCTGGTTGGCAATGCGGCTCTGGTGCTGGTGCCAGTCCTTATGCTGCTTGTTCTCCAGCTTGGCAGGCTGAAACAAAGGGCAAAACGATTATTACGCCTTTGCAGTGTGGTTCTGGCGAGGGAACTAGCGGCGTTGCCAATTGCAGCGGCTCATATATGGAACCTGGGTATGGTTCTTATTCTTGGGTTCGCCAGGCTAAGCAGCAAAATGTTTCTATGTGCCCTGCGAATTCCACCGAGCTGCCTAATAAGCTCTGTGAATGCAATCAAGGTTTCAAGCCTTCGGGCGACGGCTTGAGCTGCAATCCATATTCGTGCCCTGTAAAGGGCTCGTATTCCGCTGTTACGCAGCCTGATCGCAAAATAGAAAACCCCGGCGAGCAATGCATGGATGGCTGCGGCGTTAATCCGGCATCTGTTAAGGCCGCTCCTGATGGTTCTCTCTATA
The DNA here is from genome assembly GCF_002885975.1 of Paucibacter aquatile. Taxonomy (NCBI): domain Bacteria; kingdom Pseudomonadati; phylum Pseudomonadota; class Betaproteobacteria; order Burkholderiales; family Sphaerotilaceae; genus Roseateles; species Kinneretia aquatilis. Next base: position 15,553 of record NZ_POSP01000003.1, on the reverse strand, counting down.
TGTCCTGGCCGTACAAATACACCGGCCAGGCCTGCGGCGGCAAAGTTGGCGGCGATGGTGCCAATACTGGCGAAACCACTTCTGAGGCTCCTAAGCAATGTCCCGCCGGTCAATGTCCCGGGACTATTAACGGTACTCAGGTCTGTGTGCCTTGTGCTTCTACTTCTATTCCTGGCGCTTCGACTTCTGCTTCTGGTGCTGCTGCTGGCAATACTACGCCTGGCGGCCCTAATTTGCCTGATGGGGGAACTGCCACCACAAACACAGTATGTAATCAATCAACTTGCACGACTACTACCACGGTCACTGATAAAAATGGGACTGTTGTGGGTACTGCCAGTCAGGAAAAACCGAAAGAAAATTTCTGTCAAGAAAACCCCGGGTTACAGATTTGTAAAGAGGGCCGGTGGGGTGGTAATTGTGGCGGCGGCTATACGTGTGACGGTGACGCTGTTCAGTGCGCCATGGCTCGCGAAATTCATCAACGCAATTGCCAGTTATACGACACGCCTAACGCGCTTTCAGAGGTTGGTGACGCTGCGATGAACAGCCAGGCCCAGCCAGATGGGCATCCCCTCAAGGGTTTGGAGTCGCAATCGTTCGGCAGCTTGTTCCGGCCTCAAGAGGGTGCGGCGTCTTGCCTGGCTGATAAGACAGTATCTGTCGCGGGTAAATCGGCTGTGATTCCTTTTTCTAAGCTGTGCGATCCGCTGCGCTGGATGGGGCACATGGCGTTTGCCTTTTCGCTGCTCCATGCTGGTTTCTTCGTATTTAGAAAGTTCTGATCATGCCTTTGCCTCTCGGTGTACCCCTGCTTATTGGTTCTATCATCGGCGGCATTACTGCTGCTGTCGGTACTCTCGTTGGTCGGGTATTGGTAAGTCTCGGCGTTGGTTTTGTTGCTTATCAGGGCGTCAATTTGACAGCTGAATGGATACGCGATCAGGCCTCGCAAAAGTTCGCGGCGCTGCCAGGCGATGTATATACGGTCATTCAGTTATTGCAGGTGCCCGCTGTCATCAATGTCTATTTCAGCGCCTGGATGGCTTCACTTGTCGTGAGTGGTTTGCAGAGTGGGACCATCGTTAAATCAATCCAGCGCTCGCCAGGTGGTTAAATGATTGAGCTACAGACGGGCTTGCCTGGTGCATGCAAGAGCCTTTACACAATCGACCGGCTGGAGGTTTTGCGCCAGCAAACGCAGCGGCCTATTTTCTATGTCCAGCGCGATCAGGGCGACGATTCCGCCCCGGGTATCGTTGAGCTGACATTGCCGTGGACGCCTATTAAGGTTGAGGAATGGCCCAGCTGCCCGCCTGGCAGTATTGTCGTCATCGATGAATGCCAGAAAGTGCCAGGCTTTCGGCCTCGGCCTACCAGCCAGGCCGCCCCAGTTTGGGCTGAGCCTGCGATGGAAACCCACCGGGGCAAGGGCATTGACCTGGTACTTATTTGCCAGCACCCTAGCCAATTGCATGTTGGTATTCGTCGCCTGGTCGGTCGCCATCTGCACGCTGTTCGCAAATTCGGTATGCAGGTATCGACGGTGCATGAATGGGGCGCAGTGAAAGATAACTGCGATAAAACCCGCACCGATTCGATCAAGCATCTATACAAATTCAATAAAAAGGCTTACGCCTACTACAAAAGCGCCGAGGCCCACACCCATAAGCGGAAAATCCCTTTCAAGGTTTGGGTATTGATTGCCCTTCTTATTGGTTCTCCCATTCTTGGCGTTGTAGGTTTGCGGATTGGCATGGGTTTAGGTAAAGCCGATGCATCTGGCCAAGCTGGTGTTTTTGCGCCTGGTGCAGCATCTGCGCCTATTGCCACTGTGGGCGGCCAGGCCCAGCAGGCGAGGGCATCCACGCCCGTCGAATACGCGCAGGCCTATCAGCCGCGCATTGAGGGCTTGCCTCATACGGCCCCGGCCTACGATGAGGTAACCAAGCCGACACAGGCCCCATACCCTGCGGCATGCATCGCCAGCAAAAAGCGCTGCGGCTGCTGGTCGCAGCAGGGCACGAAATTGGACACGCCGGAGAGCCTTTGTCGCTCCATCGCTGATGGCGGGTTTTTCATCGCGTGGGCTGGTGTCTCGGTGCCCGCGCATGCCGTCGCTGAGCCTGCCAAACAGCCAGCAGAGCCACCGGCTACGGTCAAGCAATAGCGGGGGCTGGGGCGTGCCCCAGTGAGCCCGTAGGGCGTTGCTTGGGTCTGTCCAGCAGAAAGGCCTGAGGCGTAGCCATTGCGGGCAATGGCCTAGCCGAGGGCCGTTCTGTCGTTCGCGGGGTGTGTTCGTCCAAGTGGCGCAGTCGTGTTCCGCGTCATCAATGCAATCTGCTCCCGCAGTTGCCTGACTTCTCGCCATAGCGCCTCGTTGGTCTGAATGGCCATTTGTGTTCGGGTGGCCATCTCGCAATCCCAAACGCTGTGGCCTTCGCGCGACAGCCACCACAAAGCCAGGCGGGCTATCCGTGGTGCTTTCTCGGTTCTCCAGCGGTCGGCGGTGCGTCGGGATACGCCTAGTTTTTTGGCGATTTCATGTGCTGATGGGTTGCCAATGTCGGCCAGTAGATCGGCCATTGAACCGGGGTCTTTGGGCAGTCGATTAAGCATGATTGCCTATCGGCTGCGGCCGCAAAATTCCTGAGGCAATAAGTCGCAGCTTTGTCAAGCCTCGGCGCAGCCAAAGGCGACAATGTGTAGTCTGTCCGGTCAATGGGAATTGACCGTTATCACCGATGCCTGCTGCGTTTGCGGGGCTTGGAGTCGTGGACAAATTGACCACGAAAAAAAGGGCAAAGATGCTGCTTAGACCATGCTTGAAAGGGTTCCTGCGTGGCATGTTTGCCAGCTCTTGCAGTTCCCAAAGCTCAGCGGCCTCCATCTGAACGAGCGTTGCGAGCGCTTCTAGCTTTGCCTTTGGCAGCGGCTTTTTCCCTTGCTTCGCCAGGCTGATCCAGCCGGATGCAATGTCTAGCTCTCGTGCGAGTGCGTTTTGCCCTCCGCACTTTTCAGCGGCGTTGTCAATCACCCGTCCGAATGTTTCCACTTTTATCTCCGGCTGGTTAACCTCCGGTCGCTTACCTTTTTTTGGTAAGCGCTTCCCGGTTTTGGAAAGTAGCAGGTTAGCACGGGGGCATGGCGTCACTTTTCTCCGAAAGCGCTGCCAGCAGCTCGCCCTCGTCGGGAATGTTCTTGAAGCGCAAAACCTTGATTCCGGCTTTTGTTAGCAGCTGATCGCGTCTCTGGTCTAGGTGTTCTCGTCCTCTGTGGCTTTCGTCATCGAGTTCGATAACAGCGGCGACTTCGAAGGCTTTCGAGCAGATCACGAAGTCAGCGACTTTTCTGTCAAACGTCGCTCTGGTTGGTCTGTCTCGAGTGTCCAGCAGTGCAGAAAACGAAACCTGCGCTAACACAACCCGATCAGGTAATGCGTTTTTCAAGCGGAAGTACATCCCTTGTTCTCGTTTCGTAAGGGGTGTTCGTTTCCATAGCTTGCCTGTTGCTCTCGGTCGGCGCCGTGCTTTGACCAATAGAAAAACGGTCAGTACCACGGCAAGGGGCCATAGCACCTCCGCGATCTGGTGAAGCGTCATCTTCATTTTTCGTACTTATTGGAGCCAACCATGATTCAAATCACCATCGCTCAGACCACCGTCAAGGAGTTCAAGGGCAACAGCAAGACGACCGGCAAGCCGTATCACTTGCGCATGCAAACAGGCTATGCGCATACCGTCGACAAGGATGGTAACAAGCCGCCGTACCCCGAGAAATTTGACCTGATGCTGGACGGCGAACAGCAGCCGTACAGCCCCGGTGATTACCAGCTGCACCCGTCGAGCCTGTACGTGGACCGTGATGGCCGTCTTGCGGTGTCGGCGCGGTTGGCTCCCGTTGCCCGCAAGCCTGCCACGGCCTGACGGGTGCACCCATGGACGGCATGGAAACCGCGATTCACGCGGCACAGCTCGCCCTGCTGCGTATGTCGATGGCTGCGGCCTTGCGCTCTGCCATGGCTGATGACGATCAGATTTTGAGCATTACCGTTGCGGCTCGGCCAGGGCAGGGCGGCGATGTAGACATTGACGTTGAGCTGTGCGGCCAGGCTGGCTTTCCTGTCGGGGGTTACTCGCTGTGAGTCACTCCGCCCACGTGCAAGCCTACGCCGTCGCTAGTTCCTTGGAGCTGGCGGCGGTGCGCGTCCATGAGCTGGACATGATGGGGCGCGGTTTGGATCGCGGTGCCGCTCAAGTAATCGCACAGTCACGCAGCGAGCAAATGCGGCATTGGGCACAGGCCCGCCAGGGCCTCGACGGCGCGAAAGCGCCGGGGCTTGTCTCAGTTCCAACAAGTCCCGAAAGGGCGTCTGAAGAGGCTGTATCGGCCCGCGTAGCGGCAGAGCGCGACGAACTGGCCGACACCCTGGAGTGTTTTGCCATCGACAAAGCGAAGCGACGTTTAGCGCTCTTGCGTCGGTCGGTGGGCTTTGCGGCTCGTTGCCATGCGATCACCGAGAAGGGCCACCGCTCGGATGTGCCGTGGATGGTCACGCTCACCTATGCCCCTGGTCAGCTCTGGTCCTCGCGTCATGTCTCTGACGCGCTACGGGCTATGTATCACTGGTGCAAACGTAAGGGAATCCCGTTTCGTTACGTTTGGATCGCTGAAATCCAAGACGGCAAGCGCCGGGCCGATGGCAAGGGCCGCGACTGCATCCACTACCACATTGTTGTGTGGTTGCCGGTTGGCGTGCGGTGCCCTCATTTCGACCGGCGCGGGTGGTGGCCGTATGGCATGAGTCGCAGCGATGCGCCTCAGAAGGTGGGTAACGCGGTGGGCTATCTGCTGCATTACCTGAAGAAAGACAAGAACTTGGCAGCAATGCCGAAAGGGGCGCGAGCTTATGGCGTCGGTGGCTTGGATCACGCTTCTAGGCGTGCTCGTCGTTGGCTTGGTCTGCCTGCGTTTGTGCAGGCGAATTCTGACATCAGCGACCAATGGCGCAGAGCGGAGGGCGGCGGCTGGATTAGCCCAAGCGGTCGCCACTATGCCTCCGAGTTTCGGCGCGTCGTGCTTGCGGGCGTTGAGGCATTGCAGCGCGTCTGCACCCATACAAGGGCCATTGCAGCCTCTGGCCCGTTCTGTTGGCTTTCGCGGGGGGGTGTGAGCCATGCCTAATGGCTATCAGCAGGGGGCTGTGTGTTTTCCCACGGTCAAGGACGCAGCGCAGGCGTATGTGAACACTTTGCCGCCTGTATCTGCCGTCACTCAGACTAACTGCCCGTTTATGGGGACTTACCTTGTGTCTGGCACTGCTGATCGTGCCTGGGTTCAGGTGTATTGGTCCAAGGTCACCGGTGGTACTTGCAACACGGTACTTCCTTCATCCTTTGAATATTACGCTGTTCCGTGCTCTATCGATTCATCTCCTTTTCACCTATCCCTAGAGGATGGGGCCTCGATTGCGGGTGCCGTCGCCGCAGTCTGGGTGAGTGCTTGGTGTCTTAAAGCTTTGGCCCGCGCTCTCAACACTGACGGCACACCTGAAAGGGAAATTTCATGAACAAGATGTTCGCTCGCGTTGTCGCAAACAAGAAGGCTCGCGCTGGCCTGGTTGCCGTTGGCTCGCTGGTTGGCTCCACCGCTTCCCATGCTGCGATCGACACCACCGCGGCTGTTGCCACCATCACCGAGGCCGGCGCTGCCGTGCTCGTCATCGGCTTGGCCGTGTTCGGAGTGGTGGTGGCGACCAAGGTTTTCAAGTGGATGGCTCGCGCCGCTTGATCTTCCGGGGCTTCGGCCCCTTTTTTAATGGTTTGCGTGCCAGGTCATTAATAAGGGGGGGTGTGAGATGGGCATATATGTAATTCTGGCTTTACTGGGTGGCCTGTGGATACTTTTAAACGATTGATTGTTTTATTCGGCCTGGTGCTTATGTGCGGCCAGGTCGCGGCATTTGGTCGGTCTATTCCCCAGGTCCAAGCTGGTTGGCAATGCGGCTCTGGTGCTGGTGCCAGTCCTTATGCTGCTTGTTCTCCAGCTTGGCAGGCTGAAACAAAGGGCAAAACGATTATTACGCCTTTGCAGTGTGGTTCTGGCGAGGGAACTAGCGGCGTTGCCAATTGCAGCGGCTCATATATGGAACCTGGGTATGGTTCTTATTCTTGGGTTCGCCAGGCTAAGCAGCAAAATGTTTCTATGTGCCCTGCGAATTCCACCGAGCTGCCTAATAAGCTCTGTGAATGCAATCAAGGTTTCAAGCCTTCGGGCGACGGCTTGAGCTGCAATCCATATTCGTGCCCTGTAAAGGGCTCGTATTCCGCTGTTACGCAGCCTGATCGCAAAATAGAAAACCCCGGCGAGCAATGCATGGATGGCTGCGGCGTTAATCCGGCATCTGTTAAGGCCGCTCCTGATGGTTCTCTCTATATGTCCTGGCCGTACAAATACACCGGCCAGGCCTGCGGCGGCAAAGTTGGCGGCGATGGTGCCAATACTGGCGAAACCACTTCTGAGGCTCCTAAGCAATGTCCCGCCGGTCAATGTCCCGGGACTATTAACGGTACTCAGGTCTGTGTGCCTTGTGCTTCTACTTCTATTCCTGGCGCTTCGACTTCTGCTTCTGGTGCTGCTGCTGGCAATACTACGCCTGGCGGCCCTAATTTGCCTGATGGGGGAACTGCCACCACAAACACAGTATGTAATCAATCAACTTGCACGACTACTACCACGGTCACTGATAAAAATGGGACTGTTGTGGGTACTGCCAGTCAGGAAAAACCGAAAGAAAATTTCTGTCAAGAAAACCCCGGGTTACAGATTTGTAAAGAGGGCCGGTGGGGTGGTAATTGTGGCGGCGGCTATACGTGTGACGGTGACGCTGTTCAGTGCGCCATGGCTCGCGAAATTCATCAACGCAATTGCCAGTTATACGACACGCCTAACGCGCTTTCAGAGGTTGGTGACGCTGCGATGAACAGCCAGGCCCAGCCAGATGGGCATCCCCTCAAGGGTTTGGAGTCGCAATCGTTCGGCAGCTTGTTCCGGCCTCAAGAGGGTGCGGCGTCTTGCCTGGCTGATAAGACAGTATCTGTCGCGGGTAAATCGGCTGTGATTCCTTTTTCTAAGCTGTGCGATCCGCTGCGCTGGATGGGGCACATGGCGTTTGCCTTTTCGCTGCTCCATGCTGGTTTCTTCGTATTTAGAAAGTTCTGATCATGCCTTTGCCTCTCGGTGTACCCCTGCTTATTGGTTCTATCATCGGCGGCATTACTGCTGCTGTCGGTACTCTCGTTGGTCGGGTATTGGTAAGTCTCGGCGTTGGTTTTGTTGCTTATCAGGGCGTCAATTTGACAGCTGAATGGATACGCGATCAGGCCTCGCAAAAGTTCGCGGCGCTGCCAGGCGATGTATATACGGTCATTCAGTTATTGCAGGTGCCCGCTGTCATCAATGTCTATTTCAGCGCCTGGATGGCTTCACTTGTCGTGAGTGGTTTGCAGAGTGGGACCATCGTTAAATCAATCCAGCGCTCGCCAGGTGGTTAAATGATTGAGCTACAGACGGGCTTGCCTGGTGCATGCAAGAGCCTTTACACAATCGACCGGCTGGAGGTTTTGCGCCAGCAAACGCAGCGGCCTATTTTCTATGTCCAGCGCGATCAGGGCGACGATTCCGCCCCGGGTATCGTTGAGCTGACATTGCCGTGGACGCCTATTAAGGTTGAGGAATGGCCCAGCTGCCCGCCTGGCAGTATTGTCGTCATCGATGAATGCCAGAAAGTGCCAGGCTTTCGGCCTCGGCCTACCAGCCAGGCCGCCCCAGTTTGGGCTGAGCCTGCGATGGAAACCCACCGGGGCAAGGGCATTGACCTGGTACTTATTTGCCAGCACCCTAGCCAATTGCATGTTGGTATTCGTCGCCTGGTCGGTCGCCATCTGCACGCTGTTCGCAAATTCGGTATGCAGGTATCGACGGTGCATGAATGGGGCGCAGTGAAAGATAACTGCGATAAAACCCGCACCGATTCGATCAAGCATCTATACAAATTCAATAAAAAGGCTTACGCCTACTACAAAAGCGCCGAGGCCCACACCCATAAGCGGAAAATCCCTTTCAAGGTTTGGGTATTGATTGCCCTTCTTATTGGTTCTCCCATTCTTGGCGTTGTAGGTTTGCGGATTGGCATGGGTTTAGGTAAAGCCGATGCATCTGGCCAAGCTGGTGTTTTTGCGCCTGGTGCAGCATCTGCGCCTATTGCCACTGTGGGCGGCCAGGCCCAGCAGGCGAGGGCATCCACGCCCGTCGAATACGCGCAGGCCTATCAGCCGCGCATTGAGGGCTTGCCTCATACGGCCCCGGCCTACGATGAGGTAACCAAGCCGACACAGGCCCCATACCCTGCGGCATGCATCGCCAGCAAAAAGCGCTGCGGCTGCTGGTCGCAGCAGGGCACGAAATTGGACACGCCGGAGAGCCTTTGTCGCTCCATCGCTGATGGCGGGTTTTTCATCGCGTGGGCTGGTGTCTCGGTGCCCGCGCATGCCGTCGCTGAGCCTGCCAAACAGCCAGCAGAGCCACCGGCTACGGTCAAGCAATAGCGGGGGCTGGGGCGTGCCCCAGTGAGCCCGTAGGGCGTTGCTTGGGTCTGTCCAGCAGAAAGGCCTGAGGCGTAGCCATTGCGGGCAATGGCCTAGCCGAGGGCCGTTCTGTCGTTCGCGGGGTGTGTTCGTCCAAGTGGCGCAGTCGTGTTCCGCGTCATCAATGCAATCTGCTCCCGCAGTTGCCTGACTTCTCGCCATAGCGCCTCGTTGGTCTGAATGGCCATTTGTGTTCGGGTGGCCATCTCGCAATCCCAAACGCTGTGGCCTTCGCGCGACAGCCACCACAAAGCCAGGCGGGCTATCCGTGGTGCTTTCTCGGTTCTCCAGCGGTCGGCGGTGCGTCGGGATACGCCTAGTTTTTTGGCGATTTCATGTGCTGATGGGTTGCCAATGTCGGCCAGTAGATCGGCCATTGAACCGGGGTCTTTGGGCAGTCGATTAAGCATGATTGCCTATCGGCTGCGGCCGCAAAATTCCTGAGGCAATAAGTCGCAGCTTTGTCAAGCCTCGGCGCAGCCAAAGGCGACAATGTGTAGTCTGTCCGGTCAATGGGAATTGACCGTTATCACCGATGCCTGCTGCGTTTGCGGGGCTTGGAGTCGTGGACAAATTGACCACGAAAAAAAGGGCAAAGATGCTGCTTAGACCATGCTTGAAAGGGTTCCTGCGTGGCATGTTTGCCAGCTCTTGCAGTTCCCAAAGCTCAGCGGCCTCCATCTGAACGAGCGTTGCGAGCGCTTCTAGCTTTGCCTTTGGCAGCGGCTTTTTCCCTTGCTTCGCCAGGCTGATCCAGCCGGATGCAATGTCTAGCTCTCGTGCGAGTGCGTTTTGCCCTCCGCACTTTTCAGCGGCGTTGTCAATCACCCGTCCGAATGTTTCCACTTTTATCTCCGGCTGGTTAACCTCCGGTCGCTTACCTTTTTTTGGTAAGCGCTTCCCGGTTTTGGAAAGTAGCAGGTTAGCACGGGGGCATGGCGTCACTTTTCTCCGAAAGCGCTGCCAGCAGCTCGCCCTCGTCGGGAATGTTCTTGAAGCGCAAAACCTTGATTCCGGCTTTTGTTAGCAGCTGATCGCGTCTCTGGTCTAGGTGTTCTCGTCCTCTGTGGCTTTCGTCATCGAGTTCGATAACAGCGGCGACTTCGAAGGCTTTCGAGCAGATCACGAAGTCAGCGACTTTTCTGTCAAACGTCGCTCTGGTTGGTCTGTCTCGAGTGTCCAGCAGTGCAGAAAACGAAACCTGCGCTAACACAACCCGATCAGGTAATGCGTTTTTCAAGCGGAAGTACATCCCTTGTTCTCGTTTCGTAAGGGGTGTTCGTTTCCATAGCTTGCCTGTTGCTCTCGGTCGGCGCCGTGCTTTGACCAATAGAAAAACGGTCAGTACCACGGCAAGGGGCCATAGCACCTCCGCGATCTGGTGAAGCGTCATCTTCATTTTTCGTACTTATTGGAGCCAACCATGATTCAAATCACCATCGCTCAGACCACCGTCAAGGAGTTCAAGGGCAACAGCAAGACGACCGGCAAGCCGTATCACTTGCGCATGCAAACAGGCTATGCGCATACCGTCGACAAGGATGGTAACAAGCCGCCGTACCCCGAGAAATTTGACCTGATGCTGGACGGCGAACAGCAGCCGTACAGCCCCGGTGATTACCAGCTGCACCCGTCGAGCCTGTACGTGGACCGTGATGGCCGTCTTGCGGTGTCGGCGCGGTTGGCTCCCGTTGCCCGCAAGCCTGCCACGGCCTGACGGGTGCACCCATGGACGGCATGGAAACCGCGATTCACGCGGCACAGCTCGCCCTGCTGCGTATGTCGATGGCTGCGGCCTTGCGCTCTGCCATGGCTGATGACGATCAGATTTTGAGCATTACCGTTGCGGCTCGGCCAGGGCAGGGCGGCGATGTAGACATTGACGTTGAGCTGTGCGGCCAGGCTGGCTTTCCTGTCGGGGGTTACTCGCTGTGAGTCACTCCGCCCACGTGCAAGCCTACGCCGTCGCTAGTTCCTTGGAGCTGGCGGCGGTGCGCGTCCATGAGCTGGACATGATGGGGCGCGGTTTGGATCGCGGTGCCGCTCAAGTAATCGCACAGTCACGCAGCGAGCAAATGCGGCATTGGGCACAGGCCCGCCAGGGCCTCGACGGCGCGAAAGCGCCGGGGCTTGTCTCAGTTCCAACAAGTCCCGAAAGGGCGTCTGAAGAGGCTGTATCGGCCCGCGTAGCGGCAGAGCGCGACGAACTGGCCGACACCCTGGAGTGTTTTGCCATCGACAAAGCGAAGCGACGTTTAGCGCTCTTGCGTCGGTCGGTGGGCTTTGCGGCTCGTTGCCATGCGATCACCGAGAAGGGCCACCGCTCGGATGTGCCGTGGATGGTCACGCTCACCTATGCCCCTGGTCAGCTCTGGTCCTCGCGTCATGTCTCTGACGCGCTACGGGCTATGTATCACTGGTGCAAACGTAAGGGAATCCCGTTTCGTTACGTTTGGATCGCTGAAATCCAAGACGGCAAGCGCCGGGCCGATGGCAAGGGCCGCGACTGCATCCACTACCACATTGTTGTGTGGTTGCCGGTTGGCGTGCGGTGCCCTCATTTCGACCGGCGCGGGTGGTGGCCGTATGGCATGAGTCGCAGCGATGCGCCTCAGAAGGTGGGTAACGCGGTGGGCTATCTGCTGCATTACCTGAAGAAAGACAAGAACTTGGCAGCAATGCCGAAAGGGGCGCGAGCTTATGGCGTCGGTGGCTTGGATCACGCTTCTAGGCGTGCTCGTCGTTGGCTTGGTCTGCCTGCGTTTGTGCAGGCGAATTCTGACATCAGCGACCAATGGCGCAGAGCGGAGGGCGGCGGCTGGATTAGCCCAAGCGGTCGCCACTATGCCTCCGAGTTTCGGCGCGTCGTGCTTGCGGGCGTTGAGGCATTGCAGCGCGTCTGCACCCATACAAGGGCCATTGCAGCCTCTGGCCCGTTCTGTTGGCTTTCGCGGGGGGGTGTGAGCCATGCCTAATGGCTATCAGCAGGGGGCTGTGTGTTTTCCCACGGTCAAGGACGCAGCGCAGGCGTATGTGAACACTTTGCCGCCTGTATCTGCCGTCACTCAGACTAACTGCCCGTTTATGGGGACTTACCTTGTGTCTGGCACTGCTGATCGTGCCTGGGTTCAGGTGTATTGGTCCAAGGTCACCGGTGGTACTTGCAACACGGACCCTTATCCGATAAGGTCCGTGTTGCAAGTACCACCGGTGACCTTGGACCAATACACCTGAACCCAGGCACGATCAGCAGTGCCAGACACAAGGTAAGTCCCCATAAACGGGCAGTTAGTCTGAGTGACGGCAGATACAGGCGGCAAAGTGTTCACATACGCCTGCGCTGCGTCCTTGACCGTGGGAAAACACACAGCCCCCTGCTGATAGCCATTAGGCATGGCTCACACCCCCCCGCGAAAGCCAACAGAACGGGCCAGAGGCTGCAATGGCCCTTGTATGGGTGCAGACGCGCTGCAATGCCTCAACGCCCGCAAGCACGACGCGCCGAAACTCGGAGGCATAGTGGCGACCGCTTGGGCTAATCCAGCCGCCGCCCTCCGCTCTGCGCCATTGGTCGCTGATGTCAGAATTCGCCTGCACAAACGCAGGCAGACCAAGCCAACGACGAGCACGCCTAGAAGCGTGATCCAAGCCACCGACGCCATAAGCTCGCGCCCCTTTCGGCATTGCTGCCAAGTTCTTGTCTTTCTTCAGGTAATGCAGCAGATAGCCCACCGCGTTACCCACCTTCTGAGGCGCATCGCTGCGACTCATGCCATACGGCCACCACCCGCGCCGGTCGAAATGAGGGCACCGCACGCCAACCGGCAACCACACAACAATGTGGTAGTGGATGCAGTCGCGGCCCTTGCCATCGGCCCGGCGCTTGCCGTCTTGGATTTCAGCGATCCAAACGTAACGAAACGGGATTCCCTTACGTTTGCACCAGTGATACATAGCCCGTAGCGCGTCAGAGACATGACGCGAGGACCAGAGCTGACCAGGGGCATAGGTGAGCGTGACCATCCACGGCACATCCGAGCGGTGGCCCTTCTCGGTGATCGCATGGCAACGAGCCGCAAAGCCCACCGACCGACGCAAGAGCGCTAAACGTCGCTTCGCTTTGTCGATGGCAAAACACTCCAGGGTGTCGGCCAGTTCGTCGCGCTCTGCCGCTACGCGGGCCGATACAGCCTCTTCAGACGCCCTTTCGGGACTTGTTGGAACTGAGACAAGCCCCGGCGCTTTCGCGCCGTCGAGGCCCTGGCGGGCCTGTGCCCAATGCCGCATTTGCTCGCTGCGTGACTGTGCGATTACTTGAGCGGCACCGCGATCCAAACCGCGCCCCATCATGTCCAGCTCATGGACGCGCACCGCCGCCAGCTCCAAGGAACTAGCGACGGCGTAGGCTTGCACGTGGGCGGAGTGACTCACAGCGAGTAACCCCCGACAGGAAAGCCAGCCTGGCCGCACAGCTCAACGTCAATGTCTACATCGCCGCCCTGCCCTGGCCGAGCCGCAACGGTAATGCTCAAAATCTGATCGTCATCAGCCATGGCAGAGCGCAAGGCCGCAGCCATCGACATACGCAGCAGGGCGAGCTGTGCCGCGTGAATCGCGGTTTCCATGCCGTCCATGGGTGCACCCGTCAGGCCGTGGCAGGCTTGCGGGCAACGGGAGCCAACCGCGCCGACACCGCAAGACGGCCATCACGGTCCACGTACAGGCTCGACGGGTGCAGCTGGTAATCACCGGGGCTGTACGGCTGCTGTTCGCCGTCCAGCATCAGGTCAAATTTCTCGGGGTACGGCGGCTTGTTACCATCCTTGTCGACGGTATGCGCATAGCCTGTTTGCATGCGCAAGTGATACGGCTTGCCGGTCGTCTTGCTGTTGCCCTTGAACTCCTTGACGGTGGTCTGAGCGATGGTGATTTGAATCATGGTTGGCTCCAATAAGTACGAAAAATGAAGATGACGCTTCACCAGATCGCGGAGGTGCTATGGCCCCTTGCCGTGGTACTGACCGTTTTTCTATTGGTCAAAGCACGGCGCCGACCGAGAGCAACAGGCAAGCTATGGAAACGAACACCCCTTACGAAACGAGAACAAGGGATGTACTTCCGCTTGAAAAACGCATTACCTGATCGGGTTGTGTTAGCGCAGGTTTCGTTTTCTGCACTGCTGGACACTCGAGACAGACCAACCAGAGCGACGTTTGACAGAAAAGTCGCTGACTTCGTGATCTGCTCGAAAGCCTTCGAAGTCGCCGCTGTTATCGAACTCGATGACGAAAGCCACAGAGGACGAGAACACCTAGACCAGAGACGCGATCAGCTGCTAACAAAAGCCGGAATCAAGGTTTTGCGCTTCAAGAACATTCCCGACGAGGGCGAGCTGCTGGCAGCGCTTTCGGAGAAAAGTGACGCCATGCCCCCGTGCTAACCTGCTACTTTCCAAAACCGGGAAGCGCTTACCAAAAAAGGTAAGCGACCGGAGGTTAACCAGCCGGAGATAAAAGTGGAAACATTCGGACGGGTGATTGACAACGCCGCTGAAAAGTGCGGAGGGCAAAACGCACTCGCACGAGAGCTAGACATTGCATCCGGCTGGATCAGCCTGGCGAAGCAAGGGAAAAAGCCGCTGCCAAAGGCAAAGCTAGAAGCGCTCGCAACGCTCGTTCAGATGGAGGCCGCTGAGCTTTGGGAACTGCAAGAGCTGGCAAACATGCCACGCAGGAACCCTTTCAAGCATGGTCTAAGCAGCATCTTTGCCCTTTTTTTCGTGGTCAATTTGTCCACGACTCCAAGCCCCGCAAACGCAGCAGGCATCGGTGATAACGGTCAATTCCCATTGACCGGACAGACTACACATTGTCGCCTTTGGCTGCGCCGAGGCTTGACAAAGCTGCGACTTATTGCCTCAGGAATTTTGCGGCCGCAGCCGATAGGCAATCATGCTTAATCGACTGCCCAAGACCCCGGTTCAATGGCCGATCTACTGGCCGACATTGGAACCATCAGCACATGAAATCGCCAAAAAACTAGGCGTATCCCGACGCACCGCCGACCGCTGGAGAAGAGAAAGCACCACGGATAGCCCGCCTGGCTTTGTGGTGGCTGTCGCGCGAAGGCCACAGCGTTTGGGATTGCGAGATGGCCACCGAACACCAATGGCCATTCAGACCAACGAGGCCTATGGCGAGAGTCAGGCAACTGCGGGAGCAGATTGCATTGATGACGCGGAACACGACTGCGCCACTTGGACGAACACACCCCGCGAACGACAGAACGGCCCTCGGCTAGGCCATTGCCCGCAATGGCTACGCCTCAGGCCTTTCTGCTGGACAGACCCAAGCAACGCCCTACGGGCTCACTGGGGCACGCCCCAGCCCCGCTATTGCTTGACCGTAGCCGGTGGCTCTGCTGGCTGTTTGGCAGGCTCAGCGACGGCATGCGCGGGCACCGAGACACCAGCCCACGCGATGAAAAACCCGCCATCAGCGATGGAGCGACAAAGGCTCTCCGGCGTGTCCAATTTCGTGCCCTGCTGCGACCAGCAGCCGCAGCGCTTTTGCTGGCGATGCATGCCGCAGGGTATGGGGCCTGTGTCGGCTTGGTTACCTCATCGTAGGCCGGGGCCGTATGAGGCAAGCCCTCAATGCGCGGCTGATAGGCCTGCGCGTATTCGACGGGCGTGGATGCCCTCGCCTGCTGGGCCTGGCCGCCCACAGTGGCAATAGGCGCAGATGCTGCACCAGGCGCAAAAACACCAGCTTGGCCAGATGCATCGGCTTTACCTAAACCCATGCCAATCCGCAAACCTACAACGCCAAGAATGGGAGAACCAATAAGAAGGGCAATCAATACCCAAACCTTGAAAGGGATTTTCCGCTTATGGGTGTGGGCCTCGG